>DEJQ01000016.1 GCA_002353575.1 Prevotellaceae bacterium UBA2744
GTAATCAAGAACGGCAAAAAGTATATTAATAAATAAATCTAAGGAGGTAATAAACAATGAAAAAAATATACAGTTCACCACTCACTGAGGTGGTAAAGATAAATACAGAAATGATGATTTGCCAGTCTATGTTGAATGTAATCGACGGTAATCCTGATCAAATCCTGACAAGAGACGTAAGCGACTTCGACCTCAACTTCGATGCAGAAAACGAGTTCGACCTCAACTTCGACAAGAACGAAAGTCTCTGGTAATTCCACAACCCACATTAACATCACGAAAGCCTGTGCAATGCGCATAGGCTTTCATTTTTGGGAGCAAACACGAATCGCACGAATGAGACGAATCACGCATGCAATCTTTTAATCCGATTAAAAAATTACAAACTTCTCTTGCAATTTTTAAATCCATTTTCTATCTTTGCACAAAATAAGGAAATATGATACCAAGGGCATTAAAAGAAAAGATGCTTCTGCTTTCGAAGCAATTCCCCATTATAACTCTTACCGGACCGCGACAATCTGGAAAATCAACCCTGCTGAAACATACATTCAAAGATTATAGGTACATATCTTTAGAAGACTTAGACCTGAGAACTTTCGCCGAATCAGACCCTCATGGTTTCATAAAGACGTATAGCCATAAAGTAATTATTGATGAAGCACAACGGGTTCCATCTCTTTTTTCCTATCTGCAGACTCACATAGATAATCAGGGAGAAACAGGAATGTATATGTTGGCAGGTTCCCACAACTTCCGGTTACTGGAGAACATAGACCAGTCACTGGCTGGGCGAACTGCAATTTTGCGACTACTGCCTTTCTCACATCAGGAAATGAAAGCTGGCGGTATATTGCCTTCTAACTCAAATGAAGAAATATTCAAAGGTGGATACCCTCGCATATACGATAAGGAAATAGATCCTACAGACTACTATCCCTATTATATCCAGACTTACGTAGAACGAGATGTACGTCAATTGAAGAACATAGGTGATCTGAGTCGTTTTGTTCGGTTCATAAAACTCTGTGCAGGCCGTATCGGACAACTGCTTAATCTCTCGTCTCTCGCCAACGAGTGCGGTGTCTCAGTGGCAACGGCATCTTCATGGGTTTCGATTCTCGAAGCAAGCTATATATGCTACTTACTTAGACCCGACTGGAACAATTTCTCCAAGCGCTTAGTCAAAACGCCCAAACTCTATTTCTACGACACCGGCCTGGCTTGTGCACTATTAGATATACATTCAGCAAATCAAATCGCTACCCACTTCCTTCGCGGAGGATTATTTGAAAACATGGTAATCAATGACATCATAAAAAAACAATGGAACTTCGGGAAACAAACCGACATTCGCTTTTGGCGCGACAGTCAAGGCAACGAAGTTGACCTGCTGGAGTATGAAGGCAATACAGTACGTGCATACGAGATAAAATCAGGAGCAACTTTTTCTACAGATTACTTCAAAGGACTTGCCAAATGGGCTTCTCTCTCGGGCTGCCCTCCCGAAAATCTAAACGTAATTTATGACGGGGACAGAAATCTTAACACCTCATCAGGAAATATCATTGCATGGTCAGGCCATTCCAATGACTTCCTTAAATAACCCCCACTACCCACGAAAGCCTGTGCAATGCGCATAGGCTTTCATTTTTGGGAGCGGACACGAATCTCGAATAAAGACAAATGACACGAATAAAGATAAATCGGACGAATCCGCTGTTCTTTTGCAACTTTAGTCTGCACGTTGTCTTGATACTACCATACAACTGAGAGGGTTCTACGGACTTTTTTGTCGGAGATGACTCACTCGCCTCCGACTCTCCTCCGAGGTAGTAGTGNNGACTCAGTTCCGACTCAGTTCCGAGGTAGAAGTGGGTCAGAAGTGAAAAGTGAAAAGTGAAAATTCGAGTACGTGAGAGCAAAGCCATGCACCGCATGAGCTATGCCGGGAGTGAGAATTTTGGCCGTAAGGTGAAAATTTAAGCCACTCTATCCTCTCACCACTTAACTATTTAGTATAGAGTGCTACGATGGTTTCGTATTTCTCTTGTTTGCCGGAGGTCTGCTTTGGTTCGCCTACCTTCTTTCCGTACTCATAGACTTGCTGGAAGGTGAGTTTGCCGTCTTCAAAGTCTTTGCCGATGCCGGAGTCGAAGGATGAGTAACGCGACTTCTTCATAGCAGGGAGTTCGCTGTGCTCAAGTATGTCTGCAGCATTGAGCAGGGCGCGAGCGAGAGCATCCATACCACTGATGTGGGCAATGAAGAGGTCTTCGAGGTCGATAGAACAACGGCTGATCTTTGCGTCGAAGTTGGTACCGCCGTTTCCGAAGCCATCGTTGCGGATGATTTCGAGCATGGCCTGAGTTAGTTCGAAGTTGTTGATCGGGAACTGGTCGGTATCCCATCCGTTTTGTGCATCGCCCCGGTTCGCATCGATAGAACCGAGCATTCCTGCATCGACGGCACAGGCGAGTTCGTGTTCGAAGGTGTGGTGTGCCAGTGTGGCATGGTTCACCTCGATGTTGAGTTTGAAGTCTTTGTCGAGTCCGTGATGGCGCAGGAATCCGATAACGGTTTCCGTATCTACGTCGTACTGATGTTTTGTCGGTTCCATCGGTTTCGGTTCGATAAGGAGTGTGCCTTTGAATCCCTTGCTGCGGGCATAGTCGCGAGCCATGCGGAGCATCATGGCAAGGTGTTCCTTTTCGCGCTTCTGGTCGGTATTGAGGAGCGACATATAGCCTTCACGTCCACCCCAGAAGACGTAGTTCTGACCACCCAGTTTGATGGTTGCGTCGATGGCGTTCTTGATTTGAACGATGGCACGGGCTACGACGTCGAAGTCGGGATTGGTGCTGGCTCCGTTTGCATAACGTTTGTTGCCGAAGACGTTGGCTGTACCCCACAGGTTGTGGATGTCGGGGTATTGTTTCATCTTCTCGAGTGCGTAGTCGGTGATTGCCTGCATACGAGCCTCATACTCGGCGATGTCATCGGTATCCTCGATAAGGTCAATGTCGTGGAAGCAGAAGTATTCGATTCCGAGTTTGTCCATGAATTCGAATCCTGCATCCATCTTGTCTTTGGCACGCTGGAGTACGTCATCGGCATTGTCCCATTCGTAAAAACGGGTCTGACCACCGAACTGATCGGAACTGGCCTTGCCGAGTGTGTGCCACCAACACATTGCGAACTTGAACCAGTCCTTCATTTTCCTGCCCATTACCAGGCGTTCTGGTTCGTAATAATGGAATGCCATAACATTGTGGCTACCGGGTCCCTCAAAGGGAATTTTACCGGTAAAGGGAAAGTAGTTTTTCATAGCTCAATCAATTATGATTTATGAATTAGGAGTTGTTTCCAGCGATGATAGGCAGACGCGTAGGCATCGTGCTGAGACGGGTCGGGAACGATGACGGAGAGCTGTCTGAGAGTAGAGAATGCCTCGTCGCTGCTCTTGTAGATTCCGGCTCCCATACCTGCGCCCTTGGCAGCACCGATGGCTCCGTCGGTTTCGTGGAGTTGGATAGTTGCCCCACTGGTGTTGGCGAGTGCCGTACGGAATGTAGGCGAAAGGAACATATTCGCCTGACCCGCATGGATAGTGTCGATATGCATTCCCATCTGCTGCATGATTTCCATGCCGTAGCAGAAGGAGAATACGATTCCTTCCTGTGCAGCACGCATGATGTGGACCCGCGTATGGCGATTAAAGTCAAGTCCGTGGATGCTACAACCTATTTCGCGATTTTCCAACACGCGTTCGGCTCCGTTACCAAAGGGTATGATGCTGAGTCCGTCGCAGCCTACAGGGATTGTCCCGATGGAATCGTTCATTTCCGCATAAGTCATACCCGACGGGGCTATATTGCGGCGCACCCATGCGTTGAGGATACCGGTTCCGTTGATGCAGAGCAGGACTCCCAGACGGGGGTCTTCAGCAGTATAGTTGACGTGTGCGAAGGTGTTGACACGCGACTTGGGGTCGTAGCTCACATCGCCCAGCACTCCATACACTACTCCACTGGTACCGGCCGTAGCTGCTATCTCACCGGGACGGAGTACACCAAGGGAGAGGGCATTGTTGGGCTGGTCACCGGCACGATAGGATATTGGCGTGCCAGGAAGAAGTCCCAATTCGGCTGCAGCCTGACGCGACACTTCAGATTGGACACTGAATGTAGGCACTATGTCAGGCAGAAGGGAGGGGCTGAAGCCGAAGTAGTCGAGCAGGAACTGAGCAGGACGCTTCTCGACGAAGTCCCACAGAATACCTTCGCTCAGTCCGCTTATGGTAGTGTTGACGGTGCCGCTCAGTCGCATAGCGATATAATCGCCCGGCAACATTATCTTATATATATTTGCATAGACATCCGGTTCGTTCTCTTTGACCCATGCGAGTTTTGCTGCAGTGAAATTACCTGGTGAGTTGAGCAGATGGCTGAGACACCGATCATGACCTAACGAGTCGAATGCACGTTCACCGTAAGGTACTGCACGCGAGTCGCACCAGATGATGGAAGGACGCAGGGGGCGCAGGTCGCGATCGACACATACCAGTCCGTGCATCTGATATGATATTCCGATGGCTGCGATGTCGTGGGCTGCAGCATTGCTCCGCCTCATTACAGAGGCTATAGCCAGTTTCATGTTCTGCCACCACATATCAGGATCCTGTTCTGCCCAACCGCTTCGCACAGAGAGAATAGGTGCCTCTGACTCAGGGAAGAAGGCAGAGGCGGCACAGATTCCTGTACCGACATCGACTAAGGCAGCCTTGACAGAGGAACTGCCTATGTCGAGTCCTAAGAGATACCGTTTTTGCATTATAATTTATTTAGTTCCGCCACCAAGGGCTATATAGAGGGCTATGACGGCACGAGAGCCCTTGTACATATTCATAGCTTCGCTGAGCTGAGAGCTAAGAAGGCTTTCCTGTGCCTTGAGCACTTCGAGGTAGTTTGCCTTACCATTGTCCATGAGCAGGTGGGTGCCGGTGTAGGCTTCGTGGAGTACCTGCACCTGACGGTGGTAGTACTGATGTTTCTCACGGGCGGTAAGACAGTCTGCCATTGCTTCGTTGACCTGGTTGCCGGCATTGATGACGGTCTGCACGTATTTGTTCTGCAGGTCTTCTTCATTGAGCTTTGCAATCTTCTTGTTGGCAATGAGCTTGCCACGGGCGAAGATAGGCTGTGTGAGGGTACCCAGGGCATTGATGAGGAGTTTGCCGGGATTGGTAATTACGCCACCTGGCGAGTTGGTCCATCCGATTGCACCGCTGAGGGTGAGTCCGGGGAAGAAGGCTGCGCGAGCAGTCTGTGTGTTGTAGTATGCTTCTTCCAGGGCATGGTTAGCAGCACGAATGTCGGGACGGTTCTCGAGCAAAGAGGCTGGTATGCCCAACTTCAAGTATTTGGTGTCGAACATACGTTCACCTGCATCGCCATTGGCATCGGGATGATGCAGATAGACGCTGCCCCACTTCGAGCGGTTGATATGCTGGGGGGTGATGGCAAGCAGACGACAGAGGTTGTTCTCGGTTGATACTATGTTGCGACGCACATCAGCTATCTGGGCCTTCACATCGAGGTAGGATGCCTCCATCTGGTTAACGGCAGTGCTGTAGGACTTACCATTCTCAAAGAGGGTACGCTGGGTTTCGAGCGAGCCAACCCAGAGGCTGTCGGTCTGGAGGAGGATTTCGAGTTGGCGATCGAGTACCTGCAGCATGAAGTACTGCTGGGCTACGCTGCTGATGAGGTTGGAACGGACTACCTCTTCCTGCATCTGAGCACGAAGGACGATGGCTTTGGCTGCACGCTTCTTGCTGGTGATGCTACCGAAGGTCTCTACATCCATAGAGAGCTGGAGCGGCAGGTTGTAGCCCTTGTTCCAGGGATTGGTGTCGAAGTGGGACAGTGTGCCCTGCGGAGCGAGAGTAAGCGAAGGCAGGTATGCCAGGCGGGCTGCGTTGTGTGACGCCTGACTCTTCTCGATTGCTATACGGGCAGAGTTGAGGTCTGTGTTGTTTACCAGAGCCTCTTCGATGAGTTGCTGAAGAAGCGAGTCGGTAAAGAATTCGCGCCACGACATCTGAGCGATAGACCGGTCGCCTGATGACTCCTGAATTTTCTGACTGGTGCCGAAGAGGTTGTCGGGCACGGGAGTATTCTGTTCGTATTTCTTATAAAGTCCGCAACCGGTGAGCATAATGCTCACGGCTGCAGCAGTAAATATGTTTTTAAGTTTCATTGTTTTAGTAATTGTTATGGATTACTTTTGGTTCGTGGTTAAGGGTTAAGGGCTATTTCAACCATGAACCGTTAACCGTAAACCGTTAACCGTAAACTACTGTTCAGCTACTTCTACTTCTTTGCCCTGGAATCGTTCGTGGAGATTCTGAAAGACGATGAAGAAAGCAGGAACGACGAAAAGGAGGGCAATTGTTCCGATGGTCATACCGCCAATTACACCAAGGGCAAGAGCACGGTTACCATTAGCTCCGGCACCGCCCTCGATGACAAGCGGAATCATACCGGCAATCATCGTGATGACGGTCATGAGGATTGGGCGCAGACGTTCCTTGCAGGCTTCGAAAGCCGCATCGGCAATGCTGAGACCTTGTTTGCGTCGGTCGGATGCATACTCGGTAATCAGGATGGCTGTCTTTGCCAACAGACCGATAAGCATGATGACACCCGTCTGCAGGTATATGTTGTTGTCCATACCCGGCAGGTTGAGCAGGTTGCCGAAGTATGCGAATACGAAGGCACCCATGAGTCCGAACGGAACGGAGAGGAGCACCGCCATAGGAGTGAACCAAGAGTTATAGAGTGAGGCAAGGATGAGGTAAATGAGAACGGCACAGATGAGATAGATGAAGGCGGTGGCATTGGAGCCCGCTGTCTCTTCCAACTCACGCGACATTCCGCTATACTCGTATGTAGCAGTGGAAGGCATCTCCTCCTTGAATACCTCGGCAATAGCCTTGTGGGCATCGCCCTCGGTATATCCGCTACCAGCTGTTACGAAGCAGGTAATGCTCTGGAACAGGTTGAAGTGCTCAATATTTGACGGACCGACAATCTCCTTCAGAGTGACGAACTGAGAGATAGGAGTCATCTTTCCACCCTTCACCTGCATGAAGATATTCTGCAGCGCCTGCGGGTCAAGGCGATATTCGGGCGAGGCAGCTGCCATAATGCGATAGACCTTACCGAACTGGTTGAAGTTACCAATATATGAACCACCGCAGTAAGCGCCCAAGGTGTTGAGCACGTCAGCCGGTGACACCCCGGAGCGGTCGCATTGTGCAGCATCGACATCTACCCTATACTTAGGGAATCGCTCAGAGTATGATGACATAGCAGAGCCAATCTCCGGACGCTCGGAAAGCTTGGCAAGGAAATGCTCCGTCTGCTTGGCAAACTCAGAGAGGTTGCCGTCGGTAGGGTCTTCAACGACAAGGCTGACACTGTTGTTAGTACCATAACCTGGAATCTGCGGCATCTGGAACGGCAATACCTGCACGTCCTTGATGTCAGCACAATCGTAATAGAAACGACCTAAGACAAGGTCTATCAGATGGTTCATGCCCGGACGCTCATCCCAGTTCTTCAGACGAACAATAAGCGTAGCATAGTTGGAGCCCGCGCCAGAAATCATACCATAGCCACAGCATACGGCAAAACTCTCCAGTTCAGGAATCTTCTTCACCTTCGCCTCAACCTGCTTCAGTATCTCACGTGTCTGCTTCAGTGTGGTACCTTCTGGCACACGAACCTCAGCCATGAACACGCCCTGGTCTTCCTGTGGCACAAGACCTGATGGCAGACTTCTCATGAAGAATACCAGCAGCACAGCAGCTACAGCCAATAGACTCCATGCCCATATCGGGCGTTTGATGAACTTATGCACGGCGGTGCTATATTTATTATATACAGCATTATAGCTTACAGTATAAGCCATCTTAGTGTAGTACGTGATGCCGCGACCCTCCTTTTCGCCTTCTGTTATGCGCATCATGATAGCACAGAGGGCAGGACAGAGCGTAAGGGCTGACACACAGGAGAGGCCTACGGAAGAGGCGATGGTGACACCAAACTGAGTGAAGAACGTACCAGATGTACCAGGCATGAACATCACAGGGATGAACACTGCCATGAACACCAAGGTACATGATACCACAGCTACAGACACCTCGTTCATGGCCTGACGGGTAGCTTCGCGGGCATCACTGATACCATTCTCCATCTTCGCCATAACTGCCTCTACCACCACTATGGCATCATCGACGACAGTACCGATGGCAAGCACGAGTGCGAAAAGCGTCAGGATGTTGAGCGAGAAGCCCGAAACAGAAACGATAGCGAAGGTGCCCAGCAGTGAAACAACGATAGATATAGAAGGAATGAGGGTTGCCTTGAAGTTCTGCAAAAAGAAGAACACCACAAGCACCACGAGGATGATGGCGATGACAAGTGTCTCCACCACATTATGTATAGCGGCAAAGAGGAAGTCATCGCTTGTCATCATGGTAACGAACTCCAATCCGGCAGGCATCGTTTCCTTCACTTCCTTAAATGTCTTGCTGATTGAAGCATTCACCTGGGTAGCGTTGGCACCCGGGGCTGCGAATACCATGAAGAGGGCACCTGGCTTATCTTGAATATTAGAGGTGAAGTTGTAGCTCATGGCACCAATCTCAATGTCGGCTACATCGCTCAGGTGTAGCAAGCCACCTCCGCTGGTGCGTAGCACTATGTCATTAAATTCCTCGACACTTTTCAGCGTACCCTTGTACTGCATGGAGTATTGATAAGAGTTTTCCGACAGTTCACCCAAGGTACCTACACCTGCCACGAAACTCTGCCCTCCAATTGCATTGAAGACATCGTTGGGTGTAAGATTATACTGAGCCATCACATCGGGCTTCAGCCATATACGCAGAGCATAGGTATTACCAAGACTAAGTACATTACCGACACCGGTGATACGCATCAGTCGCGGCTTGATGTTGATATCTACATAGTTCGACACGAAATCCTCGTCGTACTTGCCGTCGGCACTCTTCACTGCAAAAATCTGCAGGATGTTGTTCTGACGTTTCTCCACCTTCACACCCACCTTGTTCACGTCGGCAGGCAGCAGAGACTGGGCGCGGGTTACGCGGTTCTGCACGTTCACTGTCGCCATATCGGGGTCAGTACCCTGCTTAAAGTAGATATTGATTTCCACCTCACCATTCGACGAGGCTTTTGAAGTCATGTATGTCATGTCGTTCACACCGTTGATAGCCTCCTCCAACGGCTGGATGACCGACTTCATCACCGTGTTCTCATCAGCACCTGTATAGCTGGTTGTGACATTCACCGTAGGTGGGGCAATATCAGGATACTGCTCCACGGGCAGAGTAGTCATCGCGATGTATCCCACAAGTGCTATCACGATAGAGATGGCACACGCCATCACATATTTATTGATAAATATATTATTCTTCATATTTCTTCCAGTTTTTCAACTTTGGTCAATATTCGGCTTTGTTCAGGTCAAGACTCCGCTTGCATCTGAGTTTTCGCGAAGGACCTTTACGCCTTAACCTTTACTTTTTCTTGTCTTGGGGATACAACACTCTCATACCCTCTGTCACGTTATTGGCACCGATGGTCACAATTTTATCGCCCACATTAAGACCGCTGTTGACGATGAATTCCTTACCATTGCCCGTGTCCTGCGTCTTCACATCCACTGCAGTAGCAGTGCTGTCAGCTTTCACCTTATACACAATTGATTTATCCTGCAGGCGCACCACAGCATTTTGTGGAATAACAATAACATCCTTTTCCGCAATAGGAATGACGACAGAACCCTGAATGCCTGAATACAGATGGCCTTCCGGGTTAGGGAATGACACCTTACTGGTCAGCGAACCAGTAGTAGCATTAACGACACCAGTGAGGCTGACTACCCTACCTTTGTGAGGATACTCAGTGCCATTCTTCATCACGAAAGTCACAGGAGGCAACTTGGAGATAAACTGATCGACATCGACAGTACCCTTACCTTCCTTCACCATAGCCTCTATGACAGACTCGGTAACAGAAAACTCTGCAGTCATGTTGGTGTTGCCACTCAAGAGAGTCAGCTGTGTCATAGGAGACACCTGGTCGCCTGTGCGCACAGGAATTTCACCGATGATGCCCGCTACAGGTGCCGTCACGGTGCAGAAGCCGAGATTCACCTTAGCGCGGTTCATAGTTGCACGAGCCTGTGCCACAGCAGCCTGAGCCTGTTTCCATGAGTTCTCACTACTGTTGAGCATATAGCTACTTACAATCTTTTTTTCATATAGGTTCTTGTTTGACTCATACTCCAGACGGGCTGAGTTCTCCTGAGCCAGTGCTGCCTGCAGGTTTGCCTGAGCAGCCTCCAGTTCCAACTGTGCGTTACGAGAGTCAATGACAAAAAGAGTCTGGCCTTGGTGCACCTTTTCTCCTTCAGCGACACTTATTTGCATCAACTGACCACTCACCTGAGGAGTAATGGTAACATCGGTCTTACCCTTCATCTTCGCACTGAACTTCAAAGGAATAGTAATGTCGGATTTTTCTACTGTCATCGTAGTGAACGATGATGGAACTTCCTGGGGTAAGTCGAGACTACATGATGTAACCCCGACAAACACTGCAGCCACAACCGCAGATAATGTCATTAGTTTGTCCATTTTCATAATTTTGTCATTTTTTATATTTGCAAGATGTATTGAGATTCATAACTTATTGCCATGCAATAGGATTTAACAATTCCTAAATGCTGCAAAAATACACAAAATATATATAACACACAAAAGAAACACTTATTTTTCGAGCTATTTTACTATGGATTAGCACTATTATTATGTTTTACTGACAATTCATCGGTTAGCTAACTGGAATACAGGCTCGTGAAGCACTGATATATCTATGGTTTCAGAAGTAAGTTCGATTTTATCTTCACCGAACAGGTTGCTGTCGTAGAGGAAATGCAGACGATACCTGCCTGTTTTTGGTGCGTATATACGGGTCTTATGGAAATGACGCAAGCTGATTTCTCCCGCCTGCATTGCCACTCCCTGACTAATCAGGTAAAACTCCTGACCTTTCTCGTCTAAAGGCTCCATGTAAAGATAAATACGTCCGGAAATCTCTGCATTATGGGCACGCAGCGTGAGTGAAATCTCGGGAGCTGTGCCATTGACAATAAGATCGGGTATGTCGAAGTCCTCAAGTGTGAGGTAGGCGGTGCGGGCAGTATCACTGCTTAAGCATACGGTACGGTCGGCAATATCAACGAACAAGTAGTTGGGGGTGCCAGTACAGGTGCGCACGGACTGCCATGTATTGCCATCCTTGTACATAGGACGCAATGTATAAGCTCCAGCAACGAGATTCTTAGGAATGGCGATGCTGACGGTGTCAGTATATGTTGTATCATCTACTTCTTCGAGCAAGAGCGTCCGATTGTAAGTGTATAGCGGGCAAACCGGTGTTTCGTCGTGCATGAGCATGATGGAGATACTGTCGGAAAGCAGACTTCGACCCATGTTGGCAAGGTCATGGATGCATACCTTCAAGCTGTCAGTTCTGGCCGCCTCTGTGGTGATAGCCTCAATGCGCTGCATAGCGATGACGTGTGTTTCCCTGTGTGTGGCTTCGGGATGCGTGGCAGGCAGCACACCAGTGACAAAAACCTGCAGGAGGTTGAGACCGGATTCAGGACTGTCCACGTCGTACCACTGCGGCATATTCATAGCCATGCAGTCAAGCGGTGTCCATCCATCACCATCGAAAGGTGCATCGGGATTGCCTACGTTGATATGAAACCAGTCATCCTGATTATAACCGTCGATGACAAAGGCATGACCACCTATGTAATTATAGCCGGAGGCAAGCACAGGGCGACCTGCTGCCAATTCCCGCTTAAGCATAAGCGTGATTTCTTCTTTAGTATAGAAGTCACGAAAATACAGCTGAGCACCCTCGTCGTAACCAAAATAAGTCGGCAGGGCGATAGCCTGTCTTACCGGGTATGCACCACTGGAAGTGCCGTACTTCATCTGTACGCTGATGCCGCAGTCCAGTCCGAGAAGGGCCACAGCGTCGGCCTGCTGCTGTGTATATTCGCCTTCGACATATTTGTCGAGCATGTTTTGCCAATCATACTGATGCTTAAAGAAGTCGGCTGTCAGTACCTTACCGCAGCCCAAACTGTCGTTATAAGTAAGAGAACCTGTTCCCCATGCCGGATGCTGCCATTTGTGCATCACCTGTGCCATAGCAAGAGCTACACAGCCCACGGCGGCATGTTCTCCATTGATAAGCGGGGTCATACCTCGAAGAGGACCATCCTGATCCCACTGATCGGGCAAGAGAGGAGGCACGAAATCGGGCAGTCTTTCATATGTTTCAGCCAATAACATTCTGGGTGGTGACGCACGAAACCCATTTCTGCGCTCAGCGGATTGGGAGATGGTCTGCGGACTGACGGGTGCAGACAACTTAGCCCGCAACAGTCTGTGCTCCGGCAGCATAACTTGAGCACAGGCCACTCGTGCAACCATGAAAAACAAAATTAGACATGGGTATATTTTCATAGTTTTTACATATGTTTCTTTTCCACTCTGTCAAATTGTAGCAAAAGTACAGAATATATACATAACACACAAATATTCAGTACCCAACTTATCGACAGCAGAGTGAAAAACAAAATGAAAAGTAACATATTCGCAAAAAAACATCTAAATTATTTTGTGATATTCCCAGTTATTCGTACCTTTGCACCCGCAAACAACGATGGTGCCATAGCTCAGTTGGTAGAGCATCGGACTGAAAATCCGTGTGTCCCCGGTTCGAATCCTGGTGGTACCACATAGAAAAAATCGCTAACTACTAAATAGTCAGCGATTTTTCTTTTTATATCCTGCCCTTGAGAATACTCGGGGCAGGAGAAATACTATACAGTTGCAAAGTCATTCAGCTCGGGATAACTGATACGGGTGTGGTAGATCGTTTTCAGTTTTTCCTTCAGAATTTCCTTTGCCGTTTCAATGTCGCGGAAGGTGATATCGCACTCGCGGAAGAATCCGTCGGACACCTGCCCGTCGATAATCTTATCAACCAGATTAGAAATACTATCTTCCGTATATTCAGGAAGAGAACGTGAGGCAGCCTCAACGGAGTCAGCCATCATGAGTATGGCTTCTTCCTTAGTAGCCGGGTTAGGTCCTGGATATGTAAAGAGTGATTTATCAACCTCCTCGTCGGGATGCTCATTTTTATAAGTAATATAGAAATACTTTGCCATACCCAAACCATGATGGGTTGCAATAAAACGCTTTATGCTGTCGGGCAGGTTGTTCTTGTTGGCAAGAGCGAGTCCGTTGGCCACGTGAGCAATGATGACCTCAGCAGATTTCTGAGGAGTGAGGTGCTTATGGGGAGATATGCCACTCTGGTTCTCTGTAAAGAACACAGGACGTTCCATCTTACCTATGTCATGATAGAGTGCGCCAGTACGTACCAACTGCGCTCTCGCACCTATCTTGCGGGCCACCTCGCTGGCAAGATTTGCAACCTGCATGGAGTGCTGGAATGTGCCGGGAGCAATCTCAGACATACGCTGCAGGAGAGGGTTGTTATTATTGGAAAGTTCCACGAGGGTTACATCAGATATAAACCCGAACAACTTCTCGAGAAGATAAAGCAACGGATAGGTGAAGAGCAGAAGAATGCAATTGATGAAGAAATAGACGAAAGTATGTGTGTCAACCTTCGTTATATCCCCTTCGATAATCACTTCATAAGATGCATAGAACACAATATAGGAAAGGAGTATGATAAATGCCGTGCGGATAATCTGTGAACGCTGCGAGAGTTCGCGAAGAGTCTGAATGGCAATCATACCAGTGATGAGTTGCAGAAACAGAAATTCGTATGAAGCACTGAGCGTGAGCGATATGATGATAACCATAGCGCAGTGGAACATGAACGCCGTGCGGCTGTCCATAAATATGCGTATGATAATAGGCAGCATAGTGCAGGGCAACACGAAGATGTGCATAATCTTATGAGACACCATCAAACTGGCAGCCACACAGAACAGGTCGAGAAGGGCAAACAGCAGGAATACGGAACGCACCTTGTCGAAGTAATCGCGGCGGAAAAGATTCAGGAAACTGACAAGGATGAGAAGGAGACAGAACACGAATACCGACTGGGCAATGAGTGAGTATGAGATATTCTCCTCGGAAGCGACGTGTTTGTCTGCCTCACGCTCGTAAGAGCGCAGGATGTTGTAGGTTTCGCGAGTTACAATCTCACCCCGGTCGATGATTTTCTGTCCGCTCTGCACAATTCCGCTGGCAAGAGAGACACTGGAGAGAAGGTCGTTCTTGGTGTTTTCCGACTTAACCTTATCGTACTTCAGATTGGCAGCAAGCAACTCGAAGAGGTTAAGGCGCTGCAACACCACCTTGGAATAGCCGCCAGAATCGCTCTTCATAATATGCTCGTAGGCAGAACGCGTAGTATATACTTCAGAAAGTGGCACTACCACAGCCTCGTTGTTCTTGACAACCCGAATGGATTTGATTCCGCTGGCGGTAAGTTTGTCGAATTCATCTGCGTTGATAACCCCCTTACCATATATCTCTACCAGCATCTCGGCAATGTGCTTGACGTAGATGTTGGCATGCTGAAACTTCCACTCATCGAGTTTCGTAGTGTAGAGATTCTTCAACATCTTCTTTTCTTCCTCTTCGTCAAGGTTGTAGTATGGCTGAAAACCACGAAGTACGCTGTCGCGCTCGTGCTTCACCACTGCATCATCCTTGTAGATAGGGAACTTGAACGTGGCAATCAGTTGTCCGTAGCGCCAGGGCTTGTCAACTGAATAGTCATAGGAGAACTTACCACTACGAGGCAAGAAAAACACAATAACGAATGTGGAGACAAGCACAAGGGCTGCCTTCAGTGTGAACTTATGAATCCGGTCGCGTTTCTGTTGTTTATTTGCCATGAAGACGTTGTTTTTACAAGATTACGGTTGCTGCATAAGGAAGGACTTGAATGCAGCGAAGTCCTTGGTCATAGGAATGCTCTGCTTCTCACCTTTCATGAATGCCTGAAGTTTGGCAGGGATAGCAATGTCGGCAGAGAGAATACGATCGACAGTATCCTTGAACTTTGCCGGATGAGCTGTCTCGAGGAATACTCCCGTCTCACCCTGACGGAGTCCTTCTTTCAGAGCACGGAAACCACATGCACCATGAGGGTCGCATACATATCCGGTCTGCTGCTTCACTTCACGGATAGTGTCGGCAATCTGAGCGTCGGTATATGTAGCACCGCTGATATCAGCACAGATAGCTTCGTGGCTCTTGCCATAGAGGTCGTAAACACGAGCGAAGTTTGAAGGGTCGCCCACGTCCATTGCATTAGCGATAGTCTGTACGGATGGCTTGGGTTCGTACTTTCCTGTCTGCAGGTATTTAAAGAATATGTCGTTAGCATTATTGGCGGCGATAAACCTCTTCACAGGCAGTCCCATGCGTTTACCGAAAAGAGCCGAACAGATGTTTCCGAAGTTGCCTGACGGTACACAGACAACCATTTCATCAGCCTTCCCCAGTCGTTTCATCTGTGCATAGGCATAGAAATAGTAGAATGCCTGAGGCAGGAAACGGGCAACGTTGATGGAATTGGCACTTGTCAACTTCATATGACGGTTGAGTTCTTCATCCATAAAAGCATTCTTCACGAGAGCCTGACAATCGTCGAAGACACCATCGACCTCAACTGCAGTGATGTTCTGACCAAGCGTAGTGAACTGACACTCCTGGATAGGACTGACCTTTCCCTTTGGATAGAGAACATATACATGAATGCCATCGACACCAAGGAATCCGTTGGCAACGGCAGAACCCGTATCGCCACTGGTAGCCACGAGTACGTTGACCTGAGCACCTTCCCCCTCCTTCTTCAGGAAGTATTGGAGCAGACGAGCCATGAAGCGTGCGCCTACATCTTTGAATGCTAGTGTGGGACCATGAAAGAGTTCGAGCGAGTAAATGGTGTCGGTCACCTTAACACAAGGGCAGTCGAAAGAGAGTGTGTCGTAAACAATCTGCTTGAGCGAAGCTGCATCCACATCCTCACCAAAGAAAGCATCGGCTACCGTATAGGCTATCTCCTGGAACGACATCTTGTCGATGTTGTCAAAGAAGGATTGTGGCAGCGGTTTGATGCGCTCGGGCATATAAAGTCCCTTGTCTTCAGCCAACCCCTTGACTACAGCCTTCTCCAACGTAGCAATAGGAGCTTGTCCGTTTGTACTGTAATATTTCATTTTTGTATGTTATTTAATGTCCATAAGAGCACGGATAAATCCGTCTTTTTCCAATGTGCCGTAAGCACCCTGCCTACAGCTGTCTTCATCAAAGGTCTGCACTCCATCAGCCTCGATGCCGGGAGCATAGATGAGGAACGGAATAGGTTCGTTGGTGTGTGTGCGATGTGCTACAGGAGTAGGATGATCGGGCAGGACGGCTATGCACACCGGTTCGTATGATTCGGTAGCGGTACCCGCGCGCCCCCAGTCCTTCACAGCCTCGTAGATAGGCTTTATGGCACGTTGATCCAGATATTCCACAGTCTTTATCTTCAGGTCGCGGTCGCCTTCATGACCTGCCTCGTCGGATGCCTCGATGTGGAGATATACAAAATCATCTGTTTTCAAAGCATCAATGGCAGCCTGAGCCTTACCCTCGTAGTTGGTGTCGTAAAGTCCGGTAGCCCCAGGCACGTTGATGACACGAAGACCGGCAAGCGAACCGATACCGCGAATCAGGTCAACAGCCGTGATGACTGCCCCGCGACGGATTTGCGGGAAGGTCTGGGTAAGTGGCACCATATGAGGACGATAGCCACCCGCCCAGGGCCAGATACTGTTAGCAGGGTCTTTACCCTCGGCAATGCGTTGCTGATTAAACGGATGAGCAGCCAAAAGCTGTTGCGACTTAACAATCAGTTCGTTAATCAGATCAGCTGTCTGCTGCGCGGAAAGTCTGGTGGTTACACCACTCTTCTTTTCCGCCTCCAAGTCCGGCTGTACGAGCAGAGGACGCCAGGGTTTCATCGGAACATCATGGGGCGGAGTACATTTTATATATTTACTACCGCCATTGATAACCAGAAGATGACGATATTGAATACCTGTATAGAAATGAACCACATCACCATACTTGGCAATAATGTCCTTGTCTGCGGCAAGATGCTGCTGAAGATATTTTATCAGAACATCAGCTTCTTCTGTCTCAAGACGGCCACAGGAGTGATTCTTGATATGGTCACCCTCTATACAGATGATATTGCAGCGAATGGCCATGTCGTCGGGTGCAAGATCGACTCCGATGCTTGCAGCCTCCAACGGTCCGCGTCCTTCATATACTTCATTCTGATCATACCCCAGAATGGCACTGTTGGCTACCTCGCTGCCGGGATGGAATCCGTCCTGCACAGTCTTGAGCATACCAGTGCGCCCCATACGCGCCAACATATCCATATAAGGAGTATCGGCATACTGGAGTATGGTTTTGTTGCCAAGCGATTCGATGTGCCAATCAGCCATTCCATCGCCTAATATAATGATATGTTTCACTATCTATGATTAAATGTTAGCAATAGACATGATATTGGCAAATACACCGGCAGCAGTAACTGCGGCACCGGCACCATATCCCTGAATGAGCATCGGGTATTCCTTGTAGCGTTCTGTTGTGAGAAGGACGATATTGTTGGAACCTTCGAGCGGGTAGAACGGATGGTCGGACGGAACTTCCTTCAGTGCCACACTGGTCTTGCCATTCTCCATCGTCGCAACGAAACGCCAACGCTTGCCTTCTGCCTCGAGACGCTGGCGACGTTTTTCAAAGTCGGCATCAAGTTCCGGCAGACGTTTCCAGAAGTCGTCGAGACTGCCCTCGAAGTATTCATCCGGCACGAACAGGTGTTTCTCCACATCGGCCTGTTCCACCTTGTAGCCTGCCTCACGAGTCAGGATGACGAGTTTACGTATTACGTCTGTTCCACTCAGGTCGATACGCGGATCAGGTTCTGAATATCGTTGTTCCTTAGCACGGCGTACGGTCTCTGAGAATGGCACGTCGGCTGCGATTTCGTTGAAGATGAAGTTGAGCGTACCGGAAAGGATAGCTTCAATCTTGAGAATCTTGTCACCCGAGTTGCAAAGGTCGTTGATAGTACCGATGATAGGCAGACCTGCACCTACGTTGGTCTCGTAGCGATACCAAACGCCCTTGTCGCGAGCTGTCTGTTTGAGGCGAGCGTAGTTTTCGTAGTCGCTCGAAGCGGCAATCTTATTAGCTGCAACGATAGAAATATTGTGTTCGAGCAGTGTCTGATAGAGTGATGCAATCTGCTTGCTGGCAGTACAATCGACAAATACGGCATTGAATATGTTCATCTTGATGATGCCATTGAGCATCTTCTCTGTGTTGGCAGGTTCACCGGCACGGAGACGTTTTTCATATTCGTTCAAGTCGATTCCATCGCGGTCTTGCACGAAATTATCAACATCGGAGATACCAACGACGTTAAGCTTCAGACGTTTCTTCTGCATGAGGACTTGCTGCTGAGTGCGTATCTGCTCGAGAAGCATACCTCCGACAGTGCCGATTCCACAAAGGAAGATGTTCAGTTCCTTGTATTCGGAAAGAAAGAATGAGTCGTGGAGTACGTTGAGTGCCTTGCGGAGAGACCGTCCCTCGACGACGAATGATATATTGGTCTCGGATGCTCCCTGTGCACAGGCGATGACGGATATTCCGCTGCGTCCGAGTGTGCCGAAGAGTTTTCCTGCAATACCAGGAGTATGCTTCATGTTCTCACCCACGATGGCGATGGTAGCCAGACCGCTTTCTTCGCTCATCGGGAACATTGCTCCAGTTTCGATTTCCTTTGCAAACTCTGCATTCAGCACCTTGACGGCCGCCTTTGCATCTTCGTCGCGCACACCGATGGACGTAGAGTTCTCGGATGATGCCTGACTAACCATAAACACGGAGATTCCATTATCGGCAAGAGCTGAGAATATGCGGCGGTTGACACCTATCACACCTACCATCGAAAGGCCAGTGACAGTGATGAGTGTAGTACCCATGATGCTGCTGATGCCCTTGATCGGTTTTTCGTCATCTTCGATCTTTGCCTTGATGAGAGTTCCGGGGTGCTCAGGGTTGAAGGTATTCTTCACCTTGATAGGGATGTTTTTCACACATACAGGATAGATTGTAGGCGGATAGATTACTTTCGCACCGAAGTTGCAGAGTTCCATAGCCTCAACATAACTGAGTTCGTTGATGGTGTAGGCAGACTGGATGATGCGCGGGTCGGCAGTCATGAATCCATCTACGTCGGTCCATATTTCCAGAACCTCAGCATCAAGGGCTGCTGCGATGATGGCAGCCGTATAGTCGCTGCCGCCGCGTCCGAGGTTTGTAGTTTCGCCTGTATCCTTATCACGGGAGATGAAACCAGGTACTACAGATATGTGTGGCAGTGGCTTGAACTGTTCGCGGATGAGCTGGTTGGTGAGTTCTGAGTCGAGTACGTTCTTGCCACTCTTGCGCTCCGTACGAATGAAGTCGCGAGAGTTCATCCTGACACCCTGGTCGAACATATTGGCAACGATGTTAGAACTGAGACGCTCTCCATAGCTTACAATTGCATCGAGAGTCTTCTCACTCAGGTCGTGAATCAGATAAACACCATGATATATACTGTTAAGTTGCTCAAATAGAGAATCGACGGCACGTATGACATCGGCATGGCGCTCGATATTGCTTACGACGCTGTCGATGAGCTGATGATGACGCTCAACCATCGCATCGTGCTCCATGCGATACTGCTTATTGCCCTCTTTAGCCATCTGGGCGGTGGCAATCAGTTTATCGGTTATGCCAGACAACGCACTGACTACCACTACTACAGGCTGCTTTTGAGCCTCTGCTTCAACAATTTTCTTCAAGCTTAGAATGCTTTCTACGGAACCTACGGATGTTCCGCCAAACTTTAGTACTTTCATTGCTTTTCGTTAAATATATTTTTTACGTTTATTCCGAACCAGACTATAGCAACACCGAAGAGTGCTGCCATAGCATAAGACATAGTGTCGCCAAGAACCGTGATAAGCCACAGACTGACTACAAAACAGACCGTCACAAAGAAGAGTGACAGGCAGAACACCGTTTTCTTGATTTTATTCATTTCCATCGGGATGGGCTCGAATTTACCTATTGAGTTTCCAGCTGTAACCATCCTTGGTATCTTTCACCTCGAAACCAAGGTCGGCAAGACGGTCACGAATCAGGTCGCTTGTCGCCCAGTCTTTATTCTGCTTAGCCTTCATGCGCTGCTCGAGCAACATATCGACCACCTTTCCATAAGCTTCCTCGCGGGCTTCGTTGCCGCCCTCGCCTGTGCCTTCCTTCAGACCGAGCAGGTCGAAGATGAAGGTATGCATAAGGGAGGTGAGAGCCTGAAGGGCTTCCTTACCTATTGTCTCTTTCTTGTCAGCAATGCTATTGATGAGTTTGCTTGCCTCGAACAGATTAGAGATGACTATCGGGGTATTGAAATCATCGCACATAGCATCGTAGCACTTCTGGCGGATGTCTTCTACAGCCGCAGAAGTAACGCTACCTTCACCTTCGACAGGTTGCAAACCGCCCAGGGTCTTCCAGGCATCCATCAGTCGCTCCAACCCCTTCTCCGCTGCCTGCAATGCCTCGTTGGAGAAATCGACAGTAGAACGGTAGTGGGCCTGAAGGATGAAGAATCGGATTGTCATAGGACTGTATGCCTGTTCCAGTTTCTCGTGCTTTCCGCTGAAGAATTCAGGCAGGGTGATGAAGTTGCCAAGCGACTTACCCATCTTCTGTCCGTTGATGGTAATCATGTTGTTGTGGATCCAATACTTTACCATCTGGTCGCCCTGGGATGCAACAGCCTGTGCTATCTCGCACTCATGATGAGGGAAAATGAGGTCCATTCCGCCTCCGTGGATATCGAAATGGCTACCAAGATATTTTCTTCCCATAGCAGTACATTCACAGTGCCAGCCCGGAAAGCCTATACTCCAGGGACTCCTCCATCGCATGATGTGTTCCGGCTGGGCAGCCTTCCAGAGAGCGAAGTCAGCCTGGTTCTTCTTCTCGCCGACGCCAGCCAGTTCGCGACTTGCATCCTTCACGTTCTCAAGGGAACGGCCGGAAAGTATGCCATATTTATGATCCTTGTTGTAACTCTCTACATCGAAATAGATAGAACCGTTGCTTTCGTAAGCATATCCGTTTTTCAGAATCTCTTCTACAAGGTCTATCTGTTCCATGATATGACCGGTGGCATGAGGTTCGATGCTTGGGCGCAGACAGCCAAGTGCATCCATTGCATCGTGATATCTGTTTGTATAGTACTGAGCCACCTCCATCGGTTCGAGCTGTTCCAGCCGAGCCTTCTTGGCTATCTTGTCCTCACCCTCATCGGCATCGTGCTCAAGATGACCCACATCGGTGATGTTGCGTACATATCTCACCTTATAACCCAGATGCATCAGAAAACGGAAAACCACGTCGAACGTGATAGCCGGGCGGGCATGACCCAAATGAGCATCGCCATAGACCGTCGGGCCACACACATACATACCCACATGCCCCTCATTCAGAGGCTTGAAAACTTCCTTCCGTCTCGTCAACGTGTTATATACATAAAGAGCTTGTTCCATAATATTTACATTTTTGCGCCGCGAAGTTACGAATTTTCTGCTAATCAGACGTAAAAAGGCGAAGAAAAGTTTACATATAGTCCGTGCGCGCACATGAAGGACTGTCGCCAGCGGAATTTTCCGACTACATTGGCCTGATTTTTTTGCGCTCCAGTTAGAAAAAACTTTTTTCCCAGTTAGAGCGCAAGTTTTTGTCAATTATTTTGTATCTTCGCACCGCAATGGAAGATTACGTACATTTACACGTTCACAGTCAGTATAGCATCCTCGACGGACAGGCATCTATAAGCAAGATGGTTGACAAGGCTATTGCCAACGGAATGAAAGGCATGGCACTTACCGACCACGGCAATATGTTTGGCATCAAGGAGTTTTTCAACTATGCAAAGAAAGTGAATAAGGGCAGAGAAGAGAAATTCGTGCCCATCTTCGGATGTGAAGTCTATTGTGCACGCCGCACTTTGGAACAGAAGGAGAACAACGGCATTGACCCCAGCGGATGGCACTTGATTCTGCTGGCAAAGAACGAGGTAGGTTACCACAATCTGGTGAAGCTGGTAAGCAAGGCGTGGGTGGACGGATATTACCACCGTCCGCGAACCGACCACAAAGAACTGGAGAAACACCACGAAGGGCTGATAGTATCGTCCGCCTGTCTGGCTGGAGAACTGCCCTACTACATACGTCGCGGTCAGATAGAGAAGGCCGAGGAGAGCGTGAAGTGGTTCAAGAACCTGTTTGGCGAGGACTTCTACATTGAACTGATGCGCCACGAGGTGAAAAACCCGAACCAGAGGGCAAACAGGGAGGTGTACGAGGAACAGAAAAAGGTGGAACCGCACCTGATAGAACTGGCACGCAAATACGATGTAAAACTCATCTGCTCGAACGACTCACATTTCGTAGATGAAGAAAACGCAGAAGCACATGACAGACTACTCTGCCTGTCAACGGGAAAAGACCTCGATGACCCGAACCGTATGCTTTATTCAAAGCAGGAATGGTTCAAGACACGCGAAGAGATGAACGCAGTGTTCAGCGACATTCCGGAAGCACTGTCGAATACCATAGAAATACTGAACAAGGTTGAGCAGTATGACATAGACCATGCTCCTATCATGCCGTTCTTCGAGATTCCGGAGGAATTTGGAACAGAAGAGGAATACCGCCAGCGACTGACGGAGAAGGACCTGTTTGACGAGTTCACCCAAGACGAAAAGGGAAACGTGGTGCTAAGCCAGGAGGAGGCAGAGAAGAAGATAAAGAAACTGGGAGGCTACGAAAAGCTGTACAGAATAAAGTTCGAGGCCGACTATCTGAAAAAACTCACATACGACGGAGCGAAACCATTGTATGGCGACCCTATTCCGCCAGACGTAAAGGAACAGATCGACTTCGAATTGCACGTGATGAAGACTATGGGATTCCCCGGCTACTTCCTTATCGTATCTGACTTCATACGGGCAGCTCGTGAAGAGCTGGGAGTATGGGTTGGTCCGGGACGTGGATCAGCAGCCGGCAGCGCCGTTGCATACTGTCTGGGCATCACAAAGATAGATCCGATAAAATACGACCTTCTGTTTGAACGTTTCCTGAACCCCGACCGTATCTCACTGCCCGATATCGATACAGACTTCGACGATGACGGACGAGGCAAAGTACTACAATGGGTGACAGAAAAATACGGAGCAGAAAAAGTAGCACACATCATCACCTACGGAACGATGGCGACCAAACTGGCCATCAAGGATGTAGCCAGAATACAAAAGGTGCCGCTCAACGTGAGCAACGCGCTTTGCAAGGCAATACCCGACAAACTGCCCAACGGCAAAAAACTAAATCTGCCCAATGCCATCGAGTGTATCCCGGAACTGAAAGACGCTGCCACATCGACCGACCCACTGCTGCGCGACACAATGCGCTATGCGGTGATGCTTGAAAACAACGTAAGAAACACTGGAGTTCATGCCTGTGGAACAATCATCTGTCGCGATGCCATCGACGACTGGGTGCCGGTCAGCACTGCCGACGATAAGGAGACAGGCGAAAAAGTGCGGTGTACTCAATACGACGGCCACGTAATCGAGGAAACAGGACTCATCAAGATGGACTTCCTGGGCCTGAAAACACTGAGCATCCTCAAAGAGGCAGTAGAAAACATAAAGGACAGCCTTGGTGTGGAGGTCAACGTGGACGACATAGACATTAACGACCCTGCCACGTACCAGTTATACTGCGACGGGCGAACCATCGGTACGTTCCAGTTCGAATCGACCGGCATGCAGCGCTACCTGAAGGAACTACAACCGCATGCGTTTGAAGATCTCATCGCCATGAATGCGCTGTACAGACCAGGGCCTATGGACTACATCCCCGATTTCATCGACAGAAAACAAGGACGCAAGCCTATTGTTTACGATATCCCCTGCATGGAGAAATACCTGAAGGACACGTACGGAATCACTGTCTATCAGGAACAGGTGATGTTGCTTTCACGACAGCTGGCAAACTTCACCCGAGGCGAGAGCGACGCTCTGCGAAAAGCAATGGGAAAGAAGAAAAAGGACATCGTAGATGCGATGAAACCGAAGTTTATAGAGCAGGGAAAGGAAAACGGGCACAAGCCGGAGGTACTTGAAAAGATATGGGCTGACTGGGAAAAATTTGCAAGCTACGCCTTCAATAAAAGTCACGCCACATGCTATTCGTGGGTTGCCTTCCAAACGGCATTCCTAAAGGCCAGATTCCCGGCGCAGTACATGGCAGCAGTCATGAGCCGAAGTCTGGATAACATAAGTGACATCCGCAAGCTGATGGACGAATGCAAGGCCGTTGGCATCAACACACTGGGACCGAACGTGAACGAATCAAGACTAAAGTTCTCCGTAAACAAAGAAGGCGACATACGATTCGGCATGGGAGGCATAAAGGGTGTCGGCGAGAGCGGTGTTATAGCCATCATCAAAGAACGCGAAAAAAACGGTGAATTCAGGAATATGTTCGACTTTTTCGAACGAATCAACATGGCAGCCTGTAACCGTAAGTGTCTGGAAGGTCTCATCCTGTCAGGTGCAATGGACGGCTTCAAGGAACTGCCCCGCGAAGGCTATTTCGCTTATACAGGCAAGGGAACAGAAACATACCTCGACGTACTGATGAGATACGGACAAAAGTATCAGATTGCCAAGCAGCAAGCCACCCAGTCACTATTTGGAGCTATGGACTTTGCGGAGACTGTGGTTCGTCCACCGTTTCCAAGTGAAATCTCGTATTGGGGAACTCTGGAACGTCTGAACAAAGAACGCGAACTCGTAGGTATCTATCTCTCCGCACACCCGTTGGATGACTATGCCTTTGTACTGAACAATGTGTGCAACACTAAACTGCCGCAACTTGAAGACAAGGCACAGTTGGCAGCAAAGAAAGAACTTACCTTCGGTGGAATCGTGACCAACATACGCGTCGGCGAAACGAAACGTGGAAATCTGTACGGGATTGTGAAAATGGAAGACTTTACAGGTAGCGGAGAACTGGCGATGTTCGGTAAAGACTGGCTCGACTTCCACAACTGCTTCATAGAAGGAGCATCACTGTTCATCAGAGCATCCATGGTGCCCAGCCAATGGAAACCAAACGAATTCATGATGCAGATAAAGACAGTGGAACTGCTATCTGAGGTCAAAGATAGTCTGGTGGAAAAAATCACGCTGACAGTTCCGCTGGAATCGATGACTTCCACTTTGGTACAAGACCTGGCAGAAATTGTACAGGAATGCCCCGGGGAATCAGAACTATATTTCAATGTACATTCAAATGCCTACGGAATATCGACACGGCTGTTCTCCCGAAAGACCAAGATAGCCGTACAGAAACCACTTATCCACTTCTTCGAGGCTCACAAAGAAATAGAAATAAGTGTCAATACATAAAACAATCAAATATCAATAACCCATTTAAAACAATTACGATTATGGAAATTACAGATTCTAATTACGAAGCAATCGTTGCAGAAGGCAAGCCAATGGTCGTTGACTTCTGGGCAACATGGTGCGGTCCCTGCAAGATGGTAGGTCCTACTATCGAAGCACTCGCAGAACAATATGCAGGCAAAGTAAATGTCGGCAAGGTTGACGTTGACGAAAACGAAGAACTGGCTGCAAAGTTCGGCATTCGCAACATTCCTACAGTTCTCTTCATAAAGGACGGGCAGATCGTTGACAAAGTAGTCGGCGCAGCTGCAAGACCTGTTTACGAAGAGAAAATCCAGGCACTGCTATGAGTTCAATAGACAACGAAATCCTGTTGGGCGCAGAAGAAGATGCCAAAGAAGTGGCCTTCATCTACAACTATATAGGTCAGGAGAACTGCGAGAAAATAAGCGAAGACGATGTCTATTATTGCATAGATGTAGTCCTGGAATATCTCGATTCAATCAGTTCGAAAACAGACGAGGACGGTTTTATCGATATTGACGTAGAAGAAATCGTTCGCTATATAGAGAAGAAAGCAAAAAAAGAAGGCATGGGACCTTATGATCACGATGCCCTCATGCTTATCGTAGATGCCGAACTGGAATACAACGAACAGCAGACTGACGAGGAAAACTAAAACCTCACCACCCTGCTACCATCCGCTTCCTCCTCGATGTACACCTTTACGGCGTCGTCGGGGAGGATGCTTTCTATGAGTTCCGGCCACTCCATAAAACACAAGCAACCGCTGTCGATATAATCATAATAACCGATATCTAATGCCTCGCCAATATTCTTGATACGATAAAAATCGAAATGATAGATGAGGTCGCCTGCTCCACTGAGATACTCATTGACTATGGCAAAGGTAGGAGAATTAATAACATCACGCACACCTAAAGCCTCACAAACGGCACTTATAAAAGTAGTCTTACCCGCTCCCATCTTTCCATAGAAAGCGAATATCCTGCGGTCGTCTATCTGCCTGACAAATTCTTCAGCAGCCTTACTTATTTCATTTAAATTGTCAATTCTGATTTCCATAGCGGATTAATATCAAATTCTGTTCTTATTACTTTTTTCTTTTACTTTGCATAGAGATGAGCGGAATAAGCATTTCCTCCATCGAGATTCCACCATGCTGGAATGTATTTTTATAATATCCCACATAATAATTGTAGTTGTTGGGATAGGCAAAGAAATCATCATTCTGGGCGAAGATATATGCCGTACTGATATTGGGCGAGGGCAGGAAGGCTGCCGACGGACGCTTCAGTTCAAATACTTGCTTGGGATTATAACTGAGATTCTTCCCCAACTTATATCGCAGATTCGTATTAGTATTCTTATCACCTATGACCTTGATCGGATTATTCACACGAATACTTCCATGATCGGTTGTGATGACAATCTTTGCATCCGTCTTTGCCAATTCCTTGAAAAGATCGCTGACGGGCGAATTGCGGAACCAAGAGGCTGTGATACTACGGTAAGCCTTTTCATCGCTTGCCAACTCACGAACCATACGCGATTCTGTACGAGCATGACTCAGCATGTCAATGAAATTGATGACCAGCACATTCAAATCATTACTCATAAGAGTACGAAAGCGTTCAACCAGTTTTTCGCTATCGTTTGAGCCCATCAACTTATAATACGAGAATGAGTAATGCTTGCGATAGCGGTCGAACTGAGTCTGAATGAGCGGAGCCTCATTCAGGTTCTTCCCCTCCTCTTCATCTTCGTCAACCCACAAGTCAGGATACATCTCAGCTATCTGTTGAGGCATCAGTCCAGAGAATATCGCATTACGTGCATATTGGGTCGCAGTGGGAAGAATACTGAGATATAGCTGGTCATCAAACGTGAAATCGTCTGACAATTCTTTACTGATTTCCCTCCACTGGTCGTAACGGAAATTGTCGAATACGACAAGGAATACTTTCTCGCCTTCACTGAGCAGAGGGAAAATGACCTTCTTAAAAATATCAGGAGACATCATGGGACGATTGTCTTTGTCGTTAACCCAATCAAGATAATTCTTGCGTATGAAACGGGCAAACTCCTTATTGGCCTCTTCTTTCTGCTGCTGAAGCATTTCACTCATTTCCGATTCAGTGTCAGCCAACTCCAACTCCCAATGTACAAGGCGTTTATACACTTCCTTCCAGTCTTCGATAGTATAGGAATCATTTATCTGCATTCCTATCTTCATAAAGTTCTGCTGATATATGGTATTGACCACCTCGGTCTCTATCTCCTTCTTATGCAAGTGCTTCTTCAGAGTAAGCAGAATCTGCGACGGATTAACCGGTTTTATGAGGTAATCGGCAATTTTTGAGCCGATAGCCTGATCCATGATATTTTCCTCCTCACTCTTCGTAATCATTACTATCGGAATAGTCGGGTGTAGCTCCTTGATGTGGGAAAGAGTCTCCAGACCGCTCAGTCCGGGCATATTCTCATCGAGAAATATGAGATCATAGGTATGCTCTTTGCACATATCGAGAGCATCCCTTCCATTATTGGCAGTATGTACCTCATAATCTTTCTTCTCAAGAAATATGATATAGGGGGTGAGAAGTTCTATCTCATCATCGACCCAAAGTAGCAAACCATTCATTCTGATATAGAATTTAGTTAAAATATATAATTTTCTTCTTCTTCCACTTCCTCTTCTTCCTCCTCCTGCGGCTCAGGCAATTCGGTCGGTTCGTCAAGAGATGACGGTTCATCAGGCTGAATCTTCAGATTCCCGATACGATCGAATGTAGCGTCGTAAAAGTCGAAATAATCCGCGAAACTGAGTCCGCGCATCAAGCGTTTCAGATTATCTTCAGCGATGATAAAACACTTCAGTCCTTCGAGCTTATATACCATCTCAGCATCATTGAACAAACGATGCATATAGATATATGCCTCATCGTAATTCAAGAACGTGCGAGTCTGCAGCATGTCTATACCCTGTCCCCTTTCGAAACTGAGATCGAAATTACGAACGGAGAAATTCATGAAGTTATAGCGTGCCATTTCAAACAACAACTGATTTTCATCGATGGAATCACGCTCATATGCTATACAGAATACGAAGTCACAATTTCTCTCATCAGTGAACGTGCTGTCAGCTGTCAAGGAATCACCTTCAAGTCCCAGACCCATCCTGCGCTCCCATATTGAGCCGCTATTATATTTACC
Organism: Prevotellaceae bacterium UBA2744; assembly: GCA_002353575.1. Classification (GTDB taxonomy): domain Bacteria; phylum Bacteroidota; class Bacteroidia; order Bacteroidales; family Bacteroidaceae; genus Minthosoma. Next base: position 29,013 of record DEJQ01000016.1, read on the forward strand.
AGCCTGAAGCAGACGTCCTTCCTTAAGTCCCTTCACATACAGGCCAGCCAACTCACTGACAGTGCTCTGTGGAAATTTCTCCACAATGGATTTCATACTCGACATGAAGTTTGCATGATCACCTATCTCCAGGTGGCTCATTGCATCAAAGAACATGAATCTGGCACGGTTGGCACCATTGGGATATTCTTGTTCAGTGTATGCACTATTACGGAATACTGTGTTGTAATCCGATTTGGCAAATGCCTCATATGTTTCTACATACAACGAATCCTCGATCTGCTTGCCGTATCGTGCCTTGAACTCAAAGTTCGGATCTGATATGAGAATGGCATGCTCATCCTCCGGGAAGCCTTCTATAAGTTTGCTTTTATAGGCATCTGCCAACGTAGTGCGTTTCTGACGTGAATATAATTGGAAGAGATTATAATATACGTCATTGTTTTGTGCGAAATCAGGGAATTCGTCTATAATACGCTGGAATGTCCGCTCTGCCAATGGCAGGTTCTCCATCCTATCCTTATATATCACTGCCGAACCGAACAGTCCATCTACCAAGGCTTGATTCGATGCTTCCATCTGTTCTTCGGTGAACGGAATATCTTTCAGATAGTATTCAGGGCGATGCGGGTCTTGTGCATATTCTTCAGCCTTGATAGAATCTTTTTGCTCACGGGTGAGTTCCTTCTCGTCTTTCTCCTCCGGCTGTTCTTGTGCCTGCTCAGGAACAGATTGTCCCAAGCTATCAGTCAACAGACTGTCTGCTGCAGCCTGTCCTTCATTAAAATCCTCGAGTACTGTAGTGTTTTTACGACGCCAATTATCCACATTCTTTCGTTTCCCCCATTTCTGCTCGAAAGCCTTTCTTCCGGCATCTACCGTAGAAGCTGTATAGAAATAGAATGCCGTTTCAGTACGTCCCATGCGATTGGCATTAGCGTTAGCATTTTGTGAAGTTGTATTCCTGCGTGGATTCTTTGCTGCCTCCTCTGCATCCACAGCTTTTCTCTCTTCCTCCCGTTCTTTCTTTTTCAGTTCCTCAATCATCTTATTTATTACCTTCATACGAGATAATGAGTCCATACGTGCCAGAGCCTGCAAACTGTCTTGTAATTCTACGGCGGAAGCATACGGGAATAGTTCCTCCAGTATCTTACTCCGTTCATCTATGGCTTTATAGTCATCATGATCTTTGTCATAAAGTCCAAGAGCCTCAGTGTAGCATTTGTGGGCTTTTACAAATTTCTCCGTGTCCCAATATAGCTGTCCAAGATGCACCAGTAACACACCCTTCTCAAATCCATTACGAGTAGCCTTCTCAACACCATCGTTATATGCTCCGATCGCATGGGCTGTATCGCCATCAGCCAAATAGATATTACCCATAGCATAATAAACCTGGTCAAGGTAATCCTTGTTCTTAGGATTACGAGCCATCGACTTCAACTTACGAATCACCTGTTTGCTGTTACCCTTCGAGACGGTCTCTGTACGGGCAATACGAGCATTAAACTCCAACTCGTACGGCGGATTACGTCTGATGACTTTTGTAAAATACTTGTATGCCTCTTCATCCCGCCCGATTTTATGACATAGCTGACCAAGCAGGAAATACATACGTGACTTTTGCAGTTTACGGTTCTCTTTTTTTACAGCAATCTGCAGATTTGACACAGCATCCTCATAACGTTTCTGTCGAATATCAAGATCGGCATATACTTGTGCGCGAAGGTAGTTCAGGTTTGTAGGGAATGAATCGCGCATTGCTCTTGAAATAAGATCTTCTGCATCATAGAACCACTCCATCTCGGCATAACATTTAGCCTCAAGCAATCGAGCTCTTGCCACTACGTTAGGCTTATTGGCATACAACAGTTGCAGATATGCAAACGTAGAAGCAGCCTCCATGTATTCTCCCCTGCGAAACTGAGATTCGCCCATCAGCATCCAGGCACGATGCAGAAACGGATTATACTCTTTCTGAGCAAGCCAGCGTTTTTCCTTGGCTGTCTTTGGCCGGTTCTTATTCCATTTCGGTTTTGCGGTGATGCTATGACGTTTAATCGTCTTCTGACACTTTTCTATAGCAGTAGCATAGTTGGAACTGCCCAATTTCACGGTTTCCTTATTACCCGTCATATAGAGTGGCAACAGTTCTGTGAAGTTATCCTTATTGCCCTCTTCCTGAGCCTGACGTCCGTCTTTAAAAGCAAGGGTTCCGTTGTAGTATGTGTTATAGCGTGCCTTAAATGCCTGAATACGACGAGTCAGCGCCGTATTCTTTGTATTGGAACACGACACCAGCAACAGTGTCACAGTTAAAAGGACAAAGGTATTTAATAACCTACGCATCAATATTTTAAACGTAAAAACACGGGGATTATTTTATATCGGCATTCTTTTATTGTCGATGCCGAGAAGACATCATTCATTTTGCATCAGCAAAATAGCTTCATCCTTCAATTCATCAGGCAATTCAACACGTCTCAGCTGAAGTGAATGTAGCCAACCGGATACTTCATCCGGGCGCATTGTATAAAGCACTTCACGAAATTCCGCGATTTCATCAGGCATATACTCATCGCTGTGCACACCACGGAATCTGTCCAGTTCTTCGTCTTCATAGTACTCAATCTCCTCTCGCAGAGCATCAAGTATTAGCTGTTTTTCGCAGACTTCATGTTGTCCGCAGCATTCTGTATCTATATTTGTCATAATCTAAAGCCTACTTTTTTAAGGTCTTCCCAATAGTGCGGGTAAGACTTGCTAACCACATGTGGATCATTTATGTTCAACTTTCCCAATTTCATAGCTGCCGGAGCAAAAGCCATAGCCATACGATGATCTTCGTACGTATCAATAGCTACATTTTCCATAATCTGACATCGCTCTCCATTCCACAACAGTTCAGAGTCATGCCTGTCTTCTATAATGATTCCCAACTTCCTCATTTCCACCTTCAGAGCATTGATCCTATCGGTTTCCTTTATCTTCAGGCTCTGCAACCCCGTGAAATGAAAGGGAATGCCAAGCATACAACAAGTAACCACAAATGTCTGTGCCAAATCTGGAATTTCTATAAAATCATATTCGAGTCGTTCGACAGAAACAGGTTTCTTGCAAAGGGTTACGCCCGTAGAAGTGTATATGGTTTCGACACCCAACATCTTGAAAACGTCTGCTCCCTTACTATCTCCTTGCAAACTTTCTGTATAAAGACCCGGAAGAGTAATCCGTGCATCTGCATTAGAAGCAAAGGCAACAATCTCATACCAATAGCTGGCAGCACTCCAGTCGTTCTCGACTGTATAGTCGCGTTTTGCATACAGTCCGGGTTGAACGGTTATTACATTATCATCCGTCATCTGAACACAAGCACCATATGAACGCATGATAGCTATAGTCATATCTATGTATGGGCGACTGATTACCTCTCCTGTCAAATTAAGTACCAGGCCCCGTTTCAATGTCGGACCTATCATCAGCATCGCAGATATATACTGAGAACTGACATTGCCGGGAAGGCTGACTGTGCCGCCTTCAAGAGCCGGATTACCAACAATATGGAGAGGCGGGAAACCTTCATTTCCGACATACTCGATTCTGGCACCAAGTTGCCGCAGGGCATCAACCAATATTCCTATAGGCCGGTTTTTCATCCGCTCGCTACCGGTAATAACATGAGTCCCCAAAGTGACAGCAAGAAGAGCGGTCGAAAATCTCATGGCTGTACCAGCAGCTCCTATATCTACTGTTGCAGGGCGATTATTGAGCCAACGGAGCATCACATGAGTGTCATCGCAATCACTCAAATTTTCAGGCAGTTTGTCATTGCCTGCCAGCATATTGATAGAAAGAGCACGATTACTTATACTCTTGGAAGCCGGAAGGACAATCTCACCGTTTATGTTGTCAGGTGCAATTATGGAATATTGCATAGTAAGTAAAATGATTTTGACTGCAAAGTTAAAGAAATTACATCTTAGATTTTATATTTTATAATTAAAATATGTATTTTTGCAACCATGTAAAGATTTTTCCATGGAAAATGTAAGTAACAAGGTAAAAGTATGGATGTTAGCAAACAAGAATCTGCTCATCATTCTCTTTGCTGCACTTTTCATTCTGACCGCTGAAATATGGCAATACAGAGTAGCACGTAAGAATGCCATTAACAATGTCGAACACATCACTTCACAAGAACTTGCAAGCATCAATCAAACTATATGTGATAAGTTATCAGTGTGGGAGATGGCTGTAGATTGCATTTCATGGGGAATCGAGGACAACACAAAAGAACCTGATTCTATACAGCGCTTCTTGATACAACTAATGAAGAGCAGCCCAGATATACAGTCATGTTCCGTTTGTTTTGAACCATATTTTTATCCTCAAAAAGGGAGACTCTACGAACCCGTGGCCCTTAAAGATAAGGATGGCAATATAATAATTTCTCAAATTGCGGGTCCTAATCACGATTACACGGAAATAGCATTCTACAAGAATACAATGGCATGCGACAGTGATTACTGGAGCGAGCCATATACAAACGGCGCTGACCATACAATGATAGTAAGCTACTCGCTTACCTTACATGACAAGAAGAAAAAAGCATTTGGAGCACTGACTGCAGACATTTCGCTTGACTGGTTAAGCAATATTGCCAATCAGGCATACACACCACTACCATCTTCATTCGTTACAATTATATCCAACGAGGGAAATGTGGTGGCATGTCCAAAAGAAAGACGTGATGATCTATTCCGTTGGTTCGGCAACAATAAGGATAAGGATTTGTTGGAAATCGGACATTTACGAGCAAAACTTTCAGCGAAAAAAACAGGAAGGTACAACTTCACCACTCCTGATGGTAAAAAGAATCTTATATTCTTTGAAGAAATCAAAGCAAAACCAAATTGGATTATAGCTAAAATCGGCTCTGAAGAAGAAATATATCATAAATTGTACAAAGATATGCAACGACGCCTGCTAATCACGTTCGCAAGCATATTGCTCTTGGCATTGATAATTTGGTATTCTATTAGAAACATAACACGCTTAAAAATCGCAACCGAAGAGAAAGCACGGATAGACAGTGACCTGCGTGCTGCAGCAAACATACAGCAAGGCATGCTGCCGAAGCATTTTCCACCGTTCCCCGATCGCGATGACATAGATGTTTTCGGACTACTATTGCCTGCAAAGGAGATTGGTGGTGACCTTTACGATTTCTATGTTAGAGACGAAAAACTGTTTTTCTGCATAGGCGATGTATCGGGCAAGGGAATGCCAGCATCACTTATGATGGCAGTTACACGCAGTATGTTCCGCATAATTTCCGCACATGAGAATAACCCGCAACGTATTGTAGAACAGATGAATAATCTGGTAAACGAGATGAATGAATTCTCACTGTTCGTCACCACCTTTGTCGGAGTCTTGGACCTTCCAACTGGTCTGTTAAGATATTGCAATGCAGGACATGATGCCCCATTACTCATCAACAAGAATGTAAAGAAAATGGATGTTCTGGCTAATCTGCCTATAGGAGTCATGCCAGGAATCCTATATATGGGACAAGAAATAACAATAGAATCTGAAACAATGATGTTTCTATATACAGACGGACTCGTAGAAGCAAGGAATTCCAGACGGGAGATGTTTCGTGAACATCGTATGATAGAGACCGCAAAACGCTCTCTTGAAACAGGAAACATCCAACCCGACATTTTTACAAAAGAAATGACAAATGCAGTTAAGGAATTTACAGGTGATGAACCACAATTTGACGATCTTACGACTTTAGCTATCCGTTATACAAAGCCTGTTCACGCCAAACTTCTTAATCGCAAAATCACCTTAAAGAATGACATTCAGCAACTACCCAGGCTCAAAACATTTATTGACAACTTAGTGCAAGAACTTCAACTGAAAAAAACGATGGCAATGAAGTTGAATCTTGCTATGGAAGAAGCCGTCGTAAATATTATGGAATACGCATATCTACCAAATACAGAAGGCGACATAGATGTAATTGCAGAGGCTGATAACATACAACTGACATTCATCATCGTTGACCACGGAGTAGCATTCGATCCTACTGCAAGCAACGAAGTTGACACAACTCTAACTTTAGAGGAACGCCCTATTGGCGGTCTGGGAATACACCTGGTCCGTCAGTATATGGATTCCATCAACTACGAGAGAATAAATCACAAGAACATCCTTACACTGATAAAGCGTTTATAAATAATAGCCTATTAACACCTAAGAACTCTTGCATCATGAAAATTAGTGCACCACTTACTAAAGTCCAATATGGCATATATATAGAATGTATGAATCATCAGGGAGAACTGTGTTACAACATCCCATATCTATACATTTTCGACAGCCGTATTGACACAATTAGATTCTGCAATGCTACCAAGAAGGCTATTCTTGCCCATCCGACACTGTTCACACAAATAGAATTGGATGACAAATCAGAGCCAATACAGGTTATTAACGAAGAATACGACTTCGACTTAGAAGTCATCGAACTAAATGATGAGGCAACACAGGAATCTGATTATGGGTGGTTCAAAAAACAAATACGTCCTTTCAATATATTAGGCAACAGACTTTTCCATATAGGACTATATAAGGATGACAAGCATCACTATCTTCTATGGGATTGTCATCATCTGATAAACGACGGCACATCCATGCAGATTTTACTGCATGATATAGACTCTGCCTATAATGGGAATTCACTAACCAAAGAAGACTTTACACTTGCTGCCATCGCTAATGAAGAAGCAGAAATAGAGGAGTCACCAGAATATGAAGAAGCCAGAAAATGGTATCACGAACACTTTGACTGCAGCGACGTAGTTACCCAACTCATCCCCGACAGCGAAGAAGAAACGAAATCTGAACGATTCATAGAGCGCACTCTTGGCATTCCACTACAACAAGTAGAGGACTTCTGCCAGTCGAATGGAATTTTCAAAAACACACTCTTCACAACAGCATATGCCTATCTTTTGTCTGTTTACAACAATGAACAGCAAGCATTGACACGTACAGTGTACAATGGTCGGACAGACAAACGTCTGACAAACTCTACAGGCATGTATGTACGCACCATACCTGTATATTGCCAATACGATGACAACACCACGACCCTGATGCTGCTGCAGAAGCTACAGGAACAGATAGCAGGATGCCGTCAGCACAAGGAATATTCATACATGGATGTCATCAATGATCTTCATCTTGAATCAAATAATACATTCGTATGGCACGGAATGCTATTTTCCGACATGGAACTCATGGGGTATCCGATGCAAACCGTACCACTTATAAACGACAAAGAAGAAGACAAACTCTATATAAAAGCATACATATTAGACAACCATCTATGTGTTCGGGCTGAATACGACTCAAACGAATATTCTGACGAACTGATAAATCAATTCATTGAAAGTTATGAGACTGTAATATCTGGCTTTATAACCCAACCGCTACTTGGAAACATAAATATAGTTAGTAAGAATCAGTTGCAAAAACTTGATTCTTTCAACAACAATCCTCTTCCCTATGACAAAAACGAAACTATCGTATCTCTGTTTGCCAAACAGGCTTCGACATTCGCAGACAAGACAGCGGTAGTATATAAGGAGAAGAAATACACTTATAGAGATGTCGATAGATTATCCGATAACATCGCAGCGTTCATTCTTTCCAAAGGTCTGAAATCAGAGCAAGTTGTATCCATTCTCATTCCACGATGCGAATGGATGGCAATAGCATCGCTCGGCGTTTTGAAGGCCGGGTGTGCATATCAGCCTCTCGATCCCACATATCCCAAGGAACGGCTTTTGTTTATGATGCAAGACGCTGACGCGAAACTGCTCATTGCAGACCGTGAATTATACTCGAAGATTGACGAATGGACAGGCGACGTATTCTTTACAGATGAGATCGGAACACTACATTCAAGTGCAGGCAAAACGTCTATATGCCTGCCCGAAATATCACCGTCGGCACTGTTTATTCTTTTATATACAAGTGGCTCTACAGGCACACCTAAAGGCGTGATGATTGAACACCGGAACATGACTGCTTTCTGCAATATGCACTGCAAGAACAGCAACTTGAATAGCGAAAGTCACATAGGAGCCTATGCCAGTTTCGGGTTTGACGCATCTGTTATGGAAATATGGTCTCCGCTAATTTGTGGAGCATCGCTATACATCATTCCGGAAGATATGCGTTTAGACCTCATACGTCTCAACGATTATTTCGAGAGCAATGGCATTACACACACATTCATGACTACACAAGTAGCCCGCCAGTTCGTCAATGACATAGAGAATCATTCACTGAAGTCCTTCATGACAGGTGGAGAAAAACTTGCAGACGTCAAACCATCCACTTTCACTCTTTACAATGGTTATGGTCCTACGGAGAGCATCTGTTATGTAACGTCATTCATGCTCGACAAATCATACCGCAACATACCTATTGGCAAGGCGGTCGATAATATGCACCTATACATTGTCGATAAATTCGGGCGTCGATTACCGGCAGGAGCGGCTGGCGAACTATGGGTTAGCGGTCCTCAAGTCTCACGCGGCTATCTGAATCGCCCCGAGAAGACAGCGGAAGTATATATATCTAATCCATTTGACACACAATCACCATACGACCGCATATACCGTACTGGAGATATCGTACGGTACTTGCCCGATGGCACTTTACAGTATGTAGGACGGCAGGATGGACAGGTAAAGATACGCGGATTCCGAATCGAACTGAAAGAAGTTGAAGGCATAATACGTCAATTCCCCGGAATAAAGGATGTCACAGTGCAGGCATTCGACGAAGCAGGTGGGGGCAAATTTATTGCGGCATACGTCGTTAGCGATGAACAAATAGACACCAATGCACTGGCACAATTTATCATGGAAGAGAAACCTCCGTATATGGTGCCGGCAGCAACTATGCAAATAGACAAAATTCCACTTAACCAAAACCAAAAAGTGGACAAACGGGCATTGCCGAAACCCGTAAAGTCTGCGCCATCTTCTGATACAGCAAGCGCAACACCACTGAACATTCTGGAACAGGAACTCAAAACTATCATCAGCGACATCATAAAGACAGATGACTTTTTAATTACTGACATCTTAGGTTTTATAGGACTCACCTCGATATCTGCAATAAAACTTGCTACAGCTATATATAAAAAATACGGGGTAACCATCGACTCTAAGTCCCTGGTCAAATCTGGCACCTTGCAGAGTATAGAGAATGAAATTATTTCTCACATCTTAACAGCACCCTGCCAACATTCCGAAAACACCACTGAGACTGAAACATCGTCAGCCATACAATATGCCCCGCTAAGCTATGCCCAGACAGGGGTATATATAGAATGCATGAAGTTGCAATCTTCTACAGTCTATAATATTCCATCTGTTGTCAGATTCCCACTTTCTATTGATACGACAACACTAAAGAAAGCAGTGGAAACTGTCATATCAATGCACCCGCAATTATTCGTACACTTTGAAAGTAACGAAAATGGAATAGTACAGGTCTATACATCCAAACGGGACTCACACGTCACGCTAAAAGAAACTACAGAGCAGGCTTTTAATGACTACAAGCATGAGTTTGTACAGCCTTTCAACTTAAATCAAGGTCCTTTATATCGTGCAGAGATTATTAAAACAGAAGACAATATATACCTGTTGCTCGATGTGCACCACCTTGTTTTTGATGGAGGTTCCTTCGATATCTTTATGCACGAATTATGTGCCACTCTTAACAATGAAAAAATAGAGGCAGAAGACCTTGATTATGCACATTACATAAAACTGGAGAAGGAGTCAGAGAAATCCGAAGAATACATAAAAGCACGCAATTTCTTTGCACAAAGTTTAGGACAACTGGAAGGCTCTACAGAACTGGAACCAGACCTGACCAATGTGAAGCCGACAGGCTCTACCGAAAGCGTATTCTCGCCTTTTAACTTATCCGATGTTGATGTCTTTTGCAGGCAACACAGCATTACAGCAGCACATCTCACCCTTGCTGCAGTATTCTACACGCTTTCCCGTTTCACTAATTCAGAACAGGTTTGTATCACAACCATAAGCAATGGACGTTCAAATCTCCGCATTGCAAACACTATAGGAATGTTCGTCAATACACTGGCATTGAGTGCTACCATTTCGGATCAGCCCGTCATAAATTTCATACGTGATGTGAGCGAACGATTTGATAACACCTTGCAACATGAGAATTATCCGTTTGCACAGATTGCAGCAGACTACGATCTCACGGCAGACATTATGTTTGCCTATCAGATTGGCGTCATCAGCAACTACCAATATGATGGCAAACAGCTGCAGACAGAGAATCTGGAGATTGATACTCCCAAGTTTCATGTCGCCTTCTACATCAAAGAAGAGAATGGGAAAGCCGGTGTTCTCATCGAATACGACAATGGTCGTTATAGTGCAGGCATGATGCAGGAACTTGCAACATCAATTGTTAATGTTATCACTTCCTTCATTTCACGGCCCACGGCCATATTGACCGATGTATCATTATTGAATAGCAAACAACGTGAGCTCCTCGACTCGTTCAACAATACTGACATTCCATACGATGAATCTGAAACAATAGTTTCTCTGTTCGAAACTCAGGTTAAAAAGACACCGGACAACATAGCAGTTGTATATCACGACGTACGACTCACCTACAGACAAGTTGACGATTTGTCTGACCGTATTGCAAGCTACCTTATTTCAAGAGAACTTAAATCAGAAGATGTCGTATCTATACTCATTCCGCGTTGTGAATGGATGGTCGTAGCTTCCCTGGGGGCACTGAAAGCTGGATGTGCATACCAGCCACTCGACCCCTCATATCCACAAGACCGTCTTACATTTATGATGCAGGATGCCAATGCCAAGCTACTTATTGCAGACCGCGAACTGCACGAACTGGTAAATGAATGGGAGGGAAATATTCTTTTCACCGATGAAATCACAAATATTCCATCTGCATCAAAAGAATCAATCAGTAAGACAGACATCTTGCCGGAATCATTATTCATCCTTCTCTACACAAGTGGTTCAACAGGTCTGCCTAAAGGATGTCAGTTGGAACACAAGAATCTCGTAGCTTTCTGCCATTGGTATCAGCGCTACTACCAGCTTTCCGACTCCAGTCGGGTTGCAGCATATGCAAGCTATGGTTTTGACGCATGTATGATGGATATGTATCCAGCACTGACGTGTGGAGCGGCAGTATATATTATAGGCGATGACATACGACTTGACCTGCCGGACCTTAACACATACTTCGAGGCAGAGGGCATAACCCATTCATTCATTACCACTCAAGTAGGCTATCAGTTTGCCACAAACTTTAAAAACAACTCTCTCCTTCACCTCTCGGTAGGAGGAGAGAAGTTAGCAGCCATTAATCCACCCGAGGGATACAAACTGCACAATGGCTATGGACCGACCGAGTGTACGATATTTACCACGACCTATTGTGTAGATAAATATGAACACAACATTCCTATAGGCAAACCCGTTGACAACATGCGTCTCTACATCGTTGACAAGCAGGGTAACCGTTTACCTGTAGGAGCAGCCGGCGAACTCTGGGCTAGTGGACCACAAATATCACGTGGCTATCTGAATCGTCCTGACAAAACAGCAGAAGTATATATCAAGAATCCTTTTACTGACGCACGTAAATATCAGCACATATACCGTACAGGTGACATAGTGCGTTATCTCCCCGATGGAAATATCCAGTTTGTAGGACGTCGCGACGGACAAGTAAAAGTACGCGGATTCCGTATAGAACTTAAAGAAGTAGAAAGTGTAATACGTCAGTTCCCAGGAATTAAAGACGCCACTGTACAGGCATTCGACTACGAAACAGGCGGGAAATACATAGCAGCATACATCGTAAGCGACGAGAACATAGACATAAAGGCTCTTAACCAATTCATCCTACAGCAGAAACCCTCTTATATGGTTCCGGCTTCTACGATGCAGTTAAAGAGCATACCTCTGAACCAAAACCAGAAGGTCAATCGTAAAGCCCTGCCTACTCCGGTAATCCAACATATAGACAGGGAATATGTGGCCCCGAAGAACGATGTGGAAAAATTTCTTTGCGATGTATTCAGTTCGATTCTGGGAGACGAAAAGATTAGCACATCCGACAACTTCTTCGATTTAGGCGGTACATCACTCATGGTGACCCGCATCGTAATCGAAGTTTCCAAAGCTGGATATAACATCACATATGGTGACATATTTAAATACAAGACCCCAGCGGCTATTGCACAATTTATCGCAGGAGAACAATCGTCAAATACTCAGTCTGCAACTGCCAACAGCCTGGCATCATTCGATTATACGGCAATTACAAAGCTTCTAAAGGCAAATACCCTTCAGGCATTCAACCCGGAGAAATCCCCTTTAGGAAATGTAATGATTACAGGATCTACCGGCTATCTGGGAATTCACGTCTTACACGAACTTATCTCACATGAAGACGTATCCCTAATCGTATGCCTTGTACGTGCAGTAGATCAGAAAAAAGCAGAACGACGACTACGCTCATTGTTATTTTATTATTTTGACAATCAATATGCATCACTCTTTGACAAACGTATCCATGTCGTATTGGGCGATGTAACACAACCATTTCATATTCCATATCATATCGATACAGTCTTTAACTGTGCTGCAAATGTCAAGCACTTCTCGAAAGGCACAGATATCGAAGATGTCAACATAGGAGGTACTGATAACTGTATTGAATTCTGTCTTCAGAACCATGCACGGCTTATACACGTATCTACCTATAGCACAGCTGGGACAACACTGCCGAATACAGGTCTCGACCATCCTGTATTCAATGAGCAGACACTATTCTGGGGGCAATCACTTGAAAACAAATATGCCTGGTCAAAATTCATTGCCGAACGAAATGTTCTCGATGCAATGGCAAACAAAGGCCTCCGCGCAAAAATCATGAGAGCAGGAAACATTGCCGCTCGAAGCACAGATGGAGAATTTCAGATGAACTTCCAGTCAAATGCCTTTATGGGACGACTACGCGTATATCAAATGATAGGAGCCCTACCATATAGCCAGTTTGACAACACGGTCGAATTCTCCCCTGTCAACGAGACCGCACGAGCAATCGTACTACTCTCCCAGACACCGGACGCCTGCTGTCTGTTCCACACATTCAACCATCACAAAGAGCTATTAGGAGACATTCTGGAACGAATGTCATACATAGACATCAACATACCTGTTACAACAGATGAAGAGTTTTCCTCTCGCATGGAGGAAGCCCAAAAAGATCCTCAGAAAGCAGAACGTATGGCAGGTATGATTGCATATATGAACATGAGTCACGGGCAAACCCTTATCACACCCGATATAGTCAACCATCAGACCATGCAGATACTCTATAGACTCGGTTTCCGTTGGAACATAACGACATGGGACTATATCGAAAGGATGCTATACGCGATAAACGGACTTGGATTCTTTAACAACTAAAAAATACATTATAACTATGGTATCAGAAATTAAACAAGAAGGCAACAAAACCACCATCTTCTTCAAAGGTGAGCTTGACACGCTGGCTTCGACAGAAGCAGAACAGGAACTGCAACCCATACTGCAAGCAAAACCGCAAGAAGTAATACTCGACTGCACAAAACTCGAATACATCGCATCTGCAGGATTGCGACTGTTCTTGGCACTTCTTAAATCAGTAAAAACATCAGGAGGCAATCTGAAGGTAAAAAATATCAATGACGATATTTTAGACGTATTCAAGGTTACTGGCTTCGATTCACTCTTCACAATAATATAACGACACACATACCTAAAAACGGAGAGCCCCCCATACA
>DEJQ01000006.1 GCA_002353575.1 Prevotellaceae bacterium UBA2744
TGCGACTACAGGGAGGTGTTTGAGCAGTACAAGGACGTGCCAGGCGTGGTGTTCCTGGTTGACCCTCCGTATTTGAGCACGGACAGCAAGACCTACAAGATGTACTGGAAACTGTCAGACTACCTCGATGTACTGACGGTGCTTGCCGGACACCGCTTCATCTATTTTACCTCTAACAAGTCTTCTATCGTTGAACTGTGCGACTGGATGGGTAAGCATCCGGAACTGGGCAACCCGTTTGAGAACTGCCAGCGTCGTGAGTTCAATGCCCACATGAATTACAGCGCGTCCTACACGGACATCATGCTATATACGAAAGCTGCTTAAACAACATTCTAATACCGTTTGAACGATGAACAAATACTACCAGATACTGGGCAAGGTTCTGGAGAAAGGAAAGACCCAGACGAACAAGAAAGGAAATATCCGCTACCTGCTCAATGAGCAGTTGTCATTGACCCCTGCCGACCTGCTCGATATATTCGAGAGTCACGGCATAGCCAGAAAGAAACTGAAGAATGAACTGCAACTGTTTATGCAGGGTGAGCGGAACGTGGAACGATACCGCGACGTGGGCATCAACTGGTGGGACTATTGTGGTTCTGTCCTGGTGAACAGTTACCCGACCTACTTTGAGAAACTGCCCCCACTCATTGCAAAGATAAACCGCGAGAAGCGCAACAGCAAGAACTATGTGCTATTCCTCGGCGAGACCAATGCGGAAAGTAATCAGGCTCCTTGTTTGAGTTTGGTCCAGTTCCAGATTGATGAAGGTGAACTTGTCGTGTCCGCTTACCAAAGAAGCAGCGACGCGAATTTGGGCCTTCCTTCTGATATTTACCATCTCTATTTGATGGCTCGACAGATTGATTTACCTCTCAAATCAATCACGCTGAATCTCGGAAATGTTCATATCTACGAGAACAATATCGAGCGGACAAAGGACTTGCTCAATGGAGATGAGAACGTAAAGTTTGACCTCAATGTCTGACCTGAATTTATAAACAACAGAAAGAGCCTCGAAGTCGTTTGATTTTCGAGGCTCTTTTATTTGTTGTTTTGAGTTGTGTGTTTGCCGAAGTGAAGTCCGTTTCGTTTTTATGTTTTGAGGCAGATTATGTCCGTTTCGTTTTGCCTTTTGGACCGTAAATCACAATCGTTTCGTTTTAGGCTCAGCGGAAAAATCGTTTTGCGGATTATAAATGTTCGTTAAATGTTAAAATACTGCTGATTTTAACAATTTTGAGAAATAAAAGTGGGAATCACGAATTAGTTTTTGAAAAAGGCGTATATTTGCAGGATATTTGATATGTACGCTTAGTTTAAGATGGAATCTTCAATGTATAACAGGCTGTTGTCGCTGCCACTCTTTACAGGTATGACAACAGGAGAGCTGACTCAGATGCTGGCTGATATACATATGGAGTTCCGGCAGTTTGAAGGAGGCGACGTGATAGTGACTCAAGACGACCGATGCGACAAGCTGATTTATGTACTAAGGGGTAAGGTGAGGGCTGAGCATATCGAGCACAAGAGACATTTCGTGGTGCAGGAGTTTTTCGACTCACCATTCGTCATAGAGCCGTACAATATGCACGGAATGACCCAGAAGTATGAGCACACATACATGACTGAGGAAAGGACCGACACGGTGATGATAAGCAAGCAGGAGTTTCACGGCATAATGCTGAACTACCGCATTCCACGAATGAACGCAATGAATATGCTGTGCGCAAGGATTCAGAAGGCAGAGAAGCTGATGAGAGAATGTGAGGCAAAGACCATCGAAGAGAAGATTGCACTGTTTATACGCAAGCAGGTGATGACGGGCAGAGGACAGAAACAACTGCAGATAAAGATGGAAGATCTGGCTGAACACATTCAGGAAACCAGACTGAACGTGTCGAATACGCTGAAGGCTTGGAACCGGGAAGGACTGATAAGTCAGCCGAAGAGAGGGGTGATTGTGGTAAACGATTTGGAGAAGTTAAAACAATAAAAACAGATGTTATTGGCAATAGTTATGAATATATTTCTTTCTGCATATAATACACCGAGAGATACGGTGCCGTTTGACCGGATTAAGGTTGAGGACTATAAGCCGGCACTGCTGCAGGGCATAAAGGATGAGGACAAGGAAATTGAGGACATCGTGAACAATCCCGAAGCTCCGAATTTCCAGAATACCATAGTGGCATTCGAGAATACGGGAGAGCTGCTGAACAGGACAAGCAGTGTGTTCTACAACCTGCTGAGTGCGGAAACATGCGACGAGATGGACAAGCTGGCAGAAGAGTTGTCGCCCATCATGACGGATCACAGTAATAACATAATGCTGAACAAGCCTTTGTTTGACAGGATTAAGGCTGTGTATGACGAGTATAAGGCAAAGCAGTTTGAGGGACTGAACACTGAGGAGCGACGACTGCTGGAGGATACATACAAGGATTTCGTAAGCAGCGGTGCAAACCTGAACGAGAAAGACAAGGCCCGACTGAGAGCTATAACCGAGGAGCTGGATGTGCTGTCGCTGAAGTTTGAGGAAAACCACAGGAAGGATTTGAATAAGTTCACACTGCACATAACCAAAGAAGAGGATGTGAAGGGTCTGCCACAGAGCAGTCTGGAGAGTGGCCGGCAGGAGGCAAAGGACAGAGGGCTGGACGGATGGGTGTTCACCCTGCAGAGCCCCAGCTACGGGCCATTCATGCAATGGGCTGAGAACAGAGAGCTGAGGAAGCAGATGTATATGGCATACAACACTCTGTGTACACACAAGAATAAGTTCAACAACATAGAGATATGCCGCAAGCTGGTGAACCTGAGACTGGAATACGCTCAACTGCTGGGATATAAGACTTATGCCGACTATGTGCTGGAAGACAGGATGGCAGAAAACACAAAAAATGTGTATAAACTGCTGTACGACCTGATTGACGCCTACAAGCCGGTGGCACAGAAGGAACTGAAGGAACTGAACGATGGTAAGGATGTGGAGCCGTGGGACTTCTCGTACTTGTCGAATAAGCTGCAGCAGAAGAAATATAATCTTGACTCGGAGAAGCTGAGACCATACTTCGAACTGTCGAAGGTGAAGGAAGGGGTGTTCGGACTCGCTACACGACTCTACGGCATCACCTTCAAGCGCAATAAAGACATACCTGTGTATCATGAAGACGTGGAGGCATACGAAGTGTATGACGAAGACGGCTCGTTCCTGGCTGTGTTCTACTGCGATTTCTTCCCACGTAAATCGAAGAAGTCGGGTGCATGGATGACGGAATTCAGAGACCAGTGGATAGACGATGAGGGAGTGAACCACCGTCCGCACGTTTCGATTGTGACCAACTTCACAAAACCGACAGCCGAAAAGCCGTCGCTGCTGACTCTGGGCGAGGTGGAAACATTCCTGCATGAGTTCGGACATTCGCTGCATGGTATATTTGCAAATACGAAATATGAATCGCTCAGCGGCACAAACGTATATTGGGACTTTGTAGAGATGCCCTCGCAGTTCATGGAGAACTACAGCGTGGAGAAAGAGTTCCTGAACACTTTTGCACGCCACTACCAGACAGGTGAAATGATGCCCGACTCGCTGATTGAGAGTATCGTGGCAGCAAGAAACTTCAACGTGGCCTATGCCTGCATGAGACAGGTTAGTTTCGGCCTGCTCGACATGGCATACTACACCTTGACTGAGCCGATGAAGGGTGATCTGATGGAATTCGAGAAGGAAGCCTGGAAGGACGCCCTGCTGCTGCCACAACTGAAGGAGACCTGCATGACCGTGCAGTTCAGCCACATCATGGCAGGAGGGTATTCGGCAGGCTACTACAGCTACAAATGGGCAGAGGTACTCGATGCCGACGCTTTCGGAAAGTTCAAGGAAGACGGAATATTCAACCGCGAGACGGCACGCAGTTTCCGCAATAATATCCTGTCGAAAGGAAATACGGAACACCCTATGACTCTGTACAAACGATTCAGAGGCAAAGAACCCAGCATCGATGCCCTGCTAAAGAGAAACGGAATAAGATGAAGTACTCATTATATATTTTATACATAATGGTAACAGCAATGATGCTGTCGGGCTGCAGAAAATCGGACGACATTGACGAAATATTCACCAGCAAGACGTGGTATATGACAAGCGGAATGATTCAGGGGCAACCCATCAGAGGGAACGAACTGAAGAAATTCTTCGTATCGGACAAAACCTACGTGCTCAACTTCGGAGCGGGAACAGTGAGCGGAAGTCTATCTGCCAGTACTACCCTTAACGGCACATGGAGTGCCGACGGGAAGACAAATGACTTGAGGCTGCAGCTGAACGGCAATCCTACGGCAGACACTCCGTTTGACCAGAATCTGCTGAACATCCTGAAGGGTGTAGTAAGATACTCGGGCGACGTAAATATCGTAACACTATATGCTGACGGCGACAACTACATCGGATTCAGTGCCAAGAGGTCGGCTGAAAGTGAATACTAATAACCAGGCTATGGACGAAAATCAGGAAGAAAAACAGCTGCTGCTGGACAAGCGCTATCTGAGGATGGCTCGCATCTGGGCAGAGAACTCATACTGCAAACGCAGGCAGGTAGGCGCACTGGTAGTGAAGGACAAGCGCATCATCTCAGACGGATATAACGGAACACCATCGGGGTTTGAAAATGTATGCGAAGACGAGAACAACGTAACCAAGCCATATGTGCTGCATGCCGAGGCAAATGCCATTACAAAACTGGCAAGGTCGCACAATTCAAGCGACGGAGCTACCATATACATCACGGCATCGCCATGCATAGAATGCTCGAAACTGCTTATCCAGGCTGGAATTAAACGCGTGGTGTATGGAGAGCATTACAGACTGGAAGACGGAATAGCACTGCTACGCAAGGCAGGCATTGAAACTATATATATAGAAGCATAAAACAAAGGCTATGAACAGGAATAATAGATTTGTACCGCTTATTATCGCGATAAGCACTGTAGTAGGAATTGTAATAGGAACATTCTTTGCCAACAGATTTTCAGGGAACAAACTGAATATCATCAACTCTTCATCCAACAAATTAAACGACCTGCTACATGTAATTGACGACCAGTATGTTGACACCGTAAACATCAATAACGTAGTAGAAGATGCAATGCCTAAGATACTGGAGGAACTGGACCCCCACTCCACCTATATCAGTGCGAAGGATGCACAGACTGCAAACGACGACCTGAAGGGTAGTTTCAGCGGAATCGGCGTGCAGTTCACCATCAGAAACGACACCGTGAGAATTAACGGTATCATCAAGGGCGGACCGTCAGAGAAGGTGGGCCTGTTGGCCGGAGATAAGATCATATCGATAGACGGCAAGAAATATGTGGGCAAGGAGGTGACTAACGAAGAGACCATGCACCGGCTGAAGGGCGACAAGGGCACTAAGGTCACTATCGGTGTGCTCCGCCACGGACATAAGAAACCGCTGTCGTTCACCATCGTGCGTGGCGACATTCCCGTGAAGAGTATCGATGCTGCATATATGCTGACTAATAAACTTGGATATATAAAGATAAAGAATTTCGGCGAGACCACCTACGCAGAACTGCTGACAGCCCTGGCTCAACTGGAGGAAAATGACTTTTCAGGACTGGTAATAGATTTGAGAGGCAACGGCGGAGGATATCTGGCCAGTGCCATCCAGATGGTAAACGAATTCCTGCCAAAGGACCAGCTGATAGTCTATACAGAAGGAAGACGCGCGAAGAGAGAAGAGTACAAGAGCGACGGAAGAGGCTCGTACCAGGAAATGCCGCTGATTGTGCTGACCGACGAGCAGACAGCCAGTGCAGCAGAGATTTTCTCGGGAGCCATACAGGACAACGACCGTGGAATCATCGTGGGACGAAGGACGTTTGGCAAGGGACTGGTGCAGCAACCTATAGACTTCTCTGACGGCAGTGTCGTAAGGCTGACGATTGCCCGCTACTACACCCCATCGGGACGATGCATACAGAAACCATACGTGAAGGGGCAGAAGCGCGAAGAGTACGACCTGGATCTGCAAACACGCTATCAGCACGGCGAATTCTTCAATGTAGATAGCATAAAGCAGACTGGAGAGGTATATCACACTAAAATTGGCAGAGAAGTGTATGGCGGCGGCGGCATCATGCCAGACTACTTCGTTGCCGAAGACACTACGCTTTTCACGACATACTACACAGAAGCCGTCACTACAGGACTTGTGTCGCAATTCTGCTTCGAATATGTAGATAACAACCGCCCTACTCTGGCTAAATTCGAAACCCCTGAGGACCTGCTGAAATACATAAAGAGACAAAATCTCATCGAGAGATTTGCCAAATATGCAGACTCACACGAACTGAGAAGGCGAAACAACATGATTGTGAAGTCTAAGAGTCTTTTTGAACATGCAATATACGGAAATATCATATACAGTATGTTTGAAATGAACGACTATACAGAGTACATAAACCGCTCGGATGCAACCGTCCTGAAGGCTGTTGAACTATACAAGAAAGGAAAAACAAAGCCTGCAATTAAATAATGAAGAAAAAAATTGCAAAGTCGAGTTTGCAAATAACAACTTTATTTGTAACTTTGCAACCAAAATAAAAAAACATGGATTCCTTCTTTCGAACGCATGCATATTTAGTCACTCATCTGGGTAATACAATCCGTCGCGACCTGATGGATGAGATAAACTGGAACGATCGGCTTATCGGCATTAAAGGCACCCGGGGCGTAGGCAAAACCACATTTCTGTTGCAGTATGCCAAAGAGAAATTCTCAGCAGAAGATAAGACATGCCTTTATATCAATGCGAACAACTTCTACCTGCAGAACATAGGTATCAAGGAGTTTGCAGGCGACTTCTACCATAACGGAGGCAAAGTACTGCTCGTTGACCAGGTGTTCAAGCATCCGGACTGGAGCACTCAGCTGAGACAGTGTTACGACAGTTTCCCGGGACTGAAAATAGTATTCACAGGTTCGTCGGTGATGCGCCTGAAAGACGAAAACCCGGAACTGAACGGCATAGTCAAATCATACAACCTGCGCGGATTCTCATTCAGGGAGTATCTGCAGTTTATGACAAGGACCAACCTACCTAAGTACTCTCTCAAGGAAATCATAGACAACCATGAAAAAATAGCCTCTCAGATTTGTATGCAAATCAATCCGAGAGAACATTTTCAGGCATATCTCCACCATGGCTACTACCCTTTCTTCTTGGGGCAGGGTAACTATTCGGAGAAACTGCTGACCAACATGAACATGATGATTGAGGTAGATATCCTGCAGGTAAAGCAAATAGAACTGAAATATCTGGACAAGATAAAGAAACTGTTCTATCTGCTCACGACCGGCGGCAACAGTGTGCCAAACGTAAGCCAGCTCTCGATAGAATTAGGAATGAGTCGCGCCACGGTGATGCGCTACATAAAGAATCTGATGGATGCACGACTGGTGAACATGATTTATGCTCCTGGCGATGACTATCCGAAGAAACCCGCAAGAGTGCTGCTCCACAATACCAACCTGATGTATAGTTTCTATCCGCAGACATTCGACAGTCAGGACATACAGGAGACATTCTTCTGCAATACACTCTGGAAAGACCATAATGTATATAAACACGGCTCTCAGGCATGTTCGTTCAACATAGACAAGGAATACGAATTCAAGATTGTGGAGCACGCGACAAAACTGAAAAGCAAGGCAAAGACGCTGTTTGCAGTGAACCACTGCGACATAGGCAACGGAAACCAAATTCCGCTGTGGCTCTTCGGATTCCTGTACTAACACGGGCAGGCTGTATGAACACCAGAATGCACAAATCAGGGAAAGCGACTGATTTTAGTGTAGAAACCACATAAGACGAACTACTGACATAGTTTAGAAAACTACATAAAATTATACCTAAAACATTTTAATTCAAACAACAATTATGGGTAAAGAAAAGAAATTTGTTACTCTTGATGGTAATACCGCTGCTGCTCATATCGCGTATATGTTCTCAGAGGTAGCTGCCATCTACCCTATCACTCCATCATCTCCAATGGCTGAGCATGTGGATGAGTGGGCTGTTCAAGGTCGCAAGAATCTCTTTGGCGACACAGTTCTGGTACAGGAAATGCAGTCAGAGGCTGGTGCAGCAGGTGCTGTTCACGGTTCTCTTCAGGCTGGTGCCCTCACTACTACATTTACTGCATCACAGGGACTCCTGCTGATGATTCCAAACATGTATAAGATTGCAGGTGAGTTGCTTCCATCTGTATTCCACGTATCTGCACGTACGGTAGCAAGCCACTCACTCTGTATCTTCGGTGACCACGGTGACGTGATGGCTTGTCGTCAGACTGGTTTCGCAATGCTTTGCGAAGGCAGTGTGCAGGAAGTAATGGACCTGGCTGCCGTAGCTCACCTCGCTGCGCTCGACACTCGCGTTCCATTCATCAACTTCTTCGACGGTTTCCGTACTTCTCACGAATACCACAAGGTGGAGGAGATGGATATGGAAGATATCCGTCCGCTCGTTCCGATGGACAAGGTGGCTGAGTTCCGTGCACGTGCCCTCACCCCGGAGAAGCCGGAGGCTAAGGGTATGGCTGAGAACCCGGAGACATTCTTCGCTCACCGCGAGTCTTGCAACCAATTCTACGACAAGGTTGTAGAGTCAGTAGAGAAGTACATGGCTGCAATCTCTAAGATTACAGGCCGCGAATATAAGCCATTCACATATTACGGAGCTGAGGATGCTACTGAAGTAATCATCCTGATGGGTTCTGCTACAGAAGCTGCACGCGAGGCTATCGACTATGCTAATGCCAACGGCAAGAAGTATGGTATGGTAAGCGTTCACCTGTATCGCCCATTCTCTGTAGAGCTTCTGCTCGCTTCTGTTCCAAAGACAGTTAAGCGCATCGCTGTGCTCGACCGTACTAAGGAGCCGGGTGCTAACGGCGAGCCTCTCTACCTCGACGTGAAGGATGCTTTCTACGGACAGGAGAATGCTCCGCTTATCGTTGGCGGCCGCTACGGACTGGGTTCTGCAGACGTTACTCCGACAATGATTCTTTCTGTATATAAGAATCTGGAACTGAAGGAGCCAAAGAACCACTTCACTCTGGGTATTGTGGATGATGTTACATTCCATTCTCTCCCACTCGACGAGGAAATGGCTCTCGGCGGCGAAGGCATCTTCGAGGCTAAGTTCTTCGGACTCGGTGCTGACGGTACTGTAGGTGCAAACAAGAACTCTGTGAAGATTATCGGTGAGAACACTAACAAGTATTGCCAGGCATACTTCTCATACGACTCTAAGAAGTCAGGAGGTTTCACTTGTTCACACCTCCGTTTCGGTGACACTCCTATCCGTTCTACATACCAGATCAAGACTCCTAACTTCGTAGCTTGTCACGTTCAGGCATACCTCCGTATGTATGATGTGCTGCGCGGTCTGCGTCAGAACGGCCAGTTCCTGCTCAACACTATTTGGGACGGCGACGACCTGGTGAAAAACCTGCCGAACAACGTGAAGAAGTACTTCGCTGAGAAGAACATCACAGTTTATTATATCAACGCAACTAAGATTGCACAGGAAATCGGTCTTGGCAACCGTACGAACACAATCCTGCAGTCTGCATTCTTCCGCATCACTCAGGTTATCCCTGTAGAGCTCGCTGTAGAACAGATGAAGAAGGCTATCGTGAAGTCTTACGGCAAGAAGGGTGAAGACGTCGTAAACATGAACTATGCAGCCGTTGACCGCGGTGGCGAGTACAAGCAGCTCACCGTTGATCCGGCTTGGGCTAACCTGCCAGCTGACCCAGAGGTTGAAAGCAACGACCCAGACTTCGTGAAGAACCTCGTTCGTCCTATCAATGCACAGAACGGCGACCTTCTGCCGGTATCTGCTTACAAGGGCTACGAAGACGGTATGTGGGAACAGGGCACTGCTGCCTACGAGAAGCGTGGTGTGGCTGCACTCGTTCCGGCTTGGGACAGCGAGAACTGTATCCAGTGTAACAAGTGTGCATTCGTTTGTCCTCACGCAGCTATCCGCCCATTCGTCATGGACGACAAGGAGGCTGCAGGCATCGACGCTGCCAAGCTCGACATGCTGGCTCCGGCACAGCTGAAGGGCATGAAGTTCCGTATGCAGGTCAGCGTCATGGACTGTCTGGGTTGCGGCAACTGTGTTGACGTATGTCCGGGCAAGAAGGGCAACAAGGCTCTGAAGATGGTTTCTCTCGAAACTCAGCTTCCAGAGGCTAAGAACTGGGAATACTGCGTGAAGAACGTTGCTTCGAAGCAGGATCTCATCGACATCAAGGCAAACCCACGCGTGAGCCAGTTTGCTCAGCCACTCTTCGAGTTCTCGGGTGCTTGTTCTGGTTGTGGTGAGACTCCATACGTGAAGCTCATCTCTCAGCTCTTCGGTGACCGCGAGATCGTAGCAAACGCTACAGGTTGTTCTTCTATCTACTCTGGTTCTATCCCATCAACTCCATACACTAAGAACGCAAAGGGTCAGGGTCCGGCATGGTCAAACTCTCTGTTCGAGGACTTCTGCGAATACGGTCTCGGTATGACTCTCGCCAACAAGAAGATGCGCGCACGTATCGTCACTCTGCTCGAAGAGATGATTGCAAGCGACAAGACTTCTGAGGGTTACAAGGAGGCAGCTAAGGAATGGATTGCAGGCAAGGACGACGCAGATGCTTCTAAGGCAGCAGCAGCTAAGCTTGTTCCGTTCATCAACGAAGGCCGCCAGAACGGCTGTCCGGTTTGCAAGCAGCTCAGCGAGCTCTCCCACTACCTCGTCAAGCGCAGCCAGTGGATCATCGGCGGCGACGGTGCTTCTTACGACATCGGCTACGGCGGTCTCGACCACGCACTCGCATCGGGCGAAGACATCAACATCTTCGTAATCGACACTGAGGTTTACTCTAACACAGGCGGTCAGTCTTCAAAGGCTACTCCAATCGGTGCCATCGCACAGTTCGCAGCCGGCGGTAAGCGCATCACAAAGAAAGACCTCGGTCTGATGCAGTCAACTTACGGCTACGTATATGTTGCCCAGATTGCAATGGGTGCCGACAACGCTCAGTGTCTGAAGGCTCTGCGCGAAGCTGAGGCATACCCAGGTCCGTCACTCGTCATCGCATACGCTCCATGTATCAACCACGGTCTGAAGGCTAAGGGCGGCATGGGCAAGAGCCAGGCTGAAGAGGCTAAGGCTGTAGAGTGCGGTTACTGGCACCTGTGGCGCTTCGACCCGCGTCTTGCTGAACAGGGCAAGAACCCATTCCAGCTCGACTCTAAGGAGCCACAGTGGGATAAGTTCCAGGACTTCCTCGACGGCGAGGTTCGTTACCTCTCACTCAAGAAGGTTAAGCCGACAGAGGCTCAGGAACTCTTCGACGCTGCAAAGAAGGCTGCTCAGCACCGCTACGCTACATACGTACGCATGAGCAAGATCGACTACTCAGCTGAATAATCCTAAACTCACATAAACAGAAGCGGGATGCCAAGCACGTTTTGGCATCCCGTTTTTTTTTGTGGAAAATGAAATATACAGCGCGACCATGCCGTTCCACTGACGGATGAACTGCCCGTATGGCTGCGGATTGTCGGACGCAAAAAACCTCGTGGCTGAAGCATTTTAGCATGTGCATCACTTAATAAAAATTAAATTTACAGTGAATGTGAAATTTGTCTATCCGACAGAGCCATTTTTTATAGAAAATACGTAACTTTGCGAGGATTTTGCGGCAACGCGGATTCATTTTTTTAATGTAGAAAGATTAAGAACCAATTATTACAAATAGAATCAATGATTACAAATGACATTTTCGGAGCCCTGCAACTGATGGTAGTTGGTATGCTGACCGTATTCTGCGTACTGCTTATAGTTATCGGACTGGGTACGCTGCTGATTAAGCTGGTGAACAAATATGCACCGGAAGAAGTGACAAACAAGAAACCTATGGCTGCTGCAACAGGTGCTGCCGGACAGATCGACGCGACGGTAAAGGCGATCATCGACGCTACCGTGGCTCAGATTACAGGCGGAAAGGGAAAAGTGAAGAACATAACAAAGTTGTAAACAAAACTCAATAAGATAAATGACAATGGAAAAAGAAGTAAAATTCTCGTTGGTATTCCGTGATATGTGGCAGAGTGCAGGTAAGTATCAGCCCCGTGTTGACCAACTGGTAAAAGTAGCACCTGCTATCATCAAAATGGGGTGTTTTGACCGCGTAGAAACTAACGGCGGTGGTTTTGAACAAGTAAATCTGCTCTACGGAGAGAACCCAAATAAGTCTGTTCGTGCATGGACAAAGCCATTCCACGAGGCAGGCATTCAGACTCATATGCTCGACCGCGCACTGAACGGACTGCGCATGAGCCCATGTCCAAAAGACCTTCGCAAGCTCTTCTACAAAGTGAAGAAGGCACAGGGTACCGACATCACTCGTATCTTCTGCGGACTGAACGACCCGCGCAACGTGATTCCGTCTATCCAGTACGCAAAGGAAGCAGGCATGATTGCACAGGCTGCTCTCTGCATCACCCACTCCCCTATCCACACAGTGGAATACTACGTGAACCTCGCAAAGAAATTCATCGATGCAGGTGCCGACGAAATCTGTCTGAAGGATATGGCAGGAATCGGCCGTCCGGTTTCGCTCGGCAAGATCGTAGCCGGCATCAAGGCATACAAGAAAGACATCGTAATCCAGTATCACAGCCACGCAGGTCCGGGCTTCAACATGGCTTCAATCCTCGAAGTATGTGAGGCAGGATGCGACTACGTAGATACAGGTATGTCGCCACTCTCATGGGGTACAGGTCATGCCGACATCATCGCCGTTCAGGAAATGCTGAAGGACGCAGGTTTCAAGGTAAAGGAAATCAACATGGCCGCATACATGGAAGTACGCACCCAGATTCAGGAGATGTGCGACGACTTCCTCGGATACTACATTCCGGACCTCAACCACATCAACAACTCACTGCTCGTGAAGCCGGGTCTGCCAGGCGGAATGATGGGTTCGCTCATGACCGACCTGGAAGACAACCTGAAGTCGCTGAACAAGTGGAAGGTGAAGAACGGACAGCCGGAACTCACTACCGACGAACTGCTCATCAAACTCTTCGACGAAGTAGCATACGTATGGCCAAAGGTCGGCTACCCATGTCTCGTCACTCCATTCTCACAGTACGTGAAGAACCTCGCCCTGATGAACGTAATCCAGATGGAAAAGGGCAAGGAGCGCTGGTCGATGATTGCCGACACAATCTGGGATATGATTCTCGGCAAGGCAGGTCAGCTGCCTGGTCCGGTAGATCCGGAAATCGTTGCACTCGCGAAGAAGGAAGGCAAGGTATTCGAGACAAACGACCCGCAGTCTTACTTCCCCGACGACCTCGAAGACTACAAGAAGAAGATGCAGGAAAAGGGTTGGGAACTCGGAGAAGACGATGAGGAACTCTTCGAATACTCAATGCACCCGGGACAGTACGAGGCATACAAGAGCGGAAAGGCAAAGGCAGACTTCGAAGCAGACCTCGCAAAGCGCAAGGCTGAGAAGAATGCTCCAAAGGGCGCAGAAGGACCGAAGACTGTAACCGTTCAAGTAAACGGCCAGAACTATAAGGTAGAGATAGCATACGGCAACGACGTACCGGCAGCAACTGCCCAGGGCGCAGCTCCGGCAGCAGTTCCTGCAGGCGAAGGCGAAGACATCGTAGCTCCGCTGGAAGGTAAATTCTATCTCGTGAAAGACAACTCGGAAACTCCCAAGAAAGTAGGCGACTCGGTTCAGGCAGGTGACACCCTCGGATACATCGAAGCAATGAAGACCTTCAACGCTATCCGCGCCGACAAGGCAGGAGTCATCACAGCTATACTCGTTGCTTCGGGCGACTCAGTAGAAGAGGATGATCCAATCATGAAGATGGCGTAAACAGTTTTACGATTTGACTATCTACTATTTACTATTTTATTATGGAACAAATATTAGAAAACCTCTACCAGATGACAGCGTTCAGCGACATCGTTGCATCTAATGGTACATACATCATAATGTATTTACTTGCCTTCGTACTCCTGTACCTCGGCATAGTAAAGCACTTCGAGCCGCTGCTGCTCATCCCTATCGCCTTCGGTGTGCTGATTGCAAACTTCCCGGGCGGCGACATGGGTGTGTATCAGGCAGACGAAACCGGACGCATCGTTGACGCAACGGGCAAAGTGCTTACAGAAAACATCTGGGAAATGTCGCTCCCCGCAATCGCCCACGACCTGGGACTGATGAACTTCCTGTACTATATGCTTATCAAGACAGGATTCCTGCCACCGGTAATCTTCATGGGTGTAGGAGCACTGACCGACTTCGGACCTATGCTTCGCAATCTGCGCCTGTCTATCTTCGGCGCAGCAGCACAGCTGGGTATCTTCGCTGTACTGCTCGTAGCCGTAGGCAGCGGATTCTTCAACATCAAGGAAGCAGCAGCCCTCGGAATCATCGGCGGTGCCGACGGACCTACAGCCATCTTCACCACAATCAAGCTGGCTCCACACCTCCTGGCTCCTATCGCCATAGCTGCATACTCATACATGGCACTCGTGCCGGTAATCATTCCACTGGTCGTAAGACTGACATGCAGCGAAAAGGAACTGAAGATAAACATGAAGGAGCAGGACAAACTCTACCCTTCTACAAACAAAATGAAGAACGAGAAGGTCATCAAAATCATATTCCCGATTGCCGTTACAACAATCGTAGCACTGCTCGTTCCGACAGCAGTCAGCCTTATCGGTATGCTGATGTTCGGTAACCTGCTGAAGGAAATCGGATCTGACACAAGCCGCCTGTTCGACACCATTTCGAACTCAATCATGAACACTGCCACCGTATTCCTCGGACTTTGCGTCGGTGCAACAATGACAGTACAGGCATTCCTCAACTTGACAACCATCGGAATCGTCATCGGCGGTTTCTTCGCATTCGGTCTTTCTATCGCATCAGGCATCTTCATGGTGAAGATTACAAACCTGTTCTCAAAGAAGAAGATCAATCCGCTGATCGGTGCTACAGGTCTGAGTGCAGTACCTATGGCAAGCCGTGTATGCAATGAGATCTCAACCAAGTACGACCCGAAAAACCACG
Organism: Prevotellaceae bacterium UBA2744; assembly: GCA_002353575.1. Taxonomy (GTDB): domain Bacteria; phylum Bacteroidota; class Bacteroidia; order Bacteroidales; family Bacteroidaceae; genus Minthosoma. Next base: position 15,205 of record DEJQ01000006.1, read on the forward strand.
TCCTGAACTACTGTATGTCATCAAACGTCAGCGGCGTAATCGGTTCTGCAGTCGCAGCAGGCGTACTCATCTCATTCCTCCAGAACATTACATTATAATCCATTTATATAACCCAGCCCCCTACTTCGCTTTTGCAAGTAGGTGGGCATAAACATTTTTAGCGCTATGATTAATTACAAAGATCTTGGTCTCGTAAACACTCGAGAGATGTTTAAGAGAGCTATTGCAGGTGGATATGCTATCCCGGCATTCAACTTCAACACAATGGAACAGATGCAGGCTATCGTTATGGCTGCAGTAGAAACAAAGTCACCAGTTATCATGCAGGTAAGTAAGGGTGCACGCAACTATGCTAACGGCACAATCCTCCGCAACCTTGCAAAGGGTGCTGTAGAGTACGCAAAGGAACTCGGATGCGAAGCTCCTGAAATCGTACTCCACCTCGACCACGGAGATTCATTCGAACTCTGCAAGGACTGTATTGACAACGGTTTCTCTTCTGTCATGATCGACGGTTCTTCACTTCCATACGAAGAGAACGTTGCTCTTACAAAGAAGGTTGTTGATTATGCACACCAGTACGACGTAACTGTTGAAGCAGAACTCGGTGTACTTGCAGGTGTTGAAGACGAAGTTTCTTCTGCTGAGTCTCATTATACCAAGCCAGAAGAAGTAATCGACTTCGCTACACGTACAGGCTGCGACTCACTCGCTATCTCCATCGGTACTTCTCACGGTGCTCACAAGTTCACTCCAGAGCAGTGCACACTCGTCAACGGAGTTCTCGTTCCACCACCATTGGCATTCGACATCCTTGCTGAAATCGAAAAGAAACTCCCTGGATTCCCAATCGTACTCCACGGCTCTTCTTCAGTTCCAATGGAAGAAGTAAACACTATCAACAAGTACGGCGGTCACCTCGAGGCTGCTATCGGTATTCCAGAAGAGCAACTCCGCAAGGCTGCCAAGTCTGCAGTATGCAAAATCAACATCGACTCTGACTCTCGTCTTGCCATGACAGCTGCTATCCGCAAGCACCTTGCTGAGCATCCTGGAGACTTCGACCCACGTCAGTATCTGAAGCCAGCACGTGAGAACATGAAGAAGATGTACATCCACAAGATTGTAAACGTACTCGGTTCTGACGGCAAACTCGCTTGCTGCAACAAGTAATCGGAAACGACAACTGATAAATGAAAAGGAGATGGCTTTCGTCATCTCCTTTTTTGTTACACCTTGGCGAATTACAAAAAAAACACCAGGCAGATTATTCTGCGCCAGAACCTTCCTATTTCTTCAAGACGTTAGCAAGTGTTGCAATCACAGCTGCGATTGATGCTGCGGAAGAACCTATACTGAGAATCTCCGCCGTTGACATACCTTTCTTCTCAGCCGTCTTAGTCGGCACCACGATTTCACATCCGGGTTCAATACCCTTCTTCGACGAATTCTTCAACTGAGTAACCTGTCCGTTCAAAGCGATAGAATACACACCCTTCTTCTTGGCACGGTCGTCATAACCACCGGCATGCTTGATGTAGTAACTCAGAGGTTCGCCCTCCTTATACTGCATAGACACCGAATAGCCGACAGCTCCGGACACCTTTACCGTGTTAGAATATTGAGGTACGAAAAGGACATCACCCTCACGCAGGTCGATATTCTCATCACTGCTCGGATCGTTCATAGCCTTCTCAAGATTTATGGCAACCAGATAGGTACTACCCTGATTGTTCTTCAACGAGAGCAATGAGTCAACCAACTCCTTATTGAAATCCTTATCAGCATTTGTAGCTGCCTCGAGGATATCAATCTGCTGGGCCTTGATAGTCTGTTCACGAATCATTCGTTCCTCATCGTTCATCTGGCGACGCAGACGTGCGCCCTTTGAATATCCGAACTTCGATATGCCACCGGCATCCTTAATCAAATCTGTCAACTTATAGTGCTTATTTGACATAGAGTACTTACCGGGGAAATTCACATATCCCCTCACAATAACATTCTCCTGAGTACTATATACAGGACTCTTACGAACCATCACCTGGTCATAAGGCTTCAGCACGAAACCTGGTTCGCCGTCAATAACAAAACCTTCCTTAATGGAGAAAGAGAAATTCTCTGTAATATTATCCATTTCCTCAGTCGCTTTCGGATTGGAAACTCTTCGATACACATCGACTTTTGCCAACGATGCAGACTCAGTAAGACCGCCTGCCATAAGAATCAGATCTTCGACAGTCGTATTGTCTGCATATACGTAGTCGCCTGGTTCACGTACCTCTCCATCGATACTCAATATCTGTTCACCCCTCATGTCTGTTATATTCGGAATAAATACTTCATCGTCCTTCTGAAGAGGAAAATCCGGAGCCTTGCCGTCCATGATGTCACCGATATTCACATTATGCACTTCCAGAGTCCTGTCAGCTTTCTTACGATGAATAATTACACGATTAGTAAACGCATCACGTTTCAGTCCGCCGGCAGCAGCAATAAGGTCTTTAATAGTTGAAATATTATCACTCAGCTGATATGAACCCGGACGCTCAACGGCACCCTTTATTTCCAAAAGGTTAGAATAATCAGAAGTCTGCACGACACCTACATTGACAGAATCTGCATCGTGAACGAGGAAATTATTCAACTGAAACTCATCAACAGTAAAAATGCTGTTCATCGAACCAGACTTACGGATCACAGCAACGTTCTCTTTAACGGCATCGCCCGTGAATCCACCTGCATACTCAATCAGAGTACCGACAGATTCCGTATCGCGCATTTCGTAATACATTGGACGTTTCACACCTCCGACAATATTTACCAGACACTTATAAGCTCCGACAACCACGACGTCGTTGTCCTGCAATTGTACGTCGCCGGCAGAATTCCCGTGGAATATATAATCGTAAACGTCTATCTTAGAAATCACCCTGCCCGATCTATATACTCTGATATCACGAAGCGAACCGACCTCGCTGATACCACCAGCAGAATACAAAGCATTGAAAGCAGAGCAGAGAGCACTCAGGGTATATGTTCCGGGAGTTTTCACCTCACCCAGAACCTGTACGTTTATTGTTCTGGAATCCTGTACGCTGAGCATTATATTCGAACCCTTATAATACTGCCCGATACTGGATTTTAATGCTGAATTAGCCTGAGTGACAGTCATGCCACCTATGCGTACCGGACCTACCCCCTCAATAGTAACAGTACCTTCGCTGGAAACTACCGTTTCTATTGTCTGCTGTGACGCGCCCCAAATCTCAATCACCACATTATCCCCCGTACCCAAACGATAGTTTGCAGGTGCAGACATATTGGTACCCGGCTCGAAGGTGAGCAACTCATTATTGAATATATTATGACCGAATATCTCCTTCTCCTTTTCTTCCTCTTCAAAATACAATGAGTCTCCTTCAAACAGTTCAAGCTCTTCCTGCATGTATTTTGAAACCTGCTTCTTATCATCTATCTTACCGGTTCCGGTTTTTTTCCTTGTATCTTCTTTTATTCGTTCAGCATCCTTTTCATCTTCTTCTGTCTGTTGTTGCTTCAAGAGTTCCTGCTGCTTATTATACTTCTTGCGCACTCTTTGCAATTGGGCGGTGGTAACGCCTTGTTTCAACAACTTTGTAACTATCTGGGTTTGCGAAGAACCCTTGGTATATTCCTTCTGAATAAACTTAATCACCTGCGCATCTGTCATTGACTGCGCACACATAAATAAAGGAAATAAAACTAAAAGTAATGATAAAAGAGATTTTCTATACATATCTGTCAATGGATTATCAAATGTGGACTATGGTATCAAATATAATTTTCAAATCAAGTAAAAGAGTGCGGGTGCGAAGATATTCCAAATCCAAATCCAACCTTTTCAGCATCTTATCTATCGTATCCGTATAACCATTATAAACAGTCGCCATAGAAGTAACTCCAGGACGACTTACAAACAGTAACTTATAATCAGAATTATGCTCCATTATCTGATTAATGAAATACTGGCGTTCCGGACGGTAGCCGACAAACGACATATCACCCTTCAACACATTAAAAAGCTGTGGCAATTCATCGATATGTTTTGTCCTCATCCACTTACCGTATTTCAGCAGTCGGACATCATCTGGAGTTTCAAGCATCGGGACACCGTCACATTCAGCCTCCTGGACCATGGTCCTGAATTTATATATCTTAAACGGCTTACCTCCCAGCCCGATTCTTTCTTGTGAATATATAACCTCTCCACAACCAGTCAGTTTATATACAAGGTAAATTACCAGAAAAAGTGGAGACAAGAGAACTATCAGGAATGCCGCACCGAGAAAATCCCCCATCCTTTTTAATGCTCGCTCGAGCGCATTCATTCTGTCTATATTTGTCGATGACGCCATCTAATGAAAATTATATCGATTTATATATTTTTAAACGTAAGACGGACATTCGATATTGCAGTAGTCCGTCGTAAATACAATGCAAATATACAGAAAATTTACCAATCAAAACTATTTGTGCAACAACAAAACACACAGAATATAAAAATGAACAGAAAAAAAGCCTGAAACGTAATATTCCAGGCTTCTTTTAACATATAGAATTACTTCTTTTACTATAATCCGAAGATGACTTTCAGACCGCCATCAACACCGCTGAATCCCATAAAAGCCATAGCAAGCAGACTGGCAGTAATCAAAGCAATTGGAACGCCGGCAAATGATTTTGGAACATTTACCAGTTCCAGCTGTTCACGAAGACCGGCAAACAAAACCATTGCAAGCAGGAATCCAAGACCTGTAGAACATGCATAGATAAGTCCTTCGAGCAAGTTGAAATCCTTCTGTATTACCAGAATTGCGACACCAAGAATACAACAGTTTGTAGTAATCAGCGGCAAGAACACTCCCAGAGCCTGATACAAAGCCGGCATAGTCTTCTTCAGAATAATCTCAATCATCTGCACCAATGCTGCAATGACGAGGATGAATGCAATAGTCTGCAAATATTCCAAACCATACACATCGAGCAGGAATTTCTGAATCGCATACGTAACGGCAGTAGCTACTACGAGTACGGCAGTAACAGCCATTCCCATACCACTGGCAGTATCAACCTTCTTAGAAACACCCAAGAATGGACAGATGCCGAGGAACTGTGCAAGTACAACGTTGTTAACGAAGATTGCAGTTATGATGATAAGAATCAAACTAAGTACTGTTTCCATAATTAAGCCTTCTTAAAGATTTTGTTAAACACTACAATCAGATAGCCTAAGACAAGGAATGCACCAGGTGCAAGCACAAACATAAGCATTCCGTAGTTCTCGCCCCAAAGAGTCTGTCCAAACACAGCACCGGTACCGAGCAGTTCACGTACAGCACCAAGACAAGTCAGGGCTATAGTAAATCCAAGTCCTATACCAAGACCGTCGAAGATTGAAGCAACAGGATTATTCTTTGCAGCAAAAGCCTCCGCACGACCCAGAATGATACAGTTTACCACAATCAGCGGAATAAACAGTCCGAGGCTCTTATCTACTTCTGGAGCATAAGCCTTTATGAGCATCTGAAGAACCGTCACAAGACTTGCAATCACAACAATATAAGAAGGGATGCGCACCATGTCAGGAATCAGTTGCTTAATCAGAGATATTAAAAAGTTAGACACAATAAGCACAGCCATTGTGGCAAGTCCCATCGACATACCATTGAAGGCAGACGATGTGGTACCCAGAGTAGGACACATACCTAAAAGAAGGACAAATGTCGGATTCTCCTTGATGATACCATTCAGTAAAACTTTAATGTATTTCATAACAATTTATTCCTTTCTTTTAGTCGTTTTCATTCATTACTTGAGGAGTAGCTGCAGATACGCCGTCACCTTTGGCAACGATATTATCATAGGCACTTTTTACAGAACGCAGGAAAGCACGTGAGGTAATGGTTGAAGCAGTAATTGCATCAATATCTCCCCCATCCTTCGAAACTGTGAAATTGCATTTTCCGGGGTTCATTCCGATAATGCAACCCTTACCGTCTTTCTGGAACCAATCGCCTGCCTTTGCTCCTAATCCAGGAGTTTCAGCATGTTCCAGCACAGTATAACCGAGGATAGTACCTTCAGTATCAAATCCTACAAGAACCTTCAGAGGACCGCCGAATCCATTCTTGTCAACAGTTACAATAGCCTGTCCCAGATTATTATCACCGGCAGTCACAGTATATACTGTATATCCGTCTATATCCTGAGGATCCGAAACCTGAATATCGTCTGAACCCATCACAGCCTTGATGCCCGCCGCCAGATTCTCTGCATTGATTTTCTCGATTTGTGGAGCTGTGACAGAGTTTACATAAGCCAGCACAGCACCTGCCACTACAGCAATAACTGTCAGAACTGACAGCATATTAGTAAGCGAAGATTTAAGCTTTTTCATTTTAGTGTCCTCCCTTATTTATTTGCTACTTCGCCAAAGCGAGTGGGTTTAAACTTCGAGTTAATCAGAGGTACGAACGCATTCATAATAAGAATTGAGAACGACATACCTTCTGGATATGCACCAAAGACACGTATGATAATGGTCAGAGCACCAATGGCTACACCATATACCAGCTGTCCCTTAGGAGACATTGGAGATGTCACGTAGTCGGTAGCCATAAACACAGCTCCCAGCATCAGACCACCACTCAGAATCTCTACGCAAGGATTTGCGAAATGAGCAGGATCGATAAGCCACAGGCAACCGGATATTACGAATACGGTACAGATAATGCTTACCGGAATATGCCAAGTGATGACTTTCTTCCACAAGAGGAAAGCAAAACCCAAGAGAATTGCCAATTCACAGACCTCACCTAAACTACCTCCTGTATTTCCGAGCATCATATCCTGCAACAAAGGCAGAGTCTGTACATCTCCTGATTTGAACATCTCCTGCAGCATAGCCAAGGGAGTTGCACCAGTCTGTGCATCCAGATATGTACCGAATCCCTGACCTGGCAATGGCCATGTAGTCATAGCAACAGGGAAAGAAATCAGAAGGAAGGCACGTCCTGCGAGAGCCGGATTAAACAGGTTGCATCCGAGTCCGCCGAATGTCATCTTTACTACGCCGATAGCAAAGAACGCACCTATTACTACAATCCAGGGAGCGATGTTACTTGGAAGGTTGAATGCAAGCAACAAACCTGTCAGCACTGCAGACCCATCACAAACAGTACATTTGTCATTCTTCATGCAGAACTTATTTATAGCCCACTCGAAGAACACACACGATGCCACACTGATGGCAGTCGTTATGATTGCACCTATGCCAAAAGAAATGAACGAAATCAACAGAGCAGGTATCAGGGCAATGATTACCAAATACATGTTTCTTGAAATCGAATCACCCGAATGTACATGAGGTGAAAGTGATACAATTAACTTATTCATATTATTTATTGGTTTAAAAGTTAGGAAGAGGTTTTATTTTCCCTCTCGGGCTGCAGCCTTTTTCTCGTGAATAATACGCAGGACTGTTGACTTACCGTCACGAATAAGGTCAAGCAGCGGACGATTAGAAGGACAAGTAAACTGACATGAGCCACACTCTATACAGCTTACCACGTCTTCCTTCATTGCCTTATCCCACATTTGCTTGCTGCTTAATGTTGCCAGCAGATATGGTTCCAATCCCATAGGACAAGCACCGACACACTTGGCACAACGGATACAAGTCTGTGGTTCAGCTCTCTTGGCTTCTTTATCGTTCATGATAAGAACACCGCTCGAACCCTTACAGATAGGAACTTCTGTATTTCTCAGGGCTTTACCCATCATTGGACCGCCACCGATTACCTTACCGGTATCTTCTGGCAGACCACCGCACGCTTCAATCAGCTGACTCATCGGGGTTCCCATTCTGACAAGCAGGTTACTTGGATGTTTCAGCGACTTTCCTGTTACTGTAACAACACGCTCAAAGAGTGGTTTATTCTTCATAACAGCCTCATATACAGCATACGCAGTACCTACATTCTGTACTATGGCACCAACACTTACAGGAAGTGCAGGCGGAGCTGGTACCTGACGGCGAACGACAGCATCAATCAGTTGTTTCTCACCACCCTGCGGGTACTTTGTCTTCAGAGGAACAATTTCTATATTCGGATACAAGACCTTACATTTTTCCTGTAGCAAAGCAATCGCATCCGGCTTGTTCTCCTCAATTCCTATGTAAGCCTTATTAACCTTTCCGGCTCTCATCAGAAGGTCAACACCAACAAGCACTTCATTAGCCTTCTCAAGCATGAGTCTGTGGTCAGCAGTCAGATATGGTTCACATTCTACTGCGTTGATGATGACCCACTCTGGTTTGCTACCAGGAGGAGGACTCAGTTTCACATGAGTCGGGAAACAAGCACCACCCATACCGACGATACCGGCATTCTTTATCTTGGCAATGATGTCTTCCGGAGTTAGTTCCGGCTTTTCCTTAGTAGTTACGAGTTTGTCAGAACGGTCGATGCTCTCTTCCCATTCATCTCCCTCAACAGTAATATATACGGCAGGCTTCGCATACCCACTGGCATCAACCACTGTGTCAACCTTGAGCACAGTTCCGCTGACACCAGAGAAAATAGGAGCTGATACAAAACCGCCAGCTTCAGCTATCATCGTACCTACTTTCACCTTATCGCCTTTCTTGACGCAAGGAACGGCAGGTGCTCCGATATGTTGTCCCATTGGATAGACGGCAACCTTTGGAAGCTCTGCAATTTTGATAGGCTCAGCAGCAGACAGTTTATTTTCTGCCGGGTGAACTCCACCAATTCTAAATGTCTTCATATTTTTATAGCTTTTTTATTTTAAACCTAACAAAATCATCTGACTTGGAGGCAGCGGAGCATCCGTACGTTTGCTCTCAAACTGCATTTCCTTTGCAGGGGCAGCAGGATTGCTGATATCCTTCGGACCGGCAAGCAAGATCTGCTGACTCGGCATCAATGGTGCGTTATACTTAATCTCTATCGGTTTCCACTCCTTTGCAGGCTTTGCTGGAGCTGGAGCAGCTGCGGCAGCACCTCCGGCCTTAGCATTAGCAGCAGCAGGTTTTGCAGCGGGCTTAGCCTTTGGCTTACGCTCAATACCCTTAATGCTTACCGATGCGATTGTGCCACGCGGACATGCATCATAACACTGTCCGCAGAGGACACACTTCTCCGGGTCGATATACGCTACGTTGTCGATTACGTGTACGGCATCGCTACCGCATGAACCCTCACATTTCTTACAAGCGATACATGCATTCAGACATACCTTCATTGCAGCAGCACCCTTGTCCTTGTTCATACACTCTACGACGAAAGCATCCTTAGCATCGCCACTTACTTGACGGATCTCGATAATATGACGCGGACAAGCCTTTGCACAGGCACCACAGGCAGTACACTTCTTCATGTCAACCTCTGGCAGTCCCGTCTTCTCGTTCAGCTTGATAGCATCAAACTGACAAGCAGCAACACAGTCGCCACAGCCTAAACACCCGAAAGCACAAGCACCCTCACCCATACCGGTTGAATTAGCTACGCGGCAACTCTTCACGCTGTCGTAAGCAACAACCTTTGGACGATTTTCACACGATCCGTTACAGCGTACAAAAGCTGCCTTAGGAGCAGACGCTGCGACTTCCATACCGAGGATTCCCGCAACCTTAGACATACATTCAGAGCCACCGACAGGACAATTCAGTCCATCAAGCGAACCAGCATCAGCAGCCTTCACACAAGCTGCAGCCATACCGCCACAACCAGGGAATCCACAGCCGCCACAGTTAGCGCCTGGCAACACTTCCAGCACTTCTCCGATACGCGGATCTTCCTTAACTGCAAATTTCTTAGCGACACCGAAAATACTGATCGCCAAAACGAATCCGATTACGCCAAGAACAATTACAGCAATTAGAATTACGTTCATAAAAATAATTGAATTTATTAAGATTGAATTAAAGGTTTCGTTTGTTTATATTTTTTCAATTCCGAAACTGAATCTGCGTTCTATTCTATTCTTCATGGCATACACCACTGTTCCGTACAGCAGAAGAGCCAGAAACATCAGCAAAAGGGTCATACCCTCTGTCACGTTCATCACAGCTCTACAGACTGCACCGGCCACCAATAATAACACCATCGGATAGATAAAGGCTATTCTCAGAGCAGCCCATCCCATCTGCATAGAACCATAGACAACGACCTGTTCACCTACACTCACATTCTTTCCGACACCTCTACCCTTCACCTCTATCACCTTCTCTTTCGACTCAGCCGATGAGCACAGACTCTTTGCCTTACACTCAGCACACGCAGCAACCTGCACGATTCTCACCTTCACACAATCCACATCAACACTCTCCACGACACCTTGATGTTCTATTCTTTCTTCCATACTTACGTTTGCCTTCAATGGTATTACATACGCTTTTCCATGCAAAAATATGATAAATCGACTAAAGAAAAAAATACAACTTCAAAAATCTTCACTTTTTCCTTCGAATACGAGTTTTTGAGTTCATTTCTTCGAAAATCCGATGTAATAAAAGACAAAAAAGAACCAAGCCGTTTGAACAGCTTGGTTCTTCATTTTATTAGTCTTTAGCAGCCTTCTTAGTAGCTTTCTTTGCAGCAGGAGCCTTCTTCTTCGTTCCTACTTCAACCTTTGGAGTTGGAGCTGTCTCCTTCTTTGCCTCCACTGGATTATACTTAGCCAGAAGTTTCTGCAGTTTCTCTATTTCCTTATCCTTTGCTGCAATCTCATCATCCTGATTCTGAATCGTGGTAATAAGACTGTTAATCTCCTCATTGTCAGCACCACCATAAAGATTATTAACGCGTGAGATGAAGTCACCGAGGATATTCATGTAATTAGTAAACGCATCGTATGGAGAGTCATAGATATCGCGGAACTTCATACTTGGCTTAGTAGTCATGAAGCGGAAGTTGTTCGAAGCCTGCAGATAGTCCCAATCCATCTTTATACGACGGTCGTTACAGATGAGCACACGTTCAGCGACGCTATACAGCTTATTGAATGCCTCACGCTGCAGGTGGTTACCTAACCAGCATGAAGTATCGCGCTCTTCATCTACCCATGAGATATTGTATGGCACCTCAACTGGACCTACACTCTTCTGAGCACAGATTTCTGAAGGCAGAGCAAAACCAATATTGCGGTCGCGAGCCAACATTGGTATAGCCTTGAGGAATTCGAGGATACCGCCTTCCAGTGGATGGAAGATACCGAATGTAACGAGTTCGCCGAATATATTAATAATATCCTCCCCTTCTGGAGTTGATGCAATCCAGTCGAGCCACTGGTCAGCCATCAGCGGATTAGAAGTAAAGCGTTCAGTTATATCCTCAGAGAGATTGATGTCTCGCATGAGTACCTTCAGACGCGGGTCTGTAGCGCAGTGATACAGATAGTGAGGCGACTTCCAACCCAGCACCTGCTTAGCACCCTCGGTCAATATTCCCTTGAATCCCATTGCAGCTACATGAGCACCAATCTCGTCGTTATAGATAAGAGACGAATTGCGGAACACCTTTGGCTCCTTACCGAAGAGTTCCTTTATCTTCTTGCTCATACGCTTCACTTCCTGCTCGAAGCTTTCTTCGTTTGCGAGCGATGCCAAGCCATGGCTATATGGTTCGGAGAGGAATTCCACCTGGCCTGTCTTATTGAGTTCCTGCAGCAGGTCGATAACCTGTGGAGCATGGAACTCCAACTGTTCAAGTCCTACTCCTGAAAGCGAGAATGCAACGCGGAATTCAGGGTAGTCCTTACACATCTGCAGAAGAGTCTGCAGAGCAGGCACATAACTGCGTTCTGCGATATAGTTTATCGAACGTTCGTTCTCGTAATCATCATAATAATAGTGATCACGGCCTATATCGAAGAAACGATAACGCTTGAGATGTATAATTTGATGTATCTCAAAGTATAGACATATTTTTTTCATAATGTTTATTTTTTTTGAATTACAATTATCTTGAGTAAATAACGGGTTATAGTATTAGCGGACACTATATATTATTAATGTATGAATCCTCCATTATGAATACACTCATCATAGAGTTTTCTGATGCGGTATCCTACCTTGACCCAAGTGATTTCATCGACCTCCTTAAGTCCTTCCTCCTGCAGTTGTTTATGCAGTCCGGGGTAGTTACACAGAGCGTATATGGCATCTGCCATTGCGTTGATATCCCAATAATCCACTTTTATTACATTGTTCAGAATCTCACCGCAACCCGATTGCTTGGAAATGATACATGGAGTGCCGCATTGCATAGCCTCGAGCGGTGCGATACCGAAAGGTTCAGACACAGACGGCATAACGAACACATCCGAAGCCTTATAACACTCATACACTTGCTTTCCTCGTTGGAAACCAGGGAAGTGACACCTGTCGGCAATACCCTTAGCAGCAGCAAGGTCAACCATTTCCCAGTATTTATCTCCAGATCCTGCAAAACAGAAACGAACATTATTGGTACGTTTGCATACCAAGTCTGCTGCCTCGATAAAATACTCAGGTCCCTTCTGCATAGTGATACGTCCCAGGAAGGTTACTACCTTTTCCTTTCCGTTGTCAACTCGAGGGATGTCCTTATATTCTTGTGGCAGCGGGTACACGGCATTGTGTATAGCGAAACACTTACGTGGATCCTGATGGTATTCCTTTATAACCGTCTGACGTGTCAGTTCCGATACACACATGATGCAATCAGCATGATCCATACCGTTCTTCTCGATAGAATAGACGGTCGGATTTACCTTTCCACGAGAGCGGTCGAAGTCTGTTGCATGAACGTGGATACACAGTGGTTTTCCACTCACCATCTTAGCATGTACTCCAGCAGGATATGTAAGCCAGTCGTGAGCATGGATAATGTCAAACTGTTCGCTGCGTGCCAGCACACCTGCTATGATTGAGAAGTTATTTATCTCCTCATGCAGGTTCTGCGGATAACCGCCGGCAAACTGCAGACATCCCATGTCGTCAACTCCCATATAGTTGAAGTCAGCATATATATGGTCACGGAATCTGTAATAGTCCTCGGCAGTATGCCCAACCATACGGTCTTTGATGGCGTCATACTGCACATCGCGCCAAGCTACCGGCACTTGGCTCATATTTATAATCTTCAGGAATTTCTCCTCATCGCCAGTAGGTTTTGGGAGGCAGAATGTAATCTCTGCATCTGGTTGTCCCTCGACAATACCCTTGGTAATGCCGTAGGATGCAACAGCCAGACCGCCATAAATCTTAGGGGGGAATTCCCATCCAAACATTATAACTTTCATATATTCTTTCCTCCTTGTTTAATAGTTATAGTATTTTGCAAGAACTTTATTCACGCGCAGTACGGCAGCTACGTTCATTGCGAACGACAGAGCGCCACGTCCGTGGAAAGGAGGGTTACCGTCGAAGAGTTCAGGCAGCGTACCTATACAGTGATAGAAAAGTTCCTCTTCGAGTCCTACGAACTGACGGTCCACCCATGAGAGTCCACTGTGCTTCAACACCTTCAGGCATGTTTCCAAATAGAATCCCGACAGCCAAGGCCAAACAGTACCCTGATGATAAGCAGCATCACGCTGTTGCTGACTGCCTGCATAGATTGGGTTGTAGCCGCCTGACTTTGGTGAGAGCGAGCGGATACCCTTCGGAGTGAGCAGTTCCTTCGTACAGATATCGAAAATCTTCTTGCGCTCCTGAGTTGAAAGAGGAGAATACTCAAGCGACGAAGCGATGAGCATATTTGGACGAACACTCCAAGAAATATATCCTTCGTCAACATAGTCAAGCAGATAGCCGTGTTGATTCAGGAAAGTCTGTTTGAAGCTTTCACCTACTTTTTCGGCATATTGAGCATACTCCTGACTCTCTCCGTCCCTACCCTTGCCTTTCATGATTTCCGAGCAGAACATCAGAGCGTTATACCAGAGAGCATTGATTTCCACGATAAATCCTGTACGCGGCACACACGGATATCCGTTTATCTCCGAATTCATCCAAGTAGCCGGAGAAGTCTTTCCGTCTGTATAGAGCAGGAAATTATCCCTCACTTCCAGTTTCTTATGGTTACCATTCTTTATGAAGTCAACAATCTTCTCCACAAGAGCACCATACTTATTATATGCAGCTTCCGGAGACACGAGTCGTGCATACTGTTGCATACACCATGTAGCCCAGAGTAGGATATCAGGTTTATCGAATTCCGAAATCATCACGCCGATTGGTTTTCCGTCAATATAGTTCAGGATAGCCTTCTCAGCCGTACGCATAGCCTTCTCGTAATAGCTCACCTCATCCACTGCAAGTGTAAGTCCGGGCAATGAGACGAACATATCGCGTGCGCGGCACTTGAACCAAGGATAGCCGGCAATGATATAAGTCTCGCCATCCTTTTCGTAGTGGAACTGATGAGCAGCATTTACCAGACACGACTGGAAACCTTCGCGGGCAACGTGTACGTCATACTCGTGGTCGAAGAGTTTCTTCAGGTCGCGAGAATGCAGTTCGCTGAGTCCAGCAGCGAAGATGACGCTCTCCCCTTTCTTGATGTTGAATTCGAAGTACCCCGGTACATACAGGTCCTCGATGTACTCATATCCCAATTCCTGTTCCTTTGGGTATTCGAGTCCGCGATACCAGTCCGGAGTATATACGAAGTCGTTCTTCTTGTTCAGCTGCATGTAGAGTTCTGGATAACCGGCATACATCTTTGTAGAAATACCATTATCCACCACGTTATACTCGCGGTTCGCCGTACCGTTCTCGTGAGTACATGTCTTCACGGAACGGAAAGCCAGGAATGGTCTCAGTCGCAGAGTAGTCACCGAGTGGGCATCAAGCAGGGTGTAGCGGATAAGAATCCGGTTTTCGAAGTGTTGGAACACCCTTTCCTTCTTCAGCACCACTCCGCCTACTCTGTAAATAGTAGTAGGCAACTTATCCCAATAGAACTCGCGGATATACTTATGTCCCAGCGGGCTATAAGTATTGCCAGAATACTTGTGCAGTCCAAGATTGAACTGAGCTCCGTGTTGTATCACGGTCTCATCGAGCGACGACAACAGCACATGGTTATCGTCGTCCATCTCAGGTACAGGTACAACTAACAATCCGTGATATTTACGCGTATTGCAATCCACGATAGATGAACAAGAATACGCACCCGACTTATTTGTTCGCAAAATCTCCTTTGGCAGAGATTCCTGCAAATTCGTCATCAGGGGTTTGTCAAAACGTAAATAACTCATAGTTAATTTTAAGGTTTATTATTGTGTTTTCATCTCTTTCTCCAACAAATATAGAGATAATTATTCATCCATCCAAAATATTGACATCTTTTCACTCTATTTTTTGACTATTTTAGGCAAAAACGTGCTGCAAAACATAAAAATCGAGAAAAATATTTGTCCGACGATACAGAAAAAGATACATTTGCACAGAAAATGATATCACACAATGACCAAGCGCCAAGAACTTCCAAATACAGAAGATATTCTCCCGAGTCTCTCCCCTATCAGCAGTTTGCTGACAGAGGAACAGAAGAAAGAGTTGCAGACAAACATTGTAATAAAGAGATATAAGAAAAACGAAATGATGTACAAAGAGGGTGACGTACCCCAGTTCCTTCATTGTCTTATCAGCGGCAAGGTAAAGATCTACAAGGAAGGAGTTGGAGGCAGAAATCAGATTGTACACATATTCAAGCCGGTTGAATTTTTCGGTTTCCGTGCCTATCTGGCAAACGAGAATTACATCACCTCAGCCGCAGCCTTCGAATCCACGACCCTTTGCATCATTCCCGTAGCCTTGTTTGAGAAGTGGTTATCCGAGAACCTGCAGTTGGCAAACTATGTCATCCGTCTTTGTGCAATCGAAATCGGCATTCTCAATCGCCACATCGTCAGTCTTACTCAGAAACACCTTCGCGGCAGGATCGCCGAGTCGCTTCTCTTTCTGAAGGACACCTACGGACTTGAGGATGACGAACAGACCATATCAGCCCGATTCTCGCGTGCCGACCTTGCCGACCTTTCCAACATGACTACTTCCAATGCCATCCGCACCCTATCCGCCTTCAGCAATGAAAAAATCTTAGATGTTCGGGGCCGCGTTATCCGCATCCTCGATGAGGAACAACTAAGAAAAATAAGTAAAATAGGATAAGCTTACTGTATAATAAACCTAAGCATTTCCCTTTCTATCCCAATCTTCACAGGAGTGAAATCCTTAGCCTTTATGTATTGTCCGTCGATACTGATCGGCGCTTTGTCGCAATGGTGAATCAGCAGTTTCTGCACTCTATAAGGATGCACATTTCTATAATTCAGGAAACGTCCCTTACCCAGCAGCCAGAAGCCCTCGAATAGTTGCCACCATTTCGGGCGGGTAATGGCAGAAATATCCAGAAATCCATTATACGGCACACCGTTCGGAGTCTGTCCATACCCCAGACAGTTTCCCACACACACCGTCATATAGTGGTCGTCTATCTCCTCTGTTTCCATATTCATCTTGAAATTGAACAGTTTTCGTTCAAATATCTGTGAAATAATCACAGGTATGATGCTTAGTCGTTTCGACCCGATCAGATGCATCGCATCGTTCGATGCCTTTATCAGCCTGGCTCCCAATCCGATATTTACGCAGTTCAGGAAATAGCGTTTCTGCGGAATACCCTCTTCGCTATACACACACGTACCCACGTCAATCACCTTCACGCGTCGTGCTATCAGCGAGTCAACCGTCTGTCGGTAGTTATCCTCCGAAAATCCCCAGAAGCGGGCGAAATCATTTCCCACACCGTTTGGAATCACCCCCATGGCAAAATCCTCAGGCAGCGTCTCTCTGTTATTCATCACAGCATTCAGTCCGTCGTTCAAAGCCCTGTCCCCACCCACTATAATCAGCGTGCGGTAACCGTTATTACACAACATACTTGCCAGTCGGTACACAGAGCCCGACGATTCCGACTGCACGAAATCATACTGCACACCCTTATATTCCATATATTCGCGAATACGTCTCCAGCGCTTATGTGCCTTATAGTGCCCTGATTGCGAACTATATACTACACCCCAGCGATTTGCTTCTGCCATAAAATTTTTACTTTATCTATTTTTTCTTCTGTTGGAAGACTGCAGTCAATCCAGCTTATCGGTATGTGTCTTCTCTCCTCCATTCCTCTGAACCACGTCATCTGTCGTTTTGCAAACTGATGGATAGCAATCTCCAGCAGTCGCACCATCTCCTCATATTCCAGTTCGCCTAACAAATACAGAGTCACATACTTATACTCAAGTCCATAGCGTATGAGAGCAGCAGTCGAAACCCCGCTGTCAATCAATCCCCGCACCTCATCGACCATACCCTCATCCAGTCGACTGCGAAGTCGTGCCGAAATCTTTCTGCGTCTCTCCTCCCTGTCTATACTTAAACCTATATTCAGACTGTTCATCGACGGCATCACACGTCCGTCAAACTCATAGCCCCTTATCACACTTTCTATATAAAGTCCAGTTCCACCACACAGAATAGGAATCTTTCCTCTCGACTTTATATCTGTGTATGCCTCATGAAAATCGTGTTGAAACTGGTACACACTATACCGGGTTCCAGGTTCGGCTATATCAATCAGATGATACGGAATCTCCCTTCCCCCAACTGTATAGTCAGCAAGATCCTTTCCCGTTCCTATATCCATTCTGCGAAACACCTGCCTGCTGTCGGCACTTATTATCTCGCCGTCAATCTCTGCTGCCAGCTGGGCAGCAAACGTAGTCTTGCCGCAGGCTGTGGGTCCTAATAATGTCAGAATCGGTAGGCGTTCCATATCCTTAATGCGTTAACCAGAATACCAGCAGTCCTGCCATCCACGCACACACTACTCGCCATGTGTAGTGCTTCAGCATCCACATAAACTTCATGTTCTCAACCTGCAACACGGCCTGCCCTGCCAGTGAAGCCACAAAAAACAGGCTACCTCCCATAGCGCAGCAGTACGGCAGCAGTTGCCAGTATGCTCCGTTCACTGCGAAGTCCGAACCGGCAACCGTATCTACCGGGAACATATTCATACCTGTCATCATTACAGGGACATTATCCAGCACACTAGAAATCACACCGGTTAACACTCCATATATATATATATTGTGGAAACTATAGTCCAACTGCTGTCCTATCCACATTAGGGCACCGCACTCCGTCAGTGCTCCCACACCCAGCGATATACCCAGGAAATACAGGATCATCCTCATTCCCACAAACTCCGTATTGCGGAAGTAATGGCGTTGCACGAACAGCACATTTCCATTTCTCTCCAGATTGCACAGTCCCTCTATAATCCACAGCACAGCCAGCACACACAGAGCGCCCAGGAAAGCAGGCAGTTTCGTTACGTAGTGGAACGTAGGTATAAACCACAGTCCGCCAATACCGAAAATGAGCAGCAGAACCTTCTGCCACCAGCTCAGATACGAATCGTCGCCTTCAAACCTATTATATCGGCTCACAACCTCTACCCTGCCCTTCAGCCTGGTACTAATCAGCAGATTGAATACACACAGGCTGGTCAGAGCCGGCAGAATCAGTCCCATCGAATAACTCGTCGGAGTCACGTTTCCGCGTACCCACAACATAAGCGACGTCATATCACCTATCACCGTAAAGCATCCACCAAGCATGGCAGAAATCAGAATCACACTGCCATACACGATACGTTGCGAATGTGAACGCACTATCTGGGTCACTATACCCAGCATCAGCACCACAGTGGTCAGGTTATCCACATTGGCAGAAATTACAAACGTAAGCAGCGACACCATCCAAAGGAACAGCTTGCTGTTGCGCATTCTCAGCCAGTTTACCAGCGAGTCGAACACCCCATTGTTATGCAGGACCTCCACAATCGTATTCGTAGCAATCAGGAACAGGATTACGGCACAGGCTTCCTCCACGTATCGTGCCATCACATTATTAGCAACGAAGTACTTTGCCGAGTCTGTATTCGAAGATATTCCAGACAGGAAGAAAGCATACTCATCCGGGTGCACCAGATGTATGTAATTGCCAGCATGCAGCATGTACACAACCCATACAATAACGCCGCAACACATGGCTACGGCGGCTCTGTTCAGGTGGTTTATCTGCTCTGTACTCATTACAAGTAGCGCAAACACAAGTACGGCTACAATGATTAATGTGGTAATTAGCATGACGAACAAAAAGAAAAAAGAGAGCGATAGACGGGACTCGAACCCGCGACCCTCGGCTTGGGAAGCCAATGCTCTACCAACTGAGCCACTATCGCAAATCTGTAAATTCTTCGCAAATGTATGAATTTTCGTTGAGCCCACAATAATTTTAAAACAAAAAATCCTTAACTTTGCCCAAAGATACCTATTACGAACTGCAGAATGACATTAAATCACCTCACAATTCTGAACTATCGCAACATTGCCACCGCCGAACTCGACTTCTCTCCGAAGATAAACTGTTTCCTCGGAAGCAACGGCGAGGGCAAGACCAACGTGCTCGACGCAATCTACTTTCTTTCTTTCGCCAAGAGCACAGCCTGCAGCATAGACTCCCAGAACATCCGTCACGGCGAAGAGGTGATGATGCTGCAGGGCATCTACGACCTGGGCGGCTCCACCGAAGAGATTACCTGCGGAATGAAACTCCATCAGAAGAAACACGTGAAGCGAAACAAAAAGGAATACCGCAAGCTCTCCGAACACATCGGCTTGCTGCCTCTCATCCTTGTCTCGCCCAACGACACCGAACTCATTCTCGGAGGCAGCGACCAGCGTCGTCGCTTCATGGACGTCGTCATTTCTCAGTTCGACAGCGAATACATCCAGGCTCTCGTAGCCTACAACAAAGCCTTAACAGAACGCAATGCCATGCTTCGTGCCGACGAGGAACCCAATCCCGACATCATAAGCATCTACGAAGAAATGATGGCACAACACGGCACCGTCATCTTCCGCAAGCGCACATCCTTCATCAATGAATTCATACCCGTCTTCCAGCAGTACCACAACACCATCACCGGCGGCAAGGAAAACGTCAGCATCCAGTACACCAGTCATGGTCAGCGAGGCGACCTGCTCGAAGTCATACAGCGCGACCGTGCCAAAGACCGCATCATGGGCTACTCACTTCACGGCATACATAAAGACGAACTCGAAATGCAATTGGGTGGCTACCCCCTCAAGCGCGAAGGTTCACAGGGGCAGAACAAATCCTACCTCATTGCCCTCAAACTCGCACAATTCGACTTTCTCAAGCGCACCGGCAGTCGCACCACCCCAATCATTCTCTTCGACGACATCTTCGACAAACTCGACACCGAGCGAATGGAAAACATCATCACCCTGATTATGCAACCCGATTTCGGTCAGATTTTCATCACCGACACCAATCGTGAGAACCTCGACCGCATCCTCTCGAAGACCAACGACGACTACAAAATATTCCAAGTAAAAAATGGAGAGTTAAGCCCCCATTCCAAAAATGGAGATTAGTCAAAGGTCTAAGGTCAAAAACTCAGCACTTAACTTCTTTAACTCCTTAACCCCTGGACACCAACTCCTAAGATGCGTCGCAGTAACACAGAACAGATAGGAACCATCATTCAGCACTTTCTCCGCGAGGAGGGGCTTGAAACCCCATACAACCAATACAAACTCATCCGAGCCCTTGAAGAAGTCCTTGGTCACGGCATTTCCCGCTACATTACCAACGCCTACGTCCGCAATCAGACCCTCTATGTCGAAATGCGCTCACCCGTCCTCAAACAAGAGCTCAGCATGAAGCGAGCCCAGCTCACCAAACGCTTGAACGCTGAAGTCGGCACCCAAGTCATTGCCGACATCCACTTCTGCTAATTATCTTTATAGTTCTCACCTATCCACTCAATAATCTTTGAGAAAAAGGTAACAGCCGAAGTTTCATGGTTGGTGATACCGAGTTCTTTAATTCTTCTGTCCTCCCTCCGAATAACCTACGATGACGAAATCCCCACCCTTCTTCACCTTCAAGTCATCTATCAATCGCTTAGCAGCGAGATAAGCATCGAGCGAACCACGACTGTATAGGAGATTACATCATACCTCTTATTGTCGAACCGCTATTTTGCGTCCTTTTTTAATAATGACACCTCGTGATGATGTAGTGGCGGGAATGCCACTGACAGTATAGCTTTGCGTTTTCTGAACAGGTGCATGTAGAGTTGACTGGATACTTGTAGGAACAATCTTCACATCGGGACCATAGATAGTATTCCAGTCGTTGCGCATCGACACTGGCACCCACCCGTTCTCCTCGCAAGCCTTACGACACTTATCAGCCTTCGCCGTATTGCCTAACTCGCGCTCCACATCGTCGCAGAGCAGACAGAAGGCAATTGACGGATATTTGTTCCCAGTGGTGACGAACTCAAACATAGGATAGTCGCCCGATGAATTGCCAAAAGTCAGTATAGGTTTCTGTCCCAGCTGGCGCGTCATAATATCCACCTTGCTCCATTTCGTACCTTTCTGCTTGAACAGTCCGCGCACGGTGCGCTGTCCCTTCAGATCGTCGAAACCATAAGTCTCCATGATGACAGGGGTTTCCCATCCGAATGCCTCTGCCTTTCCTTCCGGCACGTAATGACACTCCGACCCCATCACCTGATATCGCCCTATGGGCAGCACATCCTGAATCAGCGGACGAATCATGTCTTGGGTCGTACCGCTGCAGATATATACCTGGAAATCATTAGCCACAAGATAACTGACAACCTCAACCATCGGCCAGTAGAGTGCCGTACCCCACTTCAGACCCTCTATCCCCTCACAAGGCTTCTCCAGGAATGTCATCATCCATGCATCCATCTCCTCCATGGTCATACCCTTAAATATCTCGGCCTGCACGTACTGAGCACGGTCGTCCATCTCACGGTCTATCAACTGGGGATTGTACATACCCGCCTTGGCAGCCTCGCCAAAGGCACGCAACTCATCGGTAGGCGTGTATCCGGGATCATCGAGCAAACGATGGAGCATCACCAGCCAGTTCATATAGAAAGGAGCCGTCTCGCAGAGAAGCGTACCGTCCATATCAAACACAGCCAGACGGTCTCTTACAGGGACATACTGTTCGCTGCCCTCCGTAGTGACTGCATTTACGAAATCCTTCAGTTGTGCCAACGAAGAAGCATTGCTTTGCCAATACTGGAAATTTCCCTCCTTACCGACTCTGATTTGGGCTAGTTGTTCACGAGTAGGCTGGGCTGACACATCAACAACACTGCAGCAGATGAGGGTGGCGGCAATCACCCATTTCATGATTCTCTTCATAATGTCTGTAATTAACGTGAGTTCGACAAACCCATCTTGAGTCTGTCGTGGCTAATAAAAAAAATTATTCATTTGCTGCAAAATTAAAAATAAATATAGGGCACAAAACGAAGTGTATTTATATTGGTTAGTGGAATTTTATGGTGAACGCACTTGTTTATAGAGAGTTATGACTATTAAGGTCGTTCGGGCGCTGTAAAACGAAACGTATAAAAAGTTTACATTGGTTTACATTTGGTTTACATTCTAACGCGATAAGTTTACATTTCATTCTCACGCGCTTTAGATATCGGGGGCTGCTTGTTTACACAGGCGGTCTTTTTTATGCTCTATGCAGGGTTAAATCCTTTGTCTGTGGGCTTTAGCGAGGGCTGTAGAGGAGATGTAACCTCTCCGTGTTATAATGGTATTCGAATGGGAAACGGGTGCTGTGCGAAGGTGGTTTTCTTGAATCGCAAGTTGAGGGTAAAAGATGGTGGTTTTGGCAACTGGGGTTACAGGTGGGGTTACAAACTGGGGTTACATTTTAGGGGTAACTGGGGTTACAAAACTCGTGCCCGAGCATACCAAGTAGAGGGGTGGAAAAAGTCCAAATTAGGGAGTAGGATATAAGAAAGTGACCCTCAAAATATATAATAAGTGTTAACGGATTTGCATGTAAAGTCCATGTTTAGGGCATTTGAGTATGGAAGGTACGTCTTTGGTCGTCGTTTTTGGTGGGGGGAAGCCCATTGGAGGGGACTACTCTATTCAAGCTTTATGCATCCGATGACGGTTGAGAGGGAGCGGATGTCGTCTTTGGGTAATGAGAAAGGTGGAAACTCCTTGCTGTTTTCAGATACACAAAGTATGGTGTCAGGGGTATCACCTTCGAAGATCATTTTCACAAGTTGATCCTGGCTGGAATCTATGACATATACCTTTCCCCATTGTATGAAACGTATTTCTTCGATTTTACGACATGCGAGAATATCTCCACTACTATATCGTGGATACATACTGTTTCCTGATACTCTGATAAGGAATTGTGCTCCCCTATTTTGGAACTCAGGAACGATATAACGTTCGCAGTCTTCTATTCTAATGCCATTTGAATCCGTCAGAGGGAAACCGGCTGCAACCTCTATTGGTATGAGCGGGATACCTTTGTTAGGGTTTGATGTAGGAACAATAGTTTTTTTTGTACTTTTTTGTTGTTTTTCTTTGTTCATGTCCCCTACGCCTGTCAACAACCAGCTTATATCATATATTTCAGAAAATTCTGAATTTGCAAAGCGATTAAAGAAATCATATGATGGCGCGGACTTCCCGTTAACAATATCATATATCGTTTGAGAACGTGAATATCCAAGCTTTAAGGCAAAATTATTGGGTGTTAAGCCTTCATTCTGAAGAATCTCTGTAACTCTTTCAGAAATTTCTGTACTTTTTTGTTGTTTTTCTTTGTTCATATCAGAATATTCTGTACTTTTGCAGCGAGTTCCAAACGGAACACGCGCCAAAGTTAGATATTTTTGATGAAATGAACGCAATTCATATATAAAAAGTGTAATTAAACTTAGTAATGATTATGGAAAGAAAAATTGAAGTTGGTACAGAGATCCGAAGAAAGATCTGTAAGATGTTCGGTGTAACGAGTAAGACTGTCAGCAATGCTTTGACGTATGCCGGTACTCGTGGAGAATCAGATACGGCAAAGCGAATAAGGAAGGTTGCCTTGGAGAACGGCGGCAGGAGAATGGTGTATTGTCCTGAATGCGAGACGCTGTTTGACAGTGAAGGTAATCTGAAGCAGACGTTTCCCAATGGTGCTGTATTGCTGCTGGATAAGCGGAGCGGTTCGGGTATTGTGACTTTCAAGGGCAAGGAGATAGTGAAGTACGGTCGTGTGATGATGAGTGAGCTGGAGGATATTCAGAAGGAGGCTGCAAGATTGAGATGAGAAGACAGTGGCAGAACCGCTGCCAGCAGTGAAAGAACAAGGCTTCTACCACGATAGCCAACGGGTCCTCGGAATGGATCCAGCCCATGTCACGATAGGGATTAAAAGCGTCGGACGTGACGGTAAGCAGTAACACCGGAACCTGCATGGGCACAATATTAAGTAGATAAGATAACAGTCATGGAATATTACGGTAACAGACTTTGCATAAGTGCCAGAGAACTGGTTGACGGCGGTGTGATGAGCATTCCGAACTATAAGGCGATGAGTAACCGCGGCAGGATAGAGATAGCACGGAGAGGCGGTGGCGCTCAGGGCAACTGTGCGCTGGTGGTGGTTGACAGTCTGCCTCGTGCTTATAAGGCAAAGGTGCAGGAGCTGTACCCTGACGGCGGTCTGACTCACCTGAAGGAATGGGTGTGCAGCAACTACGAGAGGGATCAGGCGGCCGTGGCATGGTTCCATGACAGGCAGAAGACGGGTATAGACCTGCCGGAGGATAAGATCAGGGAGTATGTGGTGAATGCGAGTGTGCTGAACTGTTGTATCAGTCTGTATGAGCGGGCTGCGACGGCGCAGAAGCTGTTCGGCGGCAAGTATGACTGGGAACAGATGACGAAGGCTATTGAGGCCCTGCGTGAGGAATACGGGCATACGCTGCCGGGGAGCACGCTGCGCTTCCGGAAGAAGGTGAATGAGTACAAGCGTGTGGGCTACGGCTGTCTTATCAGCGGTAAGTTCGGCAATCAGTGTGCACGGAAGGTGGATGCGAAGACAGAGAGGCTTATACTGGGTTTGGCTGTGCTGGAGAACAAACCGTTCAATACGAATATAGCTGAGATGTACAATATGTTTGTGTGCGGAGAACTGGATGTGTATGATCCGAAGACCGGTGAGCTGATGGATCCGGAGGAATTCGTGGATCCGAAGACCGGTGAGCCGAAGGAACTGAGTGAAAGCACGATTGCGAACTATCTGAACAAGCCGAAGAATAAGGTAGTGATAGAGCACAGGCTGAGCAGCTGGACTACGTTCATGCATGAGCAGATGCCGCACGTGCACCGGCACAACGGTGAGTTCTCGCTGAGTCAGATTACGATGGACGACGTGGATCTGACGCGGAAGCTGCAGGACACGAAGCAGAGAGTGCATGCGTACTATGCATATGACGTGGTGAGTCAGTGCGTGGTGGGAGCGAGCTATGCGAGGAAGAAAGACGAAGGTCTGGTTGTGGATTGTTTCAGGGATATGTTCCGTCTGATAGAAAGGAACGGTTGGGGAATGCCGGCAGGCATAGAGGTGGAGAACCACCTGATGTCACAATATAAAGATGGATTCCTTCAGGCTGGCGTATCATTCCCATTTGTACATTTCTGTGCCCCTCAGAACTCTCAGGAAAAATATGCAGAGCCTCTTAATGGTGCGAAGAAACGTAGTGTAATCCATAAGAACCATGAGGGCATAGGTCGCTTCTATGGCAAGGGAAAATGGAGACAGGAGTATAAGAAAGTGAGTGATGAAACCAACGAACTCTACGAGGACAAGGAATACTTCAGTTGGGAGCAGCTGGTGGCAGACGACCGGCGTGACAGCTATGAGTGGAACCATGAGCTGCATCCCAACCAGAAGAAATATCCGGGCATGACGCGGTGGGACGTGCTGGTGGAGAATGTGAATCCGACGCTGCAGCCGCTTGACAAGCTGACGTTAGCGCGGTATATAGGTGAGCGTGTGGAAACGAGCGTAAGGAGGAACTCGACGGTGCGGGTGGCATACGAAGACTGGTGGCTGAGCGACACGAGCGTATTAGAGAAGCTGAGTCCGAATGATTATAAGGTGACTGCTTACTATATGCCGGACGAGGAAGGCAGGCCAAAGGATGTCTATATCTTCCAAGGTGACAAGTACATCGACCAGGTGGAGAAGGTGGAGACCTACAACCGTGTGATGGCTGAGCAGACGGATGAGGATGTGGCGAAGTATGTGGAGCAGCAGAAGAAGATAGCGAAGTTCGGCCGATATGTGAAGGAGCACGCTGTGGAGAAGGTGGGTGTGATGAAGAAAGCGGACAGGATAGAGATAGAGGAGAGGGCTTCTTCCGCGTCGCGATACGACGCGGCACGGGACGCTCAGGGCGGGAGAGCAGATGTCAGGAGCGGAAGGGATGATGATGATTATGGTGAGTATATGGATGTGAGTGCGTACAGGGGGCTGGGCAGGGACGGTGTGTAGTTTTCTTCCGCGTCGCGATACGACACGGCACTGGACGCTCAGGACGGGAGCGATGTTTTATAATGACATTGGAATGTTATTCAAACTCTATAAATTCAACTCTATAAACAACTGAAACAATGAAACTGACAGATGAAATCAAAGGACGGATAGCAGCAGCTATCGTGGCAGACAGGGAGAACTATCCGAGTGACAACAAACATGCGGTGAGTCTCGGTATTTCGGCATCGGTGTATAATAGTGTAAAGAAAGGCAACTGGGACAGGCAGGTAAGCGATGCGAACTGGCTGGCTGTGGCCCGCAGGCTTGGTGTCGAGCTTATGCAGGAGCAGGAGTGGACGGCTGCAGAGACTCCGACGTGGGTGTATGTGACAGAGCAGCTATCACTATGCCAGGAAAGCGGTGTCAGTGCGATCTTGTGTGACATACCGAATATAGGCAAAACCTTCACTGCAAGATGCTATGTGAGGGGGCATAAGAATGCCGTATATGTAGATTGCAGCCAGGTGAAGAGCAAACAGAGACTGGTAAGATATATTGCCAAGGAATTCGGAGTAAGCAATGTCGGCAAATACGCCGATGTGTATGAGGATCTGGTATTCTATCTGAGGAGCATTGATAATCCTCTGGTTATCCTGGACGAAGCGGGTGACCTCCAGTATGAGGCATTCCTGGAACTGAAGGCATTGTGGAATGCTACGGAAAGGCTGTGCGGTTGGTACATGATGGGGGCTGACGGTCTGAAGGAAAAGATGCGCAGGGCAATAGAAAGTAAGAAGGTCGGCTATACTGAGATATTCAGCAGATACGGTAACCGCTATAGCAAGGTGACTCCGGACGATGAGCGGGAGCGTGAGAAGTTCCTGAAGGGCCAGGCTGCCATCGTAGCTAAGGTGAATGCTCCAGATGCCGATATCATGAAGATAGTAAACGTGAGTGGAGGCGGTCTGCGACGGGTATATACAGAGATAAGTAAAATGAAGGAGAGTGCGACGGCATCGCAGCATACGGAACCGTCCGTGCGGCAGAACCGCACGGCACAGAACTGAGCAGTATGAAGAGAGCATACAGTCCTAAAGAGATAATAAAGAAGACGTACAAGACGCTGCCGTGGGGTGGAAAATGGGAGTCTGCATTCGGTTTGCCTGAAGAGAACTCCACATGGTTTATATGCGGTGCGAGTGCAAGCGGCAAGAGCAGCTTCGTAATGCAGCTGGCATACGAACTTACCCATTACGGAGGCGTGCTGTACGAGAGTTACGAGGAGGGGCTTAACCAATCATTCCAGGAACGTCTTAAACGCTTTGAGATGGATAAGCGGCAGGGAATGTTCCGTGTGGCTACAGATGATACCATTACGGATCTGAGGAACAGACTGCAGAGACGTCACAGTGCAAAGTTTGTCATTGTGGATAGTTTCCAGTATGCAGGCTGGACATATCCGGAAACTAAGGCATTAGTCGATACCTTCCCTACGAAGAGTTTCATCTTCATCAGTCAGGAGGCGAAGGGAGAACCGTTAGGCAAGACAGCTGTAAGGCTGAAATATATGGCGGGTGTGAAGGTTCGTGTCGTAGGCTTCAGGGCTTACTGCCAGGGGCGGTTCAATCCGGATGCGGGCAACAGCTTCGTGGTATGGGAGGAAGGAGTTCTGAGAACGAGTAATAATATATAACAAAAAATTATATAGATATGGATAATTACAGAAGATTTTGGATAGCTTTCGGCAAGCTGGACCGCGGGGGAGTTGAAAGAGAGGAGCTGAAGGCGCAGCTTGTGAGGAGTTTCACGGATGGCAGGACGGAGAGCCTGACTGAGATGACAGATGCGGAGTACGCTGCTCTGTGCAAGTCGCTTGAGGAGCGGAACGGGTACAGGGATGAGCTGCGTTTCCGCAGGAGCTGCTGTCTGAGCGGTATGCAAGTGTTAGGCATAAACACTCAGGACTGGAGCCGTGTGAATGCTTTCTGCAGGGACAGGCGTATAGCGGGCAAGGTATTTGCGCGGCTGACGATCGAGGAGCTGAAGGCATTGGATGTGAAGCTTCGTGCGATAGAACGTCGCGGTGGTCTGAAGAGTTTTTCCGCGCCGCAATACGACGCGGCACGGGACGATAATAATAAGACAGCAATATTAACAATTAACCAAAATATCAGAGATTATGGCAAGAGTGAAGAAAACGGTAATCAGTGGTGTGTCGAGGGCAGCTGCTGAGGATGCATTTGCACAGTATGCAAAGAGTGATGCACAGATTAAGAAGATCACTGCGGAGATAGAGCTGCAGTGTGCCAAGATCCGCGAGAAGCGGCAGGGGGAACTGGCTCAGCTGACGGAGGAGCGTGACGGTGCTTTCGATGTTCTGCAGTCGTATGCGACGGAGAAGAAGGATGAGCTGTTCGCGAAGAGGAAGAGCTTAGAGATGAGTCACGGTGTAATCGGTTTCCGGACTGGTACTCCGAAGCTGAAGACCGCCAAAGGACACACATGGGCAAGTGTTCTGGAACTGGTGAAGCGCATTATGCCAGGATATGTCAGGACGTCAGAGGAACTTGCTAAAGACAGGCTGCTTGCAGACCGTGAACTGACGGTTGTTGTGAATAGCGGAGAGAATGTCGCTGTTCCCATGGCGGAGGCAATGAAGAGTTGCGGCATGCAGGTGGTGCAGGAAGAAACATTCTTTGTTGAAGCTAAGAACGAGGATGCTCAGTAGTCTTGCAGTCAGTGCAGAATAGTAATGCAGAAAAATGAAAGAATATGAGACCAATTCGTTTAAGTGTATTCAAGCGTGAGCGCAGAGGGAAGAGCTATGCGAAGCGTGTGGCCGACATCAATCAGATATATGATGTCTATTCACGTACGGGGCTTTCCAACAGGGAAATATGGCGCAGATACGTGTATCCGAAATACGGGTGCAACGAGCGCACGTTTTACAACATGCTGAAGGCTTCGGGGCGTCTGCGCCTGGAAAGTATTAATGAGTTGGCGGCTCAGGGATTTCTTTTCCCTGAGCTGCTGTATCCGAAGGATGATGTAATGAATCCTGATTATTGGCGGAAAACAGAATGAGAAAAGAATTATACAAGAAACTGTGCGAGCGGCTGAAGACAGTAAGCGGCGGAGCAATCAGGCATATCGATCTGTGGAACCACAATGTGGAGTTTATTGAGCAGGAGGAGCAGTGGGAACGTCCTGCAGTGTTTATCGAGTTTGAGCCTATACATTGGAGGGAGATAGTGATGGGTGTGGAATACCGGGCAGAATTAGTTGTGAACCTACATGTGGTGACAGACTGGAAGGGAAGCAGTGCAGATGGCAGTGAATTTCAGGATGAGAGTCTGGAAGTATTCGATCTGCTGGATGACATACACCGCAGATTGGCAGGTATGGAAGGCGAGACATTCAAGGAGTTTGATATAATAGAGAGCGCAACGAACCATAACCACGAAGGTATTATAGAGAATATAGAAAGCTATGGTTGTGTAGCTATAAGATCGTTGGAATAGGATTCCAGTACAGAAGAACGAGTGCCGCTGTCCTCACGGATGGCGGCACTCTTTGATTATGTACAGAATTTTGAAAATGAAGAACAACCTTTTTCCCTTCAAACTAATACTCATGTTATTTCTTTGTGATATCGTCAACTATGGTTTGCCCAAGATATTCTGACAGGTTCTCCTCGATGATAGTTCGAACGATTTG
The DNA here is from genome assembly GCA_002353575.1 of Prevotellaceae bacterium UBA2744. GTDB lineage: Bacteria > Bacteroidota > Bacteroidia > Bacteroidales > Bacteroidaceae > Minthosoma. Next base: position 45,485 of record DEJQ01000006.1, read on the forward strand.
TTCTACTTCTGGAGATGTGCCCAGAAACTGGCGACGTGGGATGCGGATTGTGGTTCCAGCTTTCTTTAGAGCCATGAACTTCCAGAACTCTGATTCTGTAGTCAGCTGGACGTTTCGTTTATCGTTTCTCTTTGCTCCGTTCTTTTTCCTTCCGAATGCCCCGGTGGCAGCATAGTATTTATGCCAGAAGAAACGTTTCATGCGTTCTGTTACTACGATTTCGCCTCCTTCATTATGTATAGCTGCAGCCGGATGATCAGAGTAGAAGGTAATGCTGGAGTCTGTAGAGCGGCTTTGGATGCTGCGTCGGAGTTGCCCAGTCTCAAGGAGGATATGTCCTCCAGGGCGTGTGGGACTTCGTCTGCGTTGCCACGCCTGGGTAAAAAATGCCTGCCGTTCGAAATTCTGGTCGAATTCGTCGGAGAGGTCGATACGGATATCATTTAGAATGTTTTTTACTATGTCGTCGAGATTCATTTGTATGCTGTTGATTATTGCTATGGGGTTTATGCTGACGGTGGCTTATATCCAGTCTATGGCTTCGTTCTCGTGCATGATCAGACTCTTTACTTTTAGTCCGATTGCTTCTGCAAAGAACAGTTCTGCTTTGGCCCCGGGACTGTCAGACCAGTCTGGAAGAAGGCAGATAATATCACACTGTTGCAGTGCCATGATATCGAGCAGCAGAATTTCCCTGTAGAAGGTGGTGCCATTTGCTTTTGCAGTATTCTCTGCCATTTTGCCATAACCGCTTGTGGTGGGATTGAATACCTTATAACCTTTTGCCTTCAGGAACTTTTCTGCAGTGGCAAACTTCTGAAGGACTTCTTCGCTTGGAACGACGTCTTTGCCTATTTTGCCACTGATATATACTTTTTTTCTCATATTTTTCTGTTGTTTGTTTGGTTGGTATTGAAAATGGTTGTACATTTGCTGCAAAGATGCAATGTAGGAGGCATTTCTCATGTCGGCATCGCAAGATGTGCAGGCTTCGGAATGACCATTTGCATCTTTTTTGTTTATAAAAACCTCATATTGTAGATAAGCTCGCCATCTGTCAACTTACATTTGAACTCGATAGTTCTTCCTTGATACTCCACCGTATAAACACTAAAAGGGAAAGCATGGTCTCGCCCAGGTTCTATAGCGTTGTTTGGTATTCTACGAGCATTGGGAAGCCAGTTTCTAAATTCGGTCGCAGTTTTTAGGATGTGTGCTAAATCGGGATTCCGTTTGTTCTTATGTGCAGTCTCCGTAAAGAACTTGTTACCTACTCCTATTGTGAAGCCATCGGCGGTTGTAACCATCGTTCTCTTTCCAGGCCGTCCATTTATAAGTGTTGTGTCAAGATTGTTATGAGCCCATTCTACGGCAATAGATGTTACATTTTCAAATTCTTGATCCGCAGGTCTTTGATTCTGCCTTTGTGCCTGTGCTTGACGAATTAGCCGACATGCTGCGCATAGTTCGTTCTCTGGGACGAAGACGAGTTTGCTTCCCGATGGAGAACCATCGGGCACGGTGGCTTTTGCAATGTCGCAGTCTCGGCATCGACGTATGGTGTAAGGATTATAGTCAGGGAATGTCTTCTGCTGAATACCGGGGTTGAACTGGAAGATGCCTTTAGTGTCTTTTCCGGTTGCAGATGCTCCCCGCTGCATGGCTTCGTCGTGTGGGGTCTCGGGGTATTTGGATTTGCGCACCTGAACAACTGTGCAGCGGCAGTTCCATCCGTTCGGCGGGTAGTATGTGCGCCAGAACGGATCGGACATGGGCAGTGTGACACGGTCGAGTTCTGCATGCTCTGGACGGACTCGGTCGTCGCCTGCAGTGCGGTACTGGAGGTTATAGCGGTCTCCGTCTTCTGCGTAACGTTCCCATTTGGCAGCCATTGATGCGGAGGAGCCTACGAAATTGTATTCTGCACGGAGGTAGTTCTGGTTGTAGGTGTGGTCTATCCTTTGAACGTCCTTCAAAAACTGTTCGAATGGTTTTCTATTGCCGTTCTCGTCGATGAGAGAGGGGAACGCCTCATTGAGTTCGTGGAACGTCTTCATGCCGGAGAAGATGTAGTTCGACCGCTGAAGACGCTGGCGCATGGCATCCGACATAGGCTCGAACTTGAAAGCGTTGTCAAGAACCTGAGCGTGTGAACTGATGAAGTCCTGCACCTTGTCATTTGCAAGGATGTCTATCTGGAACTGACTTCCCTTTTGCTGGAAGAGTACTTTCATGGTGTTGGCAAACTTCTGCTCGGTAGCGGAAGTGTTAGGAATTTTGCCCGTGGCCATGTCATATAGCATATTCATTCCGCTATTTTCGGTATATCTGTCGAGGTATGCTGCTTTAGCGAACTCCTCGGGATATACATTCCCCGCAAGGGCTCCACTGATGAGCTCAGCTCGGAATTCCACGGCCTTTGTCGCCCCATATTGTGACAAAAATTTCTTTATTTGTTCTGAATCCAGTTTGTCAAACCTGTCGCCAATTTGTTCTTTTGCATCTAAGGGGAACATATCCCTGCACTTATAATCGATCATGTGAGCCAATTCATGAAGAATGGCGTTGTCCTGCGATGCCCATCCTGATGTGACGGTCTTTTGTCCGATGGCCTTGACCCCTCCAAGTTTCCTGATGTCAGGATGTGTGTTGACCTCAATTGTACCGTTGTCGAGATCGAAAGAGAGTGGCTGCCTGTATTGTGCGATGGTGACATTCCCCCTGGCAGGTTTAACTTTTACGAGTCTGAGCTTTGGCAGCTTAAATCCTTTCCTAAGTACGATTTCAGCTGCTTCCTGGCACAAATCCCTTGTTTCCTTGTCTTTTATATCCTTGGTCCATTGCTCGGCTATTTTCCTGTAATCATCCTTCAGCTGCGGCTCGTGTTCGAGAAGGATAACAGGAAACCCTCCGTCGGCAAGGATTCGGGCATAGCGTTGGTGCAGCCCCAGGTATATACTGGGGCTCAGTCGAAAAAAGGCTGCTGTTGGTTTTGCTTTCCGGCTGGTGCGGTGTCTTCGTCGGGAGGAGTGGCGGGCGCGAGCTGGCGCCGCTGTCCGACGGGCATGTTGTATTTCTCCCGGAAGTATTTCGGATCGACTTCATAGTTGTTGAGAACCATTTCCTCGTATGCTTTCTGCTGCTCCGGTGTGTAGTCGGTGCTGTAGTCCCATTCGAAGCGGTAGCCCTGCAGAGGGAATCCGTGCTGGATCATTCGCGGCAGTAGCTGGTTGTTGACGGTGTCGCGTATGAGGTCGCAGTCGGCTTCGACGATGTTCTTGAAGACTTCGAGGTGGGTCTGGGACTGTGAGAGCGAGCTTCCGTCCTCGATAGTCATGGTCTGTCCGATGACGAGTTTGGAGAGTTCGGAGTTAGAGCGGTCGATGCGGCGGTCATAGACGTTGAAGGCGTCGCCTTTGGTGCTTTCCACCACTTCTATTTCCGTTCCCTGCTGCAGGATGGCATATCCAGCCGTTCCGAACTTCTGCATGGTATTTTCCATTTTGTTAAGTTCGTTTCTGTCGCGTGTGGTGGTACGTGCTATTCGCATAGGCATACCGAAGATTTCAGCGAAGGTGTCCCAGAAGGAAAGAGCGTTCTTTTTGGGTATGGTCTGTGTTGCTGCTTTGAGGTAGAGCCCCAGGTCTTCGGGCTGCCCCACTTCGATGAGGTTGCCGATGAACGGATCTTCACGGTATGGTATGCCTGAGTGCCAGTCTTGTGAGAGGTCGGTGATGATGCGTCCTTTCTCCGGTATCACATGTTTGCGTGGCAGGAGTGTAACACCGTCGAATGTGAGACGGTCGTTCTGGTCGAGGATGACGTCTCCGAGTTCGATGAGCGAGTGTCCCCAGTAGTTTGACTGGAGAGTGTAGCGCATGAGCTGTTTGAACCATGATGTGTTGAAGTATGCAGCAGCCTCGTCGTTCTCCTTGCCGCCTCCATCGACTATCTTGAATGAGCGTGAGAGTACGAAACCTTCGCGCTGCTGGATGCAGCCTGAGAGGTGGAGGTCAACGGATACGTCGCGGTAGATATCGTAGAGCCGCTGACGGTTAGGGTTATCAACATTTATGGCAAGCTGCCATGCGGAGCGCCAGTCGCCTATATCGCGACGTGTGAGTGCATCGGTGGTGCGCTGTAGTTCGATGAATGCCTTTTTGAAGGCTGCTTTTGTGTATCTCTTTTTCATTGTGGTTTTGTTTTTTCTGGTGGGGGAACCGCCAGACACTGTTTTTATGCAGACACCTGCGGCGAAACCGCAGGGCACGCGACTTACCAATTGTGGCGGAGTGGCGGTTGTGAACCGAAGATGTTAGTAAAACCTTCAGGGTTGCCTTCGGAGTCGGTGGCAAGGGGAAGGTCGGGTATGATTTTGCCAGACTGTACTCCTTCGAGCCACTTGACAGCACGTTCGTAGCGTTCTTTGCGGATGTCGATACCCATCTTCTGCGGAGCACTGGCTGCCATGTGGTATATGGCTATATCGCAGGCATACATGACTATGAGTCGGTTCCTGTCTGCACCTTCAGCCTCGAATACGGACTTCGTGTCGTACTTAGGGCGAAGATAGCCTGCTATCTCTTCGATGGCTTCTGCTTCAGCATTGGTGCGGTTTTCTTCTGACACCTGGGAAACTACTCGGAGTGCCTGGTCTCCGATGACTACTTTGTAATCTTGATCTGTGATGAATGACATGGTGTTGATGTTGTTTTTTTATGTTGGTTCTTTCCGTGCGGCAGTACGACACGGCACGGGACGCTGTTACCATTGGTTGCGTGATGAGGGTCGTGAGCCGATGACGGGCTGGAAAGTCTGCTGACGGGTGGATCGCTGCAGAAGGTAGATAGCTCCTTCGTCAGCGTCGGGTGCGTCATCATTGCCAGACATTCCTTTTTCGAATGCAAGCAGCTGGTCGATTCCTGCCTGCATGTCTGGGTCATCTTTCTGTGACTCGTCATAGAAGACGAATCCACGTTCCCAAAGCGGACTGACAGCCTCGACACGCTGGAACTTATCGGGTTTCTTCCGAGTGTCGCCAGTGATGGGGAGCTGATAGCCGCGTGCGTCTCCTTCGGTGGTGAACTCGTCGAGCAGTATGTCCTGCATGAAGGATGCCTCCATGTAGAACCTGATGGCAATGCCTACTTCCCGGCTCCAGTCGTAGAGGTCGTAGCACCAGCGGACGAGTTCTGCTACTGAAGCTTTGCGTACGAAGGCACGCAGATGCCATAGCGCGGAGCCCTGCTTTCCCCACAGCTTGGCAGCCTTGGTGTCGTTGGTTTTCTTTGATTTCCACGACGGGTCGATGTAAAGGATAAGCTCCGAAAACTTGTTCCATGCCGGGCGCTTTGCCCAACGGATCCATTCCTGCCGGAACACTGTGCCTTCGATGATAGGATTGTGCATCATCTCCTTGTTCCATGCACGGAAACCTACGAAATCTGCGTAATCACGTGCTTCCTCCTTAGTCCATTTCTCTGCCCATGTAGGATTACCTTCACTATCGACTGCATACACCGTAGATACATGTACTCCTTTTGTCTGGCATATATTTGCAAGTACAGATGTCTTAGATATCAGATTCCCTACCATGATGAATCGTCCGCGTCCGACGTCGAGAGCTCCGAATAGTGCTTCCTTGACCCAGTCGGTAAGTTCGCGTACACGACGCGGGTTGCGGCAGAGTTCGTCATCATCGAGGTCATCGATGACTATGTAGTCAGGACGTGCCTCACGTTTACGGAGGCCTCGGGGCGACTGTCCGCGTCCGCATGCCAGGAAATATACGCCGTCCTTAGTCTGGAACTCTCCTTCAGCCCAGTCTCCAGACGATATCTGATTTCCGAAGTCGGCTATCAGACGTTTGTTGTATTGGAGTTCAGCCTGGATGTCACCCAGGAGGCGAACTGCACTGTCTTCAGATTTACCTACCAGCACCATAAAATTGATTAACCGTATGGGCTGGAACATGAGCCATAAAGGAGTGAAAATGTCGATATGAGTAGATTTGGCATGACCACGTGGCCATTTGAATACAGCCTTTAGATTTGGAGTATTCTTTATTTTCTGTGCAGCCTGATTATGGAAAGGTGCATTATGGATGATACGCAAGGACTCGCCAGTCACCTTGTCGCGAAGTGTGAGGTAGTGTGGGAAATAGTATTCACAGAATGCGGCATAGTCTTTCTGTAGTCGCCTGATGCGCTGTTGCTTCTGTGTAGCTGTTTCCCGAGCGAGTGATGATGTGTCGGTAAGAGATTGTATCTGCCGACAGTGTTCCCGCCATTCTTCCTGCTGTTTTTTCAGTTCGGATATGGTCATAGTTTAGTTGTGGTTTTATTCCCTGCGGGAGAACCGCAGGGCACACGACAGACTGTTGATTACAGAGATGACGGTGATGCCATTTTCTCCATGAGGAACTTGTTCTGGTACTTGTTGATTGCCTTAATGAGTTCCGGAGTGATTTCGGGATCGTAGGAAGCCTGATCCTGGATCCAGCGGTTGAATGCCATGAATACCTCTATTGCATCAACAACGTTTGCTTTCTTATCAAGTTTCTCAATGGTTGCCGATAGCTTGGAGAGTTTGTCGGCAAGAGAACCTATGGCCTCCGGGTCGCCGGTCTTGTTGACTGTGTCGATGAGGTTGTCGATGGCAAGCAGGAGTTTGTTGACGAGTTCAGGGCGCGTGATGTTCTTTGCTGCACGTGCCTCTTTCCATCCTCCTTCTTGATACCACTTGGATAATGATGCACGCGAAACTTCTATCTGTTCTGCAATCTGCGATATATCGCTGCCGGAAAGGTAGAGTGAACGTGCCAGTGATTTCTTTCTTTCGATTTCAGCTTTTGTCATAGTAGTTATAATTAATTATGTTTCTTCCGCGCAGTTATATAGCGCGTTAAGTTTCTGCAAAGTTGGTATGAATGGGCGAAGGAATGAAAATAGTGTGCAGCGGTTGCAGAGATGTGTGCAAGCGTTGCACACTTGTTTGTCTGCGGTCGGAAAAGAGCGTAAACTTGCAGCGTAAAACTCGCGCCATAGTTTTGTGCTATGGCACAAAACAGTAAATAAAAACAAAATGGAAAAAGGAAATAAAGTTGTAATTAGCAGTGAAAGCCTGAACAGCTATGGCACCCGTGTGCTGACCTCGGGCTTGGATGTAGAGCAGTTCCGTCGTAACCCCGTGCTGTTGTATATGCACGAAAGGGGGCAAGTAATCGGTGTAGTAAAAGACCTTGAGGTGAATGGCAGCGAGGTTACAGGCGAACTGGCATTTGACGAGGCTACCGAACTGAGCCAGCGGTGCAAGAAACAGTGGAAGTTCGGTAGCCTGAAGATGGTGAGTGTCGGAATAGCCATAACCGAAACGAGCGATGATCCGAAGAATCTGGTGGAAGGTCAGACACGTCCGACGGTGATCAAGAGCAAACTGCTTGAGGTATCGCTTGTCGATATAGGAGCAAATGACGATGCCATTAGGCTGCAGAAGGATGGCAGGTGGCTTGAACTGGGAAATGGCGGCAGTGCAGATCTGCCTCTACTTAATAATAACAGTATTAACAATCAAAACAAAAAAGAAATGGATTTAGAGAAATTGGCTCTTGAATTGGGCCTGCAGAAAGATGCCAGCGAGGAAGCCGTCATGGGTAAGCTGGCAGAACTGAAGTCGAACGGTGCGGAACTGGAGACTCTCCGTAAGGAGAACGGAACTCTGAAGGCTGCACGCATAGAGGCTGTAGTCAACGCTGCCATTGCAGCAAAGAAAATCGGTGCTGACAAAAAGGAACAGTTCCTGGAACTGGGTAAGAAGATTGGCGCTGACGATCTGGAAAAGACCTTCGGTGCGATGTCGGCACAGGTGAAGCTGAGCAGCATGCTTAACCATGCAGGCGGCAGCGGTCAGACAGAGTATAAGAAACTGAGTGATGTTCCAGCCGGCGAAATTATGGAACTGCGCGAGAAGGACGTAGAACTGTATAAAAAGCTTTATAAGGCTGAATACGGTATGGAATGCGAGATTTAGTCCGAGCTGCGAAACAGCACGGCACGCAACCAAGTATAGACGGAAGAGATTATAAACCATTTTAAATATTAATAAACAATGAAAAGACTATTAGGTTTTTGTATGGCGGTTCTGGTGAACTGCATGGTGGGCAGCGTATTGGCTGCCACAGTAGGTATTGCTCCAGTATGGGGTGCAATCGGATTGAACACATTGGCTGTCGGCATGAGCTTCGCAACTTCTGAAGCAGGTGTGCTTCGTGCCGGTGTGCTGACAGAGGTTTGGATCGGCGAGATGGTGAAGAGCCTGCGAAGAGGACTCGAAGCAACCTTCCTGGATGGTATTCCAGACAATTCAAGTATCGTTAAGAATGACGTAATCCACCTGGTAGATGTAGGCGTGGAACCGGATGTACTTATCAACAATACTACATATCCGATAGACTTGCAGGTTCTCGACGATGCGGACATTCCAATCGGATTGGATAAGTTCCAGACGAAAGTGACTCCTATTACAGACGATGAGCTGTATGCAACGAGCTACGATAAGATGGGGCGTGTCAAGGAAGCTCACGCTAACTCCATCAAGGACGCCAAATTCATGAAGGCAGCACATGCACTGTGTGCAGCTAAGGATGGTGCAAAAACTCCGGTACTTGCTACCAGTGGTGCTGTAGATGCAGCTACTGGTCGAAAGAAGATGACTCTGAACGATGTTATTAACATGAAGCGTAAGATGGATGCCCTGGGTGTTCCATCTCAAGGTAGAAGACTGGTACTGTGCAGTGATCACATAAACGATCTGCTGGAAGCAGAGCAGACTTTCCGCGAACAGTATAACATCAATCGTGCTGAAGGTACAGTCGGTAAGTTGTACAGCTTCGACGTATATGAGTATTCAAACAACCCGGTATATACCACTGCAGGTGTGAAGAAAGCCGTAGGTGCTTCAGCAGAAACAGGAGAGTTCCAGGCATCATTCGCTTTCTACACTCAGCGCGTATTCAAGGCTACGGGTTCTACTAAGATGTACTTCTCGGAGGCAAGCACAGATCCTGAGTATCAGAGAAACAAGATTAACTTCCGCCATTACTTTATCTGTATGCCTAAGAAGCAGGATGCCGGTGTGGTAATGATGAGCGGCTATCAGGCTGCGACTCCGGAAGGATAAGAGAGATTCAGTACGTGCTGCGGAACAGCACGGCACAGAACGATGTATAAACCATAAAAATTAGTAAACAATGAAAGTAAAAGTAAAAGAGACATTCCGTGACAGAGATGATCACGTGACAGAGTACAAGCCAGGAATGGTCCTGGAGGTAAAGGACGAAGCTCGTGCAAAGTCGCTCCTGGAGCGAGGGCTGGCAACAGAGTTCAAGGGCAACAAAGCTGCAGAGGCGGTGCTTGGCGGCGGAGAGGCTGCTGATGGGCCTGCTGCAGAACAGCAGGGCACGCAACAGGGAGAAAATAACAAGGTACAGTAGCTGAACGGGGGATACAATGGTCTGGAGCGAGATACTGAACTGGGTACTGGGCGGCGGCATGGTTGCTGCGGTGACAGCTGTGGTGACGATGCGCGCTGCCGTGGTGCGTGCGACGGCTGAGGCGGAGAAGGCCAAGGCGGAGGCAGACACGGTGCGCATTACAAACACTGAGAATGCTACACGCATTTTGCTTGAGAACATTGTAGAACCACTGAAGGAGGAACTGAATGAGACCAGGAAGGAACTTAATTCGCTCAGGAGGGAGGTTGCGAGGTTCAGGAAGGCTATCGACGGTGCTAACAGCTGTGATTATCGCGACGGCTGTCCTGTGCTTGAGCGGATGCGGGAGCGGCAGGAAACTGGAGGCGACGAGTGTGACGGCAAGGCAGGCGGCTCTGGCCGACAGCATGGCAGGCGCGAGCGTGGTCAGAAGAATGTCGGTACGGGTGCCGCAGTCGGAGGTGAGCCTGAGGATAGCGGCTTCGGATCTGCGGGCTCTGCCTGAGGGTGCAGAGTATTCGAACAAGGATGAGCGGGCTTCGGCACGGATACGGTACAGGAACGATACTGTGTATGTAGATGCGGTCTGTGACAGTCTGATGGCTCTGGTTGAGGAATACGAGGCATGGAACCACTGGCTGCAAAGCAGGAACGAGGCTCTGGAGGAAAGGGCCGAGGAACAGAGGAAGCCTCCAGAAGGGGGCGGATGGTGGAAGGGCTTTTTAGGCGGCTTTGCAGCCGGAGTGTTAACAACAATAGTAATAATATTAAGACAAGGAAAGAAATGAACAAAGATTTTATTTACGGTATAGCCAGAGTGAAATTCGGCAATACGATAATCGGCTATATAGAGAAAGGCAGTTTTGACTGGGGCGGCACGCAGCCCGAGAGTGTAGATGTGGAGGCAGAGCAGGTGCCTGACGCACCGGTGCTGGTTCTCCTGCAGAAGAACGGCCAGATCAGTCCGACCTTCAACATGATTCAGCTGAACTATGAGCAGCTGCAGAAGTTGTTAGGAGGAACTCTTGTGGGTACAAGCGGCAACTACACTGGCTGGAAGGCTCCGACAGGTCTGGTACAGCTGAGCGGAGAGTGGAGTATTGATTTTGTGAGCGGGCAGACGATGACTATTCCCAACGGGCAGATGCTTTCGAACCTGAGCGGCAAGCTGAGCCTGACAGAGGTGTCGAAGCTGGAGTGTAGGCTGAAGGTGATGAAACCTGCGAGCGGCGGTGTTCCGTATGAGATCAATGACACGCCCCAGGAGGGATAAGGAACGGATGTTCCGGTAACTCGGGGATAATCCGGAGTGAACGGGACATAAAGCGCATGTTACAATGAAAGGATATTTTTCAAAGTTTATAGAGTTGAATGGAGCGGAGGCGTTGCTTAACAGGGGCGTCTCCGTTCCTATTACAGCCATTCGAATACCATTTACAAGGCATTCGTGGAAAATCAGACTGAAGATGAAACGTCCTACTCTTGGCGGTCAGATTCGCATTGCAAGAGAATGGCTGAAGACGGGTGTGAAGGCAGAGGAGATACGCGGACTGGACACAGACGGGCAGATGGCTTTCATGGCGAAGCACGGGGAGGGCATCAGCAGGATGATAGCGCTGACGCTGGAGCGGTGGTGGCTGCCTGCTGGTGTGCTGGCATGGATGGTGAGACGGTGGATGAAGCCTGAATACCAGCTGTGCGCAGTGGAGTCGTTTGTGGCTCTGCTCGGAACCGACCCTTTTATGCCTATTATCAGCTTGGCAGAAAGGATAAATCCGATGAAGCCAAGACTGAGCCACGAAAGGAAGGGGAGTTAAGAACCAAATATGAGAGTTTCCATAGCCCCTTCGGTTTTGTCTGGCAGGTTGCTGCCGCTACGGGCTGGAGTGTCGAGTACATTCTGGACGGTGTGAACTACCAGACGCTGATACTGATGATGAGTGATGCTCCGAGGTATGTGAGGAGACGTGCCGGCAGCAGCGACGGAAAAGATCGGAGTGCTGAGCAGGAGGCAGAGGAGATAGTGGGATTCTTCAGGAGCAAGCTGGGAGGTTGAGAACGACAGACTTTTTCCGCGCTGCACAACAGCACGGCACACAACAACAATAGTAAACTATATAAACAGAATAAAAATGGGAGCAATAAAAATAGAAGAGCTGCTGGAGGAAAAGCGGATAGGCAAGGTAAGGAAGGCTACCGACAGTTTAAACAGACTGACGGAAACAATGAAGGGCCTCGTCGAGGAGGTGGAGAGGCTAAAAGAGGA
>DEJQ01000022.1:0-64285 GCA_002353575.1 Prevotellaceae bacterium UBA2744
GCTCTTAGCCTTTGGTGTAACCTCGGATACGAGCACCCCCAATGCCTCCAGATAGGCCAAGAGTGCCTTTCCTAAGGAAGTGCGCTCGTTCAATGTAATTGTATAAGTTGCCATTGGTCTTGATTACGATTGTTATTACTATTTTGTCTTTGGACCGGCATTATAATGCGGAATCCTTTGCAAAAGTAATCATTTTCCGTGAAACTCATATAACTCCCGCCTTTTTTGTTGAAAAATGCTCCAAACCGAAACCCATTTCCACATTATCCAATGTTTTTTCATCGTTTTACGACCAAAGTTGCTGACCGAGGAAAAACAAGGTTGAGGTTGCAGAAGAGGAATATATGGCAGAGACTGAAGAACCCACAAAAGAAAACCATGCCAGTTCGACCTATCAGCAAGGTATTGATGATTTCTACCAAAGTTAGGCAGAAAGCCAGAAGAAGAAACTGGATACTATTCATGAATACCTTCTATACATCATGTCTCCTTTTATATACGTGGAAGACATGGACGATTTCTGTACAGACCTTTTGAGATTCGCATGATAATACCTCGCAAAAATGGTATGGCTTAACAAAGAATCAATCATTAATTTGGTGATTTGAAAGGGAAAATTGTGTAATTTTGTGGCGATGAAACGAAGGATATATGGATAAACTCACTCCACAACAACGGCATAATAATATGGCGGCAATCAAATCGAAGGATACGAAGCCGGAGATGATTGTGCGGCATGGGCTGTGGAGTAGGGGATTCCGATACAGACTGAATGATAAACGGCTGCCGGGACATCCGGACCTGGTGTTGAGGAAATACAGGACTTGCATCTTCGTGAACGGGTGCTTCTGGCACGGACACCATGTGACGGAGTCGCAGGTTCACGGTTCAGGGTTCATGGTTCAAGGTTCTGCGTGTTGCAAGATTCCGAAAACGAACAGGGAGTTCTGGGTGGCGAAGATTCTGAGGAACAAGGAACGCGATAGGGAGGAGCAGGACGTTTACCGCATAGAGATTCCATACATTCCGACTTTACAGGGTAGTGAAATAGATACTACACAGAAAAGTACACAGAAAAGTACACAGAAAAGTACACAGAAAATAATAGATTTAATTCGTGAGAATCCGTATGTGACAACACAAGAAATGGCAGATGCCATTGGGATTATTCGTCGAACAGTCGCTAAACATGTAAGGTCTTTACAAGATCAAGGAATAATTAAACGTATCGGCCCTGACAAAGGTGGCCATTGGGAGGTAATAGAATGACAGCAACGCTTCAATGTTTTATTTATTTGTGTCTTGCTCCATCCGATGGAAAGCAACGCAGGATGGCTACCGCTTATCTGTTAGAGAAAGTGCCATGGACTGGCATCGCATCAGAATTCAAAAGGGAACTCACCGCTGCCCGTACCCGACAACTCTGCGATGCCATGACGGTAACCAAAGATTTGATGGCGAAATTACTCCTTGCCGCTGGCGGTAGAGGCTGTATCAGTACAGGAGGGGGAGGTTCTACAAGTGAGCTTACCAACTGGGATGGCACAAAGAAAAAGACTCTATTTGACTGCATGAACTTGTATGCCAGGTTGAAGGAAGATGGAAAGGTCGTAGTTGAAGGTGTAGTATTCTATTGGAATCCTGTCGATGGAGATACACAGAAATCGGCTGTCATTCGTTCTTTCAAAGACATTGATGAATGTCTCAATTGGATTAATAGTGAATCATCTGCCAGAGATGAATGTGTGGAAGTATTAAATGAACATTGTTAATATGATGAAGAAAAATCATTGAGTTTATGGATATAAAGGAGTTCATACAGAATTATAGAGAAGCGTTTGGTGAAAAGGCTCAACTCCCATTGCTTTTCGGATATAGTGACAAACCTATTGGCGACACGGAGAAGATTGGCGGTTGTTTCTTTAAAGGGCTTCAAGCTGCCAGGGATGGTCGGCCTGTCAGTCTGAGTGCCGATGTCATTGGTTGCGGTGGTGGGAAGCTATACACAGGCTTTTCTGATATGCCAGAACGAGTACCAGGTTTTGTCTCACTGAAGGAGAAATACAAGAAGACTACCGAGATGGTTGTTGATTACGTAAACGGACTTGGAATGAAAAGAGCCGAGAAACCCTATTTGAATTTCATCCGCATCGACAAGGCTGAATACTTCGAGGGAACGGAAGGAGTTTTCTTCTATGCTACGCCCGACATGCTCTCTGGACTTTGTGGTTGGGCTTTCTTTGACATTAATGAGCCTGATGCGGTGGTGTCTCAGTTTGGTTCAGGCTGTAGCACTGTGGTTTCTATGACTGTTGTTGAGAATGCACGGCAGGGGCATCGTTGCTTTATCGGGCTGTTAGATCCATCTGTCCGTCCATGGGTTGGTAAGAATGAACTGAGTTTCACTATTCCATTTAGCCGATTTGTCCCGATGATGGAAACGATGAAAGATACTTTTCTTTACGGTTCTCATGCTTGGGAAAAGATAAAACAAAGGTTGGAAGAGTAAGTATGAAGCATCTATGACATTACCGAAGTTTATTATAACAATGGATGGTTACTTTCGCCTTGGCATGGTTAATCAGCATAAAGACCTGTTGAAGCCAGGTGATTCATGTTTAGGTGGTGGCTACTATCATTTCGATTATACATCGAACAGAATCGTTCTTGACCGCTCTTCCTATGACTTCGGTAAGCCCAAGTGGCACCTGTTGGAAGTCCTGAAGGTTCCATCAGTGTATCGTGGCCTCCGACTGGTTTATTTCTATGATGATGACCGTGAATTTGATGTCAGCCAGGAACTGCAAATAGAATACTATGACTGACATTGACAGTTTAATCGCTAAATTAAACTAAAACTTTATAGAAGTGTGAGTCGTTCAGATGGAAAATGATTAATTTTGCATCACAAAGAAATGTATTGATTGATAAAATTAACGATATTATGGCATTATTCGATCAAATTAGCGAGGACATCAAGTCTGCAATGAAGGCTCGCGACAAGGTGCGCCTGGAGACGCTCCGCAACATTAAGAAAGTGTTCCTGGAAGCGAAGACTGCTCCAGGAGCCAACGACACATTGGCTGATGCTGATGCATTGAAGATTATCTCAAAACTGGCCAAACAGGGCAAGGAGACAGCAGCAACGTACACTCAGGCAGGGCGTCAGGACTTGGCTGATGCTGAATTGGCACAAGTGGAAGTACTTGAGAGTTATCTGCCGAAACAACTTTCCCAAGAGGAGATTGAGGCAGAGGTGAAGAAGATTATTGCTGAAGTGGGAGCCACAAACATGAAGGAGATGGGAAAGGTAANNTTGTAAAGAAGCTCCTGGCATAATCTTTGATCTTATGTCTAGAATTCGTGGCACAATAATGACACAGAGCATTGTAACTCGTTGGTACTCAGTATGTGCTTTAAACTTGAACATCCACGATTTCCTTCTGCAAAGAGGTGCAGGTCAACTATAGAAGCACTTTAATATAGTTTCTTCGTTTTGTGCTCGTTTTGGGAAAAATGTGTAATTTTGTGGCGATGAAACGAAGGATATATGGATAAACTCACTCCACAACAACGGCATTATAATATGGCGGCAATCAAATCGAAGGATACGAAGCCGGAGATGATTGTGCGGCATGGGCTGTGGAGTAGGGGATTCCGATACAGACTGAATGATAAACGGCTGCCGGGACATCCGGACCTGGTGTTGAGGAAATACAGGACATGCATCTTCGTGAACGGGTGCTTCTGGCACGGACACCATGTGACGGAGTCACGGGCTCAAGGTGCAGGGTTCATGGTTCAAGGTTCTGCGTGTTGCAAGATTCCGAAAACGAACAGGGAGTTCTGGGTGGCGAAGATTCAGAGGAACAAGGAACGCGATAGGGAGGAGCAGCGACGGCTGGCTGAGATGGGTTGGCATTGCATCACAGTGTGGGAGTGCGAACTGAAACCGAGTAGAAGGGAAGAGACGTTGGATTCGATAGCTTATACACTGAACCATATCTGGCTGCAGGATCACTCCATAAATCCTAAACCACGAATTGGGGATGCGTCCGAAACAGCGCAACATTCTTATCCGCAAATCTGCGAGGAGAACGGACAGGTGCAGATGGCTGCGGAGGACATTCCTACGGAATATGGAAATAAATAGATTTGAAAATACATTTGTAATAATTATGAGCAAGATAAACTCGGAATTCATGAAAATGGTTATGTTTTCTTGCTTTCTCCTGCTCCAAAATCGGAAAATGAAATAAAGGTTTTTGTGATGTCGAGATATATTTCTAACTTTGCGGCATAACAATTATTCAAGCCGCGTCGTCGTGAAGAATTTGTGTATGTCAAACACTAATAATTACAAAATGTGGAAATGAACTCAGCTGAACTAACCCCAATCAGGAAAACCATAGTAGGTGTGCAATTTTTGTTTGTTGCCTTCGGTTCAACAGTACTCGTGCCGCTACTCATAGGACTTGATCCTGCTACGGCACTGTTCTCTGCCGGTGTGGGCACTTACATTTTCCATATGGTAACCAAAGGCAAGGTGCCCATTTTCCTGGGCTCCAGTTTTGCATTCATTGCTCCAATCATTGAAGCTTCAAGGCAATGGGGTATGGCAGGTACTTTGGCTGGTATCACCGGCGTGTCGCTTGTATATTTCATCATGTCGGCACTTATCAAGTGGCATGGCAAGAAACTGATTGACCGTCTTTTTCCCCCTGTAGTAATCGGTCCGATAATTATCCTTATCGGATTGTCGCTCTCACCTGCAGCCGTCAATATGGCAAAGGATAATTGGCTGCTGGCTTTCATCTCTCTCTCTGCATCCGTCATTGTACTGATGTTCGGTCGTGGGCTTATCAAACTCGTGCCGATAGTATGCGGAATCGTGGCTGGCTATATCGCTGCCCTGCTCATGGAACTGGTCGATCTGTCTGCTGTTATCTCGGCTCCCTGGTTTGCCCTTCCGCCCAGCATTGCCCATTTCCAGCTGCCGCAGTTCGCATGGGAGCCGTTTGTATATATGATTCCTGTAGCCATCGCTCCAGTTCTTGAACACATCGGCGATGTCTATGTGGTCAGTGCTGTAGCCGAGAAAGATTTTACTGAAGATCCTGGTCTGCACCGTACGATGATGGGCGATGGTCTGGCATGTCTTGCCGCCGCACTGCTCGGAGGTCCTCCGGTAACTACCTATAGCGAGGTGACCGGGGCTATGCAGATTACCCGCATCACCAGCGCTGCCGTAATCCGTATTGCGGCAGGTACGGCTATCGTCTTTTCTGTCATAGGTAAGCTGAATGCCTTGCTCCAAAGCATACCTTCACCAGTCTTGGGCGGTATCATGCTGCTGCTCTTCGGTTCTATCGCTTCGGTGGGTATTCAGAATCTGATACACAACAAGGTGGATCTGAACCAAACACGCAACATAATCATTGTTTCCATTACGCTGACACTGGGCATTGGGAATGCTGTACTTAACTTCGGCACGTTCTCACTCAGCGGCATCGGCCTCTCTGCTTTAGCAGGACTGCTGCTCAATCTGATTCTGCCCTCCAAGAAGCTGTGATTACTAAAGTGAAACATTTGAAAAGTTTTGAATATTCATGGTTGTATGATAACAATTCATTTTAAAGTAAGAAATCGAAATATGAAGAAGATTTACCTTAGTTTGGTCTTGGCGGCCTTTGTGTCTGCTTGTACTGATAGCGGACTGGAACTTGATGATTACCACAGGCAGAATGAGTCCACAGTCAAAGACCAGGGAGGAACTTATACGGAGAGAGAAATAAGCGTGAGCCGTAACGGGACAGCTGCCGGACAGGTCACCCTGAGGTATTATGATGACATGCCGCATGTGCCGTATATCACTGCAGAAGCATTTTATCATCTGATGATGCCCTCTGCCCCGATGACTACAGAGAAGGTGGGAGACACCTACCAGCTGAAGACGGCTGACGGTATGCTCACCGTGGATGTGTTGAAAGATGTCGCTACATCTACTTCGTTCTCTAATTTCGTGGGACTGCAAAACCTGTATGCTCCTGGCAATCCAAGCTTCGATACTTGCTATAGCCCTTTCATCAGATACTATAGTCATGAGAATACCCCCTCGACTGAACCACAAGTGAATCTGAACTTCGGGAAGTATGGCATCGACCTGCACGATGACGGAAAGAATGTGTATTTCCCGCTGACTACAATCAACGACCTTTTCACCGATACAAACGGCATGATGACTTGCTTCGACGGCAACCAGCTTATGATAAATACTGCTATCGAAAAAGAACTGAGGGAATCTTATCCTGACTTCTGTGCTCCAGCATTCAGGATGATTGAGGTGGATGAGGACGTGGCCCGGATGCGATACTCGGAACTCTGTCTGGTAGTGGATTATTTCTTCGGCTATCCCGGACGGACAATTCTGGAGAAACAGGGACTGAAGCAGAACGGACTGGATGCCACCCTCGATAAGATAAGCGGCGGAGAGCAGGTGAAGGCAATGCTGAAATCGCCGAATCAGGCCAAGTTCGTGTGTGGCATGGGAGTCCTGGACTGTCTTCTCTATGACGGCGGACATACACAGATGGACACTGAAAGATATATTGCCAAGAGTGTGAAGGAGGAGTTTGAAGCCCGACATCAAGAGGCATACAATAACATTCCCGGGCAAATAAAGAACCTGGTTAACGATATAGCGGCTTCAATCAACGAGAGTAGAAAAGCGAGGAATTTACAGGAAACTATGCAACAACAGGCATGGGGAACAAATAATTATCTGACCAGCAGGGACGGAAAAACTGCCGTGGTAGTGTTGAAGATGTTTGCTGATCCGAACTACAATGGCTGGCTGAAATATTATGGGAATGGTTTCAAGGCAGAGGACTGGCAGGCATTGGTAGAAAACACGAAAGATGTGGATATACTTGCACAGACCGTGGAGGCTCTGAAGAGAGCAAAACGCGAAGGAGTGAAGAATCTGGTGCTGGATGTATCTACCAACCCGGGCGGACAGGATGACCCGACAACTGCAGTCGTAGCTCTGATAGGTGACAAAACAGGTGCAGTCCGCCCTCTCAGGATGGCCCCAAGCTGGGAGCTGAATACGCTGACCGGTCAATACAGGACAAAGACCTTCGTAATTGACAGAAACTTCGACGGTAAGTTTGACGATAAGGATAATGAGACAGACTATGTGGGTGATATGAATATCGTAGTGCTGACCAGCGAAGCCTCATTCTCGAATGGAAATGTATTTGCTGCCAAGATGAAGGATTACGGCTATCAGACGTGGGGACGAACATCCGGAGGCGGTGCTTGTAGTGTCATCAATTATGTCACTCCCGACGGTATGATGTATAAGATGTCTTCATATCGCAGTCACTCTACCGACAAGAACTACAAGAGCATAGATTCCGGCATCCCCGTGGATAAAACCCTCACAGATGCCCAGATGTACGACATCGAATACTTGGCTGGAGAGTTCAATAAATGATCAGTGTGACTTTCTGACAATGGTCGTTTGATATGAATTGGATTATTTTGATTATAGCGGGTTTTTGTGAGGTCGGTTTCACATTTTGCCTGGGCAGGGCAAAGGCGGTGAACGGACTGGAGTGGTGGATGTGGATAGGAGGGTTCCTTCTGTTCAGTGTGCTGAGTATGGGTCTGCTGGCGAAGGCGACACATACCCTGCCACTGGGTACTGCATACCCCGTGTGGACCGGGATAGGTGCCGTCGGTACTGTGCTTGTGGGCATCTTCGTGTTTAAGGAACCTGCCACCTTCTGGCGACTGTTCTTCATCTTTACCCTTATCGTCTCGATTATCGGACTGAAAGCGATAGATAACTGACAGGTTGATAGTTGACAGCCCCGGTTACAGATGTACTTCTTTGTTTACTACTTTCCCGGCGAGAATCTGGAATGAGTTGAGTTGAGGTGTGTCGTCGAGCAGGGAGAGAATGGCATAGCGGATGGTTGGATCGTTTGCCAGTCGGAGATCTTCCTGTGAGGGACGTGAAGGAGATGCAGGATGCGAATGCCAGTTAGCCAGAATATTCAGGTTCTGTTTGCGGGCATAGCGCAGGGCTGCAAATTGTTCGCGAGGCTCGAAGGAGAAGTGTTCGGGAGAGTGGTCGATATTCTCCATAGGATAGTTTTGGGTGACTATATTCCCCGTACCGAGCAGGTAGCCACAAGATTCGTTTGGGGCTTCCTTCTTTGCCTGCTCGATTATTTCGTTGATTATATGTTTCGGGATGATCATGTCGGTGTCTTTTTTCTCTTGTTTAGTGATGCTTTAAGTCACATGCAGCCTGTTCGTAATCGATAAGGTGGTCGATGGTCGGGTGTTCGCCACAGAGTTCGCATGAGGCACGTGGGCGCACCTTGATATTGTTGAACTGCATGGTCTTTGCATCGAATGTGAGCAGGCGGTTGGTAAGCAGTTCGCCTACTCCTGTGAAGTATTTCAGTGTTTCGGCTGCCTGTATGGTGCCCAGCATTCCTGCTATGGCTCCAAGGACTCCTGCCTGTGAGCATGTCGGTACGGCTCCTGCTGGTGGTGGCTCCTTGAACATACAGCGGTAGCAGGCTGTGCCCGGAAGATGGGTGAAGGTCTGACCATGAAAACGAAGTATGCCTCCGTGGGAGAAGGGTTTCCCAGCCATCACACAGGCGTCGTTGATGAGAAACTTCACAGGGAAGTTGTCGGTTCCGTCAACAATGAAATCGTACTGGCTGATGATGTCGAGTGCGTTCGACGAGTCGAGAAACTCACGATACGTATCGACCTGTACATCGGGGTTGATGGCTTGAATCTTTTCTTTTGCGCTTTCCACCTTCGGTATGCCTACATCGCGGGTGAAGTGGATAACCTGGCGCTGCAGGTTGCTCAGATCGACCACATCTGCATCGACAAGTCCGATACGACCGATACCGGCTGCAGCGAGGTAGAGCGATACGGGGGCTCCAAGTCCGCCTGCGCCGACTACGAGTACCCGCGCGTTCATTATCTTTTCCTGTCCCTCCACTCCTACGTCCTGTAGCAGGATGTGGCGCGAATAACGCTCAATCTGCTGTTCTGTAAGGTCAATCATAGTGCACTTCCTCCTCCCATGAAATAAAGAAAATCCACAGTGTCACCTTCTGCCAGCTGGATATTATCCCATTCGTCGCGTTCTGCAAATTCTTCATTAACCTGTACTGAAACCATCTCGGGTTGCTGTACATTATTATTTTTAATCAGTTCTGATATGTTGAGAGGCAGTGTCACTTCCTGCGCCTCTCCGTTTACATAGATTTTTGCCATAGCTTTATGTTTTTTTTGTTTATTGGTGATTGAGTTCGGCTGTTTGGTTTTTGCGGTGCAAAGGTACGATGTTGTAAGTGATTGTAAAATACCATAGTAGGGGTAATTTATATACCATGGGTGTGGTATGGAAAATACCATCTTGACGCGATTGTCCGATAGTGGTAAAACTGCTTACCTTTGCATCGCAAATCAAACAAAAAACAGAATTAGGTTATGGCACAAATTGCAAAGAGTCTGATAGACTTGATCGGAAACACTCCGCTATTGGAGTTGACGCATTCAGAACGCGAGCTGCACCTGCAGGCCCACGTGATAGCTAAGTTAGAGTACTTGAATCCGCTTCGTTCGGTTAAAGACCGTACTGCGCTGGCCCTGATAGCCCATGCTGAGCGAAAGGGGCTGATCGGTCCTGACACCACAATCATCGAACCTACTTCCGGAAATACCGGTGTGGGCTTGGCTTTCATCGCATCCATACGCAGGTACAAATTAATATTGACTATGCCCGACTCCATGACGGTCGAACGCAGGACCCTGCTCAAGGCCCTTGGTGCAGAGCTGGTTCTGACCCCGGCACATGAGGGCATGAGCGGTGCTATACGAAAGGCTCAGGAACTGGCAGACGAGATAGGCGACGCCTACATACCACAACAATTTGAGAACCTGGCGAACCCGGATGTGCACCGCAGGACTACAGGACAGGAGATCGTGCGCGATACGGACGGGAAAGTTGATTTCTTCGTTGCCGGAATAGGTACCGGCGGAACCATTACGGGTGTGGGATATACCCTGAAACAACATAACCCGAACGTGAAGATAGTGGCTGTAGAGCCATACAGTTCCTCTGTGCTCTCGGGCTACAATCCCGGTCCGCATAAGATTCAGGGCATAGGCGCCGGGTTCGTACCGCGGATTCTGGATCAGGAAGTCTATGATGAGATTCTCCGTATCAAGGATGACGAGGCATTTGCTGCCAGCAGGCTGTTGGCACAGAAAGAAGGACTGCTTGCCGGCATATCGTCGGGCGCAGCCGTTGCTGCTGCCATCAAACTGGCTCGCCGGCCGGAGAACGAAGGGAAGAACATCGTAGTGCTGTTGCCCGATACGGGCGAGCGCTACCTTAGTACTCCATTGTATAACCATGCATAAAAGATGAAAAGGGATATGGCTGATACAAAAAAACTCTCGATTATCGCCTTCAGCGGCGATTTCGACAAACTGACAGCAGTCTTCACACTTGCTACCGGAGCTGCTGCAGTAGGATATGAAGTGAACGTGTTTTTTACCTTTTGGGGGCTTGATGCCATAAAGAAGAAACTGGGGCGTTCGCCTCTGGGCAGCAACTGGCTTACGAAAATTTTCGGAGTCATGATGGGAGGTCTGCATTCGGCTCCCACCTCACGTTTCAACTTCTTCGGTATCGGTCCGGGCATATTCCGCCATCTGATGCGGAAAAACAATGTGGCGACGCTCGAAGAACTGGTCGAAGCCGCAAAGCTCCTGGGAGTCAATCTCTACGCCTGTGAAATGGCTATGCACGTGCTGGGACTGAAACGGGAGGACTTCATACCAGAGGTGAAAGACGTGCTCGGAGTGGCATCCTTCCTGAAGCTGAGCGACGGCGGACAGACCCTCTTTATATAAATCTGTAATTCAAAAATCATTCTGTTATGGCTACAAAAACATTGGATATTACAAAAGAACATTGCCCCATGACATTTGTCAAGACAAAGATAGAACTTGCAAAACTACAGCAGGGCGACATCCTTGAGGTATTGCTCTCAGAAGGCGAACCGCTGGACAATTTGCCGCGAAATGCAGCGGAACAGGGCTACAATGTGCTTTCTGTAGAGCACGTAGGTGGCACAACCCACAAGGTGACAATAAAGAAATAAAGCGTTTTTAGATTCAGAATATTAACATCAAAAAAAAACTGATTTATGGCAGATTCAAATCTTCAGCGCAGTGTGACCACTGCAACAGCCAGAAAACTGGCTACCACCACCAAGACGGCTCCACAGATGGGGTCGATTACCCCCAGACTACTCCTGAAACTCCTTCCCTGGGTGCAGGTGAGCGGAGGTACATTCCGTGTAAACCGTACTAAAGTAGAGCTGCGTAAGAGCGAACGACTCCCCATTCAATATCTGAACGGCGTTCCGAGCTTCTCCGCCAAGAGCCTGAAGGCCATCCCCCTGTTTTCAGAATTTGCCGACGAGATAGTGAATCGTCTGGCACGTTCGTTCGAGACTCAGGAGGTGGAAATCGGAGACCTCTTCGTAGAGGAGGACAAGGACAAGCAGAAATTCTTCATCGTTGCAAGCGGACAGGCAGAAGTGATCAGTCGCGGACCGCATGGCGAAGAACTGCGTATTGCCCTGTTGGGCGAAGGCGAATACTTTGGTGAGACAGACTTGCTCGACGATGCCGAATCGACCGTTTCGGTCCGTGCCGTAACCCCCACTGTGTTCCTCTCGCTCAAACTGTCGGAACTGGAGAAATTCATAAAAGAAGTACCAGATTTCCGTGAGACCTTCATCAAGGCAGTCGATAAGCAGCTGCGCCTGAAGGCAACGGTAAACGACCACGGCGAGAAACACATAGACCTTGTTTCGGGACATGAAGAAGACAACATAATTCCCGAGACATACATCGACTATGAAGAGCAGCCGGCAGAGTATGCACTGAACACGCTTCAGACCGTTGTCCGTGTGCACACGCGAGTCAGTGACCTTTACAACAACCCTTACAATCAGCTGGAGGAACAGTTGCGTCTGTCTATCGAAAGCATCAAGGAGCGTCAGGAGTGGGAACTTATAAACAACAAGAAATTCGGTTTGCTTGCGAGTGCCAATCCTGCTTATCGCATCGCCACCAGATATGGCACGCCGACTCCGGACGATCTGGACGAATTGCTCTCGCTCGTATGGAAGGAACCTGCATTCTTCATTGCCCATCCGCGTGCAATTGCTGCTTTTGAGCGTGAATGTACCTGGCGTGGTGTACCTCCGGTAACTACCGATATCTTCGGTACGAAAGTGATTCTGTGGCGTGGTGTGCCCATCATACCAAGTGATAAGGTGGAGGTAGAAGGGCAGTACCTGACCGGTCGTGGTGTGGGTACAACCAAAATCATCCTCGTGAGAGTAGGAGAGAAGAATCAGGGCGTGATAGGACTCCATCAGAGCGGAATTCCCGGTGAGGTGGCTCCGTCACTTTCAGCACGACTCATGGGATTGGATAAGTTTGGAGTCGCTTCATATCTGCTCACAAAGTATTTTAGTCTGGCTGCACTTACCGACGACGCTATTGCTGTGTTGGAAAATGTAGAAGTTGGCTATTACCACGATTATCAGCATCGTAATAAAGTAGAAAAATAATGATAGAACAAATCTATAGTCCACAGGCCATAACCGACGAGTATGTGTTTGATGTACTCAAGCGGTTGGCTCAAGACAATTGTCCGGATGAGCTGAAGGCTGTGCGTCAACAGTTGATACCTGACGAGAAACTGAATCTGGATGCTCTGTTGAATATCGCAGAACCTTCGACGGAGAAATCCAATTCGGGTGGTGCCATATCGAAATCAGAGGGTTTCGGTATTGGCATCCCTGAAACGGAAAAACTGCGAGACTTGCACTACGAAGAACTGGATACTCTCAATACAGACGAGATAAAGAAAGACTTTCCTGTGCTGCAGCAGAAAGTGAATGGCCATGAGCTGGTCTGGCTCGATAATGGAGCTACTACTCAGAAGCCCAATCAGGTGATTGACAAGATTTCGGAATATTACCGCACTTATAATTCAAATATCCACCGAGGTGCCCATACTCTGGCTGCCCGGGCTACAGATGCCTATGAGGAGGCCAGGGAGAAGGTGCAGAGGTTCATCAATGCATCGTCATCGGAAGAGATAATCTTCGTAAGAGGTACAACCGAAGGCATTAACCTTGTCGCACAATCGTATGGAAGGCAATTCCTTACTCCAGGTGATAATGTGATTGTATCTACACTGGATCATCATGCCAATATTGTTCCCTGGCAGCAGGTCTGCCATGAACGCGGGTGCGAACTGAAGGCTATTCCGACAGACAAAAACGGAGATCTCATTCTTTCTGAGTTTGAACGGCTCATTACTCCCCGCACAAGATTCGTTAGTGTAGGCCATGTGAATAATACATTCGGTACGATAAATGATGTGGAGCGCATTATTGATATTGCTCACGCACATAATATACCTGTGTTGATCGACGGCGCACAGTCCATTGCACATACTCAGGTGGATGTTCAGAAGCTGGGAGCAGATTTCTTTGTGTTTTCCGGACATAAGATTTACGGACCGAATGGTATCGGTATAGTCTATGGACGTAAGGATATTCTGGACAGAATGCAGCCTTGGCAAGGAGGAGGCAATATGATAAAGGATGTGACCATCGAACGCACAGAGTATAACCAGCCACCAGCACGATTCGAAGCCGGCACGCCTAACGTGGCGGATGCCATAGGTCTCGGAGCTGCACTTGACTATGTAAGTCATATAGGACTGCGTAATATAGAGCATCATGAACATGAACTGACAGAGTATGCCCGTGAACAATTGTCACAGATAAAGGGACTTACGTTGTTGGGTAATCCGAAAAACCGCGTATCAGTAGTTTCGTTCGTTCTCGATGGGATACCTGTTCCAGAAGTGGGAACTCTACTCGACAAGGAGGGTATTGCAGTGCGTGCAGGGCATCATTGTGCACAACCTGCTCTTCGTGCTCTCGGATATGAGATGTCGGTTCGTCCTACATTTGCTCTTTATAATACACGTGAGGATGTAGATAAACTGGTAATAGCTGTAAGAAAAATTGTTGGCTCACGATGAAGTACGAAACAAAAGTATTATCAACAAAGTATCAGAAACCGGATGCCTACGGAGCACTCGCTATGCCTGTCTATCAGACGGCATCGTTCGAGTTTGAAAATGCCAAGGCAATGAGTGATGCTTTCTGCGGCCGCTCTTTGGCTCCGTCGTATTCACGCATAGCAAACCCGACAACCACTCACCTCGAAGACAGGGTGAGAGGGTTGACGGGAGCTGCTACGGTGACGGCTCTCAATACTGGAATGGCTGCTATATCCTATGCACTCACGGCTGTCAGTGCCGCAGGACTGAATATAGTAGCTTCTAAGCACTTGTTTGGTAACTCTGTTTCACTCCTGAACGATACGTTGAGGAATTTCGGTGTGGAACCGCGTTTTGCCGACTTTACAAACGTTGCTGAGGTCGAGGCTCTGATAGATAATAATACATGCGCTCTTTTTTTTGAAATTATTACCAATCCGCAGTTGTTTGTAGCCGACATCAGAGCTATTACGTCGCTGGCGCATGAACATGGAGTGCCTGTAATTGCTGATACTACTATAGTGCCTTTTTCTGAGTTTCATGCAAATGTCTTCGGGGTTGACATAGAAGTGGTGTCAAGTACTAAGTATATCTCCGGAGGAGGAACAGGATTAGGCGGACTGCTGATAGACTACGGACAGTTTGACTGGTCCCAGTCACCTTCTGCTGTATTACAACAACGTGTAAAGAGAGCGGGAAAGAAAATGGCTTTCTCTGCAAGAGTGAAAACGGAACTGATAACGAATCTCGGAGCACTTATGACGCCTCAGGTGGCATATATGGAAACCCTGGGGCTTGATACTCTTGCTATCAGGTATCGCAGACAGGCAGAATCAACCCTGTGGCTGGCAGAACAATGCCGGCAGTTGCCTGGAATAGAACGAGTGAACTACACATCGCTTCCAGATAATCCGTTTTACATACTCTCGCAACAACAGTTCGGAAAACTCTCTGGTGCTGTTTTTACTATAGACTTGGCGTCGAAAGAGGATTGTTTTGCTTTCATCGATAATTTACATGTAATTCGAAGAGCCACGAACCTGTTTGACCGCCATTCACTGGCTATTCATCCGGCATCAACCATCTTCGGACTTTTTAGTGAAGAACAACGGGAGAAAATGTCAGTTCCTGATACAACAATTCGACTAAGTATCGGACTTGAAGACCCGGAAGATTTGTTGGAAGATATCAAACAGGCTCTTATTTCTTTATAAAAAATGTTATGCTTCGGCATAGCATTTTTTTATTTTGCGTATATTTGCAGCATAAAAATGTGTAGTATGAAATTTTTATCAACAATTATATTTACTGCTCTAATAGGAACACCTGCTGCGAAAGCGCAGGAGACGGCTCTGGCTGATTCTGTCGTGAAGTACCAGATGGCGAGTGGTGGATGGGCAAAAAATCAGAACTGGCTCGTCGGATGTGACCAGAAGTACATGGCTGAATGTATGCGTACTGGTGTCGGAAGTACCATAGATAACGGTGCTACTACAAGTGAACTTAAAGTGCTGGCAAAAGTCCTGCAAAAGGAACCTCGGGCTGAGTATTATACTGCTTTTGTGCGGGGTGTACAATATCTTCTGAATATGCAGTATGATAATGGCGGGTGGAGACAGTTTTTCCCGCAGAGGTCGAGTGAGTCGTATGCCAACCATATCACGTTCAACGATAATGCTATGGTGAGGGTGATGCGACTGTTGTGGGATGTGGCTGACAGAAGGGGGGATGTAGGCAGTGTGGAGATGCCGGAGAATATGCGAACTGCGGCAAGGGTGGCTTTCTGGAAAGGCGTGAAGTGCATATTGAAGTGTCAGATCAGGGACAAGGACGGACAGCTGACTGTGTGGTGCCAACAGCATGATGAGAATACTCTCCTGCCTGCTTCGGCAAGAAAATATGAATTAGCTTCGTATTGCGGTTTTGGCGAATCTGTTGATATTGTCTGGCTGCTGATGGATGTCCTGGACGAAATACAGGATTTCGCTGGTACAGGTATTAATCGAAACGAACTGAAGAAGAGCATAGAAGGAGCTGTACAATGGTTTGAAACGCACCCTATACGCGACAAGAAGATAGAGTATTACACAAACGCGGAAGGTAAGCCCGACAAGAGAATGGTAGAGAAGAAAGGTGCTCCGCTGCTTTGGGCAAGATATTATGATTTAGAAAAAGCAGAACCTATGTATTCAGATCGCAGAGGTGAGATTCTCCGTTCGTTTAATGATATTCAATACGAACGCAGAAATGGTTACCAATGGGTTGGTGATTCGCCAGCGAAAGCGATTAAAAGATGGAGAAAACGATAACGAAAACTTCGTACGAAAACGAAAACCAAAGCGTTGATTTTTTCTTTAATTCTCTAATTCTTGACCTAAGCTATATTTTACTTGAAAAATTTGTCGATATTGACGACTACTCCGATTGTTCCTGTTGTTCCCATTGTGTTAGGGGAGTTAGGGTAGTAGCTTTTCGGAATGTAGTTGAATATGTTATCAACGGCAAGGTTGAGTGATATGCCTTTGACGAACCGCTGCGAGAAACTAACCTTCCAAATGTTATAACCTTCGTAGTGTTGCTGACGAATGGATGTTAGGTTGGTAGTAGTAAATTCGGTTGCATCGACAGGGGAGAGCCAACGACCGGAGATAGCTGCTGTGATGCCATAATTATCTGTAAACTGATGGTCGTAGTCCAGTCGCCAAGTGAGAGAGTGGGGACGAGCCTTTGTGAGGTCAGGTTGTGACCTCTCAACAATATTCTTTACAAAAGCATAGGATACTCGCATCCCGAGCCCGTTGATATGATGCATCTGAAGAGTTGCATCTGCACCTACTATCTTCTGGTTCGATACGTTTACATATTTCAGATAAGAATACTGGTTGACTGTGACACTTGCCGTGGTTATGTAGTTGTTGAAGAAATTGAAATAACCAGTAGTTGTGAAGCAGTATTTCAGTTTGTCGTTTATTGAACCATAGTTGGTCCAGGAAAGTGAGAAGTTGTGGTTGCTTTCGCACTTCAAATCAGGATTTCCGTAAATCATAAAGATGCCGCCCATGAAGAAGTTCATGTAGAGTTCCTTGAGTGATGGCGCGCGGAATCCGGATGCGTAGGAGAATCGGATGCTGTGTTTGCGAATCTTATACATAGCCGCAATTTTCCATGTTGGCATACCTTTTCTGGCTGCTGAGAAGTAGTCGAATCGTGCACCACCAATCATGTTCCAATGTTCGTTTGGAGTGTAGTCCCATTGAACGAATGCATCGTATGAGTTCTGAGTGTGATTTTTAGCTTGGTCTGCAAACTGATAGGACATGAGGTAGTCGTTCATGTAATCGGCTCCGGCTGTAAGGATAGAGTTCAGGGAAGGCAGGTGGGCATTGTAGAGTGCACGGCCTATGTTCTGGCGGTTGGAGTAGTCGCGAATGTCGCGTGATGTCTGGAGTGTGTAGTCGCTCTTGTCGTACTGGTCGAAGCTGTAAGCCACTTCGAGATGCTGATTCCTGGTGATGTCCCAATTGGAACGGGCTCCGTAGTTGAGGTCGCGATAGCGTTCATGGCTGTATTCGCTACTGTTGCGTTCTCGGAAAAAATATCCCACACGTCCAGTCAGTTTCCAGTCTTCATTTACTGTCCAAATGAGGCGTTCCTTCACGTTGAACGACTTCCCGCCATATGCAGTATTGAGTGATGATTCCTCGCCTCGGAGAGAGAGAGAGTCGTTATTGGTATATTGGAATGATGTAAGGGAATTGACCTTGCCTATGTTTACATCGCCACTGGCTCCATGACGCCATTCGCGAGTCTGACCTTCGTAGCGGCTATGTGCTTTTGCACTCCAGGAGTCGGAAGGAGCCTTGGTGATTATGTTTATTACTCCTCCCATTGCAGCAGAACCATAAAGGGTTGATGCGGCACCCTTAACTATCTCTATGCGTTCGATGTTTGACATATCGAGACGAGAGAAGTCTATGTTGTCGATTGACTCTCCTGCCATTCGTTCTCCATCGACGAGGAAGAGGATATTATTGCCGTCGTAGCCTCCCATATTGAGAACCTGTTGTCCCATGGAATAGGTGAACTCCAAGCCGGGCAGTTCCTGCTGGAGCATATCCTTTATGTTTGTAGCATCTACCTTTTCTATGTCTTCAGCTGTGATGACCCTGGTGACCACAGGTATATCTGCAATGGCTTTGGGAGTGCGTGTAGCCGTGACCACCACCGTGCCGAGGTTCATGTCGTTCTTGTTCCAGACGGATGTGTCGGCAGGTTCTGAAGTAAGAGTTTCAGCCAGAACTGTTACGGGTAGCAGTGCTAATAATGTGATAATATGTATGATTCTCCTGAATTCCAAAACTTATTGCTTGAATATTGGATATTTGTAGTTTATCGTCAGATAGCCCTTGGTGCGATATTTGTCTTTTGCCATGAAGTCGTCGAGTTGGAGTGCTGCATATGTTCCATCGGCAAGCAGCAGGAGTATTACGTTTGTGTTGGTGGTGTATGTAGGTGGCATATAGCTGATATCGACGTTTATCCAACGGCTTGCTTCCATATTCTTATAACTTGGTGCATAGACGATGTATCCATCGAGCATATGGGACATATCTACCCATATGGCTTCGTCAAGATATTCATCTGCTACCCATTGGTGATTAGTCGGCAAACCTGCGGCTTCCAGTTCTGTAATGGTTTTGTATGAAGTCATTATGGCTTTAGCTCCGTTTGTCTTGATGTCGTAGCGATGGATGGCTATATCCCATTTGTCAGGTTTGCCCGTTTCGCTGAAATCGTCGAGACTGATTTCGGAGGTTGTAGTTGTCGGTGTGGTGTTGTGCAAATCGATATATATCCACTGGGTGTAGCTGCGTGCATCCAGATATATAGAAGAGGCAGTAGTTGTGTTTTCTGCGTCTTTATTTTCGGGGTTTGTCGTGTCGAGTGTGTCGTCGTAAATTCCACCCAACATATCGCAGGCTGAGAATAATCCCCCGAAGAGGATTATTCTCAGTATGCATAGAGTTTTATTGATTATATTCTTACTGAATATCATTCTGTTATTAGTTTCCGCTGTTGATCACAGTATCGAAATCCTCTGGGTTGAGGTGGATCGTGATACCACCCATAACTGGAATGCTGATTTTACCTGTAATCTTGCCGTTCATGACGCTTGCTTCGATAGTAGCAGTATATTCTTTTGAGGTATTGTTATTATGGTTTACGATTGTAGCTGTTCCGTCACCATATAATGTATATTTGTCAGAGTTGATATCTACCTCAATATTCTTAAATACGTATGTGCCCCATGATGGAGTTGACTTAGAAGTGTACTCTATGTTGACTTTCACGTATCTGCTTTCCGGGCTGGCAACGATGACCATTTTCTCGCCTGAAGTGGCGTAGGATTTTGGCTGGAAGTAGTTGCTGGCATTGTCAACATATGAATTGATGTCGTAAGTCTTTGATATTTCTACTGCTACTGGCATCCCTCCGATAAAGGTGGTGATGGTTGTGCCACCCTGCATGAGTGCTGGAATTGTGAATACGAACTCTCCTTCTTTTGATGAGCCTGTTACTGTTGCATCGTATGTCTTGGCTTCGCCCATGGGTTCCATTGTCTGAGGGTTGCGACGTGGTACAGTAAGGGAACCGGTCTTTGTGGTGAGGTCAAACTTACCTGTACCCCACATAGGAGATGTGAAATATAGGCTGTCGAATGATACTGTAGTGCCGTTAACGGTTTTTTTGCCTTTTCTTATCTCTATCTTCTCGTTGGCATCGTACATGGTAGAATAAGCAAATTGTACTACTCCCCATCCTGATACTTTGGAGAAACTTTCTGTATTTGAACTACTGCCCTCAGTACCTCCTGCGTTTGTTTCGGGGTTGCTCTTGTTGTCGTCGTTACCGCAAGAAACCATTGTTGCAGTCATCGTGAATGCTGCAAATAATAAGCTAAATAGCTTAATGTTAGATTTTTTCATAATGAATAATTGTTTATATATAAAAATTAAAACTTATTGCTGTTTTCTAAATTGTGTGCAAAGGTACGGCTCTTTTTGACTTCGTGCAATACACAAGTTTAGGTATAAACATTCAGGATGTAAGTATTTGAGTGATTTGTTCGAGGTATTTCTGGTCTGTCGAATCGAATGTGTTCAAATCTTTGCTGTCGATATCCAGCACGGCTATTACCTCGTCGGCACGTTTTACAGGAATTACGATTTCGCTGCGACTGAGACTGGAGCAGGCAATGTGCCCGGGAAATGCATCTACATCGGGAACGATGACTGTCTGTCCCTCTGCCCAAGCCGTGCCGCAGACTCCCTTGCCCTTACGGATGCGGGTGCAGGCAAGAGGTCCCTGGAAGGGTCCCAATACCAGAACTCCATCGATAACACGATAGAAACCTGTCCACCAGAAATGGAATGTCTCGTGGAGCATGCTCGCAATATTTGCCATGTTGGCAATCAGGTCTGGCTCATCGCTTACTACAGACTGAATCTGCGGAAGGAGTGTGGCATACATGTCGGTTTTGCTGCCTGCTGATATTTTCAATTCTTCTGACATTGTGTATGTTTACTTTATTTGTTCTCTGTATTCTCTTGGAGTCACCCCTGCATTGGTCTTGAAGAAACGACTGAATGCGGATAGTTCGGTAAATCCCATCTGGAGTGCTACCTGCTGGATGGGCATCTGCTGCATGTGGCGCAACATTGACTTTGACTGTATCATTACATAGTTATTTATCCATGTAAGCGCTTTGATGCCTGTCTGTTTTTTGATAATCGCGGCAAAGTGTTTCGGGGTGAGTCCGAAGAGGTCGGCATAGTACTTCACTTCGTGGCTCTCACGGAAGTGTTCCTCGATTGCCCTGTAGAACCGATTGAAGAGTTCTTCGCGAGGTTGTGTGTCTTCTTCCTTGTGCTGGTTGTCTATACTGAATTCCTGCAGCAGCTGAAAAAGAATTTTCAACAGGTCCGATTGCATTTCGCTTTGTACGTGACTGTTCTGCCTGCATACATCGTTCTGAACACTCATAAGGTGGGAAACGGTTGAGAACTGAGCAGCCGTCAGTTGCAGGTTGGGTTGCCCGCGAAACTGCATGATACTGCGATAGGTGTCGGAATGCAGATGGCGCAGACGATCCATGAATGTAGCAGACAGCATGATTATGGTTGACTGGAAATCGTCGGACGACTCGCGTACACACAATATGCGATGCGGAGTAATCACTGCAATAGATTGCTGCTGAAACACTATGGGACGCATGTCACACTCTGTGCGCAACCAACCCTGACGGGTCAGTATGATGGTTGTCATGGGCGAGGTATATGACTCGTCGTACAAGGGCATCCGACTGATGTCGTCGAACACCATAATCCCGCGTCGCTCCACTTCTTCCTGTTGGGCTATCATCGGGTGTATTTTGTACGTTTCTGTCATAATGTATCGCTTCGTCTTCAAAAACGGTGCAAAGGTAAGATTATATTTGACAAAAACGGAATAAAAGACGAACTATTTACAAAAAATATTTGCAATTTTCCACAGGGATTTAACAAAAGGTCGTTTTTTGTAATTTGCTTTCGTGCAAAATAAAAACAACTCCCACATATAAGATGCGGGAGTTGAAACGAATAATGTATTTTGCAGGCGGTTTAGATGCCGAGGTCTTTCTTGATAGCGTCAACTTTATCCTTGGCAGTCTTGACTGCGCCGTCGTAGCACTTAGCACACTCCATCTCGCCCTTTACTTCTACGTAGAACTTAATCTTAGGTTCTGTACCGGAAGGACGAACCGAAATCTTAGTGCCGTCGGCAGTGAACCACTGCAGAACGTTGCTTGTAGCAGGCATGTCGATAGGAGTCTCCTTGCCGTCAGCCACCTGCTTGAGGGTCTTGTAGTCCTTGATGCAAACAACAGGGCTGCCGCCAAGCTGGGTAGGAGGAGTGGCACGGAAGTCTTCCATCATCTGCTTTATCTCGTCAGCACCCGACTTGCCTGGCTTGGTTACAGAGATGGCGTTCTGATAAGCGAAGCCGTAGTCGAGGTATATCTTCATGAGCAGGTCGTAGAGTGTCATGCCGTTGTCCTTTGCCCATGCAGCGATTTCGCAGAGCAGACAGATGCTGGCTGGCGAGTCCTTGTCGCGTACCTTGTCGAATGGGAGGTAGCCGAATGATTCCTCACCGCCACCGATGTATTTCTTCACTCCCTCAGAGAGCTTGATCTCACGTGCAATCCACTTGAATCCTGTATATACATCTCGAATCTCTACGTTGTTGCGCTTAGCGATTTCTGCAATAGTCTCTGTGGTTACGATTGTCTTAACCATGAACTCGTTGCCCTTGAGCTGTCCGAGTTTCTTCTTGTTCTCAATAATATAATATGAGAGCATGAGGGCTGTCTGGTTTCCGTTCAGTATGCACCATTCGCCCTTCGGATCGCGACAAACGACCGCAAGGCGGTCTGCGTCAGGGTCGCTGGCAAGCACGAGGTCGGCATTGAGTTTTGTCCCGAGCTGCATACCAAGGGTCATAGCCTCGGAGTTCTCCGGGTTAGGGCTTACGACAGTCGGGAAGTTTCCGTCGATAACCATCTGCTCCTTAACCACGTTGATGTTCTGGAATCCCCATGTGCGCAGAGCTGCCGGGATGATGACGCGACCGGTTCCGTGAAGTGGGGAATAAACGATGCAGAGATCCTTCTGGCGGTTGATTACTTCCTGGTCAATGAGGGCCTCGTGTACGGCATTCAGATAGTCGATATCCATTTCGCCACCGATAATCTGGATGAGGTCGTTGTTCGGAGTGAACTTTACCTGGTCGATAGTAACCTTGTTCACTTCGTCGATGATTCCTGTGTCGTGAGGTGCAAGTACCTGAGCACCGTCATCCCAGTATGCTTTGTATCCGTTATATTCGCGTGGGTTGTGGCTGGCTGTGATGTTAACACCGGCCTGAGCACCCAACTGGCGGATGGCAAATGAGATTTCGGGAGTTGGTCGAAGGCTCTCGAAGAGGTATGCCTTGATGCCGTTAGCAGAGAAGATGTCAGCAACGGTTTCTGCAAAGAGTCGAGAGTTGTTGCGGCAGTCGTGACCAACTACTACGCTTATGTCCTTCTTGCCGGCAAATGCCTTCAGAATGTAATTTGCAAACCCCTGAGTAGCCATGCCGACGATATATTTGTTCATGCGGTTTGTGCCGGCACCCATGATACCGCGCAGACCGCCGGTGCCGAATTCCAGGTTCTGATAGAATGCATCGATGAGAGCTGTCTTGTCTTCATTGTCGAGCATTGCGCGTACTTCTGCCTGTGTGTCGGCATCGAATGCAGGAGAGAACCACTTCTGAGCCTCTGCTGTACATTGTTTGATTAGTTCTTGATCCATACTTTTCTAAATTAAAAAATGAATATTGTTGTTTTGATTACTTAGTGTTGATTGTCAGTTTTCCCGTCTTCAGCCCCGGAGCCGTAGCCTGTATGGTTACCTTTCCTGCTTTATGGGTGCTGCGCAGGATAGCCTGCATTACTCCTGTCTGCATCTGCTTAGTGTTATCGACCGGTCGGAACAGGTCGTTGGTGTAGTGGTCTCCGTTGTCGATAGCCAACAGCGATCCCTCGCCCTGAGCAGTAACGGTTACTTCGTCGGTTGCATTGCGAACAATGTTACCTTTGCTGTCAACTGCATAGATGTTGAAATATTGCAAGTCCATGCCGTCTGCTTTCCAGCAATCGCTTTTTGCGTTGAAGATGTCCTGAGGAGTCTTGCCTTCAGCTACAATCTTCAGGGCTACAGCCTTGCCGGAGGACTGAATCTGATGACGAGCCACTTCCTTGCCTGCGTTCTTTGCTACAGCCACGAGGGTGCCGCCCTTGCCATATTCTATGTCGTTCCAGTATGTCATGTTTCGCTTTGCTATGTCGCTGCGGTTGTTCTGTTTTGTGCCCAGACTCTTGCCGTTATAGAAGAGTTCCACTTCGTCGGCATTGGTATATACAAACACATTCTGACGGCTGCCCTCCTTCTGATTCCAATTATATGAAATCTTCTGGCTGCCCACCTTTATGTCGTTCCATTCAAGATTTTCGCCCTTGCCGTCAACAACACCAATCTGACAGACCGGTTCGTCGGGTCTGATGCAACTTTTGATGAGGTGTGCCTGCGGATAGGGTTCGAGTGTGTGCTTGAAGAAAGAGTAATTCCATCCTTTCTTTGGCCATCCGTTCGATTCGCCCCAATATTCTATAGCTCCCCACCATGCCAGTCCGACACTGCGCTTCTGATCCATTCCGTAGAAAGGCTGTTGCAGTTGGTTGGTCACAGCCTCGCTCTGGAAGAGGATGAGGTCGGGCTTATATTCGAAATATCCAGGATAGGCATCCCACTGGTAGTTGAATGATGCTACTTCGCTGGCACAAGCCAGTTCTGGTGGCACACGATAAGTCTTGAAGTCAGGGGTGCCGCGCTGTGCTCCTGCTCTGGCTGGGAACATCGCAACGGTAGTAGGACGGGTACGGTCGTAGCGCTTCAGCATCTGGTCGAAGATGCGATAGGTCGTGATGCCCCAGTCTTCTGTCTGATATCCTGACCAGTCGCTGCGGGTCTGAAGTTCGTTACCGAGACTCCATAGCACGATGCTCGGATGATTCCTGTCGCGCTTCACCCATTCCTGAATGAGAGTAGGCCACAGCTGCATGAATGGTTTCCTGCCACCCCAATAGTCCTTGTCCGACCACTTGTCTATCAGTTCATCTACAACCATCAAGCCCACTCTGTCGGCAGCCCGGTAGAATCCCTCGCTGTATGGGTTATGGCTGCAGCGGATAGCATTATATCCGAATGCTTTCAGCTGACGCATCTGACGCTCAATGGCTTTGTCGTAGGCAGCTATGCCTACGGCTCCTAAATCATGATGGTTTGCAATACCTACGACAAATACCTTCTTGCCGTTGAGCTTGAATCCGAAATCAGGACTGTATTCGATGGTGCGAAGGCCTATCTGGTCGCTGACAGAGTCGATTACAGTGCCGTCTTCTTCTATTACAGCTTCCACAGTGTAAAGGTATGGAGTGTCGGGAGACCACAGCTTCGGCTGGCTGACGCTGATGAATGGCAGGGCCACTTCGGTATTGTTCTGTTTTGTATGGTCAGGCATTCCACATTCAGTCTTGCCAACTACATTTCCTTCTGCATCCTTCAGGGTTGCCTTGAGGGATATATTGTGTTTCTGCCATCCTGTAACCTGTAGTTGTACGAGCACGTCCCAACTGCCGGCAGGATTCCCGCCCTGCGGATTGAGCGGGTTGATGTCGATGCGCTGTGCATTCAGCACGTCGGGGCGCACAATCTTGCCAGTCGGGGCGCTTGTGACGTAGAGTCCGTGACGTGCAATGCAGGTCTGCTGGTTACATACTTTCAGATATACATCGCGGAACAGACCTCCACCAGTGTACCAACGGCTGCCGTTCTCAGGACCTGTAGAAGCATAGACCGCCACTACGTTGTCGGCGCCATATTTCAGAGCCTTGCTGATGTCGGTTTCAAAACCGATGTATCCGTATTCAGTCGAAGCCACCTTCTTTCCGTTTACATATACATCTCCATAATACATGATACCTCCGAAATCGAGCATTACCTTCATACCATTGTACGACTCAGGCACATTGAATGTCTTCCTGTACCATGCTGCCCCCATCTGCTTGAAGGCGCGTGCGCCCTTGGCGTTCTCGTCCCATGGCATTTCAAACTGGAAGTCATGGGGCAGGTCGAGTGAGCGCCACTGACTGTCGTCAAATTCAGTCTTCTCGGCTCCCTCTGTTTCTCCCATCTTGAATTTCCATCCGAAATTAAACAATTGGCAGCGTATGTCGCGCCACTCGCTCAGTGGCCGGTTTTTCTTAACAGTTTCTTCTTTCTTATCTACGTACTGCGCTGATGCGTAGATGCTCAGCAGCATTAGGCATAGAGTGGTTAAGGTTTTCTTCATAGTATTAATTTAAATAATGTATTTCACTCATTTTTATATGATTTTTGCAAATGTAAGAGTTTGCAAGAAATAATGAATAATAATTTTCAAAAAAATATTTAAGAAAACTGTTCTTGTGCTGTTTTGTATTTTTTTTAGCGAACACGAAATGCACTTTTTTTCGAACACGGATTACACGGATTAGACGGATGTTTTTTCGCATGCGCATAGACACACGTATAGTGTCAGTCTGCACGTAGCAGCGTTTCCGCTAAATGGCGGGAAGACTGCAAACAGAAAAGCAGCATTTCCGCCAAATGGCGGGAAGACTGCAAACAGAAAAGCAGCATTACTTCAGGTACTTCTTGCGGTAGCCCATAGGAGTCATGCCTGTGTGCTGCTTGAAATACTTGCTGAAGAAGGAGGTGTTTGAGAAGTTGAGCGAGACGGAAATCTCTTTAATGCTGTCGCTCGAATAACGCAACTTGCGTTCTATTTCCTTAATGGTTACGGCTGTGATGATTTCCATCGGAGTGCGGTCGAGGGTTGAGCGTACAAGAGTGGAGAGGTATTTGGGAGTGATGTTCAGCTTCTCTGCATAGTATTCTACCAGACGGATGCGTCCGTGATTGTCGTTGACCATCTTTGCGAAATTCTCCACGATGTGTTCGCTTCGTACGGTAGAAGTGGTTTTCGAGGTGTCCATTTCGCTATCCATGATGCCTATGACGGCAAGCAGAAAGGCATTGAACAGTGTCCTGATCTCTCCGTCCTTATATCGGTGTTGAGGATGCCTAACCCTTTTGCTGATTAGTTGGTAGTAGTCAAAGATGTTTGCGTAGTCAGTAGCCGACAGCTGCACTACCGGGTGTGACTTTATATAGAGCATGCTATTGATTATCTTTGAGTGCATTTCGTGCGACGAGGCTATTTCAGACGGGTTTACGGCAAGAATCTTGCAGTCGAAATTTTTCGATATTCTGTGATTTCCCAATATGCTGTCAGGCACACTTAGGAACAGTCCGCCCGGGTGTATGGTGATTGGCTGACCGTCGTACTCCATTTGAAGTTTGCCGGCTGTGCATATCAATACCATCATGTATTTGGAGTAATATGGGTTGTATTGTGGCAGGTTCTTTATTGAATTTATGATGATGAGAGCCCTCTCGTTGTATGTAATCAGATCCTGATTGTCGGATATATTTGAATTTTCCATATTTTGTATTTCATGATTTTGCTGCAAATTTAGGCAAATATTTTAGATTTTTCTTTTATTAAGAAAATATAATTGTACCTTTGCAGTATTACTTTTAGTCTCTGAAAAAAATGAAAAGAATTGTGATGATGACAGCTATACTGTCGTGCTTGATGAGTGTACCACATGAAGTAGAAGCGCAAACACGTGAACAACCAGTTATTGAAATGATCGGTGACCGCACCCTCATCTATGTTGACCGTCTGAAACTGAGGGGCGACGAAACGGTGATGGACGTACTCATGATGTATCCCGAACTGCTTGTAAACGGCTTCGACCAGATGCTCGACACTTATCAGCTGCGCATGGAGAACGTGAATCTTGCGTGCAACCTGCGTCAGTTTCTCTCTACGACACCTGCCCGTAAGGTAAAACGGATTCAGATATGCGAAAACCCGGTCGTGGCTAAGGGTACGACGGGGCTGGGCGGTGTTATCGACCTGAATATGCATCGCAACGAAGACGGCGCGAGCGGATTCATCGGAGGAGAACTGACCACTAAACTCGAGAAATCAGTCCTCGCGGCAGTCAACTACGGATATGTGTCGCCAGGGAAGGCTACCACCGATATTTATGCTTCGGCAAACGTTGACGATTATTCGCGTCATGGAGATACTGAATTCAACCAGAATGTATCGTTCAACCTGACCCAGCGGTTCGACCAGCGCAACCGGTTGCTGCTCTTTCTGCGCCAGACGTGCGACCGAACAAGTCAGATGCCGTCTTCTGCCGACGTCAGAGCATATGTCACCCGTGCCTATTATTACCATACATTCAACAAGATTGGTACAGAACTAACCTGTGTGGCTGGTTATATGTATAACGACTACAGCAACAGTTCCACTTTTCAGTCGCTTGGCAACAACAGCCGTCTGGCCAACGGCATTCAGACGTATATGGTCGAACTGAACACTCCTCTGCCTTTCCTCAAGGGACTGCAGCTTATGGTGGGAAACGAGGATAATCTGACCCACCTGCGCAATCAGTTGCGTCAGGATATGGCCCGGCAGCCCAAGCCGTTCGATGTCAGTGACCGTTTCAACGTGAACTGTTACGACCTGTATGCACAATTTGACTACAAAGTGGGACCTATGCTCCTATCGGTGGGTGACCGCGTATCATTCTACCATTATAGCATGGATGCCCACAACGGCAAATACAGTCGTAACCCTACGCGCAATATGATAATGGCCAGTGCCGTGGCAAGGCTGTCTGCCTGCCATCAGGTGCAGGGCGGCTATTATCGCCGATATATCAACCCCTCGTTTCTGGAAGCCATGCCTGTCAGTTATCCAGATGTTGACGGAACTACCTGGCGTAGTGTGACGCAGCTTGCCAATGAAAGCCGTGCCGATGTATATCGTCTGGCGTATGTGTTCTGCAGCCCAAGTGTGAATGCCAGTTTCGGTGGCCGCTATATTCATTTGGTAGATGAGAAGGAGAATAGCATGCAGCTGAATGCCTCGGCGACTTGGATACACAGCTGGCTGATGCTCACTGGTGGTGCCAATTTCTGTCATGAGAGTGAAAATGGAGAAAAACTGAACTACGGCTACATCCGTCTTGCGCCTACATTCCGCATACCCTGGGGCGTGAAGGCATCTGCCCAGCTCGTATGGTGCTCGAAGAATGCTCCTGAGCGCCGCCTGCTTGAGGGTCCTGCCGTATATGGTCTGCTGAAGGCTGAGAAAACCATATCGTCTCACGTGGCACTTACAGCCCAGTGGCACGATATGTTCAATCGCAACCGCCATGCAGCTATGCTCACTGCGCGCTATCTCTTCTGACCCTTTTTTGTTATCTGTCGGAAATAATTGGAGGAACACTGCAAAGGTAAGGGCAGAGTAGGGCATAATAGCAAAATTCACGTTTTGGAAAATATTATATATCTTTGCAGTCAGTTTAATTTAAGAGCCGTCTATTATGTACGATCAGGTCCGTGGAGATATACCATATATAATGCTATATGCAACGGTAATAGCTATGTCGGTGATTGCAAGCTGTTATCTGTTGCTGCGTAGGGGTAATGCTTTCAATCCTGACGTTACTCCGCCTTTGCGGTTGCGCCGGTGGACTGCGGCTTTCCTTGCAGCCTTCGCTCTGAATCATCTGTGGTATATGCCGATTTTTTTCCTCTCTTCAATCGAGGATGCCAGGCTGTGTGATCTGATTGGCGGATTGCTTGACAGTATGACGTTTTTCCCTTTGGCGATAGTTGTGCTGCTCACTATGCTGCAGGACCGCAAGCGACCGCTATGGCCTGTCTTCGCGATGATGTTTCCTGTGGTTGTAGCCGGATTGTTTGCCGTGGCTAACCGCAGTTATGATTTTCTGCCGATGATTTATGTATATTTCGTGTTGCTGTGCATCGGTTTGATTATATATACAGTGTATTCACTGAGACAATACGGACGCTGGCTGCGCGACAATTATGCCGACCTGGAGCACAAGGAGGTGTGGCAGAGCTTTGTAGTACTGGCTTTCATCCTGCTGGCATTTGTATCTTATGCGTTTGTCAGCGAAGGTGTGGTTTGCTTGTATGCTATGCAGGTAATTTGTGTCGTGCTGATCTTTTATCTGCTATGGCGAGTGGAAACACTAAGCGATCTGAGCATACAGCAGTGTATGTCGGATTCTCAGGAAGAAATAACTGTATTCACTGAGAGTGGGGAAGAAGCGGGACTTTCACCACAGACCATCGATTACATAGGTCAGTTGTTGCAGCAATATTGCATAGACACACAATTGTACCTGCAGCACGACCTAAGTCTTTTTCAACTTGCAAAGGTCATCGGTACGAACCGCACTTATCTTGGTGCGTATTTTGCACAGGAAGGCATCACATACAATGTATATATCAACGATTTGCGCATACGACATTTCATCCGACTTTACCGTGAGGCTGTTGCTAATCAACGCACATTCACAGCACAACAGTTGGCAAGCGAAAGTGGGTTTCGCAGTTATAGTACTTTCGGACTTGCTTTCAAGCAGCGAATGGGACTGACCGTAACAGCTTGGATGCGCAAAAACTGCCGATGAAATTGTGGCTAATTTGTAAAATATACAAATTCATTTGTAAAATATACAAAACTTAAACGGAGTGGCATTTCTGACAATGTTGTTTGGGGATATTTGATTATCTTTGCGAAATCAGAATCAGATAACAATATCTATAAATATGTTTTACCCAAATACCATTGTAATATGAGAAAAATGAAAAACTGGATGCTTGCCGCCATCTTGATTAGTGGCGCAACAATTGTGCTCACTTCATGCAGTGACAAGAATGACAATGAAGTGCCCAATACTGAAACTAAGCAGGATAGTATGAACAAGGAGATCACAGATGGAAATTATGACAAAACGCTTGCTGTGAAGTGTGTCAATGGAACGTTTGTAGGCAAGAAAACGGAGAATGTCATTGCATATAAGGGAATTCCTTTTGTAGGTCAGCAGCCTGTAGGCAATCTTCGCTGGAAGGCACCTGTGGATGTGATTCCAAACAATAGTGTGTTTGAGGCCTATAATTATGGTAAAGCCCCTTTTCAGGCACCGGGTGACCCTGCTGGTCAATATGGTCAGAGTGAGGACTGCCTATACCTGAACGTATGGAAGGCTGACGATGCAGCTGCCGGGAAGAAGCCAGTCATGGTGTGGATTTACGGTGGCGGTTTCGAGGTAGGCGGAACGACAGACCCGCAGTATGATTGCCACAATCTTGTGAAGGAAAACCCGGATGTCATCTTTGTCACCATCAC
The DNA here is from genome assembly GCA_002353575.1 of Prevotellaceae bacterium UBA2744. Lineage (GTDB taxonomy): Bacteria > Bacteroidota > Bacteroidia > Bacteroidales > Bacteroidaceae > Minthosoma. Next base: position 31,202 of record DEJQ01000022.1, read on the forward strand.
TTACAGACTCGCTGCCTACGGTTTTATGCACCTGTCGCATCTGCCGGACGGAGCTGATTATCCTGACGCCCAGAATCTGGGAATATTGGACCAACTGATGGCCCTGAAGTGGGTGCATGAGAACATCGGGAGTTTCGGCGGCGATTCTGATAACGTGACCATTTTCGGCGAGTCTGCCGGTGGCTCAAGTTGTGCCCTTCTTCCGTTAGTCAAAGGCTCGCATAAGTATTTCAAACGTGCAATCGCAATGAGCGGTTCGCCCATTATGACGAGATCCACAGAACAAGCTATTGCCTGCACAAACAAAATTATGGCGGCACTTGGTTGCAAGACCGTTGCTGACCTGCAGAAAGTTGCCCCCAGGACGCTCGCAGATAAAGTGGGAGAATTGTATGGTATCTATCAGGTACTCGGATGGAGCATCTGGCCGGAAAGAGACGGAAATCTCCTGCCTAAGGATGGATGGAAAGCCTATGAAGACGGCAAGGCAGCGGATATCGACATCCTCACGGGCTGCACCAAGGATGAGTTTAACACCTTCGCGGCTGCACTTGGAGTGGAAGGGTGGAACAAATGGGCGGCTGCCCGAATGGAAACGAGAAACAAGCTGATGACTGACGAAGAGGTGGCCAAGGTGAAGAATTACATCAGCAGTGCATCGGGAGAAGAATGGCAGAAGACCTGCAGTATGTTCAGCCAGAGCTATTTTAACGCCCCGGCCATCCGCCTGTCGGAGAACCATACCAAGGCTGGCGGCAAGGTGTACACCTACTTCTACACGCCTGAGTCTGTCGTGCCAATGGTGAAGAGCGGACATGCCTCAGAACTGTCGGTTGTATTCAACCATCCGGAGATGACTGGCTTTACAGGAAGACCAATCGACGAGACCTTCTCTAAGACAATGCGCAAGATGTGGATACAGTTTGCCAAGACTGGCAATCCGTCGCTCAGTGCTGATATTTCGCCCGACGGAAAGGCTAAGGAGTGGCCGCTTTACGATTTGGGCAACAAGAAGGTGATGCTGCTCGATGAGTTCAATATCCATTCTGAGCAGGAATCAGAAATAAAGATGATAGACTGGGAAAATACTTATTTCCTGACCAAGTATTATTGTAACTAATAATTAATAATGATAACTGATATGAAAGCAGATCAGATTATTAAAAACGCGAAGGTCTTCACTGCGGACAAGGCTAATCCGCTGGCGACTGCACTGGTAGTGAAAGACGGCAAGTTTATCTATGTAGGCAACGAGGCGGGGCTCTCCGACTATGAGGGCGAAGTGACCGACTTAGGCGGGAAGTTCATCATGCCAGGCATTATCGATGGGCATGTGCATATCACTACAGGTATTGGCTTTGAATATGTGGATTATGGTGAATATATTGCATGCACCAGCAAAAAGGAAGCCTTGGACATGATGGCGAAATATATACAGGATCATCCAGGTATCGAACGTTACAGATTCCTGTTGGAACGAGGGAAACTGAATGGAGAAGACTTGGTGAAGGAGGAACTTGATGCTCTCTGTCCGGGCCATGAAGTTCAGGTCCTTGAATTGGACATCCACAGTGTGTGGGTGAACTCGAAGATTCTTGAGAAGCACGGCATTTCGGATGATACTCCAGACCCGGCACCAGGACTTGCCTATTATGTAAGGAAAAACGGTCATCTGACAGGAAATGCATTTGAATCGGCGGGATGGCCTTTCCTCTTTGACTATCTCAGAACACACCTGACTGACGAACAGATTGCAGCGTCTATCTCACGCTGGATTGCATTTTGCAAGGAATATGGCGTGAGCTCGGTATTTGATGCCGGTTTCCCGGAACATAATGATATTCATGAGAGAATCTATTCGTATCTGCGCAATCTGGACAAACAGGGAAAACTTCCTGTTTATATAGACGGATGCTATGTGCTTACCAACAGGGCTAAGATGATGGAGGCTATAGAAGAAACGAAACGATTCAACCGCGAGTTCGATACTGAACACCTGAAGGTTCATACATTGAAGATATTCATGGATGGTACGATGAAGATACATACTGCTGCTATGGTAACACCATATGCAGACACTAAGGAAACGGGTGCTACAACCTTTAATGCTGAGGAAATTGCGGTGATTCTGAAGGAACTGAACAAGGCAGGACTGGATCTGCACCTGCACACGGTCGGCGAAAGGGCATCACGCGTGGTTCTCGACGGCGTAGAACTGGCAAAGAAGGAACTGGGGGATAACTTCCGCGTAAAGGTTACATGTGCACATCTGTGGATTCAGGATGATGCTGATCTGGATAGATTTGCAAAACTCGGGGTAGTTGCTAATTATACACCTGCATGGCATAGTGGAGTGGTAGGAGGAAATCCGTACAAGGTGTGGACGAATCTGCTTGGCGAGCAGCGTGCAAATAAAATGTACCGCTGTAAGACTCTTTGGGACAGCGGTGCACTGGTGAGTTGGTCGAGCGATGATGTATCATACGGCGATTTCTCAACATGGAACCCGTATCTGGGAATGGAAATAGGAATGACGCGATACAACTGCGAAAAGACTAAGGCTCCCGAAGTGGGACGAGTCGTTTCTGAATTTCCGTCTCCAAGCCAGAAAATGAGTATCGAGGAGATGATTGTGGGATATACTGTCAATAGTGCAAAACAACTTGGTGTCGATGCTATAAAGGGCTCTATCTCTGTTGGTAAGGATGCAGACTTCCTGGTGTTTGACAAAGACCTGCTTACGGCTGAGCAAACAGGCTTCAGTTACAATAAACCATCGGAGGTGTATTTCAGCGGAAAGAAGATGAATTGATCCAATCTGATAAGAAAAGGAGAACGGACAAATATTTCCTGTTCATACTGTAGTGAATGGGAAATTTTTGTCCCTAAATTTTCATTATTAGGGTAGATTGTTGCCATGGAACATTTATAGCGAAAAATCCAACATTGCGGATTTGCTAAAAATGTTTAATTTTGCAGCGATTTTTACATTGATGAATTAATGGCTAATACGAACCGAATCTTGGAAGGGCAGGAATCGACTGCAGTAATCGATGACGAGGTGATTTTTCTGGATAGCCTGAAGGATGTCGAGAAACTGTCGTTGAAATCTCCAATGAAGATGGAGTATAATGCTATTATTCATTGCCGTAGAGGACGCGTGCTGCTGGAGATGGGAGGCAGTCAGCAGGTGGAGGTGGTAGGAGGACAGATGCTTCTGGTACCTGCACAGAAACTGATGCAGCCTATGATGGTAAGTACGGACGTGGAGGCCGGTGCACTGCTGGTGAGCGAACGTCTGCTTAGGTCAGTGTTGGGGCGGCAGATTGATATCTGGAATCGGGCAATGTATCTACACGAGATTTACGTGATTGATACGAATAGATGGTCAGATACGCTGCAGAGTCAGTCGGATAGTGTATTTAAGGGTGGCAAGCTACTGTTGTTCAGAGAGTTTGTACTGTCTTTTCTGCGTCTGTTCTTGCTGGTTGTCTGCGAGGAACTGCTGCGTCAGGGAAAGGATGTGATGGATGAGAACGACACTGCCACAGGGCGCGAGAAGAGGATTTTTAACCAGTTCCTGGATTTGCTGCAGCATGAGCAGCAGAAGAAAAGGCAGGTGGTTTACTATGCCGAGAAACTCTGTATTACAGCGAAGTATCTCTCAACGGTATGTAGAAATGTCAGCGGAAGGTCGCCTATCCGATGGATTACAGACAGTGTGATGGAGGATTGCTATCAGTTGTTGAGAGACACGGATCTGACGGTAAAGGAAATTTCCAACAGAATGGGATTCCCGAATTCGTCGTTTTTCGGTCAGTATTTCCGTGAACAGACAGGAATGACGCCGGTAGAGTATAGAAACAAATATAAGAACTAAGCATGCAGATATGGCAAAGATTGATGTCGTGAAAATAGGCAACAAGGAGGAACTGGAGGATTTCATCAGTTTGCCGTATAGTATATATAGAGATTGTGCACAGTATGTGCCCGACTTGGAGGTGGATATTCGCGAATTCCTTGACCCGAAGGAAAATCCTTCGTTCGATTTCTGCAATATACAACCGTTTGTGGCTTATAGGGAGGGCGCTCCTGTAGGGCGCATCGTGGGAATCGTAAACCACAAGGCTAATGAACGTTGGCAAACACGCAATGTGCGTTTTACGTTTATCGAATTTATTGATGACAAGGAGGTGTCTGACGCATTGATCTGCGCAGTAGAGCAATGGGGAAAGACGCTGGGAATGGATAAAATAGAGGGTCCGATGGGGGCTACCGACTTTGATAAGGAGGGTATGCTCGTTGAGGACTTTAATCTGGCGGGAACAGTGAATACCTTCTATAATCATGCCTATTATCCGCAGCATCTGGAGGCGATGGGATTCGAGAAGGAGGTTGACTGGGTACAGATACGTATCAAAGTGCCACAGGAGGTGCCCGCACGCTATGCCCGCACTTCTCAGTACGTACGCGAGCAGTTAGGACTGAGAGTGGTGAAGCTGACAAACGAAGACATCAAGAAACGCAATGCAGGCAGGAAGGTGTTTGACCTGCTGAACGAAGCATATGCTCCGCTATTTGGTTTTGCACCATTTTCCGACGAACAGATAGATTTGTTCATTAAGAAGTATATGAAACTGATGGACAAACAGTTGCTAACAGTGGTGGTGAACGAGAAGAACGAGTTTGTGGGTGTGGCAATAACGATGGTCAGCCTGACTCGTGCCATGCAGAAAGCAAAGGGGCATATATGGCCTCTGGGATGGTGGTATCTGCTGAATGCTGTTTTGAGAAAGCGTGAGAAGACGGTGGAGATGATGCTCGTGGCTGTTCGTCCTGATTATCAGGGATTGGGAGTGAATGCGCTTTTCTTCGATGACCTTATACCTATATATAATAAGTACGGATTTGAAACGGCTGAAACCCTGCCGCAGCTGGAGACTAATGTGAGAGAGCTGTCGCAGTGGAAACCGCTGAATCCGGAGTATGTGAAGCGCAGAAGATGTTACATTAAAACTATATAAAAAGAAAATGGAAAGAAGAGTTGTTATAACTGGAATGGGCATTTGGTCGTGCATTGGTACGACGCTCGATGAGGTGTGCAAGTCGCTGTATGAGGGACGTAGCGGTATAGTGTTCAGTCAGGAACGCAAAGATGCCGGTTTCCGTTCGCCAATATGTGCGAATGTGCCACAGCCAGACCTGAAGAAGGTGCTGAGCCGTAATGCACGACAGATGATGCCTGAGGAGGCTCAGTATGCTTATATGGCTACTGTGCAGGCTCTGGAGCATGCACGACTGACTCAGGATTATATTGACAGTCATGAAGTGGGAGTGATATATGGAAATGACTCAGTAGCTGAATCGACTATGATAGCTATGGATAAGTTCCGCCAGGCTGGATCTACGGCTGCGTGCGGTTCTGGGGCTATCTTCCAGTCGATGAACTCGACTGTTACTATGAATCTGGCTACACTATTCCACTTGAAGGGTATCAATCTGACTGCCTCGGCTGCATGCGCAAGTGGTTCGCAGTCGCTTGGTCTGGGTTTCCTGCTCATCAAGAATGGTCTGCAGGATTGCATTGTGTGTGGTGGAGCTGAGGAAAATAATATGTACGGAATTGCTTCGTTTGATGCTCTGCAAACTTTCTCGACTCGCATTGACGACCCGACAAAGGCAAGCCGTCCGTTCGACCGCGACCGCGACGGACTGGTACCAAGCGGCGGCGCTGCAACTCTCATCATAGAGAGCTATGAACATGCCGTGAAGCGTGGTGCACCAATCCTGGCTGAGATTCTCGGATGGGGATTCTCGGGTAATGGTGACCATATATCTACTCCAAACGTAGAGGGACCTGCACGCTCGCTGGTGCGCAGTCTGGAGAGTGCAGGAGTGACAACAAAAGAAATTGGATATGTGAATGCCCATGCTACTTCGACTCCGATCGGAGACAGTCGCGAGGCTGAGGCTATCGCTCAGGTATTCGGTGATTATCGTGTGCCTGTAACATCTACGAAGAGTCAGACCGGACATGAGATGTGGATGGCTGGTGCATCGGAAATAATCTATTCAATGCTGATGATGAAGAACGACTTCATTGCAGGTTCGCTGAACTTTGAAAATCCTGATGATGTGACAAAGTGTATCAATGTGCTTCCGGAAACCCGCAAGCAGCATTTCGATATGTTCCTGAGTAATTCATTCGGATTCGGTGGAACCAATTCAACTTTAATTATCAAGAATCTATAAGAATAATATAGTAACGAAACTAATAAAAAAAACGATTATGACAAGAGAAGAAATTATTGCAAAAGTAAACAGCCTGTTGGCAGAGGAGTTTGAAATTGAGGACAGCAATTTTGCTGGCGATGCAAATATGAAGGATTCGCTGAATCTGGACAGCATAAACCTGGTTGATCTTATCGCATTGGTACAGTTCAACTTCAAGGTTACTATCCCTGTTGATGATTTGCACAAGCTTCAGACATTTAACGACCTGTACGATTATATCGAAAGCCATCAGGCATGATCGACTATATCGATATCCGACAACTCATACCACAGCGCCAACCAATCATGATGGTTGACGCATTGGTTGAGGCTGATGAACAAAGCGCAACCAGTAGGCTGATTATCAGAGATAACAACTTCTTTCTGCAGGAAGATGGTTGTCTCGGGGAGGTCGGACTGATTGAACACATGGCACAGACAGCTTCGGCTCATGCTGGTTATATGGCTTTTAAGCAAGGAGTGCAGGAAGCACCCATCGGGTATATCGGTGAGGTGAAGGGATTCTGCCTCTATATGTTGCCAAAGAAGGGCGACGAGCTGACAACCACAGTGCAGATAGTTTTGCAGGCTGGGAATGTAACAGTCGTAAATGCAATGACAAAGGTTGATGACAGCCTCGTAGCCGAGACTCAGCTTAAGATTTCGTTGAAAGAATGATGTTAAAGGATAAGTATTTCAAGGTAAACGACTGCACGAAAGGTGAGGGGCTGAGTGCTGACTATAGTATAAGCCTGCTTGAAGATTGTGAGGTTTATGCCGGACATTTTCCAGGCGAACCGATATGTCCCGGGGTTTGTAACATCCAGACGGTAAAAGAGTGTATGATGCTGCTGACTGGAGAAAAGTCGCTCAGTATCAGAAAGGTCAAACGCTGTAGGTTCAAGGCTCTGATGAGTCCGCAGACTGTAAGGCAACTGAATGTTCACATTGATGCCGCAAAACATGACGACGGATATACGGTTGTAGCTCGTATCTACAACGCAGAAACAGATTTTATGGAGTTTAATGGAGAAATGAGCTCATGACTAATTTCTTTGTAAATTTATACAATTATTTTAAGGACCATAGGGTAGCATTCTGGCTATCTATGGTTCTCTTGTTTGCTATAACAGGTTATTTTGCAACTAAATTGCATCTAGAAGAGGATCTGAATAAGCTGATGCCATCGTCGAAGAATGAGGATGGCACTACAAAGCTGGCTTTTGCCGACCTGAAGATAAAAGATAAGGTGTTCCTGTTGTTTGAAGGCGGTGACGTGGAGAATCTGATTGCCACATGTGATGAATTTGTAGATTCTCTACAGGAATACGATGTTGAAAGCAAGACCATCAATGATGTATTTTACCGTCTGGACGAGGATCTGATTCCAGACGCTGTCGATTATCTGGCTGAACATTTTCCGGCATATATCGATACGACAGTCTATGCTCGGTTTGACTCCCTTCTGACTCGAGAACATTTCGAAAATCAGATGCAACAGAACCGTGAGGATCTTATGGGTGAATTCGGCAGTATGTTTCCTGAACTCATTCAGATGGATCCGATGGGAATGCGTAATGTGTTGATGGAACAACTGGCGCCAATGATGAACGGAGGCAGCTACAAGACTATTGACGGGCATTTCTTTGTGCCCGATTCGACGGTCTGCATAGCCTTCATCACTCCACGATTCTCATCAACCAATACTGGTCAGGGGTCTGCTATGTTCAAAATGATAAACAGTCTGATAGAGCGCTTTGCCAAGAGCCACCCTGATGTACGCATCAGTTATCATGGCACTCCGGCCAACGGATTCTACAATTCTTCGCAGATAAAAAACGACCTGACAACGACCATTGCCGGGGCTGTGGTGCTGGTACTTGTGTTCCTTTTCTTCTGTTTCCGCAGATGGGACACCATACCGCTGTTGCTGCTGCCTGTTGTGTTCGGCACACTGTTTGGCATGGCTATGATGTACTGGATAAAGGGTGAGTTCTCACTCCTTGCCTTGGGCATCGGAGGAGTGGTGCTGGGTGTTGCCATGAGTTATGTGTTACATGTATTGACCCACCATCAGTATGTGACCAATGCTCAGCAGATGTTGCGCGAACAGGTGAAGCCACTGCTTTTAGGGTGTATTACTACCATTGGCTCGTTTGTGGGACTGCTATTTGTAAACACTGATTTGCTTCGCGATTTCGGACTTTTCGCGGGATTTGCAATTTTAGGAACAACCTTGTTCTCATTGACCTATCTGCCGCATATGTTGTCGGATAAGGTGAATAAGAATGGCCTGAAATGGGTTGATAGAATTAATGCATATCCCTTCGACAGAAATCGTTCGCTTATCGCCGGACTGTCTGTAATCATAGTAGTTTGCGTGGTTGCATTTTTTATCGGAGGAACCCATTTTGATGCCGATATGCACAATCTGGGGTATGAGGCTGAGATTACCTCGCATTCAGAACAACTGCTGAGTGAGAAGACATATACAGGCGATAAGACTCAGTATTTTGCCAGCCGCGGTAACTCAATGGAGGAGGCCCTGGATAATTTCAAACTGCTTGAAGAGAAACTGGATTCGCTAAAGCGCATCGGACTTGTGAAGAGCTATACAAATACAGACCAACTGTTAGTGTCTCAGCATGTTCAAAAGAAACGCATCGAGGCATGGCGTAGATACTGGACTCCCGAACGATTGGCTACTGTACGACGACTGATCGGTGAAACTGCTTCCAAGGCTGATTTGCGTCCGGAAGCGTTCGAATTATTCTTCGAGACAGTGAATGCTGAATATGAACCTGATGCAATCTATGAAGCAGAACTGATTCCTGCAGGTTATCTCTCTACGATGACCGAACGCTCGTATGGCGGCGATTACCTCGTATTTACGTCTGTTCGATGTGAGAATGATTCTGTACGTAGTAGCAATAGTGACTATATTCGTATATGCGATGCAGTGAGCAGTGACCCAAACCTGCTGGTGCTCGACACATATTATTATACTACCGATACTCTTATACAGATGAGCAACGATTTTGATATGCTGCAATGGGTTTCGATGGCTTTCGTATTCATCGTGCTGCTTATCTCGTTCCAATTCAATATGCGCAATACCATGTTAGGCTTCGCCCCAATCCTGCTCAGCTGGCTTATCGTGCTTGGCGTTATGAATATTTTCAGTGTGCAGTTTAATCTTATAAGTATTATTATTTCCACATTCATATTCGGTATCGGAGTTGATTACAGCATTTTCGTGATGAATGGACTGCTTGTTGACGAGAATCGGTTGGGTTCTGAGTCATCAATCCTCAGTTACCATAAGACGGCAGTCCTGCTCTCGGCTATCATACTCGTAGTAACTGTAAGCAGTATGCTTTTAGCAAAGCATCCGGCTATACGCAGTGTCGGTTTTTCAACTCTTGTCGGACTACTCTCGGCTGTAGTTCTCGCTTATGTGATGCAACCTGCTGTGTGGAGAAAGATGAATCGTAAATCCTGAATCGTAAATCAATCGTAATTTGTAAATTGTTAATATGTTTGATGTAGTGATTATAGGCAGTGGTCTTGGCGGTCTGATATGTGGGGCGTTGCTTGCCAAAGAGGGCAAGCATGTGCTGGTATTGGAACGCCACGTGCAGCCAGGAGGTTGTATGCAGGACTATAAACGCAAAGGACTGTCATACGACACTGGCCTTCACTATATTGGCGGCCTTGGCGAGGGACAGCGATTGCGCAGGGTGTTCGATTATCTAGGCCTCATGCAGTTGCCTTGGGTAAGAATGGATGCTGAAGGATTCGATCGGGTGACTATCGGACAAGAGACTTTCCGATTCGCAGAGGGATATGACCAATTTGTCGATACATTAGCAGAAAGATTTCCGGAAGAACGACAAGCGCTGTTGCAGTATGTGACGATGCTAAAGCAGGTAGAAGAAGTATCTGTCGATTCTCAGGATATGTTCCGACTGTTCGGACAGAATGCCTTCGATTACCTGAACGAAACTTTTCACGATTCTTTGCTGCTTAATGTACTTTCGGGTGCTTCATGGAAGATGGAGCTGCGGCGCGAATCACTACCATTGTTCACCTTCGCTCATGGAAACAGCAGTTTCATAGGTAGTAGTTGGAGATTGCGTGGAAGTGGTAAACTGCTGGTTGAAACTCTTGCGGATAGTATTCGTAATGCCGGAGGAGAAATAGTTTGTCAGGCTGAGGTTGAAGAATTGGTGGAGAAGAACGGACTGCTGACGGCTGCAAGATGCAAGAATGGAGAAACATACGAAGGCAGTGTGTTTATCAGCGATATTCACCCAGTGCAGACTTTCTCTATGGTAAAGGAGAGTAGTATGCTGAAGAATCTGTTTCGCCGTCGCATTAACAGTGTAGAAAATACTGTTGGAATGTTTACTGTTTCATTGATGTTAAAACCTGGTGTACTGCGTTATTTCAACCATAATAAGTATATATATCTGAAACCCAATGTGTGGACAGTGGCTGAGGAGACAGAACATGTTGGAGGTGTGATGGTAAGTGCAAGGGTGCCGGAGGATGGTTCGGATTTCGTCAGGCAGATAGATTTGCTCACGCCTATGCAGTGGAGTTTGTGTAAACAGTGGGAAAATACACACATTGGTCATCGCGGTGAGGATTATGAAAAACTGAAGGCTCGAATGGCTGAAGAGTGTATCTGTCTGGCCGAAAAGGAAATTCCAGGACTGAGGCAGATGATTGAAAACTCGTACTCCAGTACTCCACTAACATGGCACGACTATACAATGACCCCTGACGGCTCGGCATATGGCGTGCGCAAGGATAGTCGCAATCTTATGATGACGATGATTTCCCCAAAAACTCCTATACCAAATCTGTTGCTCACAGGACAGAATCTGATGCTGCATGGAGTAGAGGGAGTGACAATGACTGCACTAAAGACCTGTGGAGAGTTGTTGGGTGTTAAGACTGAGAATTTAATTGATAAGAATTAATAGTGAATAATAATATATAAAATTGGAAAGACTATGAAAAAATTGTTTTTTGTAATATTACTTACTGTTTCACAGTTGTCATATTGTGTGGCACAGACTGTTACTCGAACTCGTCATCAGGCAGCGCTCGCAACCGATCAAGTAAGTACTGGTACTGTAACAATCCGTACACCTGAGTATATCTGTATTTCCACAGATGATGATAAAGATCAGCTCATTATGGATGGTACTAAATTTACAATGAGCATGGGTGGCAAGAAACACGTGACAGACAGTAAGAAGAATAAGCAGTTTGGTGCTTTTCACGATGTACTTGTGGCTGTGATAAATGGTAAGGATGTTCCTGCAAACGATGAACTCACAGTAAATGTGCAGAATGGCCAGAAGACCATTACCATTACACCTGCGAAGAAAAAACGACAGATGTTTACTTCGTTCGTACTGGTTGTTGATGCTAAGACATCTGCTATCCGTCAGCTTCGTATGAACGAACGCGCCGGCAACTACATAAACTACGACATTAAGTGGTAAATACCGGTAAGGAAAAGAAGATAATAAAAGCGTGGCGTACAAATTGTGCAGCCACGCTTTTTTAGGTTTGTCTATAATTTTATATTAGAGCCTAAGCGTTACGTCTTTGCCGAACGGTGCAAGCGAAAGACCTGCCATCTTGAAGTGCTGTTTGCCGAATGGAATGCCAATGATAGTGATGTATAGCAAAGCTCCGAAACAAAGGTGCATGATGCATGCCCACAAACCACCGAAGATAATCCAGATGATATTAAGTGGAATGGCAATGCAACCTGGAGGCATGTCTGTCTGTCTCACTTCGGCTCCGAATGGCCATAGGCAGAGAAATCCTATTTTAAAGGTCTGCAAGGCTACTGGTATCCCGATGATAGTGCAGCATATTGCCAGGCTGGCAGAAAAATAACCTATGGCAGCCTCAAAACCACCACATACCCACCAAATGATGTTCCCTATAAATTTCATAGTGTCAGATGTTTAATATGTGGCAAAGGTAATAATTGTGTGTGAAATTGCCAAATGGTCTCATCTTGAATAGAAATAAAACTGACTCTATAAGATAGTACATTTTATATTGTTTTTCAGAAAAAAGAGGATGACTTACTGCTATTGTTAATTATTTTTTATATTTTTGCCACAAATTTTCTAATTACTAACCCAACTAATTAAAAATGGTAAATATGAAAAAAACCATAGCTGCAGGTGTACTTGCTACAGCAAGTATGATGCCGGCTACAGCTGAGAGTATCTATGATTTCACAGTGAAAGACCGAAAGGGTAATGATGTCACCCTTGCTGACTACAAAGGCAAAGTATTACTTGTCGTAAATACAGCTACTCGCTGCGGATTTACACCTCAGTACGACGAACTCGAGGCTATATATGAGAAATATAAAGATTTGGGGTTCGATATACTTGACTTCCCCTGTAATCAGTTCGGGGAACAAGCTCCTGGCTCGAATGAGGAAATTCATGATTTCTGTACCATGAATTTTAACATTAAGTTTCCACAGTTCGGGAAAATAGAGGTGAACGGCGAAAACGAATCTCCCCTCTACACCTATCTCAAGGCTCAGAAGGGATTTGAAGGATTCGATATGGAAGACAAACTCGGTCCGTTGCTCGACCAGATGCTTAGCAAGGCTGACCCTGACTATGCTAAGAAGCCAAGTATTAAGTGGAACTTCACAAAGTTTCTCATTGATTGCAACGGAAAGGTTGTGAAGCGTTACGAACCAACTCATAAGATGAATCTTGTGGATGCTGATATCAAAGGACTTTTGGAAAAGAAGTAAGGCATTTGTGCGGATTTTTAGGTTGCAGTCAGATATACACGCTACAATTACTCTATACTGTCAGATTCTACATCAGAGACTGGCAGTTTTTTTATTTTCCAACCGATTGCAGCAACGAGCATACTCATAAGCGGACTGAGAAGATTGAAGAAACAGTAGGGCAGATATACTAAAGTGGGCACTCCAAGTACAGTTGATTGTGTCATACCACACGTACTCCATGGAATCAGTACTGACGTTACGGTTGCTGCATCTTCCGTTGTACGACTAAGCAAACGTGATTCGAAACCTTTCTGCTTATATGAGTCTCTGAATATGTTAGCTGACAATACAATGGAAATGAACTGGTCGCCTGTAGAAATATTTAGGAAAATACAAGTGCCCACGGTTGATGATACAAGACTGAAACAACTGTTTGTCATACGTGTGATAAGTTTAGTGATGCTTATTATCATACGACTTGCAACCATTGCCGATCCGTAAAACATTGCACTTATGATGAGCCATATAGTGTTCAACATTCCAGCCATTCCGCCAGTGGAAACTAATTCGTTCAAGCTGGCAATTCCTGTTTCGACAGCTGTTGGACCATAATATGTGATTAATAATCCACGAAATATAGAATATAATGAATTGCTGCCTGCGTCGCCAGCTACTTCACAAAGAATATGAGGCTGAAATATTATAGCTGTAATTCCAGCTATAACAGACGAAAGGAAAAGGGTGATTGTTGACGAAATACGACGTGCAATTAGTACACCTGTAAATACGGGGACAATTAGTGTCCATAGGGAAATATTAAAGGTGTTAGACAATCCTTCTGTGTACTGTGCTACTTGAAGCGATACATCAGACGTGCTACTCAGACCCGATACAAAGAATATTATCAGAGTAATGGTAAAAGTAGGCACAGTAGTGTACATCATATAGCGGATGTGTTCGAAGAGGTCTGTCCTCGTAACTGATGATGCCAAAATTGTCGTGTCACTCAGCGGTGACATCTTATCTCCAAAGTACGCTCCTGAAATAATTGCACCTGCAGTCCAGGCTTGATCTATTCCTAAGGCATTACCTATTCCTAACAATGCAACTCCAATTGTTGCAATCGTTGTCCATGAACTGCCGGAAAGCAAAGATACTATAGCACAAATAGTACATGCACTGACTAGAAAGAAACGTGGTGAGATTATCTGAACTCCATAATAGATGATTGTGGGAACTACTCCGCTTATCATCCACGAACCAGCTACCATTCCAACTGCCAATAATATATATAATGTGACGGAAATGCTACCTAGAGTGAATGAAAGTTGTTCTTCAAATGCTGTCCAAGATCTGCGATACACAATCATTGAAATTGCAATGCAGACAGCAGAACTGAACAATAATGCAATCTGACTGCCGCCTTCAAGTGAATCACTGCCAAACATTACAATGCTGCAGATGAGCAGACATATCAAAACTATAACTGGAATGAATGCTATTAATGGATGGGGCAGTTGAGTATTATTTTCTTTCATGAGTCTTAAAATATATTTTAGTAAGATATATATTCTATTTTATTGAATACGTTAAGTGAAAAATTAGAGCAGTTTTAATCTATAGTTCAACCCCTATCCCAAAAGATAAACTCTATTCCATTAAGTATCATTATGAAATCATTATAACAGTTTGGTAAATAATAAGTTTCTGTAAGGGATTTTTGTGTGACTTTTTTGCTCTAAAAAAATATAGAGTCAATAAACTCGCTTTTTTTGCAAAGTTATACATTTTTTTGTTTAAATATATATATGATACAAAAAAGAACCCTTTCTCACGAAAGAGTTCTCCGTAAAATAAGATTTTAAAGATAGTATTATAAAAAAGGTTAGATCTTAGATTGCTTTTTGAATTTGTTTAATATTTTATTAAGTATAAACAATTGTTTTTGTTAAATAGTCATCTACTGTTAAATTTTGAAGTTTTATTTCTTTGTATAGAAACATTCGTAAGTTCCATCGTCAAAGAATATTCTTACTTCAGTGACTTGTCTGGCAGGTTTTTGTAATTGCGCTACCGTCTTAGTCATCACTTCTTCGACATCCTTTATTGTTAAGCTAGGCATTGGTACGACATTCTGGTTCTTGCCAATTGAATTAGGTTGTTGCGTAATGGATTGTTGTTGACTGCTTGTTTTAGCTTTGGGAACATATCCTAATCCATTTTTCATCGGTCCCAGAATGTCATCAATGTCATCATCAACACCTATTTCATCTTGATTACCTGATGTCGAACTATTCGTACCAGCTAAGTACATGTCACCCTGACCAAGTAATACCCACATAGGATTCAAGTCGGGAAATGCTTCTACGATATTCCTAAGTATAGTTAGAGTAGGTTTTGTACGTTCACTTAGGATATGAGAAAGAGTGGACGGCGACAATAGAGTCTTGTTAGAAAACTCTATGTTGGTGAGCTTTTTGCTCTGAATAATCTGCTCAATCCTTTCCTTGTCCGATTGCATTTTATGTGAATATTATGTTAGTCATTAGGTTTGTCGTTATTCAGAAGGGGAGAGAGAAAATCATCGATTTTTATGTTCGCCATAATTATATATAATGAAGTGCTCTGGGTTTTCATTCCAGGTAATCAAATCACACTTGCATTTATAGTATAATGATGGGTATCCCACCTTTTTTATAAGACTTGACAAATGTAGTGGTATTTTTTTTTCCGACCAAGCATTTTCCAAATAAAAATGAAAAAAAGAATTGTATTTTTCAAAAAGTAAAATAACAAATGTAAAATATCAAATTTATAAAAGAATTTAAATTATTTAAAAGTGTAAAATTGGGCAATTGATTTTACTTAAAGAAATACAATGTGCATTTCTAGATAAAAAAATGGTTTAAAATCAAATATATATGATAAAATCAGTAAGATTTACAGAAATAAACATAACAAACAGCAGTTATGCATTTAGAATAGAGTGAAATATATCATGTAAAAGAATTTAAACGTAAGAAAATCAAGTAATAAAAGTTTTGCAAAACTTTTCGCATATTATTCATGTGTAAAAGTTTAAAAGATATACAAATGTGAAGCAGTCAACCTCGATATAAATATAAACTACCTTTTTAATCAGTGTCTATGAATATAAATATGTAAATTTTGCTAGTTGGTTTTACATATATATTTACAAACTGAAAGATGTTTGGGTTACATATTTAAACTTTAAATATGAAAATCGGAATTTAATAGAGATTTTTTTAAGAATTCGAATTCCCCTTTGAATATTCTATTTTAGCCCACCTAAAAATGCTGTTTTTCACTTTTAAATCATTTATATTCAGACATAAATTATTTATTTTTTTTGTCTTGATTTTCTGTTGTAAAAAATTTTGCTGATCCTTTTTTGAGATTCTAAATATGGTTTTTCTTCTTTTTTCTTTGTTTTATATTCCTTTTTAATGCATTTTATTTACATCGTAAATGTGTATTTTATTTTTTTAGCTCTATTTTTTAAAACAAGAATTTCATACTCGTTGCTGAGATCACTATTATAATAAAAAAAGCCCAGGGTATTTATTCCCTGGGGTGATATTATTTACGTGGTTGAATGTGTCTTTACTAAATAGCCTCTAATGTAGTATATAGTATATTAGTTCTCTCATGATTTCACCATCTGTAGTATTTCCTTTCTTTATACCCTTAAGTTTTCCGTCAGACTCCCTTATTTTATCTATAATTTGCATAGTTTTCATAGCTGTATAAGTTCGCATTGCCTGACTGTACTCCTTTAGTTGCCATTCAGCTTTAAGGTCAAGTTGTTCCATTAGTCCGCGTGGACTTTTGTCGGGTGAATAATATGCAAGCATAATATTAGAGAAAAAAGTAAATATTGTGGCAATGGTCATATTGGCAGGATTTTCTTTGGGATTAGCCTCAAAGTAGTCAATTATCTGGTTTGCCTTATATACATCCCTATTTACCAAGGCTGTTCGGAGTTCCCAGTTGTTGAATTCCTTGCTTATACCTATATTTTTCTCTATAATTGACGTATTGATCTGTTTGAAGCCTGGAGGAAGTGCTATCGCAAGTTTGTCCAGTTCGCTTGCGATGCGGTTCAGGTCTGAGCCAATGTATTGTGCGAGCATCATTGTGGCTTGTTGGTCTATGGCAATCTGTTTTCGTTTCAGGTAGTCGTTGATGAATGACGGTAGCATGCCTTCGCGCAGTTTTTTGCTTTCAAAAACTATGCCAACTTCATTTATGGCTGCTACTAATTTCTTTTTTGAGTCAAGACTGCTGCCTTTGTAGCAAATTACCAAAATCGTGGTCCTTAAGAAATTTTTTGCGTATGTAGCGAGCTCCTCTATTTTTAACAAATTCTGCGCCTCTTTAACAATTACCACTTGATATTCGCTCATCATGGGGTATCGTCGTGCCGAATTGATGATATCTGCGACTTTTGTTTCTCTGGTGCAATATATGATTTGCTGGTTAAAGTCGCGTTCACTATCAGATAAGACATTATCTGCAATATAATCCGAAATACGGTCTATATAGTATGATTCTTCACCCATAAGCAGATAAATAGGCGCAAATTTGCGATCTTTTATCTGCTGAATAATATCTCTATGTGTGATAGAAATAGTCTGTTTTGCCATAAAAAACTCTCTATAATAGCTGTTTTAAACAGAGAAATATGCTTATATTTGCATTCATATGCAAATATAGGAAAATATTAGAAATGCAGCAACTGAATTTACCTTCATATAATGCCAGGATTACGAAAAATGGGTCGGAATTGAAAATTTTCGACTTTCTGCGCCATAAATATGTGGCTTTAACACCAGAGGAGTGGGTCCGGCAAAATTTCGTACATTTTTTAGTGGACATCAAGGGGTATAACCCTACGCTTATGGCAAATGAGGTAGGAATATGCCTAAACGGCGTAAAAAAGCGCTGTGACAGCGTTTTGTATTCTCAGGGACTAGTACCACGTATGATTATAGAATATAAGCGTCCTGATGTAGAAATCACGCAGAAGGTGTTCAATCAGATATGCAGGTATAATCTGGTACTGCATGTTGACTACCTGATTGTAAGTAATGGTATCAGCCATTATTGCTGTAAGATGGATTACGACAAGCAGCAATACATGTTTCTCGATGATATACCAAATTACGGGGATTTGTAGGGTAGTATAGCCTGGATTCGTTGCTATACAAGAAAATAAAAAAAGGCATGCAATTGTGCATGCCCTTTTTTATTTTATATCTGACTGCAATTAACGTGCAGAGATGATAGCGATACGGTTAGAAGCAGAACCAGTTACACCCTGACCAACAGCTGTGTTAACTGTAACGCCCTTGCTCTTGAGGTATTCTGCAACAGCGTCAGCACGCTTCTGAGAAAGCTTCTTGTTGTAAGCTGAGCTACCTTCTGGAGATGCAGTAGCAATGATTTCAACAGCACCCTTAACCTTGTCGAGGTCAGCCTTAGCTTCTGCAGTAAGAGCAGCAGAACCCTGAGCGAATGTTACGACTGTTGTAGCAGCGATAGCTGAAGCAACTGGCTTTTCAACAACTTTCTCAACAACCTTTTCAACAACAACCTCTTTTGGTTTCTTAGCGAGTTCGTCGTTCAGGCGAGCGATTTCAGCACGGAGAGCGCTGTCATCATACATCTTGAAGTAGTGAGTACCGTTGCTGTTACCGAAGTGGTAGATGTAAGCAGCCATAAGGTGGAGTTCAGCCTTTGAAGCTTTGAGTGGGAAACCTGTGTTAGCAGTTCCGCCGATAGTCCAGTCGATAGCTGGCTGAATACGGATTGTGTGAGCCTTAGCAGCACCAAGGTTGAAAAGGAGGTCAACACCGGTCTTACCGTCAACGTGGTTGCCATACTTTAATTTCTGACCTGGAGCGTAAGCGTGTGTCCAACCGAGACCTGCAACCAAACCTACTTCGAATGAACGTGGAACACCCTTGTAACCACCGAAGAGGTTAGAGAGGTTCAAAGTAGCGTTTACACCTACATAGTGACCGCGAACGATAGTCTTGTAACCGTTAGCTGTTTCGTTAAAGTGAATTCTTGGCTGAGCTTCGTTTCCGTATGCGTGAGAACCAAACCAGAAAGTTCCCTCGATTTCAGCGCCCCATACTGGAGTAAACTGCTTACCAACGAATACTGAAGCTGTTCCGTTCAATGGGAAAATCTTCTTTAACTTAAGTGGAGTAGCAACACCGCCACCGATACCGATGTAGAAGTTGTCAAATGGCTTCTGAGCTACGAGAGCTGTTTCAGCGCTTGCGCTTAAAACTGTTGCCATAGCAATGGCAAAACTCAAGAAAAATCTCTTCATGTCTTTTAAGTTTTTGTTAATAATAAAGTTTATAAAATTTGAAATGTTTTTTATATAGTTTCAATTGACTAATGCTTTTCCTTAATGATAAGAAGCAATTTTGTTTTAAATTTACTTTAAAATCGTGGCAAAGGTAGAAAAAATAGTTTTACACAATGAAATTTTTTTTATATTTTTTTTATTAAAAATTCTATTATGTACTATTTTTTCCATTTCTTATGCTAAATTTCCTCTTTTTCGTCCTTCTTGTTGCGTCTTCCTATTTTCTTCTTAGGTTTTTCTTCTTGAGAAGTAGTTGTTTGTACTCCGGCAAGTTCTGGGTCGATGAGGATTCTTCCGCAGTATTCGCAAACGATGATTTTCTTTCTCATACGCACATCCAGTTGGCGCTGTGGCGGGATTTTGGCGAAGCAGCCGCCGCATGCATCACGTTGAACGTAAACGATGCCGAGGCCGTTGCGTGAGTTTTTACGGATTCGTTTGAATGCCTGAAGCAGACGTGGTTCGATAGAGAGTTCAAGGTTCTTTGACTTTTCGCGCAGTTTCTCTTCCTCTGCCTTAGTTTCGGCGATGATCTCGTCGAGTTCGTTTTTCTTTATTTCCAGGTCTTGGCTGCGTCCTTCCAGAATCTGTTTATTCTTCTCCAGGTATTCTTCCTTGCTCTTCTCCTGGGTTGTAGCCTCACGGATGCGCTTATTGCAGAGTTCTACTTCCAGTTGCTGGAATTCGATTTCCTTGTTCAACAGGTCGTATTCGCGGTTGTTAGCTACATTATCGAGTTGCTCCTTGTATTTAGTCAGTTGCTGAGACGCAAGTTCGATTTTAGTTTTCATCTCGTTGATGCGTGAGCGCAAATCGCTGACATCTTTCTGAGTGTTCTCGATTCGTGTTTTGAGTCCTTCGATTTCGTCTTCCAGGTCTTCTACCTCAAGTGGAAGTTCGCCTCTCAGAATACGGATCTTGTCGATTTCCGACAACATCAACTGCAACTGGTAAAGGTTTCTCAGCTTTTCCTCTACCGACATTTCAGTAGATACAGATTCTTTTTTCTTTGCCATAAATTATAAATAGTTTATTGGATTGGTTTTTATTGTTGTATTATACACAGGTATGTTTTGGTCTGCTTTTTTTATTATGTCATGCAAAATTTCTATAGTGTATTTCTCGCTTTCGTAATGTCCTAACTCTAACATCATCAGGTTATCTTCATGTCCGAAAAACCTGTGATATCCTATTTCTCCGGTTATGAACGCGTCACATCCTTTCTTTATCGCTTCAGGGATAAGGAAGTTTCCTGCTCCTCCGCATACGGCTACCCGGCTTATCGTATCTCCTTGCCAGTCATTGTACCTTAAGGCTTCTACATTGAATGTCTTTTTTATGTGTTGCAGAAAGTCTGCTTTGGACATCGGATTCTTCAGTATGCCTACAATACCTTCTCCCGCATCTGCTCCTTCTTTAGGTGAAAGCCATTCGATATTCGTTAGTCCTGTTTTTTCAGCAATCTTATAGTTTACTCCACCTCGTGCTGAATCCAGATTTGTGTGTGCTGCATAAATGGTGATGTCATTCTTTATAGCTTTCACAACACAACGCTCGATATAGTTCTTTCCTGAGATTGATTTAAGCGGAGCGAACAAAAGAGGGTGGTGGCTGACGATTATGTTACAGCCTCGGGCAATAGCCTCGTCGATGACATCCTCTGTGACGTCAAGACACAATAAAACCCCTGACGTCTCTGCATCCTTTGCTAATCCAATCTGCAATCCGGCGTTATCGTAACTGTCTTGCAGGGCCAAAGGAGCAAAATCTTCAAGGGCACCTATAATTTGCCTAATATACATGAAAAATAGTCGTTTGTTAACGATTTCACGCTGCAAAGGTACGTTTTTTATTTAAATTATAAAAAGAAAAGGAGATTTTTTGAAAATCTCCCTTCCTTCTTATATATTGAAAATGTATGAGTATTTAAGTGTAATTACTCTTAGATATGTTAAAAATCCAGTGTCACGCCAACGCCGAAAACTCTGTTTGTACGGTCGAACTTATCAGTGCCTGCAACCTGATCCGCACTCTTGATTATGTCTCTTGCGACGAGTGCCTGTGGGGCTGAAACGCCAGTAGGCAGAGTGTAACCGAGCGACTTAATTGCCTTTGCTGCGAGTCCGTTGTAATCAGCCTGAGTGCGTTCGTATGTGTTGTATAGTGTTTGGAAGTATGCTGCTTCAACTGCAACAACGTGGCTGATTTGCCATTTCACACCAAAACCGAACGTATTGGAGTTTGTCACAAACGAGATGTCACGCATGTAGGCATCAGTATTGGGGTAGCGTGTAGTTTGCCATCCGCCGCTTATGGTCCATCCCTTTATGAAATCCCACTCAGCTCCGGCTGTGATTTCCCATGTTCCTCCGCTCAGCAGCTTATTCTCATCACCATATTTTGTGGCCTGCTTATCCCAATAATAGTGGAAACCGCCATTGATTCTCAGGACTTTGATTGGAGAATACATAGCACCTACGGTAAGTATTGATGGGATATCTTCCGAAATAGTCTGTCCGTCATTGTACTTGTCTAATCCGTGTCCGTCGGTATTCTCGTTATAGCTTTCGTTTTTCAGTCTCAGTCGTGTCTTGAATTCAAACTTAGCTGCCAGATTCCAGTGTTCATTAATCTTCCAGTCGATGCCGATTATCGGAGTCAGACCCCATCCGGCTTGGTTACAGTTCAAACCGATATTTCCTGTCATGTCTGCCAACTGATATCCTCTGTCGTCAATTGCTTTATGCATATTATCAATTTGAGCAGTATAGGCAGGAGCTACCTTTTTAATTTCTTCGAGTCTATTATGCTGTTCGTTAATCCATTGGCGTGCAGATACATATTGATTATCCTGTGTCATCAGCTGTATGTTCTTGACATATCCGAAATAGTTGTTTGTAGCATAAATCAGGCGTAAACCTCCATAGATGCTTAAGTTGTCAGTTATCTTGCGGGCAGCACCTAACTGGAAACCGTACTGGTAGGAGCGTCCTCGCATGAAAGTATCGAATTTGTATCCGTTCTTGAATGGATGTACGTCATTGCCTGCCAAATCCTTAGACGAGAATGTAGATGCGACCATCGACAATGCTGATACGGCTGATTCAAATGATGGCAGACCATTGTTATACTGACATTTACCGCCACCGCCTACAAGTCCGAAATTGAAGCTGAACGACCATTTGCTATCCTTTGTGTTATATGCAAATTGTAGTGAGGGTAGGATAGGGGCATCTGCATTACCTTCGAAGGTTTTTGTTGTGGCGCCATTGTTTTTTGCTCCAAATGCGAATGGAGCATAGGTAGATGTGACATCGCGATCCTGATGCACGTTCATAATATTTATAGCCATGTGGAATCCTGGGGCCATGAATGCAGTACCGGCTGGGTTGTTGTACAGGGCACTTATGCCTATCACAGCGTCTTGCGAAGGGTTACGCAAGAAAGAAATACTCTGGTTCGTATTTGTTTGATAACCTCCAGCCAAAGCTGGCATTGTAAGTATAGCCATACATATTGCGGCTATACTTCTTGCATAAAATTTTACCATTGATCTAACCTTTTTATCTTAAAATCCGATGCAAAGGTATGTTAATTCTGTGTACCAAAGGAACAAAATTGAATAAAAATTGAACAATAGAGTCGAATTTGCTACATTTGGAACAATTTCTTGTTCTTATTTTGTTTATGATACGGGATAAAAATGGTTAAGAAGTTTCAGAACTCGATATATGGCAGCAACTTATCTATTTCCTCTTTTGTGAAAATAAAAATGCTTCTCAGTTCTTCCTCATTCTTTATTCTTCCCCTTAGTCTGCGATGATTTTTTAGTGCTCTTGCTTGTTTGTAGCTGATATAAGGATGTTTGTAAAGAACCCTCAGAGAGTCATCGTTTATATTCAGTTTTGTTACTTGGTGCGCCGAATCCACCTTGAACCACACCAGCAGATCGTCAGTGAAATATTTGCATTCCAGCAATTGTTCTTTTGAATGGAAACCTCCCAGACGTTCACGTTGTCTTATTATTATACTGGCTATCGTAGCTCCTATTCCTGGAATTCTGCACAGAGTAGTAGAGTCAGCCGTGTTAGCATCGACAATGGTTAGCGTCTTGAATTTCTCATTCCTGTACAGAGCCCTTCTTTTCCCTATGCTGTCATTGTTCTGTGACAGACTGTCAATCATTCTCGTTCCATACAAGTTCTCTGCCTTATAGCTTTTATCCTTTCTGTACTTTTTCTTGTTATATCCGTTGCTATACTTGTACTTGTATTTGTACTTATATTCGTACTTGTAGTCTTTCTTGTAATATTTCTTCTTCTGCTGCCGTTTTCTGTATTCCCATTTAGCTTTTGGTTGTTGAGTGGCGGGTTGTTCCGCGGGTATGTTTTCTCTCAGGAAAAAGATACCTGCTGCAAATAAAATAATAACAGAGAGCAGGATTATAGTTTTCCGCTCTCTGTTATTAAAGTTATGTTTTGGATTGCTCATTTGATAATGAGTTTATCACTTCCCTTGGCTTTGAACGACATGTCAAGTCCTTTTACCGAGTGGGTCAGTGCTCCGAACGATATGAAGTCCACACCGGCTTTAGCGTATGGAATCATATTATCGAATGTGATACCTCCCGACGACTCCGTTTCGGCTCTTCCTGCCACCAGTTCTACGGCACGCTTCGTATCCTCTGGTGTGAAGTTGTCAAACATAATGCGGTCGCATCCCTCCTGCAGTGCTTCCTCCAGTTCTTTCCAATTTCTCACCTCGCATTCTATCTTTAGGTTTTTGCCTTTATCCTTGCAATACTGTTTTGCGCGTGATATAGCGTTATGCACACCACCGCAGAAGTCTATATGGTTATCCTTTAGCAGAATCATGTCAAACAGACCTATTCTGTGGTTCATTCCGCCGCCTATCTTCACGGCTTCCTTCTCCAGCATACGCATTCCTGGAGTAGTTTTTCTGGTGTCCAGCACTCTTGTCTTCGTACCTGCATCAATCAGTGCCTGCTGATACTTATGTGTCATGGTGGCAATACCCGACATGCGTTGCAATATGTTGAGCATCAATCGTTCTGTCTGCAATAGCGACTGCTCTTTTCCCTTAACCGACATCACTATGTCACCAGGTTTTACGTGTGCACCGTCTTTGATGTACACCTCTACCTGCAGTGTCGGGTCAAACCTGTGAAACACTTCCTTAGCTATTTCCACTCCGGCAAAAATGCCTTCTTCCTTGATGAGCAGCAGACTCTCTCCCACAGCATCGGCAGGAATGCAGCATAGGGTGGTGTGGTCGCCGTCGCCTATGTCTTCTGCAAAAGCCAGATCGATAAGTTTGTCGTTTAGTTCCAATACGGATAGCATGTTATTTTTTTTTTATGTGAACAACAATAGGATGGCATGATTTCTTAGAGGAAGAAGCCTAAGCCGACTTTCAGTCCGAAACGGCTCTTGTCTCCGAAGTTAGTCATCGACATGTTATAGTAAATACTTGGTTCCAGCATAACGTTATGGTTCAGGAACAGGCAGTAGCCTACCTCTGGTGCCAGGAAGAAATCGTTATAGCTCTTCCATTCATGCAGATACTTGGCACCGAGTCCCAAGAACAGACCATTCTGTTCTATGTAGTAACGTCCGCGGGCACCGACTGAGACTGAATGGGTATCTTTATTGTGAAAGTTAAACCCGACTTCGGCCATTACCATCCAGTCTTTTGCTACCATATAGCCTCCAAGCACATCCAGTCCCAGATGGAACTTAGTAGTCTCGCTATACGACATGTCAAATCCCGACATCGATGCACCGATATATTTCTTACCTTTTTCAAACTGTGCGAATGCACTTGAGATGCCGATAGTGGCAAACATCAGAACTAAAGCTAATTTCTTCATTTTCTTTTTATATTATTAGTTGTTGTTATGGATATCAGTTGTTCATTTCGCTTCCGTGATATTTCTGTCTCAGTTCGTCCTTCTTTTTCAGTGCCACAGTCAGTGCTGCCACGATGACAACATATATGATGATATTAGGCAGATTCTTCATCCATGCATTCCACGTTATACCATAATATATATATACGGCGAGTCCAATGCACAGGAAAGCCAGTGGCATCCAGACATACTTTTTTATATTCTTTTGTACCATGACAGGAAACTACCTAAAAATCCAAGTACTACCACAGCTGTGATAGTGTATGCGTAGTCTGGATCCATACTGAATCCCTCCGGAGCAATCAGAATGTACGAAGTACATATCGTCGTCATCCACAATGCCGGAATCAGTCCAATGAGCACTTCATATTTCGAGTGTCCGTCGCGTCTGCATCTCAGTCCAAGCCATACTGTTATTGCCCAGAGTGTAAATACCGACAGAGTTTGGTTTGTCCATGCAAAGTATCTCCACAGGATGTCGAAGTTTACAGCCATCAGCACTGCTGCCAAGATGAACAGTGGCAGCGACAGCAGTACTCGCTTATACACCTTGTTCTGCTTGTAGTGCAGGAAGTCGGCAGCAATGAGTCGTGCAGAGCGGAATGCGGTATCGCCCGAAGTGATCGGTGCGGCTACTACGCCAAGCACGGCCAGCACAGCACCGACGCTGCCCAGCCAATTGTTGCATATATTGTTTACGAGCAGTGCCGGTGAAAGTTTTCCAGTCTCGGGGATAGTCATTGCGTTCAGCAGTTTTTCGTATGGAGTGTCACCTGCCACATTCAGACTGTCAGCAAATTTTATTGCTGCAGCAGCCCAAATCATTGCTACGATTCCTTCCGTAATCATAGATCCGTAGAAGATAGGTCGTCCGTACTTTTCGTTCTTCATGCATCGTGCCATCATTGGCGACTGTGTAGCATGGAAACCGCTCACTGCTCCGCAGGCGATAGTGATGAAAAGTCCTGGAAATAGCGGCATTACTGATTTTGGGTGGTGGTTAGTGAAGGCTTCCGTAATTTCGGGTATCTGACCTTCCTCTGTGAATATTCCATATGTCAGTCCGACAGCCATAGCGAGCAGAGCCACACCGAACGCAGGGTATATCTTGCCGATAATCTTATCGATAGGCATCAGTGTAGCCAATATGTAATATGCAAAGATGATGATTACCCAGAAATTTTTTGAGAACAGGAATCCCTGTGTTGGCACCATTGCATCGAGCAGGTCGGCTGGGGTGGTCACAAACACTGCTCCTACCACTATCATCAGTACCAGCGAAAGTACACGCAGCAGCTGTCTTGGAAGATTTCCCAGATTGTCACCTACAATCTCGGGCAGACTGGCACCGTTCATTCTCAGTGAAATCATACCCGACATATAGTCGTGCATTGCTCCGCCGAAGATACATCCAAGCACAATCCATAAGAAAGCTGCCGGGCCGAACAGAATACCCTGAATGGCACCGAAGATAGGTCCCGTGCCGGCGATGTTCAGAAATTGAATTAGATACACTTTCCATGTAGCCATGGGAATATAGTCCACTCCGTCCTGGCATGTATAACATGGAGTTGTTCTCGTTGGATCTGAACCGAAAATGTGGTCCACCAGCTTGCCGTAAAGCAGATAGCCGAGAATCAGGCATAATAATGCTGAAGTAAAAGAAATCATTGTATTACTAATTATGATATTTTTTGCAAAATTACGGAAAATTACCCATTCAGCCCCGTCATCTATTCTTAATTTATTTTAAATTGCTGTCTTTTCGTATTTTATTTCTAACTTTGCAAAAAATAGAACTTTATGACAAATCATTTGAGTCGTGTTATTACATATTGTCAACAGTTTATTCTAAGCCGTCTGACCCTCCTGAACCTATTCTTTCTCTTTTCTTTTCTGGCTCAGGCTCAGTTTCTGCCCTACGAGAGCATCGATGCCCATCCCAAGTACGAAACCCGTGCCGTATGGCTCACCACCATAGGCGGCCTCGACTGGCCCAGACAGTGTGCCTACGATGCAGCCACAACCCGATTGCAGAAAGCCGAACTCTGTCGCATCCTCGACTACTATCAGCAGATTCACATCAACACAGTCATCTTCCAGACCCGTGTACGCGGATCTGTACTCTATCCGTCTCAGTACGAACCCTGGTACGGCTATCTCACAGGCACCCCCGGCAAGGCTCCCCTCTACGACCCCCTGCAGTTTTGCATCGACGAGTGTCATCGTCGCGGTATGGAACTACATGCATGGGTCGTATGCATCCCTCTGGGTAAGGTTTCGGAACAGAAAAAGTACGGCAGTAGCGGCATTCTCCGCCGTCGTCCTGAACTCTGCAAGATTGTCGGCAAAGAAGTCTTTATGGTTCCCGGCAATCCGAAGACAGCCGACTACATAGCCTCCATCTGTCGTGAGATAGCTGAGCGCTACGACATTGATGGCATCTCACTCGACTACATCCGTTATCCTGAGAAGGAATTCAAGTTCTCCGACAACAATCTCTACAAAGGCAGTCCTTCAGGACTATCCGACTGGAAACGCGAGAACATAACCCGCATCGTGCGCCGCATCCACGATGAAGTGAAAGCCGTGAAGCCTTGGGTGAAGCTGAGCAGTTCGCCTGTTGGAAAATACGACAACACCCGTCGTTACTCTTCAGGTGGTTGGAACTGCTATTCAGCCGTCTTCCAGGATCCTCGACAGTGGTTGCGCGACGACCTTCAGGACATGCTCTTCCCCATGATGTATTTTCAGGGCACCCACTTCTATCCCTTCCTCTACGACTGGCAGGAGAACCGGTACGGTCACCCCGTTGTGCCCGGTCTGGGTATTTACTTCCTCGACCCTCGCGAAGGGCGCTGGATGCTCAGCCAGGTGCGTGCAGAGATGCATTCCGCCCGTCGCAGCGAGATTGGCGGCATAGCGTTCTATCGCAGCGAATTCCTCATTCGCAACGTACAGGGAATCTACGATGCCTGTCGCGATGAGTTCTTCCCTCATCCTGCACTCACATCCCGCATGACGTGGATGCCTGGTTACTTCCAGCTTCCTTCCGTGCCTACGTCCCTTCAGTGTTCTCCCGGTCGTCTTTCCTGGCAGGGTGATGCCTATTGCTATAATGTGTATGGCAGCAACGAATATCCCGTCGATTGCAGTCGGGCTGAGAACCTCGTGGCAGCCCGCATCCTTTCTACTGCCTACGAACCGCAGGGTAGGGCAGGCGGACGTCGTTTCTATGCCGTCACGGCCTGCAACCGCTATGGAGCCGAAACCGAACCGCTCCAGCAGTCCTTCTCTGCTAAGGGCGACTCTCTCAGGCAACTCAACGTCAGCTACCTCATCAATCGTGACCTGAAGGGGACAAAGAAATCTAAAAAATCAAAGAGGAAACGCCGTAAGTAATCCCCCACGGCTTACGGCTTATAGTCGATACAGAGCCTTCCGTCCCTCACTACAGCCTCGAATCCGTGTTCACGGTCTGGTGTGAGCATCACGTTTGCCCCGCTGCCATACTTTTCGTATAGCATCAGAGCCAGTATTCCCATATTCATCCTGAAGTTTATCTCCACTACGGGGTGTAGCCTGCCGTCGTCGGTTGTCAGCATGTCTATACCCACAAATCCCCTATAGGCGGTCTTGCCCAGCTCTGCCTTATGATATTCCGTCAGAGCCGTCAACATCCCCTCCGGCACGTCAATCATGCTGCGCAGCCTTTCCTGGCTATCTACAATATTATATTGGTACGTGCCGTTCCGGTCAGCCGCGAACACGCTATATCCCAGAAACTCCACCGTCCCATCCTTCTCCACTCGGAACTCCATCGCGCAGTCCTGCCGCTTGTTGCCGTAGAACCTGTCTGCCACATAACCTCCCTGTGCCGTCAGCAGTCCTGTGAGCCTCTCCCTCAGGTGTGCCCTGCTCAGCCCGTCGGCAGTGAATATCCCTCGTCCCGACGAAGACCACAGCGACTTGTATATTCTCTCCTCCTTCGCCTCTCCGATGCTCGTGCAGAACTCCATTTCCCTGCCCAGCAGCCTGTCCGAGGGCACTGCCTGCAGCAGCTTCTTCAGGTATCCGCACGAAAACTCCCTGCTTGCCAGCCGTCTCACCTCTCTCAGCCACTCGTCGCTGGGTAGCAGCGCCTCCTCCACCCCCATCTTCTCGTATTTCTGCTTCGTAGCCAGACTCCATCCCCAGGGTCCCTCCTCCCAGCATAGTGCCAGTGCCTGCAGATCCGTCTCCATCTGCCTGATGCGCTTGGGCGGAGTATATTCCCTCACGTTGGCAGCCAGAGCCATATCGTTCGACGGATTGAATAGCGTTGGCAGTCTGTACATTGTGTGTATTTTTCTCTTGTTAAATAAAAATCGAAGCAAAGTAACGGATATTTTTCCAACTTTTTGTAGCTTTGCAGTAGAAAGTTTACAAACCTCATGAAACTATCCGGCGAACTTCTGTCTATTACATACTCATCTCCATGCTGACCATTCAGAATCTCAATATATCATTCGATGCGAAACCCATTGTCACCGGCTTATCCCTGCACATAGCCGATGGCGAAGTCCTGTGCCTTCGTGGCGAGTCGGGTAGCGGCAAGACCTCCGTCTTGCGAGCCGTCCTCGGCTTCACCGACTATCAGGGCACCGTCACACTCGACAGCCAGCTCCTCACTCCGCGCAACATATCCACCCTGCGTCAGCAGATGGCATACGTGCCGCAGGACTTCCTAATGCCCTGCGACACCGTCAGTCAGATGGTCCAGAGCATCCTCCAGCTGCGTGCAAACAACTCTCCCTCCATCACCCACGAAGCCCTCATGACCCAGTGGACACACCTCGGACTCTCCCCCTCGCTCTACGACCAGCAGGCGCGCCAACTCTCCGGCGGACAGCGGCAGCGCATCATGCTCTCCCTCGTCGGACTCCTCCACAAGCGACTCCTCCTACTCGACGAACCCACCTCGGCACTCGATGCCGAATCCACCCGTCTTGTTGCCCGGTACGTGCGCCGTCTGGCACATACTCAACAGATGCCAGTCCTCGCCGTGTCCCATTCCGACCTCTTTGCCGAAATGAGCGACGAAACGATGCTTCTCCAACAGTAATTACAAATTATCACCAATAATCGAATCAATAAAATTATTTTTAATTATCGATAATTATTGTTTGGTAGGAAAAAGGAAAAAATTATTGTCAAATTATTGATAATTATTGTTTAAAGAATACGATGACCGATATCTCCATCCTTGGCCTTGGGCTCGGACTCCTGCTGATGCTCATTCCGCTGCTTATCTTTGCCCGCCTGCGGGTACTCCTGGTACATTCCACACTCCAGGGACTCATCCGTATGATTGTGCAACTCTACCTCGTAGGTCTCTACCTGCAATACCTCTTCCAGCTCGACCGCTGGTACATCAATGTCCTGTGGGCTCTCATCATGACCTGCGTTGCTACAGGCACAGCCCTTCAGCGCACCCGCCTGCGTCCGTCCATGCTTGCCGTACCCGTCTTTGTCGGTTTCCTTGTTGCCGGCCTGCTCGTAGGCATCTACTTCCTTGCCCTCGTACTTCAGCTCGACAACATCTTCGAGGCGCAATACTTCATCCCCATCTTCGGACTCCTGCTCGGCAACATGCTCGGCGTCAACATACTCGCCCTCGACACCTTCGTGGGTACCCTCCATCGCGAGCAGCATATGTACTACTACCTTCTGGGCAACGGAGCCACCTCCTGGGAGGCGTCCCTGCAGCCTCTGCGCAGTGCCATACAGAAAGCCTTCAACCCCTGCATAGCCAATATGGCAGTCATGGGACTCGTCTCCATGCCTGGCACTATGATCGGACAGATTCTCGGCGGCTCATCCCCCGCCACAGCCATCCGCTACCAGATGATGATAGTCATCATCACCTTCGTAGCCTCAATCATATCACTCATGCTGACCCTTCTCCTTGTCCGTCCCCAACTTTTCGACCGTCAAGGCAGAATCATGGTTAACGCATAATTCGTAATGCATAATTGCCTGCGGGTAGCGTTGATATGAAACAATAATTTTTGATAATTCAAAATGATTATTATTAGTAATGATTTGTAATTATTGTCAGAGACAGAAAGAATAAAGAAATTTGCATTATTATTGAAAAAACTATGAAAATTGGAATCTACGGCGGCTCATTCAACCCCGTGCATCGTGGTCATACCGAACTGGCGCGCGCCCTTGTCCGCCAGGGGCTCGTCGATCAGGTATGGCTCATGGTTTCGCCCCTCAACCCTTTGAAAGAAGCTAACCGAAGTGAATATGCCAGTTACGACGACCGAGTCCGCATGGCACAGCTTGCCACAGCCGACATCGACGGGGTAGTGGTGTCCGACTTCGAGCGCCCCCTTCCTGTTCCCAGCTACACCATAACCACCCTCCACGCCCTGGAGAAAGCATACCCCCAGCATCAGTTCGTACTGGTCGTAGGAGCCGACAACTGGCAGCACTTCGGCCGTTGGTACCAGTCGGACGAAATCCGCCGCTGCTATCCCATCCTCGTATATAAGCGTCCCGGCTACGAAGTCACCGACGTCCCGACCGTCGATACCCCCCTCTACGACATCAGTTCAACCCGGTTGCGCGCCGCCCTTCGTCAGGGTGCCGACACCGCCGGGTGGCTCCATCCCCAGGTAGTGCAGTATATAAAGGAAAAAGGAATCTACATCCAGTGACAGGTACGCAGGCTTAAATGAAAGCAACCATTCCTTACATAGAGCAGAAATTCGAGGAGTTCAACCGCAAGATGTTTGGCGGCAGGCTTCCTAAGATTCCTGTGGAATTGAGCGATGCCAAGACATTCTTAGGACAGTGCGTATATAAGAAGCGCAGGAAACTTTTCGGTAAGGCAGAACTATACGATTTCAGACTCCGCATCAATATCCGCATTGACCTGCCCGAACGGGACGTGGAGGACACCATCATCCACGAGATGATTCACTATTACATCGGGTATAATCGGCTGGAAGACACCTCGGCACACGGTCCGTTGTTTCTTGCAATCATGAACGAGATAAACCGTAAGTTCGGCAGGAATCTCACAGTGTCGCATAAGAGCACCAAAGAGCAGCGCGAACAACTGCAGGACAAACGTAGCCGTCATCATGTGATAGCCGTAGTGACCTTCCACGATGGCAGGACTGGTATTAAAGTCCTGCCGCGAGTACTCAGAAGCATCCTCCATTATTACAATAATGTGTTGGTAAACGGCGAAGTCCTTTCCATTCAGCTATACATGAGCAATAACGTATTCTTCAACCGCTACCCTAATTCATCTGCCCTGAAAGTATATTTCTTAGACGCTGATGAAATCAATAGGCAATTGGAGGGTGCGGAAAAGATGGTATGCGACGGTAGGACTATCAAAAGAAACCAGTAAACTGACAACCAACTTCCGCGGACTACATGTTCGTCCAATGTTCGTCCAATGTTCGTTCAATGCTCGTCCAATGCTCGTTCAATGCTCGTTCAATGTTCCTACAAAGCTGGCAACATATAGCTATGTCCTATTTAATCGTCCGTCAACTCACTTCAATCGTAAGACGTAAAACTTACAACCCGAATTAGCGAACTACCTAACACATAACTAACACGTAGCACTTAACACCTAACACGTAACGCAAACACTTAATCATAAGTGACTCTCCTCCG
>DEJQ01000022.1:64316-124718 GCA_002353575.1 Prevotellaceae bacterium UBA2744
CCGACTCAGTTCCGACTCAGAAGCGAGAAAATAGCTGTAAATTTTTCATAGTTATGAAAAACTTTTTTTCTGGTTAGAGTGCAAAAATTCCTTAGTTAGCCGATTTTTTTGTAATGCTTATGGCGAACTAATGTCAGATAAAGGAAAAGTGTCGATTCTTCATCGGTGTACTAAGTGCAAAATGTGATTCCAGGCGCCCTTAACTCGAATGGCGGTAGTCCATTGGTGGTATTTAGTGTGTAACTGTCAAATTTTTACTCTCGTTTTTTGCTGTAATTTATCAGAAAGTTTGTAGCTTTGTGTTATGCAAATTGTTCAAGTCTAAACAAAAACGACTATTAATACAGAATTCAGATGATTTATGAAAACTCCTGAACTATTTAAGGAATATATTTGGTTGTTGAATACGATTCATCAGGCTGGAAAGATAACTTTCGCTGCTATTAATAAGAAGTGGCTGCGCATGGAAATGAGCTGTGGTGTGGAGATTTCCAGAACGACGTTTAACCGCCATAAAGATGCCATAGAAGACATCTTTGGCATCATTATAGAATGCGATAAGAAAGATGGATACAAGTATTATATAGCCAACAAGTCCGTGCTTCGCGAAGATACTATTCAAAACTGGATGCTATCATCCCTAACGGTTCATACGGCAGTTCAAGAAGGTGTCAGCCTTCAGAAACGGATACTGTTAGAAAGTATTCCGTCTGGATACAAATACTTGCAATCTATACTGGAAGCGATGAAAACCAATCTTCGCATCACCTTTACATATCAGAAATATAACGAAGCAGAAACAAAAAAATATTCTGATGCAGAACCCTATTGTCTGAAACTATACAAACAAAGATGGTATATGCTGGTGAAGGTCAAACAACAATTCCGTATTTTCTCCCTGGACCGTATCAAGCATTTGGAAGTGTTAGCGCAGACCTTCCAACTCGAAAAAGACTTTGATGCAGAAGAGTACTTTCATAACAATTATGGTGTCTTTCGTGATGATACAATGCCTCCTCAAGAAGTGACTATTAGAGTTTCTAAATCAGAACGTCCCTATATTAGAGACTTACCTCTTCACCATTCGCAGAAAGAAATAGTTACTACTGATGAGTATTCTGACTTTTCTTATTACCTTTCGCCATCAGATGACTTTATAGGCGAAATACTTCGAAAGAAAGACCGCCTTTATGTCATATCTCCTATAGAACTACGTGAAAAAGTGCTCAAAAGCATTAAAGAAATGGCAAAAAATTACGAAAAGTAGAAAAAACTTGAGACTGTACCATGATTTGGAACAGGGTGACATTATCTTTGTATCCAAAAAGAAACTGTAAGGATGGAATATTACGCTCATATCACTCCAACAAGTGACAACGAGAAAGAGCAGAGAGTGCAATCTTTGGAAGATCATAGTACTCATGTCGCTGAACTCGCAGCACAGTTTGCTGCTGAGTTTGGATGTGGTGATATTGCGCGTATCATGGGACTGCTTCACGACAAAGGAAAGGAGCAGACTGAATGGCAGAAATATATTCAAGGCGTGACGGGATATAATCCGAAATATGCAAATATAAAAAGTGGCCCGAATCATGCCTATGTGGGGGCGTTGTTGGCACATAAGCAATATCCTGCATTTACTTCTTTTTTAGCCTATCCAATTATGGGACACCATGCTGGTTTATATAATTACTATGACTATGATGAAATAATAAACAGGAAAGCAATTCCTTCTGATATTAATACTGAAGAATTGGGCATATCACTTCATAATTTGAATTTTAAAAGCATCAAGCCATACGAGTATAACCATATTATCCGCATGTTCTTTTCTTGTTTGGTGGATGCAGACAGACTTGATACAGAAGCATTCACGAATCCAAAGCAGGCCGTTCTGCGATTTGGCAAGAAAACACTCCAAGAACTGGCTCCACTACTCGACAAATATTTAGCAAATAAACAAAACAAAATTAAAGAAAAACAACAAGAGAATACAATTGTCAATCTTGTACGTAACCAAGTACAACAAGAATGTAGGAAAAAGTCTATTGGTGAGCCAGGTTTTTACAGTCTTACAGTTCCAACAGGAGGTGGAAAAACCCTCTCCTCTCTTGTTTGGGCAATAAACCATGCTATTCATCATGGCAAGAAACGAATCATTATAGCTATCCCTTATACAAGTATCATTGTGCAAACAGCACAAGTATTGCGAGAGGCTTTTGGGGATGAGAATGTTTTGGAACATCACTCAAACATATCATACGAGTCTCTTTGTGATAAGGAGGAAAAAGACGAGGGCAAGTTAACCCAGCAAATGAAGCTTGCCACAGAGAATTGGGATTATCCAATCATTGTAACAACCAACGTTCAGTTGTTTGAGTCGATGTATTCCAACAAGCCCACTCCATGCAGAAAATTGCACAATCTCAGTAATAGTGTTTTGATTCTTGACGAAGTTCAGACATTACCAACAGATTTCTTACAACCCATCGTTAACGCACTGAAGACCTATCAGCGGCTATTTGGTATGTCGGTTCTATTCACAACTGCAAGCCAACCCGTTTTAGAAGGAACGCATCAAGGCACGACACCGCGAATCATGCTGGACGGCATTGATAAAGTAACAGAAATAATTCCCGACGGGTTTGACCTCCACGATAAACTCCGTCGTGTAGTTCTGCATTTCGATGAACACCAAAGCTCATACGATGATATTGCAAAAAGAATGATGAAATACAATCGCGTGCTCTGTATTGTAAATTCACGTCGTGCTGCAAAGGAGATATTTGATTGTCTTCCTGATGATGAATATAAATATCATCTTTCTCGGCTTATGTGTCCCATACACGTAAGGGAAACAATAACGGAAATTTCCGAAAGACTGAAGAACCCTCAAAATAAGATAAGAGTTGTATCAACGCAACTAATAGAAGCCGGAGTTGATATTGATTTTCCTGTTGTGCTCCGTCAAGAGATAGGTCTTGACTCGATTTTACAATCAGCAGGACGATGCAATCGTGAAGGAGCAGCAGTAAGTGGTGAAGTATACGTGTTTTCTTTGAATGAGAAAGGTGATAGTCCTAAAGGATTTATGGAGAAGTCTAATAATGCAAGAAAACGCTTATCCAAAGACCAGGACTGGTTTTCTCCTGATGCTATGACAGCATATTTCTTAAAACTTTACAAAGGTTATACTGAGACCTTTGACAAAGTGGATATAAAAAAGAAATTAGAATGTCCATGCTATTACCTCTTCAAAACAGTTGGTGAAAAATTCAAATTGATTGATGACAACACAAGAAGTGTCATTGTAAACTATGGTGATGCAGAGATGCTTGTTAATCAAGTAAAACAAAAAGGTGTTACTTATGAGTTGATGAATGCATTAGGAAAATACACAGTAAATGTTAGTAAAAGCAACTTTGAACTTTTGAAAGATGCTTTTGACAAAGGCGAAAGAATCCCGGAAGGACTATTCTTTTTGATGAACAAAGGACAGTACGACAATCGAACAGGCTTAATTTTACAAAATATGTATATAGAAGATGTTTACACAAAATAAGTATCAGCAAGTTATGGAATATACAGATAAGGAGTTTTGCTTAGAGGTGTGGGGGCCGATGGCTTGTTTTACTCGCCCTGAACTGAAAGTGGAGCGAGTGAGTTACGATGTTATTACACCATCTGCGGCACGCGCTATCTTTGAGGCTATATTTTGGAAACCCGCCATTCATTGGCAGGTAACAAAAATAGAGGTTCTTAACCCCATCAAATGGGCATCAATCAGAAGGAACGAATTGAAATTTAACAAGCAGGAGTCCTTTTTCATAGAGGAGGAAAGGACACAACGTAATACGCTCTTGCTGGCGAATGTCCGTTATCGGATATACGCTTTATTGAAGTTTATTCCTATACAAAAACGGATTGAATGTAACGGGTTATATGAAAAGTGGTACGACCAGCAAAAAGGAAACTATAAAGAATCTCTAAACCCAAAGATTGACGGTGAAGAGGTTTCTTTACTCCGCAAGGACGAAAATCCAGCAAAGTATAATGCAATGTTTGAGAGAAGGGCAAGAATGGGGCAATGCTTCAAACAGCCCTATTTCGGCACAAGGGAGTTTGCTGCCTCTTTTAGATTTGTTGACCCAGACGAAGCTCCATTAAACTCAGACAAATGCTATTATGTTGATAAAGGGGTAATCAACTTGGGAATAATGTTCTATGACTGGGATTTCTCAAAAATTTATAATCCGGAAAAGCAAAACGTTGATTACAAGAAAGCTATGCCTTTGTTTTACAGAGCAAAAATGAATAATGGAATAATAACAGTTCCACCCTTAAACAGCCAGGAGATAATAAGATGATACTACAAGCTTTATATGACTATTATGATAGGCTAAATGATTGGCAAGAGGGTTACCTTGCACCAATAGGCTTTGAAGACAGAGAGATCGGTTATGTAATTGTTATAGACAGAAATGGCCGTTTTCTCGAAATGGAAGATTATAACAACCAAGGAGGAGGCGCACAAAAATTTCGTGTGGTACAATATATTGAAAGAACCAGTAATGCTTCTGAAGTTGCCTACGTGTTTTGGGATACTCCTGAATATGTTATCAATTTGTCGGGTAAAACAATAGCAGATGAAACTCAAGCAAAGACAAAGACATTCGCTTCAAAAGTTGATTCTTTCTACGAAATGTATCCTAACAATCAGGAATTCAAAGCTGTGTCTCTTTTTTATAAAAAGAAAGAATACTTGAATCCCAAACTCATAGAATCTAAGGAATTCAAAAGAATTGTGAGTTCAGAACCAATAGTTAGATATATGTCTTTCAAGATTGAAGGACAAGATAATATTGTTGCTGCGCATGATGATTTATATGACTATGTGAGAAGACAATATGAAAAGAAACAATATGATGGTACTGAAAGTAAGAATAGAGGTACTTGTTTCATTACAGGAAAACCAAATATGCCTTTGGCAAACAATTCAAGCGTAGTTAATATATTTGACAGTGCTGCTACATCAAAACTGTTGTCTTACAATTTTGGTAGCGCCAACTCTTATGGAAGAAAGGATATAGGAAACTTTCCAATTTCTATCGAAGCTGATTCAAAAATCTATAATGCTTTTCGTTATCTTCTACGTCGAGGGTCTGAGAGCAAACAGCTTTACGTCACTCTGGCCCACGCAAATGGAAAAAGACGGAAAAACAACACGCTTATTGTGAACCGAACGATGCTATTTTGGGCATCTTCCAATAGTATTGACTCTCAGCAAATAGAAGAGTTAGCATGTGATGCAATTGACAATAGAGACAACCCTGACCTCAAAACCGAGCAAGTCAATAACTTATTCAATATTATTTTGAGCGGTCAGAATCCAAATGTTAGTGATGACAAATTCTACTTGCTTGGTTTAGCACCTAATGGTGCCCGAATTGCCGTGGTTTATTGGAGAGAATGCACATTGAAAGAATTTGCTGAAAAACTGAAACAACATTTCTTTGATACGGAGGTGGCTGACTATCGACATAATGATAGGAGAGGTTCGTTTTACCAAGGAATGTATTCTTTCTTGGGGTCTGTAGTAAAAGATGGTAGAATATCCGAACTTCCTCCGAGGTTGGTAGAAGCTCTTTTGAAGAGTATCATACAGGACACTCCATATCCTGAATCATTATACCAAGCGTGCTTAAGCAGAATAATAGCAGAAAGAAAAGTTACAATTTCAAGGGCTGCTCTATTAAAGGGCTACTTGAATCGTAAATATATGCGATTGAATAATAATTACCAAATCATTACACCCATGTTGAATAAAGAAGAAACAAATCAAGGTTATCTTTGCGGTCGTTTGTTCGCCGTATATGAATACGCCCAAGAGAGAAGTTTGAAAGATGAAGGTGGAAAATCTACGCTAAGAGACAGATTTTTTAGTTCTGCATTAACACGCCCTCAAACAACTTTTATCGAATTATCGAAAATCTTGAATTATTACTACTCTAAAATCATGAGCCAGTCTCTTGTGAAAAGACTCAAGAAAACTGAGTATGAAATTATAGAGAAATTCGACTCTCGCGGTTTTCCTCCAACACTTAATAAGGATGAGCAGGGCCGATTTGTTATAGGGTATTACCACCAGAGAGGAGATTTTGAATATAAGCCACAAAACGAGAGTGACAGTGAAAAGAGTAATGAAGTTGAAATTAGTTAAACACCTAAAATAATAACAAAATGATTAGCAATAGAATTGATTTTATTTACATTTTTGATGTAAAGGATGGCAATCCCAATGGTGATCCAAATGCAGATAACATGCCCAGAATTGATGACGAGACTGGACAAGGGTTAGTAACAGATGTTTGCCTAAAACGTAAAGTGCGTAATTACGTTCTTGCCAAGAAAGAAATGCAGGAAGGATTTGATATTTATATTAAAGAAAGAGCAGTTCTTGATTCCGTTGTCAATGATGTGTATAAAGAAAATAGTGTCAAGAATGCCACAAAGGAAAACAAAAGAATTGTAGCACAGAAAGTGTTGTGCCAAAAGTATTATGATGTTAGAACTTTTGGAGCAGCAATAACGACAACTGGCAAACAAGATCAAGTGAGAGGCCCTATACAGTTTACTTTTGCCCGTTCTGTTGATCAGATTCAAGCTAAACCTAATACCATAACAAGGATGGCAGCAACTAAAAAAGCTGATAGCAATTCAGATAATCCTGAAGATGAAGTGAAGCAGAAGGAAAGAACAATGGGAAACAAATTCATTGTTCCCTACGGTCTCTACGTATGCCATGGCTTTATTTCAGCCAATCTTGCTAAGCAGACAGGCTTTTCTGAAGATGATTTGAAACTGTTCTGGGACGCACTGGAGAATATGTTCGATGTTGACCGTTCTGCAGCACGTGGGCTAATGAGCGCTCAGAAACTCATAGTGTTCAAGCATAGCTCAATGTTGGGTAACGCTCCTGCTGACAAACTCTTCAAACTTGTTAATATTCAGCTTAAGGACAAGACAAAGGTTCCACGTTCAGTTGATGATTACAACTTACCAAATTTAGAGGATATAAAAGAGGGGCTTAAAAATATATCCGACCAAATTGAAGTTGAAGAAATGATCTAATCGCCTATG
Source organism: Prevotellaceae bacterium UBA2744 (assembly GCA_002353575.1). Taxonomy (GTDB): domain Bacteria; phylum Bacteroidota; class Bacteroidia; order Bacteroidales; family Bacteroidaceae; genus Minthosoma. The sequence continues at coordinate 71,457 of DEJQ01000022.1, forward strand.
CCAAAAAAGCGTGAAATAAGAAATAGCACGGCGGAGTTTCTGATTTTCCAAGCGGAAGGTAAAGAACAGGGCGTAGAGGTGTACTACAAGGATGAGAACATCTGGGCCACGCAGAAGGCAATAGCTACATTGTTTGACTGCGATAGAAGTGTAGTAACAAAACATTTAGGCAATATCTTCGATTCGGCAGAACTGAAAGAAGAGGCAGTATGTGCAAAATTTGCACATACTGCTGAAGACGGTAAAACGTATAACACTAAGTTCTACAGCCTCGACGCCATCATCGCCGTGGGCTACCGCGTGAACAGCATCCGTGCCACCCAGTTCCGGCAGTGGGCAACGAGTGTGTTGCGGCAGTATGCCATACGGGGCTATGTGCTCGATAGGAAGCGTATGGAGAATGGTACATTCCTTGGTGAAGACTATTTTGAGCACCTGCTGGCAGAGATACGCGAGATTCGACTGAGCGAGCGGCGGTTTTATCAGAAACTGACGGATATCTATGCCACCAGTATGGACTATAACAAGGACGCTCCGACAACCAGGCTGTTCTTCAAGAAAATCCAAAATAAGATGCACTATGCCGTACATGGGCTGACTGCCGCAGAACTGATTATGGAGCGTGCTGATGCCGACAAAGAGCACATGGGACTGACTACGTGGGAGAATGCGCCCGACGGAAAGATTGTCAAGACGGATGTGGCGATTGCCAAAAACTACTTGAAGCAGATGGAACTGGAGGACATGGGGCGTATCGTGACGGCTGTGCTGGAGTTTGCGGAGAGTCGTGCCAAGCGGCACATTCCAATGACGATGGAAGACTGGGCGAAGCGTATTGATGCCTACCTCAGCAGTGACGAGCGACCCATCCTCGACAATGCTGGTAGCGTGAGTCACGAGGATGCCGTACAGCATGCTGAGACGGAGTTTGAGAAGTACCGCATCGTGCAGGATCGTCTCTTCCAGAGCGACTTTGACCGCTTCTTGGATGCAATGCCTTTTGAGGAAGACAATACTGACGACAAATAGCCCTATGATGTACTGCGGCGACGATATGCTCATGCTGTCGGGGATACAGCATTTCCGCTTCTGTCCGCGACAGTGGGCATTGATACATATTGATCAGCAATGGGACGACAACCGGCTGACGATGGAAGGGAGTCTGATGCACCAACATGCGGATGATCCCTTCTATCGGCAGAAGTGCGGTGACTATATCTCGTTGCGCTCGGTCAGCGTCGCTTCGTATCAGTTGGGACTCTATGGCGTTACAGATGTCGTGGAGCTGCATCCAGCAGACGATGACGAGAATGCCATCAGCCATCCTCGTTATCCGGGCTGGTGGCTACCATATCCTGTGGAGTACAAGCATGGAAAGCCCAAGAAGCATGAAGAGGACGAGGTGCAACTGGCAGCACAGGCGATGTGCTTGGAGGAACAATACGATATCCGAATAGATTACGGAGCCATCTTCTATGCAGAGATTCGACATCGTGTAGAGGTGGCTATCTCTGAAAAATTGCGACAGATTGTCACCGACTGTGCTCGGCAGATGCATGAGATATTCTCGTCTGGACAGTTGCCAACCATTCAGCGAGGCAGGCATTGCGAGAAATGTTCACTGAAGAATATCTGTATGCCAGAATCGGTTGACTGTACACGAGTATCACACTACTTAAAGAAAAACCTGTATGAGGAAACTTCTTAACACACTCTACGTCACCACACCCGAAGCCTATCTGAGCAAGGACGGGATGAATGTAGTCATCTCTGTGAAACAGCAGGAGGTGTTCCGCATACCTATTATCAATATAGAGGGCATCGTGACTTTCGGCTATATGGGAGCTAGCCCGGGACTGATGAAACTTTGTGCGGACAATGGGGTGTCGCTAACCTTTCTGTCGCCTAACGGAAGATTTGTGAGTCGTGTGCAGGGGCAGACAAAGGGCAATGTGCTGCTACGCAAGGCGCAATACCGTTTGGCAGACAATGAACTGTGGTCGCTGCATACGGCTCAACTCTTTGTGGCCGGCAAAATACAGAACTATCGTAATGTGCTTCGCAGGTATATCCGCGACTATGGTGAGAATGCTGATATTGAGAATGCTGTTAGGGCACTGGACATGGAGAAACGTGATGCTCTGAGTTCTGCTGACAGGGCAGAACTGATGGGCATTGAAGGGCGGGCAGCCAACCAGTATTTCTCTGTATTCCCTCATCTCATCTTGCAGCAAAAGGCGGATTTCACCTTTGCGGGACGTAACCGACGACCACCAAAGGATACCGTAAATGCGATGCTCTCGTTGGCCTATACGTTATTGGCTAATGATACTGCAGCAGCCTTGGAAACGGTAGGGTTGGATCCATACGTAGGCTTTTTCCACACGCTGCGACCAGGTAGAACATCGTTGGCACTGGATGTGATGGAAGAGATGCGCGCCTATCTGGGTGACCGGTTCGTGCTCTCGCTTATCAACAAGCGGCAGATAGCCGCTAACGATTTCATATATCAGGGAGAAAAGGGCGTAGTAATGACCGACAAGGGGCGAAAGACCTTCTTGACAGCATGGCAGAACCGTAAGAAAGAAACTATCATTCATCCTTATCTGAACGAGAAAGTGCCCATTGGATTGTTACCATATGTTCAGGCAATGCTCTTGGCTCGTTATGTGAGAAACGATATTGACGATTATCCTGTGTTCATATTCAAATAGAAAGGCTTATGTATATACTGATTACCTATGATGTTGACACCGTGAGCGAGACTGGACAGAAGCGTCTCCGCCAAGTGGCAAAAGTATGTAAAGACTATGGTCTACGGGTACAGAACTCTGTGTTTGAGTGCGAAGTGTCTGAAGCGCAGTTTGTGACGTTGAAAAGCAGGATTGCTACTATTATGGACATGCAGTTGGATAGCATTCGCTTCTATTTTCTCAGTTCGAAGAGTCATGGGCGAGTAATGTCTTTGGGAAAGATGACATCGTATGATGTCAGTGATGCCATAATCATATAGTGCGAGCTTGATGATATACAAAACAAATGTAGTATTCGCACAGGCTGATAATCAGGTGGTAAGGTTAACTAAAAATTAATAAATATGTCAAAATGTTATATTTCTAAACAGATTCGCAAAAATAGGCTTATATATTGCTTACTTTAAGCTTTTTGCAGTATAAACGGTCGCCCCTTACATAGGGGCGTGGATTGAAACTTAATCATATCATCCCGGAAACTCATTACTATCAAGTCGCCCCTTACATAGGGGCGTGGATTGAAACAAGACGTGCATCGCATATCAGCGTGAAGACAAGCGTCGCCCCTTACATAGGGGCGTGGATTGAAACCAGCCTGCACCGCGCCCAAAAGCGGCGAAAGCCGCGGTCGCCCCTTACATAGGGGCGTGGATTGAAACATGAATGGCTTTACAAGCATATCGAGAGTATAGGGGTCGCCCCTTACATAGGGGCGTGGATTGAAACACCTTGCCTTCTTCCACATTGACCTTGATGGTTTGGTCGCCCCTTACATAGGGGCGTGGATTGAAACAGACCGTGAAGGAAGCCTTGATGCAATACGCGAAGTCGCCCCTTACATAGGGGCGTGGATTGAAACAGTTATATTTAAAGCGTGCACGAAAGCGTTTAGTCGCCCCTTACATAGGGGCGTGGATTGAAACAATACCTACGTGGAGATATGCAACCCCAAACTGGAAGTCGCCCCTTACATAGGGGCGTGGATTGAAACTATAATGTGGCTGTGCGTGGCTCGCTTCGCAATGCGTCGCCCCTTACATAGGGGCGTGGATTGAAACAGATATACCCAATCGTCACCCTTTGGCTTGTTGGTGTCGCCCCTTACATAGGGGCGTGGATTGAAACATCAACCAAGGTATCAGAATCATGGTTGGTGACGTCGCCCCTTACATAGGGGCGTGGATTGAAACTTCGTATGGTGGGGTGATACTAACCCAACCTTGAAGTCGCCCCTTACATAGGGGCGTGGATTGAAACCACAGCTCCGTGATGTTGCGCTTGACGAGCGTGTCGTCGCCCCTTACATAGGGGCGTGGATTGAAACTGTCGAGCATACACCGTAACCGAAGCCGAGAGGTGTCGCCCCTTACATAGGGGCGTGGATTGAAACATACAGCAGGGGATAAGCAGATCTGCTCATTCTCGTCGCCCCTTACATAGGGGCGTGGATTGAAACAGAGCTGCAATTTTCTGTCCGTGCTCAGCTTCGAGTCGCCCCTTACATAGGGGCGTGGATTGAAACTGCTGATGACAGCCGTGGTACTCTAAGGGTATATGTCGCCCCTTACATAGGGGCNNATAGGGGCGTGGATTGAAACACCATCCCTCAGCAGGTGGTAGGCAAAGAGAAAGCGTCGCCCCTTACATAGGGGCGTGGATTGAAACATGGTATCGGCTGGACGTGAGCACATAACAAACGTGTCGCCCCTTACATAGGGGCGTGGATTGAAACACACCTTGATAATAATGAGTTTCCGGGATTATATGGTCGCCCCTTACATAGGGGCGTGGATTGAAACTGCGTACAGCTGCTGATGGCAGCCACCGCCTTCGGGTCGCCCCTTACATAGGGGCGTGGATTGAAACACTCCACACTTCTTTCAACGATTCGCAGAGCGGTTGGTCGCCCCTTACATAGGGGCGTGGATTGAAACCGCAAATAAACAAATTAAATTAAAGAAAGTATGGTGTCGCCCCTTACATAGGGGCGTGGATTGAAACTCGCTGATGATACCCTTGATGCGCCCGCCCTTTGCGTCGCCCCTTACATAGGGGCGTGGATTGAAACAGCATTGCTGAATAAGTATTACAGCATTGTATGGGTCGCCCCTTACATAGGGGCGTGGATTGAAACCATTAGTTTCATTTTTTTAATCTTTATGAAAAATGTCGCCCCTTACATAGGGGCGTGGATTGAAACAAAAGTATGGGAGTAAAATTAGGCAAGGCGACCAGTCGCCCCTTACATAGGGGCGTGGATTGAAACATTAGGCTTAGATCCGAGTGGAGAATTTATGTTATGTCGCCCCTTACATAGGGGCGTGGATTGAAACTGATATACTGTTATAAGTCTTCCGTTTGTTGCCGTCGCCCCTTACATAGGGGCGTGGATTGAAACCCTCTTATATGTACATCCGTAAGCACTGTGATTGGTCGCCCCTTACATAGGGGCGTGGATTGAAACTCAAAGGGAGTAAAGCTTTGCCTGTTTCTGTTCATCGTCGCCCCTTACATAGGGGCGTGGATTGAAACTTCATTGGTGACGATTTGCCCGCCACCTTTATAAGGTCGCCCCTTACATAGGGGCGTGGATTGAAACGTCGAAAACATCCACCAAAGGATTCTTCATTGGTGGTCGCCCCTTACATAGGGGCGTGGATTGAAACCGGTTCGCCGTGAATTGGTAGATCGGCGTCTGAAGTCGCCCCTTACATAGGGGCGTGGATTGAAACCTGGGTAAAAAGACGGTCAATAGAATTATACTCGGTCGCCCCTTACATAGGGGCGTGGATTGAAACCCTATATCCCTTTGCTTAATTTTGTAAATTGGGTCGCCCCTTACATAGGGGCGTGGATTGAAACCGACTTAGCAAACCAGCAATCTGTCCAGTTGCAGGCGTCGCCCCTTACATAGGGGCGTGGATTGAAACTTTGTATGATAAATTGGTTGCTGGTGATATAGAGTCGCCCCTTACATAGGGGCGTGGATTGAAACCTCTGCTTAATTTTGTTAATTGGTTTTTTGCGTGGTCGCCCCTTACATAGGGGCGTGGATTGAAACTGCCGTATTTGGACAGTATAACCGTTTTGATTTGGTCGCCCCTTACATAGGGGCGTGGATTGAAACTGATGGCACGCTCAGTGCATTGATGATGCTGATTGTCGCCCCTTACATAGGGGCGTGGATTGAAACAATGAGTACCGGGCAGCATGTGCAGAAGCAGCTAGTCGCCCCTTACATAGGGGCGTGGATTGAAACAGGAACTCAAAGACGATCGCAACGCTATTCGCGAAGTCGCCCCTTACATAGGGGCGTGGATTGAAACAGGAACTCAAAGACGATCGCAACGCTATTCGCGAGTCGCCCCTTACATAGGGGCGTGGATTGAAACTTGATGCAGTCGATAACATATACCAACTGAACGCCATGTCGCCCCTTACATAGGGGCGTGGATTGAAACAAAAGATGACGCTTGTCGTAATAGTCCGAGACTGCGTCGCCCCTTACATAGGGGCGTGGATTGAAACCCTACTGTCAAAGATGTTGTTGACTCTTTTGACAAGTCGCCCCTTACATAGGGGCGTGGATTGAAACTAGCTAGTTTGTGTGTGGAAAAGACCAGCACATAGTCGCCCCTTACATAGGGGCGTGGATTGAAACAATGCTACTGGTACATCTCCGTTTAAATTCTCTGCCGTCGCCCCTTACATAGGGGCGTGGATTGAAACTCGGTGAAGGTGGTCGTGCTGCTGCCTATATTCGGTCGCCCCTTACATAGGGGCGTGGATTGAAACATCGGCGAGGACATCATAGACTGTGCGTAGAGAGACGTCGCCCCTTACATAGGGGCGTGGATTGAAACAAATTGCCAACAGAATGATAGAGGCAAGCGAAAATATATCGTTGAACATAAACTGACTGATGACTTCAGGGCTGAAAGATGGTGGCAGAGGAATTGGCGCAATCGCAGCATTATTCCTTGTGGCATAGGCGATATTCATCTTTTCAGATAATATATTTCCTATTCATTTTGCGATAAGTAGGAATTTTTAGTACCTTCGCGACCGAGGTCGTCACAAGAAATGTCATCAATGCTATAAAAAAGTAGCATGAAAGAATATTTACCAACAAAACTTATAAATCTATGTCGTTTATAACTGCCATAATACTTATCTGCTGCATCTATTTCTATATTCATAGGATGGAGAAGTAAAATGTCTGATGTATGCTAATAGTAAAACAGAATGTTGCTTTTAAAGAGTCTGGTGCATTATTAAAGTGAAAAATAAATATAAGCATTAACTTTGCCATCGAAAGATGATAAGATATGGTTAAACGTAGAGTTTAGATGACACCGAGTTCATAACCACATAATCCTTTGCAATTTCATCAGTAACTTTATCATGGAACTGAAAGCGTTCCGTGAAGTAACTCTGGCGAATCAGTAAGAGAAAATAGCGTACATTTTTTGCTGAATTCAAAATTATGTGTTCCTTTGCAGGGAATTAGCTTTGAAGAAAGAAAAATGGCACGATTTTTCGGATTTTGGACTCTTCTGATTTTCATAGTGCTTTGTTTGGGATGTAAAAGGCAGACAAGGCATTATGTGATAGGTGTTTCGCAGTGTTCCGCTGATATATGGCGCGAGAAGCAGAATGCGGAACTGCGTATGGGGACTTACTTCCAGGATGGGGTGGAACTGCGTTTTGCAGCTGCCTATGATAGTGACGAGCGACAAGTGGAACAGATTGACAGTCTTGTAAATATTGGTATCGACTTGTTGATTGTGGCTCCGAATCAGGTGCAGACTATTTCGCCTGCTATCGACAGGGCGTACGAACAGGGTATTCCGGTCATCGTGTTCGAAAGGAAGACTAATTCGCAGAAGTTCACGGCATTCATGAGTGCCGACAATTATGAGATGGGGCGACAGATGGGCGATTATATTGGCAAACGGCTTGGAGGCAGGGGGCAGGTGCTGGAGGTGATGGGACTGAAGGGTTCGTCGCCTGCAATCGAACGCCATAACGGGTTCGCGGATGCGCTGAAGCAGTATGACGGCATAAAGATCGTGGAGACTCTGCAGGGCGACTGGACTGAGCAGACTGCATATAACATAGTGCGCGAGTGGAAGGAGAAGAATGAGGGGGAGCGCATCGACCTGGTGTTCGGCATGAACGACCGTTCGGCTACTGGTGCCAGGCGCGCCATGATGGAGATGGGCGATTCGGCTGTGCTTTATTGTGGTATCGACGGTCTGCCGGGCGAGAACGGTGGCATTAGACTGGTGCGCGATTCGATTCTGGACGCTTCGTTCATCTATCCGACCTATGGGGACAGTCTGTTGCAACTGGCTGTCGATATTCTGGACGGGAAGCCGTATAAGAAGGAGGTGAAGATGATGTCGGCTATGGTGACACACGACAATGCCCGAGTGTTGCTGATACAGACGGACGAGACGCTGAGACAGGTGGCAAGACTGGACGAGTTGCATGAGAAGGTGAATTCGTATATGCAGCAGCTGCATAACCAGCGTACGATAAACTGGCTGACATGGGGCGTGGTAGTACTGCTCGTGACGGTGATTATCCTGCTATACTTGTACCGCACGGGTAAGATAATGATGCGCAGGGAGAGAATGGTGAATACGCTGTGGAATCTGAATGCTGAGGATATACAGACAAGCAAGGGCAATGGGGAACAGAAGTCAATGGAAGAAGCACAGACGTCGCTGTTCGTGAGCCGGTTCAAGAGTGTGGTGGAGGCCAGGCTGGACGACTGCAATCTGTCGGTCGAGGACTTGGCTTCGGATATGAATCTGAGCCGTGTACAGCTGTACAGGAAGGTGAAGGCGGTGACGGGTGCCTCGCCTGTGGAGCTGTTGAGGGCTGCACGGCTGAACAAGGCGTATAAACTGTTGCTCACGACGGATAAGAGCGTGAGCGAGATTTCGTATATGGTGGGATTTACGGCTCCGTCGTACTTCACAAAATGTTTTAAGGAAGAATATGGTGTGCTGCCCGGAGATGTGCGAAATTAGCAGATGAAATGGCGCTTTTTTAGTTCTATAGTGTTATAGCAGGGAAGAAAAAATCGTTCATTCTCTGCTATTTTTGTTTCATGTACGATTTTTTTTACTATTTGTAACATCTGTTAAAGTATGTGCCGTCGGTGACGGATAATTTTGCAGCGTGTAAAAATTCTTTTTTACTAACCAATTATTTTTATTACTAACCATTAACAGAAAAGCAAATGAGACACATGAAACGATTTTTTCTGAGTTCCCTGGCGCTTTTGTTGTGTAATATAATGTATGCGCAACAGAAGATAACGGGTAATGTGGCAGAGGCATCGGGCGAACCGCTGATTGGTGCTGCTGTCATGGAAAAGGGTACATCGAACGGTGTGATTACCGACATGGATGGTAACTTCACGCTGACGGTGGCAGCTGGCAAGACTCTCGTCTTCAGCTACATGGGATTCCAGACGCAGGAGCTGCCTGCAAAGGACGGAATGAAGGTGGTGATGAAGGACGACTCGAACGAACTGAGCGACGTGGTGGTGACAGGTTATACCGTGCAGCGCAAGGTGGACCTGACCGGTGCTATCTCGACAGTGAACGTTGACGAGCTTGCCAAGCAGAACGAGAACAACCCAATTAAGGCTATGCAGGGCAGGGTGCCCGGCATGAACATCAGTGCCGACGGTTCACCATCGGGTAGTGCTATGGTGAGAATCCGTGGTGTGGGAACAATGAACAATAACGACCCGCTCTATATCATCGACGGTGTGCCGACCAAGGCTGGTATGCACGAGCTGAACGGCAACGACATCGAGTCGATACAGGTACTGAAGGATGCTGCTTCTGCTTCTATCTATGGTAGCCGTGCTGCAAACGGTGTGATTATTATTACTACCAAGAAAGGAAAGGAAGGCAAGGTGAAGGTGGATTTCGACGCGAGTGTGTCGGTGCAGAATTATGTACACAAGATGGATGTGATGAATGCCGAGGAGTTCGGCCGCACTATGTGGCAGGCATTCGTAAACGATGGTCTTAACCCAAACAATAATGGTCTGGGATATAAATATGACTGGGGGTACAATCAGCAGAATGTACCTGTGTTGAATAAGATGACGGTGAGCAAGTATCTGGATGCTAACGGTACGACTTCGGCAAGTGATACGGACTGGTTCAAGGAAACTACACGCACAGGTGTAATCCAGCAGTATAATGTGTCGCTGAGCAACGGCGGCGAACGCGGTTCGTCGTTCTTTTCTGTAGGCTACTACAAGAACAATGGTATCATAAAGGAGAGTGACTTCAATCGTATCTCAGGTCGTATGAATTCTGAATATAAGCTGATTAAGGTGAACGACAGAAATATCGTGACTATCGGTGAGCATTTCACTCTGAACCGCACAAGCGAAGTGCAGGCTCCGAGAGATTTCCTGCAGAATGTGCTGCAGTTCAACCCGTCGCTGCCTGTATATACGAAGGACGGTGAGTTTGCCGGTCCTGTAGGTGGTTATCCTGACCGTGAGAACCCTCTGGCACGACTGACTCGTAATGCTGACAACAGATACACATACTGGCGTATGTTCGGTGATGCTTATATCAACATTAACCCTGTGAAGAACCTGAACCTGAAGTCAACCTTCGGCCTGGACTATTCGCAGAAGTCGATGAGAGAATTCACATATCCTATTACAGAGGGTACTGTGGCAAACAGCACCAACGCAGTGAAGGCACAGCAGGAGCACTGGACCAAGTGGATGTGGAATGCCATAGCTACTTATAATCTGGAGGCTGGCAAGCACAGGGGCGATGCTCTACTCGGTATAGAGTTGAACCGTGAGGATGACATGAGCTTCAGCGGCAAGCGATACGACTATGTGCGTCTGGACAAGAACTACATGTGGCCTAATGCCGGAGTAGGAGAGTCGGAGGCTAAGGGATATGGCGAAGGATATACTCTGGTTTCGTTTTTCGGAAAACTGAACTATACGTTCGATGACAAGTATATTGCCAGCTTTACGCTGCGCCATGACGGTTCGAGCCGATTCGGTAAGAATAATCGCTACGGTAATTTCCCTTCAGTCAGTGCCGGTTGGCGTATTAACCAGGAGAACTTCATGAAGGATATATCTTGGATTGACAATCTGAAGGTGAGAGCATCATGGGGACAGACTGGTAACCAGGAAATTTCCAATTTGGCACGCTACACTCTCTATGTGAGTGACTATGGTGAGGCTGGATTCGGCGGTCAGAGCTATGGGACAAGCTACGACATAGCCGGTACGGGCGGCGGACAGATTCTGCCTTCAGGATTCAAGCGCAGTCAGCTGGGCAATGATGACCTGAAGTGGGAGACTACGACTCAGACCAACCTCGGTTTCGACTTCGGCTTCTTCCGCAATGCTCTGTACGGTTCGTTTGAATGGTATTATAAGAAAACTAAGGATATCCTTGTGAATATGCCAAGCATCGGTGTGATGGGTGAAGGTACGAACCAGTATGTGAATGCGGGTGAGATGCTGAACAAGGGTATTGAATTCAACCTGGGTTACCGTGGTAAGGCAGGCGACTTCAACTATGACTTCGCAGGTAACATAGGTACATATAGAAATAAGATTACAAAACTGCCTGAGACTATCGCTGCAAGAGGTACATTCGGCGGAAACGGTGTGGAGAGTGTAGTAGGACACCCGATGGGTGCTCAGGTAGGATATGTGTTTGACGGTATATTCAAGAGTCAGGAAGAAGTAGATAACCACGCTACTCAGCAGGGAGCTCAGGTAGGCCGTATGCGCTGGAAAGATCTGAACGGTGACGGCATGATTACGGAGAAAGACCAGACTTGGATATACAATCCTGTACCTAACTTCACATGGGGTCTTAATATCTATCTGCAGTGGAAGAGCTTCGACCTGACTATGTTCTGGCAGGGAGTTGCGGGTGTTGATGTGATAACTGACCTGAAAAAGGAAACAGACCTGTGGGCTGGCGTAAATGTAGCGAACCTGAACAAAGGACGCCGTCTGCTTGATGCGTGGAGTCCGACAAATCCGAATTCTACTATCCCGGCCGTAAGTACTCAGGACATAAACAATGAAATCCGAGTTTCGAGCTATTACGTAGAGAACGGTTCGTATGCAAAACTGCGTACGCTGCAGTTAGGCTACAACTTCTCGAAGAATGTGTGCGAGAAACTGTGTATGTCGCGCCTGCGCGTGTATGTTTCAGCACAGAACCTGCTGACTATAAAGAGTAAGAAGTTTACGGGAGTGGATCCAGAGAATGCCAACTTCGGTTATCCTATTCCTCTTAATGTTACATTCGGTCTGAACGTATCGTTCTGATGAAACAATGTAAGAGATGATAAAAATGAAATTCAGAGAATTTTAAACACAGAAAAAGATGAAAAAGACATTTGTAAATATATGGAAAAAGGGTATGAAAATGTGGACTGGCACGATGATGCTGGCTACGTTCATACTGCAGTCTTCAGTCTTCGTCTCCTGCAATAGCTTCCTGGATGAGCACACTCCACAGGCTTCACTCGATGAGGAGTACGTGAAGAACCCTGAAAATGCAGAGAATATGGTGATTTCGGCGTATGCTATCTTCACTACTGCAGAGGATATCAACTCGTCGTTCTCGATGTGGAACTTTGAAGTCCGTTCAGACGATGCATACAAGGGCGGTATAGGTACAAACGATGGTGGTGTGTTCCATCAGTTGGAGGTGCAGCAGGGTGTGCTGACCACAAACTGGAATATCAGTGATATGTGGCAGAGACTGTACAACTGCCTGTCGCGTGTGAATGCAACACTCGCTATGCTCAACAATGCAGACAACAACCCGATGAAGGACCAGCGTATAGCAGAGATGAAGTTCCTGCGTGCTTACGGACACTTCCTGCTGAAGAGACTCTATAAGAATATACCATTCGTAGTGAATGAGAATATGAAGGCAGAAGATTATAACTCACTGAGCAATACTGCCTATACAAATGATGCAGGATGGCAGCTGATTATCGATGATGCCTTGGCTGCATACAATGTGCTGCCCGAGACTCAGAGTGACAAGGGACGCCCAACGAAGGCTGCAGCTGCTGCCATGCTGGCTAAGTTGTATCTGTATAAGGCTTACAGACAGGACGACCCAAAGAGTCATCAGGTTTCTTCAATTAACCAGGATGACCTGCAGAAGGTTATAGACTATACTGATCCGGCTCTCTATTCGAATTATGATCTGGAAAGCGACATTCACAATAATTTTCGTCCGGAAGAGACTTATCAGAACGGCAAGGAGAGTGTGTGGGCTATCCAATACTCAAGAAATGACGGCTCGACTTATGGAAATCTGAACTGGAGCTACGGTCTGATTCCACCAAACATTCCAAAGGCGACGGACGGAGGTTGCGACTTCTTCAAGCCTTCGCAGAATCTGGTGAATGCTTTCCGTACTGATGCAAACGGTCTGCCTTTGCTGGATAAGTTCAACGACAAGAACTATGACAAGGCCACTGACAATGCAGACCCACGTCTGTTCCTGACTGTAGGTATGCCTGGATATCCATATATGTTCAACCCGAACTATATGATGGATCAGACAGAAACATGGAGCCGTTCGAAGGGACTGTATGGCTACTACGTATCACTGAAACAGAATGTTGATCCTGCACTCATAGGCGAATACCTGATTAAGGGTTCTTTCTGGGCAAGCCCGATGAACCGTATAGTGTTCCGCTATGCAGATGTGCTGCTGATGCGTGCCGAGGCTTTCGCTCAGATGGACAAGAGCTATGACGCTATTCAGATTGTAAACACACTGCGCCGACGTGCTGCCGGCAGTACCGAAATGATAAGTAACTATCCGTCAGACTATGGTGTGTCGCTGAAAGTAGGTGAATACAAAGACAGCTATACTAAGGAGCAGACTATGCAGATTGTGAAGATGGAACGCCGTCTGGAACTGGCTATGGAGAGCGAACGATTCTTCGACTTGGTACGTTGGGGTGAGGCAGCAACGGTAATAAATAAGTATTACTCTACGGAGAGTCTTATCCGCGCTCACCTGAAGGGTGCCAGATTCACTGAGAACAAGGACGAGTACCTGCCTATTCCTTACGAGCAGATTTCTGCTTCGAACGGACATTACACTCAGAATATAGGTAACTGGTAGTTCCGCTTCTCTCACACATTATTATAATTATAAATATGCATTTTACGAAAAGCAATAAATACAGAATGATTATGAATAATATATCAATAAAAAATACTCTGTTGGCAACTTTTGCTATTCTGCTATCTGCAGCCTTTGCAGCATGTAGCAGCGACAAGAAGGGCAACATGAGTTTAGACGGTGACTGCGATATCGAGGCTTTTGCGCTCGATAAGATAGATGGAGTCATCAACCATGCCAAGCGCACAATCGAGGTGAACCTGCCAGAGGTGTATGAGACATCGGCTATGCAGGTAACAACACTTACACTGTCGGCTGGTGCACGTTGCAACATAGCAATTGGAGACAAGATGAATATGGGTACGGCACATGCTCTGACTGTTACCAATGGCGATACATATCTGGACTGGACAGTGTCGGTAAAGCATGCTAAGCCACATGTAACCCCGAAGGCTGTATTCCTGGGAACTGCTGCTACGAAGGCAGAGCTGGATCCTGAGGCACGTACTGCCTGTGACTGGATGTTGGAGAACGTAGATGGTGCACGCTATTCTTCGTATGAGGATATCAAAGAGGGTATTTGCGACCTGAAAGAATGTAAGATTATCTGGTGGCACTATCACTCTGACGTAGCTGTTGACGGACATGACAACTTCGTGAAGATGGCTGAGAATGTGCTGACCATCAAGAACCAGCTGAGTGCTTATTACAATAACGGCGGTGCGTTCCTGCTCACACGCTATGCTACTAATCTGGCTTCGTTTATCGGTGCTACGGGTACTGATGATTGGACTACTCCAAACAACTGCTGGGGTGGAAAGGAAATGGAAGCTGACGATTGCGGAGGTGCGTGGACATTCCAGAAGTATGAAGGACAGGAGAATCATTATCTGTATGAGAACCTGATTGAAGGTCCGAACGCAAACGAGGTTTACTGTACTGATGCAGGTTATTTCGTGACTAATTCGACAGCACAGTATCATATTGGCGGCGACTGGGGCGGCTATGATGACTATGACGCGTGGACTACGCGTACGGGTGCTGAGATAGTAGGTGTAGGCGGCGACAAGGCTATCGTGGCTTGGGAATATCCTGCTAACGGAACACGTGGCGGTATCGTTTGTATAGGGTCCGGTTGCTATGATTGGTACTCTTACACATTCGGAAGCGGATATGTGGAAAACTACCACAAGAATATTGCTATAATGACAGAGAATGCGATTAATCATTTAATGAAATAATAAGCTATGAAGACGATTGTTTCCAAAATAATTTATGCAGGAGTTCTGACTTGTGCAGTATGCGCAGTCACAGCCTGCAGTGACGATAAGTACGATGGTGACCCGGAGAAGAACTGGGCTGGTACGAGCACATATCTGGAATCGAGCGACGACAAGGGTTTCCAGACATACTATAACCCTGCTATCGGACGCTGTGGCGACCCGATGCCTTTCTACGACCAGAAAGCAAAGGAATTCAAGGTTCTGTATCTGCAAGAGTATGAGAACAATGGTGCTAACTATCACCCATACTGGGGCATATCGACAAAGGATGGTGCTAACTATGTGTCGCTGAGCGAGGTGCTGGCAACAGGTACGAACTCGATGCAGCAGGATGCAGTATTGGGTACGGGATGCGCATTCTATAACGAGGAGGACGGATTGTACTATATTTATTATACTGGCTACAATCTGCTGTTGTCGAACCGTGAGGTAATTATGCGTGCTACGTCATCCGATTTCAAGACTTGGCGCAAAGACCCGTCATGGGTGTTGAGAGGTGTAGATTACGGCTATTCGGCTATCGACTTTCGCGACCCGCAGGTGTTTAAGGCTGATGATGGAATGTGGCACATGGTGATCAGTTCGAACCTGAAGTTTGCTGACTTCAAGTCGTCGAATTTACGCGACTGGGAACACGTCGGTTCGTTCGATATGATATGGGACCGTATGTGTGAGTGTCCTGATGTGTTTGAGATGGGCGGAAAGTGGTATATGATTTATAGCGAGGCTATCTCGTGGAGCCGCAAGGTGAAGTATATGGAAGCTGACTCATGGGAGAACCTGAAGAAGCGTTTCAGCAGTACCAGTCCTTCGTTCCCGTCAGACGGAAGAGAGGGTATCCTTGACAGCCGAGCATACTATGCAGGCAAGACTGCTTCGAACGGCACATATCGCCTGATATGGGGATGGTGTCCGATACGTCCGAATGGTACAAATACAGAGCGTAATGTGAACGTAGGTGCCGATGGAGAACCTCTGTGGGGTGGAGCTCTGGTATGCCATCGTATCGTGCAGCATGAAGACGGATCTCTCACTCTGGGCGAGGTGCCGGCAATCAAGGCTAAGTACACTAAGGCTCAGACTGTGACTGTAATGCAGCAGAACGGATATTCTGACGGTTCGCTGAAGGGTGAGAATGCATACGTCTTGTATAATCGTCTGGGACTTTGCAATCATATCTCGTTCACTGCTACGACAACTGAAAAATTCGGTATCTCGTTTGTTAGAGGTTCGGATTCAGAGAAGTACTATACTATGGTTATCAATCCTGAGGACAATGGTAATAACCGTAAGATAAACTTCGAAGAGGAAGGTTCGAAGGGTATGGGATTTGTGCCAAGCGTTGACAGCTATAAGTTCAAAACTCCTGCAGATAATACATATAAGGTGGATATCTATACTGACAATTCGGTTGTAGTAATGTATATCAACGATAACGTATGCTACACTCAGCGCATTTACGGGGTAAACAAGAACTGCTGGAGTGTAAACGGATACGGCGGCGAAGTAGCAATAAAGGATGTAAAAGTTTCACAACAATAATTAAAAAATAATCTGTATTATGAGAAAATATTTATTTTTGCCATCATTATTGATTGCAACAGTTTGCAGTGCACAGATTGTGCTCTGGGATGGAGAAGACGAAACTATCACTTCAAGAAACGATTATGCTGGCTGGTGGGATCGTGGTAATCCATCTTTAGTAGATAATCCGGAAAAGGACGGAATCAACACTTCTGCAAAGTGCTTGAAATTCACTATGACCGGTAATGATTTCGGACAGAAGCATGTGGCACTGCCATTTCGCGACTGGATGACACCTGACTTGAAGGGTAACCGTCGTTTTTCATTCATGATAAAGAAGACTCAAAACGAAAATGTGATGGTAGAACTCTCTGACCCTACCAACGAAGGTGCTTCGAATTATTGGCAGAAGACAGCTGCATGGTATGGTGACGCTGGTAAATGGCAGAAGGTAGTGCTTGATTTCTCAACCAACGATGAACTCAACGACTTCCCCGGTGTGTTTGCTATCACAGCACAGACAGGCGACGTGACTGCTCCACAGGATGTGTATATTGACAATGTCGTCGTAGAGCCAGTTCCAATGGTAGGCGAGAAGGCTTTGAAGGATATTGATGACAATTCGCTCACAGGCGACGTGGTAGTAAAGGGATCGCTGATGCGCGGTGACTGCCAGAATACCAACGGCGATTGGTTCAAGGTAGAATATGACGACTTTGCTACATTGAAGGCAAAATTATCGGCTGAGGCTACTTCGCTCGACCTGAGGGGCGTAATTCTGAAGGATCCTTACTATGACCAGATTCAGGATAAGTGTCCGTCGATTGTAATTTATACTGATGAAGGCACTATCGCAACTGCTATCGGGCAGGTGAATGCTGAAACAGAAAAGGCTACTACAGTGTATGACCTGAACGGTCGTCCTGTAGAAAAACCTGCAGAACAAGGAATTTATATTGTTAACGGCAAAAAAATAGTTTGGTACAAATGAGAAAACTATTAGTAACGATAATAGCAAGTATTCTCTGCCTGAGTGTTCAGGCAGAGAATACATCTCCGATGCTGTTGGGCAAGAGTCATGCCATGCAGCGCGTGAAGGTGGAGAAGAAGTATATGTTGTTGCCAGTTCAGGAGCGTGAGGAAATAGCTACAATCAAGGTGCTGGTGGACAACAAGCAGGTGCAGTCGCTGAACGTGAAGCTCGCCGTTGATAAGGTGGACTATTACGTGCCACTGGATTTGCAGCGATTCGGAGCGGGCGATGTATTGCTGGATGTGAAGTTTCACGGCGACCGCCGCTTTACTGGTGCGATGAAGGATTTTCTGTGCTGGCGTGAGATGAAGCAGAGCGACACATTCGACATGACAAATAGGGAGAAGTATCGTCCGTTGTATCACCATACTCCTGTGTATGGCTGGATGAACGACCCAAACGGTATGTTCTATAAGGATGGGGTGTACCATCTGTTCTACCAGTGGAATCCATACGGAAGCCAGTGGGAGAATATGACTTGGGGACACTCGACAAGCCGCGACCTGATTCACTGGGAGGCTCAGCCTACAGCTATCGAACCAGATGCTCTCGGTAGCATCTTCAGCGGCTCGTGTGTGGTAGATAAGAAGGACAACCGAGTAGTGGCTTTCTATACATCAGCAGGAGAGAAGCAGACGCAGTCGATGGCTATATCGAAGGACAACGGGAAGACTTTTGAAAAGTATAAGGGCAATCCAGTTCTGGTAAGCAAAGAAGAGGATTTCCGTGACCCTAAGTGTTTTTGGAATCCTGAGATTCAGAAATGGAATATGGTTCTGGCTGTGGGCCAGGAGATGCGTATATACAGTTCTGCTGACCTTGTAGATTGGAAATATGAGAGTTCGTTCGGACTGACTGTGAATAAGCAGACCGGGGAGGTAACTGAGTTGGGTTGTCACGACGGCGTGTGGGAATGTCCTGACCTGATGAAACTGCAGGTGAGGGGTACTGATAAGCAGAAGTGGTTGCTAATATGTAATATCAACCCTGGAGGTCCGTTCGGAGGTAGTGCTACACAATACTTCGTAGGTGAGTTCGATGGACATAAGTTCACTTGTGAACACACTGATACACGCTGGATGGACTACGGTAAGGATCACTATGCAACCGTTACCTTCGACAATGCTCCTGACGGACGCCATATCGCTATTGCCTGGATGTCGAACTGGCAGTATGCTAATCAGGTGCCTACGAAGCAGTTCCGTAGTGCTAACAGTGTGCCTCGCGACCTCGACCTCTTTGAGTATGAAGGACAGACTTACTGTGGTGTGACTCCTTCGCGCGAACTGTTGGCTCTGCGTGGCAAGACCGTAAGCAAACTGCCGCAGACGGGCGAAATCGTGGTTGACTTGAAAGGTAGTTGCAACATAACTCTCTCGAATCAGCTTGGAGAACAGGTTGTACTTAACTATGATGCAAAGGACAAGACATTCGCTATGGATCGTACGCGCAGCTATGCAAGCTTCAGCGAGAACTTCCCCTGCAAGACCGTAGCTCCGGTGTATGGTGATATTCGTCAGCTCCGTATCTTCATCGACCGCAGTTCTATCGAAGTGTTCGATGCTGAGGGACGTCTTTCGATGACTAATCTGGTTTTCCCACAGGAACCATATAATAATATAAAGGTTGTAGGCGGAAAAGCTACTATGTATGAGATTAAGTGAAAAGTTAAAATGTGAATAGTTATGAAATCAAATAAGCTTGTTCTGATACCTGTGATGCTATGCTTCTTCTGCATGGGTTTTGTGGATTTGGTCGGCATAGCTTCGAATTATGTGAAAGAAGACCTGGCACTGAGCGACTCGGTTGCCAATATACTCCCTTCGCTTGTATTCTTCTGGTTCCTTATTTTCAGTGTGCCAACCGGTATGCTGATGAATAGGATAGGGCGCAAGAAGACTGTGTTGCTCTCGCTTGTCGTTACAGTGCTGGCACTGTTGCTGCCTGTATTTGCAAATAACTTCTATGTGATGCTTATCGCTTTCTCGCTGCTGGGTATAGGTAATGCCCTGATGCAGACTTCGCTTAATCCGCTGGTGTCAGGAGTGATCGGTGGGGATAATCTGGCATCTACACTTACGTTCGGACAGTTCGTGAAAGCTATTGCCTCGTTCTCGGCACCTTATTTGGCTATGTGGGGCGCAACGCAGGCAATACCTTCTTTGGGACTCGACTGGAGAATACTTTTCGCTATTTTCTTCGTTGTCGGTACGTTGTCAACACTGTGGCTGGCTGTTACTCCGATTGAGGAAACTCCTATCGAGGGCAAGCCTTCGACGTTTGTGGAGTGTTTCAAGTTGCTGGGTGTACCTGTGGTACTCCTCAGTTTCTTCGGCATCATGTGTCATGTCGGTATCGATGTGGGTACGAATACAACAGCTCCGAAAATATTGATGGAACGCCTGGGTATGTCGCTCAACGAGGCTGCTTTTGCCACTTCGCTTTATTTCATTTTCCGTACTATAGGCTGCTTGACAGGTTCGTTGTTCCTGAGAATAATGAACAACCGCTGGTTCTTTATCATCTCTGTGGTTATGATGGCTTGTTCTATGTGCGGACTGTTCTTCGGAACAGAACAATGGATGCTGTATGCGGCAATAGCTCTTGTAGGCTACGGTAACTCGAATATCTTCTCGCTCGTGTTCGCACAGGCTCTGAAGGCTATGCCACAGAAACAGAATGAGGTGAGTGGACTGATGATTATGGGACTCTTCGGCGGTACTATCTTCCCCCTTTTGATGGGGTTTGCAAGCGATGCAATGGGGCAGGCAGGTGCTGTACTGGTTATGACTGTCGGAGTGGTATATTTATTTACGTATATCAAAAATATCAAATAACATGGAAACAAAACGTTATGTAGTAGGACTTGGAGAAGTCCTGTGGGATGTACTTCCTGAAGGAAAGAAACTGGGAGGTGCTCCAGCTAATTTTGCTTATCATGCAGGTCAGTTTATCGGTAGTAATAATACTATAGCTATCAGTGCAATAGGTGAGGATGCACTTGCCGAGGAAACTCTCACGGCTCTCCGTCAGCACGGACTCAACGATCTGTTGCCGCGAGTTCCTTACCCAACGGGTACGGTACAGGTGCAACTCGATGCCCAGGGTATTCCTACTTATGATATAAAGGAAAATGTAGCATGGGACAATATCCCCTACGATAATGATATTAAGCAGATTGCTGCAAACTGTCGTGCCGTTTGCTTCGGTTCGCTTGCACAGCGTAATGTGGTGAGCCGTGCTACGATTCACCGATTCCTGGATGATACTCCTGACGACTGCTTGAAGATATTCGATATAAATTTGCGTCAGCAGTTTTATACTAAAGAAATTATCGAGGGGTCGTTTAAGCGCTGTAATATACTGAAGATAAATGATGAGGAACTGGTGATAATCAATCGTATGTTCGGCTATGAGAGTTTGGATATGCGTGATACATGCCAAAAACTGCTCAACAGTTATAGTCTGGATATGGTAGTACTGACATGTGGAACTAACGGATCGTATGTGTTCACGCATAATATCACTTCGTTCCAGGAAACTCCGAAGGTAAAGGTAGCCGATACGGTAGGTGCCGGCGACTCATTCACAGGATCGTTCTGTGCAGCCGTGCTAAACGGAAAACCTATAGAGGAGGCTCATAAGATTGCTGTCAGGGTGTCTGCTTTCGTTTGTACTCAGAACGGAGCAATGCCTAAGTATTCGGACGAACTGATTTCACTCGTGAAGTAGTGATCTCCACGCCCGGGTGCGCTCGCGTATGTTCTCGCGCAGGCAGTCGCTATAGAGCCAAGGTTCGCAACTGTGGATGTCGCCTACGTTGAGGAATCCCTTGTATGGACGATATTCTGAGGCACTGTAGTTTGTGGCTACGATGACGTGGTGGGCAGTGTCGAGATGCACCTGAATGGTGTCATGGAGTGTAGCGGGACGTTCGTCAGTGCGCCAGTTGACAGGGTTGATGGCGATACAGGAATTAGAGATTACGGGATTGATGTATTTCACGTCTTTGACCGTATTGTAACAGATGGTTACTCCTGTATCGTCAGCACCCTGTGCTGGTATTATATGGCTGGTCTGCTCCATATCGCGAGGGGTTACCTTATAACCGAGGACATAGGCTGCGGCAAGGTGACTGAAAGTGTCGTCGTCGATATATTTGAGCAGTTGCACTACGGCATAGCCTCCCTGACTGAAGCCGGCTATTATGAGTGGGCGACGCGGGTCGCGCATACGCAGGAATTCGTCAAAGGCGAGTTGAATGTCGTGCATTGAAAGCCGTTCCCAACTGTTGATGGTATCTTCATTGCAGGTCATCCATCCTTCCATTGTCATGTGGCGGTAGTAGGGGGCGTAGAAGTTATTGCTGGGTGACATGAAGGCAGCGATGCGGTTCATCTCTTTCGCCATTCGCTGCCGGTGGAGAGGATTCCATACGTCGGCATAGTGGCAGAGGGAGCCGTCGGTCGTGTGCCAGTCTTCCTCCCACGTAGATACTATATAGAATATGTCGGCTCCGGTGTCGGTGGTGTCGCCCATAGCCGTTATCCACATGTCGCCCGAGGTGTAGTCAGGCGGAGCGGGTATATGGAGTCGTATGCTGTCGGAATGGCTGGGCTCGAGAGCCTGTGCAAAGGTTATGCTTGCGGAGAGCAGCAGCAATAGTAAGTTTGCAATTTTAAGTTTCATATCAATAGCTAAATTTTTTACGTTGCAAAGATATGGATTTTATTTTTATGTCGTACCTTTGTAGTCATAAATGAATAAACTGGTAAGACATATTGTTTCGGTGTGGGCACTGTTGTGTCTGTTGACTACGGGTTCTTCCCTGGCTGTTGCTGCAGAGAGGGGAAATGATGTAGGCAGCCGACAACAGTCGTTGCAGAAGCAGGAACAGACCGGGACGTTTTTCTGCGAGCAACAGGAGCCGCTGACGGTGTTCGGCTCCCGGCAGACGCAGAGGGTAGGCTCGTCGCGAATTACTGGGTCGAGTGGTTCGAAAACGGGACGCAATGCCGGCAAGGGGATTGCATCTGTTATATATAACAATATAAAATATGTGGTGCCATATGCGCAGACTATTTTGTAGTGGCACGATATGGCGGTTCTGTCTCCGCGAATGTATTATGTGATTGCGCTGAGACGGATTCTTTGTTAGATGAGGATTTGAATTTATCGGTGAAAGTGATTCAAATTCTTATTTAACAACATACAAAACAGAATAATTTTTATGGCAAATATAAAAAATATGCGGATGGCTGCTGCTGTCTGCACAAATCCACATATAGAGTTAAGTTCAAAGTTTATAGGATTGCGCACAGTAGTGAAATATACTCCGACCAATAGTGTCTGTGAGGTGAAATATTACGAGTATTCGGTGGCGGACGGGAATCGTTTGTGTGACATATTGAAGAGTCCGGACAAGGCAGGTGATGATTTTCATCCGGTGCCTATTGTAAATGGACATTACAGAGTGGAAATCTGTATGGCTGAGGATTATTCATTCCTGGCAGTAAATCCGATGCGCTATTCTATGTTGGGGTACCAGCCGATAGAGGAGCCGATGGTGTTTGAGGGCGCAGAGGCGGAGATGCTGTGTGGGCTGTTTGTAAACTGATAGTCGATTCGAAGCTCAGGGCGAAGGTATAAACAGAGAAAAAATAGAATTGGCGGGGAAAAATATGTGAGTTTATTTTGCCAGTTCGGAAAATGTTTGTACCTTCGCACCCGCAAAATGCATGGGAGTACCCTGTGCTATTGGTTCAGTGCCTTTGTAGTAGGGCATCTGAGCGATTCGGAAAGGATGGTCCGGTAGCTCAGTTGGATTAGAGCAACAGCCTTCTAAGCTGTGGGTCAAGGGTTCGAATCCCTTCCGGATCACGAAAATTTTACTTTAGGAAAAAACGAAAGCTTGCTTTTCGGATTTTTAATAAAGGAAAAGATTCGAGTGACTGCCCGTGGCAGGGCAGGGATGTCGGAACGAAATCCCTTCCGGATCACAAAAAATAAGAAACACCCCTTAATTTTCAAACACTTTGGCGGTTAGATGATGTCAATTTCGCAAAAAGCGGGCATTGCGGGCTCGCAGATGTCGCTCTCCGTTTACCTTCTCCAAAAAGTTCAAAGAAAATTAAACAGAATAAAGAAAAATAAATATGTCAAAAATTTGTCAGATTACAGGTAAGAGGTCTGTTGTGGGAAATAATGTGTCTCACTCTCTGCGACGCACTAAAAGACAGTTTAATGTCAACCTGTTTACTAAGAAATTCTACTATGTAGAGGAAGATTGCTGGATTTATCTCAAGGTGAGTGCAGCAGGTCTGCGTATCATCAACCGTATCGGTCTTGATAAAGCTATTCGCAACGCTCTCAATAAGGGCATTTTGGATATCAAGACTCTTGAGAACCAGGTGATTGGTTAACAAAAACGTAACGAAAGGAGAAAATCATTATGGCAAAGAAAGCTAAAGGTAATCGTGTACAGGTAATTCTTGAATGTACAGAAATGAAGGATAGCGGTCTTCCAGGCACATCACGTTATATCACTACAAAGAACCGCAAGAACACTCCAGACCGTTTGGAGTTGAAGAAGTATAACCCAATCCTTAAGAGAATGACAGTTCATAAGGAGATTAAATAAAAAACAGTAAGATACTATGGCAAAGAAAACAGTCGCTACACTTCAGAATAAGGACAGCCGTTCTTTTACTAAGGTGATAAAGATGTTCAAGTCTCCAAAGACTGGTGCATACGCTTTTGACGAGAAGATGATTCCTGCCGATCAGGTAAAGGATTATCTGAAAAAATAATCATAACGCATAGAATTTATGTATGAAGGAAGCCTCTCCAAAATTTTTGGGGAGGTTTTTTTGTGATATATAAATAAATATTTTGTACATTTGCGCCTTATAGTATATGTATTTCATAGAAACTCAATAAGGAAATGGGATTTTTTGATTTTTTCTCTAAACAAAAGAAAGAAACCTTGGACGAGGGCTTGTCGAAAACGAAGGAAAGTGTTTTCGGTAAGATAGCACGTGCAGTAGCCGGGAAATCAACGGTTGATGAGGATGTACTGGATAACTTGGAGGAGGTGTTGGTAACCAGCGATGTGGGTGTGGAGACTACTCTGAACATCATCAAGAGGATTGAGGAACGTGTTGCCAGGGATAAGTATGTGAACACAAGTGAACTGAATAGCATCTTACGCGATGAGATTGCCTCGCTCCTGACGGAGAATAATACGGATGATACAGACGGATTTGAACTCCCTTCAGACCATAAACCGTATGTGATACTCGTAGTAGGTGTGAACGGCGTTGGCAAGACAACTACGATAGGTAAACTGGCGTGGCAATTCAAGCAGGCTGGCAAAAAGGTATATCTGGGTGCTGCCGACACATTCCGAGCCGCAGCTGTGGAACAGATAGAGATATGGGGCGAAAGGGTAGGTGTGCCGGTAGTGAAGCAACAGATGGGCAGTGACCCTGCTGCTGTGGCATTCGATGCTGTCAGTTCGGCAAAGGCAAACGGAGCTGATGTGGTGATTATAGATACTGCAGGACGACTGCATAATAAGATAGGACTTATGAACGAGTTGACGAAGATTCGTAACTCCGTGAAGAAAGTAGTGGATACGGCTCCGGACGATGTGTTGCTGGTACTCGATGGTTCTACAGGACAGAATGCCTTTGAACAGGCAAAGCAGTTTACGAAGGCTACGGAGGTGACGTCGATGGCTATAACGAAACTCGATGGTACAGCCAAGGGCGGTGTGGTGATTGGTATCAGCGACCAATTCAAGATTCCTGTCAAGTACATAGGGCTGGGTGAGGGTATGGAAGACCTGCAGCCGTTTAACCGTAAGGCATTCGTGAACTCTCTCTTTGGTGAATAAAAGCTGTGGCTGGGACGGAATGAAGAGAAACTCTATTGATATAATTACGCTGGGCTGTTCGAAGAATCTGGTGGATTCGGAGAGGCTGATCCGCCAGCTGGAACTGAACGGCTACATAGTGAGGCACGATCCTAAGGAGGTAAAAGCCGAGATTGTGGTGGTGAATACTTGTGGCTTTATTGCCGACGCAAAAGAAGAGAGTATCAATATGATACTGGAACTTGGTGAGGCAAAACAGGAAGGGAAAATCAGGCAGCTTTATGTGATGGGGTGCTTGTCGGAAAGATATTTTGATGAACTCGGAAAGGAAATCCCAGAGGTCGATAAGTTCTATGGAAAGTTTAACTGGACAGAGTTAATAAGTGATTTGGGAAAGACTTACGACGAGAAACGCGAGGATGAACGACATTTGACTACTCCGAAGCATTATGCCTATGTGAAGATAGCAGAGGGGTGTGACCGCCAATGTGCGTACTGTTCGATTCCTATCATTACGGGAACGTTCAAGAGCAGACCTATGGAGAGGATTGTGGCTGAGGTGGAGCAACTGGTGGCAGAGGGTGTGAAGGAATTCCAAATTATAGCCCAGGAGATTACATTCTATGGCATAGACCTGTACGGAAAGCAGATGATTGCCGAACTTGTGCGCAGGATAAGTGATGTGAAGGGAGTGAAGTGGATCCGTCTGCATTATGCATACCCTACGCATTTCCCATACGAATTGCTGGAGGTGATGAGAGAGAGGGATAATGTGTGCAAGTATCTTGATATAGCTCTGCAGCATATCAACGATAAGGTACTGGAGAATATGCAACGCCATATCGACAGCAGGCAGACAAAGGAACTGATAGAGAGAATAAGAAGAGAAGTGCCAGGCATTTGCCTGAGAACCACCCTTATGGTAGGATTTCCAGGGGAGGGCGAGGAAGAATTCGAAGAACTGAAGGATTTCGTGCGTTGGGCGAAATTCGATCGCATGGGAGCCTTTGCATACAGTGAGGAAGACGGTACACCGGCTGCCAGAATGTACGAGGACGAGGTGTCGGAGGAGGTGAAGCAGCAGCGACTGTCGGACTTGATGGCACTGCAGCAGGATATATCTGCCGAGGTGCAAGCAGGGAAGATTGGTAGTGTGGAACGAGTAATAATAGATAGAAAAGAGGGTGATTATTATGTGGGGCGCACTCAGTACGACTCACCCGAAGTGGATCCCGAGGTGCTGGTTCCAGCAAGCGGAGGTATGCTGCGCATAGGCAATTTCTATAACGTTCGCATTACCGATGCAGATGACTTCGACCTCTATGGAAATAGAATTTAAACAATAAAACTATATATACATCATGAACAATCGTGCTTTTATCGATCGTATGGCGAAGAAACTGAACGGTGACGTTGGCGAACTGCAGCAGCAGGTGGATGTCTTTGTGCAGATTTTACTATCTCAGGTAAATGCCGGCAATTCTGTCACTATCAAAAACTTCGGAGCGTTTGAACAGAAAACCAAAGCTGAACGGAAGATTTACAATCCTACGACAAAGACTTTTAACGTGATTCCTTCAAGACAAACTGTTGGATTCAAGATGGGTGCTGCTCTGAAGGAGAAGGTGCAGTAACCAAAGTGATATTCATGTAAAAACGAAACGAAGTTATGGATAAATTGACAATACAGAATATTATCGATGCCTTTGCTGCTGAGACTGGAGTTACGAAAAAAATAGCTGACGGTTTTGGCCGCACGTTTTTCGAGGTAATCGTTGAGGGTCTGAAAGAAGACGGACTGGTAAAGATTAACGGTCTGGGTACGTTCAAGGTGGTAAGCGTGGCCGACCGCGAGAGTGTAAACGTGAATAACGGAGAGCGCATTGTCATAGAGGGATATAAGAAGGTGACGTTCACTCCGGCTGATTCAGTTTCCGATGTGTCGGAAGTGACAGCTACGATACAGAAGAAGGTGAAGAAGGCTGCTGCGAAGAAAACGAAACCTGCCCCAAAGGAGGAGGTGAAGGAAGAAACAATAGTGGAACAGCCAAATCAATTCGGCGGAATCGACAGCGTTATATCTACTCCTGAGTCGGTGAAGGTGGCTAAGAATGCAGTGAAAGAGGAGGTGGTTCAGGTTGCAGAAAGGGTGGAATCTGTTGTTGCTCAGGCAGCAGAAAAGATAGAGACGGTTGTGGCTCCGATTGCTGAGAAGGTAGAGCCGTCTAAGGAGGAAGATAAACCGGTTGAGACTCAGAATGCAGTTGAAACACCAAAGCCGGCGAAGACTGGTAAGGGGGGCGTGCTCTTGAAATGGCTGCTAATCCTTGTTGCAGTAGCAATCTGTGTGTTGCTGGCCGTGAAGTTTTGTTGTGGTAGTCAAGAGAAAGTTACAGAACCAGCCGGACCCGTAGAACCTGTTAAGCCTGCAGAACCAGCGGAAGAACAACCTGTAGCAGAGCAGCCGAAGGATACCGTAGAATATAAAACCTATGTGATGCAGTCTGGAGACTTCCTGGCAAAAATCTCGCGTGATTTTTACGGTACGAAAGACTCTGTGGCTTCCATCATACGTTTGAACAAAATTACCAATCCTGACAGTATTGAAGTGGGCGCAGTCCTGCTGATGCCATAAGACTTCTGAATTTACTCATAAATAATAAGCCTTTTTTGTGCCGAATGTTATCTTAGGTGCAGAAAGGGCTTTCTGTTTCATTTAAAATGTCTTAAAATAAAGGGATGTCAACCTTTTTTAGCTTATTTTAAATATCTGTTGTATGTCGGGTATAGTACGAAAGTCGTAATTTTGCAGTCAAATAATAAATCAAAACAAAAAGATATGGCTGAATCTATTGATATCAGAGAACTGAACGAGCGAATAGAAAAACATAGCTCGTTCGTTACAAACATTATGACTGGAATGGAACAGGAGATTGTGGGACAGAAGCATTTGGTGGAGTCACTTCTCATCGGTTTGCTGTCTGACGGACATATCCTGCTGGAAGGTGTTCCAGGTCTGGCTAAGACCAAAGCAATCAAGACGCTTTCATCGCTTATCGATGCTCAGTTTAGTCGTATTCAGTTCACCCCAGACCTGCTGCCTGCCGACGTTGTAGGTACTATGATATATAGTCAGAAGGATGGACAGTTTGTAGCAAAGAAGGGTCCGGTATTCGCAAACTTCGTGTTGGCGGATGAAATCAACCGTGCTCCGGCAAAGGTGCAGTCAGCGCTGCTCGAAGCTATGCAGGAGCGTCAGGTGACCATCAGTACTACGACTTATGAACTGCCAAAGCCTTTCCTCGTGATGGCTACGCAGAACCCAATAGAGCAGGAGGGGACCTATCCGTTGCCTGAGGCTCAGGTGGACCGTTTTATGCTGAAGGTGATGATTGACTACCCGAAACTCGAAGAAGAGAAGAAAATCATCCGTCAGAATATCACTCAGGGCGACAAGATCAAAGTGAAACCTATCATGTCAACCAAGGAGATTGAGGATGCCCGCGAGGTGGTGCGTCAGGTTTATCTTGATGAGAAGATTGAACAGTATATCGCTGACATCGTATTTGCGACCCGTACTCCAGACAAGTACGGTCTGAAGGAATTGAAAGGTCTGATTGGCTTTGGAGGTTCGCCGCGTGCAAGTATCAATCTGGCTCTGGCATCAAGAGCGTATGCCTTCATCAAACATCGCGGATACGTAATCCCGGAAGATGTGCGTGCTATCGCTCACGACGTGCTGCGCCACCGTATTGGACTCACTTACGAGGCTGAAGCAAGCAATGTGACTGCAGAGGAAATAGTTAGCAAGATTATAAATAAGGTTGAAGTGCCTTAATGGAATACGAAGAACTTTTACAGCAGGTCCGGAAGATTGAGATAAAGACGAGAAGACTCTCCAACAATATTTTTGCTGGAGAGTATCACTCGGCCTTTAAGGGACGTGGTATGGCTTTCAGCGAAGTGCGTGAATATCAGTATGGCGACGATATACGTGACATAGACTGGAATGTGACAGCGCGTTTCGATCGCCCTTTCGTGAAGGTCTATGAGGAGGAACGTGAATTGACCGTGATGCTGTTGGTCGATGTGTCGGGCAGTCTTGACTTCGGTACACAGCAGCAGACCAAACGCCAGATGGCTACAGAGGTGGCTGCCACACTCGCATTCTCGGCTATTCAGAACAACGATAAGATTGGTGTAATCTTCTTTTCTGATAAGGTAGAGAAGTTTATCCCGCCAAAAAAGGGGAGAAAGCATATCCTACACATCATCCGCGAACTCCTGTTTTTCGAGCCTACCAGTCAGAAAACCGACATCGGCGCTGCTATCGAGTATATGACTAATGCAATCAAGAAACGCTGCACTGTCTTTCTGCTTAGCGACTTCTTCGACCGTCGGGACTACTCGAACCAGCTGACTATTGCAAACAGAAGACATGACGTGGTGGCTATCCAGGTATATGACTACCGCATGACAGAATTGCCCGACGTGGGAATCATCAAGATGAGAGACTCTGAGTCGGGTGAGGATGTATTGGTAGATACCAGTAGTAGGGCAGTGCGCCGTGCTCACCACGAGTGGTGGATAAAGTATCAGGGGTGGTTGCGTAATGTGTTCACCCGTTCAAATGTCGATTGTGTCAGCGTGCGTACGGACGAAGACTATGTGAAGGCATTGCTCGGACTGTTCCGACGCCGTAGTATGTAACTCCCGGTCGTCTTGGATGCTAAATAGAAAAAAGAAATGAGAAATCATAAAATACATACAGACCTTAGAAATGCTTTAGGCGTGCGACTTCTGTTGTGTGCCGTGCTTTGTGCTTTTACTACTTCGGCTCAGGCGCAGGTGACTGTAGAGGCTAAGCTCGACTCGGCAAGTTTACTGGTGGGAAAACGCATGGGAATCACTCTTGAGGTGAGTGCCGATGCAGGCAAGTCTGTAGAATTGCCGCAGTTCGACTCTCTGCAACAGATTGTACCGGGAATTGAATTTGTAAGTGCCACACCAACAGATACCGACTATGTGAACGATGGAAAGCGAATGGTTCTGACAGAGAAATACTACATCACTTCGTTCGATACTTCCCTCTATAGCATACCTCCGATGGAAGTTAAAGTAGAGGGTAAGGTGTATAAGACCAATAGGCTGGGGATGAAAGTAATAACATTCGATATAGACACTGTAAACGTAGATAGCATCTTCGGAGTGAAGAGCGAGATGGCACCACCATTTGTGTGGGCTGACTGGAGTCTGGTGTTCAAACTTTCCATCCTTGCAGTAATCATTGCTCTCGTGTTGATTTATGTGGCTTTGCGGCTGAAAGACAACAAACCTATCATCAAGCGAATAAAACTGAAGAAACGTCTGGCTCCGCATAAGGCTGCTATGCAGAAGATTGAGGAAATCAAAGAAGACAAGATGCTGTGGCAGAGTGAGGATTCGAAGGAATACTATACACAGCTGACAGATACTCTGCGTAATTACATCAAGGAACGCTATGGATTCAATGCGATGGAAATGACATCGTACGAAATCATACAGCGTCTGCAGGATGTGAACGACGCTGAAGCTATCGGCGAACTGAGAGAGCTCTTCCAGACTGCCGACCTCGTGAAGTTTGCGAAATACAATACATTGATAAACGAAAATGACCGTAACCTCGTTACCGCTATCGAGTACATCAATCAGACTAAGCAGGAAGAGGAGGAGCAAAAGGCTCAGCCAGAGGAGATTGTAGTAGTAGAGCCACACTCGCAGATGACTAAGCGATTGCTGATAGCCGGTGTGGCTGTTGCTGCCATCGTGCTTGTGGCTGTGATTGGATTTTTGTGTTACCGAATTTATATGTTGACGCTTTGATTATGGAGTTTAAGAATCCGATATTTTTCATATTGCTTCTTGCACTGATACCCTACATCCTGTGGTATGTGCTGAAATATAAAAGGAGTCTGCCCTCGCTGAAGGTGCCGGAGACGGTGAAGTACAGAACGGCTCCCAAGAGTTTCAGACTCTATCTGTTTCATGTGCCTTTCCTGCTTCGCTTGGCACTGTTTACTCTCGTAGTGTGTATTCTGGCTCGTCCGCAGAGCAAGCACACATGGAGCGACACCGACGTGGAGGGTATCGACATTATGCTGGCAGTCGATGTTTCGACCAGTATGTTGGCACAGGACTTCAAACCGAACCGAGTGGAAGCTCTGAAGGCCATAGCCCAGCAGTTTATTGAGCGTCGTCCGAACGATAATATAGGTCTGACGATATTTGCCGGCGAGGCATACACACAATGTCCGCTGACAACCGATCATGCTGTGCTGATGAACCTCTACAGTAATGTGGACTGTAATATGGCTGCACGAGGAATAATCGACGATGGTACAGCTATCGGCGACGGAATCATGAATGCCATTCTCCGACTGAAGGACAGCCAGGCCAAGTCGAAGGTTATTATCCTGTTGACAGATGGCGTGAACAATAGCGGAAATATCTCTCCGACTACTGCTGCCGAGATAGCCCAAAAGTATGGAATACGTATCTATACCATTGGAATCGGTACTACAGGTATGGCACCTTATCCGCTGCCTACTGGTAGTACGGTAATGTTGCCGGTTGAGATCGACGAACCTACGATGAATAAAATTTCAAAGGAGACAGGGGGTAGATATTTCCGTGCTCAGAAGAATGCTGACCTCTCTGCCGTCTATTCAGATATCGACAAGATGGAGCGCACGAAGTTCAGTGTGAAGGAATTCAGCAAGCGCAACGAACTGTTCGAACCCTATGCATTGGCGGCGTTCATCGTGTTGCTGCTTGAGATTCTGTTGAGATATATAGTGTTAAAGAGATTGCCTTAAAAAGAGTAGAGAAATAAAATGTTCAGATTTGCACATCCTACATATTTATATTTGCTGGTGCTTATCCCTGTGCTGGTAGCTATTTACATAGTGGTGCGCTGGAGAATGCGCCGCCAACTGCGTAAGTTTGGCGATGTAAACCTTATGTCCCACCTGATGCCCGACGTGTCGAGGGTTAGAGTACATTTGAAGTTTGCCCTGATGATGACAGCCCTGATGCTCGTTATTTTCATTATGGCTCGTCCGCAATATGGTACGCGCAACGAAGAAGTAAAGCGTTCTGGAATAGAAGTGATGATAGCCTGTGACGTGTCGTACTCGATGTTGTGTGAGGACGTGAACCCGAGCCGACTGGACAAGTCGAGGATGATTGTCAGCAAACTCATCGAACAGTTTGACCGCGATAAGGTGGGACTTGTGGCATTTGCCGGTTCTGCCATCACCCTTTTGCCAATGACAGCCGATTACGTCAGTGCCAAGATGTTTCTCGACCAGTTAAGTCCGGAGACCGCAACCATTCAGGGAACCAATGTGGCAGAAGCCATTCAGCGTTCCGTAGCCAGTTTCTCGGATAAGAAAAATGTGGGTAAGGCATTGATTCTCATTACCGATGCCGAGGACCACGAAGAGGGTGCCATCGATATGGCTAAGGAAGCCAGAAAAGCTGGAGTACAGATATTCGTCCTTAGTGTTGGTACAGACCACGGAGGCCCGATTCCGATGGGCGACGGATCGTACAAGAAGGACCTCTCTGGCAATGTTGTCACCACAAAACTCAACGAAAGGGTTGGAAAGGAAATCGCTAAGGCAGGAAATGGTCTCTACATACATGTAGATCAGTCGAATCAGGCACAGGATATACTTGATGCTGAGATTACGAAAATGCAGAAAGCCGATATATCCATGTCGATGTATTCTGAGTTCGACGAACAGTTCTTCGCAGTAGCCATACTGCTTTTGCTTGTGCTCATCGCTGAGTGTATCGTCATGGAGCGCCGTAGTCCGTTCCTGCGTCGCCTTACACTTTTCAGTCGTACACCCAAGTCGGCTCAGTTTATATTATTGGTCCTGTGCTTTTCGTCTGTGAACTCCACGATTTCTGCCCAGATGAACGAGCGCGACTACGTGCGCCGAGGTAATCGTAATTTCCGTACAGAGCAGTATGACAAAGCCGAGACCGACTACCTGAAATCGCTTGAGGTACATCCTTCGTTCGAGGCATTCTACAATCTCGGTCTTACCTATCTTTTACAGGGCAAAGACTCCACAGGCGTGGCAAAGATGATGGAAGCCGATTCGCTGGGTACTGACAACCAGTTGAAGCGTGCTATGAATTATCACAACCTGGGAAATGTCTGGTATGCACAGGGTTCATATCTGCTGAAGAGTAATCAGGATGCCACATCGGCCTTTCAGAATGCTGTTAACTTATACAAAAGTAGTTTGCGCTGCAATCCTAATGACGACCAGACTCGCTATAATCTGGCTAAGGCTCAGTATCAGCTGAAGAAGAGTCAGCAGCAACAGCAGCAGAATCAGCAAAATCAGGATCAGCAGAACCAGCAGAAGGACGAGAAGAAGAAAGACGAGCAGCAGAAACCTGACCAACAGCCTGAGCAGCAGAACGAACAGCAGTCGCACCAGAAGGATAGAAATGATATGTCGGAACAGACTGCAGAACAGTTGCTGAATTCAGCTCAGCAGGATGAGAAAGATGTACAGAGAAAGCTAAAGCAACAGAACGCCACAAGAAGAAGTCTGGAGAAAGACTGGTAAATCAACGATTATGAAACGTTATACAAGCATATTATTTCTATTCACGCTCATAACGCTCCACGCTCTTGCTGATGCCACGATGAGACTTTCAGCACCGTCAACAGTGGAGCAGGGCGACAAATTTCGTGTGCAGTTCACAGTAAACACTCAAAGCGGTAGTAACTTCACTCCACCGAATTTCGAAGGATTGGACGTAATCTACGGTCCAAGTACGTCGCAACAGAGCAGTGTACAGTTTATCAACGGCCGCATGTCGTCATCGAGCACTATCACCTACACCTTTGTGCTTCTGGCATCTAAGGCTGGTACGTTTACTATCAAACCAGCGTCTGTCACTGTTGACGGCAAGACAATTCGTTCAAACAGCGCCACGGTGAAAGTGCTTCCGGCAGGACATGGTGGGGGCACAGCCCAACAGCAGGGAGGTGGCGCCTCGTCTGCTCAGCAGCAACAGCAGCAGCCGAGTGCAGCTGATACAAAAATATCTGGATCGGAACTCTTCATGACAGCTACGGCGAGTCGTACCAAGGTTTATGAACAGGAAGCCATTCTGATCACATATAAGATTTATACTACGCTGAACCTCACTCAGTTGGATGGAAAGTTGCCTACACTCGACGGATTTCAGATTCAGGAGATTCCGCTGCCTCACAACAAGGAATTTGAACTTGAACAGTATAAGGGCCGCAACTACCGCTCTGTAGTCTGGAGCCAGTATGTCCTGTTCCCTCAGAAGAGCGGCGACCTCGTGATTCCTTCCATCACCTATGAAGGACTTGTAGTCATCCCACGTAGGAACATAGATCCGTTCGATGCTTTCTTTAATGGTGTCTCAGCTATGCAGGAAGTGAAGAAGAAAATCGTCACTCCGAAACTCACCATCCACGTGTCGCCGCTGCCTGCAAAGCCTGCCAAGTTCTCGGGTGCCGTAGGTAAGTTCACCGTCTCCTCAGAAATCAACACCCAGGAGGTGGTTGCCAACGATGCCGTAACGCTGAAACTGAGCGTGAAGGGTGCCGGAAACATGAAACTCATCCGCACTCCGGAGATAGACTTTCCGAAGGATTTTGAAACTTATGATGCAAAGATAAACGACAACTTCTCGCTTACACGTGCAGGTCTGTCGGGTACAAAGACATTTGAATATCTTGTCGTTCCGCGTCATGCAGGTACCTTCACCATTCCTGCTGCCGAATTCGTTTACTTCGACATCGACAGCAAATCCTACAAGACCCTAAAGACCGAACCTTATACGCTGAAGGTGAAGAAAGGCAAGGGAGGTTCCGTGCACACGGCCGACTACTCTAACAGTCAGCAGGACGTAAGGGAGCTTGCAAAGGATATCCGCCACATCAAGTTGGGCGATGCAAGACTTGAACAGCGCAACCACACCATTTGGGGCACTACCAGCCAGTTGCTCTTCTACGTCATTCCATTCCTCGCCTTCGTCATTGCTATCATCGTCGGAAACAAGCGAATTGCAGCCAACAACGACAAGGCTCGCGTACGTGGCAGGAAGGCCAATAAGATGGCTCTGCGCCGCATGAAGAAGGCGAAGAAACTGTTAGCCGAACACAAGCAGAACGAATTCTACGACGAAGTGCTGCGTGCAATGCTCGGATATGTTGCCGACAAGCTTAACATCCCGCAGGAACGTCTGAACAAAGACAACATACAGTCGGAACTCTCTGCAAGCAACGTCTCTCAGGAACACATCGCCGCGTTCCTCAAGACTATGAGCGACTGCGAATTCGCACGTTATGCTCCAGGCGATGCTAATGCAAACATGGAGAATATTTACAAGAGTGCCATCAGCACTATAAGTGAAATGGAAGATAGTCTATAATACACATGAAACAGATACTATTCATATACCTCTTCTCTGTCCTTGGTTTGACGGCTATGGCTGTGACAAAGGCAGAAGCCGATGCTCTTTACGGCAAGGAACAATATAAGAAGGCTGCTGCTGCCTACAACGAGATTCTGACGACTCAGGGCGTGGCTGCCGAGATATACTATAACTTGGGTAATTGTTACTACAAGATGGACAGCATTCCGCTTGCCATACTGAACTACGAGCGTGCCTACGTGTTGAGCCCAGGTGACGGCGACATTCGCAACAACCTGACCTTTGCCCGCGGCAAGACTGTAGATAAGGTGGTGCCGCCATCGAAGATGTTCTTCGTGACGTGGTGGAACAACTTTACACACCTGCAGAGTGTCGATGCATGGGCACAGCAGGGAATCGTGCTGTTTATTATATCCCTCATCAGTCTGCTCGTGTATTTCCTTTCCTACAATATCCGCGTAAGGAAAATATCGTTTACGATTGGTATCATACTAATGCTGGTGGTAATGCTCGACAACGTGTCTGCCTACTCGCAGTATTCCGAGATACGAAATCATGCAGCAGCAATAGTAATGGCTCCGGCAGTATCTGTAAAGAGTTCTCCGAGTCATAACAGCACCGACCTATTCCTTATCCACGAGGGTTCGAAGGTGGAGATTCTCGACCAGTCGATGAAGGGCTGGATAGAGGTGAAGTTTGAGGAGGGTAAGCAAGGCTGGATTCCGTCTTCTGCTATAGAAATTATCTAACACCAATTTCGCATATATGGACTTAGCGCAACTTATTGAACTGGATCACCAGTGGACGCTGGCACTTAACGGCAGCGACTCACTTTTCTGGGATAATGTCATGTACACCTACACCAACACTCTCTCGTGGTCGTTGGTCATACTGACTTTGTTTTTCATAATCTACAAGAATAATAATTTGCGCCAGGCACTTCTCATCACCGTCACGATGGTGCTTCTCATAGTTGTGGCAGATCGTATCTGTTCGGGTCTGGTAAAGCCATTGGTTGCCAGATGGCGTCCGACCCAGGACCCCGAACTGATGTATCTGGTCGATATAGTCAGAGGCTATCGTGGTGGACGCTACGGATTTTTCTCAGGTCATGCCTGCAACACGATGTGTATGGCTACGTTCCTTTCATGGCTGTTCCGTCATCGCAACGTGACCCTTACGCTTATCTGCTGGTCGCTTTCAACCACTTATACGCGTATCTATCTGGGAGTTCACCATGTGGGCGACGTACTTGTAGGCTTCATCGTAGGCATCATTCTCGGTACCTGTTTCTACTTCCTCATGAGGTATGTGTCAAAGCGTCAGGGACTCAGCACCTCCTTGCCTGTATCGTCGCATTTCACCTCTACGGGCTATCTGGTGGATGACATGAATTTTCTGCTTACTGTTATTTTCCTGAACTATATTCTTGTTACGGTATATGCTGTATCTATGGGATACTAACTCTGATTTCCTTCCACCGTACTTCGAGCAGTACTGTCTGTCCGTCAGCCAGTTGTAACTCGTATTCGCCTTTCTTGCGGTTCGAGTGGTATCCTTTTGCTGTAAGAAGATTCTTCACTTGTGTCTCATTGAATCCAAGCGGACTGAGTAGTTCATGCAGCACGGTTATTGGCGAAGCACTCTGAGCCAGTCTTTCGCGACTTATCAGCAGAGTGCGGTCGTCGGTCCAGCGGCTACAGCGTTTCTTCTCCCTTTCTACCCAGTTTTCGTATATTCGTATCATCTCTGCAACGTTCTGCATCGTGTCGCACAGATTATCCACCACACCCTTGTTTATGTTCTTCAGAATGGGCATTACGTCGAGTCGCATTTTGTTGCGCGATACATCATTTTTCAGGTTGCTTGAGTCCGTCACCCACTGTTCTCCGCTGTCGTGCAGATAGTCTATGATGTCCTGTCTGCCCACGCAGAGCAAGGGGCGTACCACTTTGCATCCCTGCCTGTTCGTGCTCACTGGTTTTATGCCGCCCAGCCCCCTGATACCGGTCTTTCTCACGCAGTTGAGAAGAAATGTCTCTGCATTGTCGTCCTTATGGTGTCCCACAGCTACTGCAGTGCAGCTCTCCTCGTCGATGACCTGCCTAAAGAAATCGTATCTCAGTTCTCTGGCGGCAACCTCGATGCTCACCGTCTTTTCTCGTGCATAGGCGGTGGTGTCGAAATCGGTCAGACGCAGTTTTACGTCCATTCTCTTGCAGAGATTCCTTACGAACTCCTCGTCCCTCATGCTTTCCTCGCCTCTAAGGTGGAAATTGCAGTGTGCGGCCACTATCTGGTAGCCCAGTGCCCTTAGAATGAGCAGCAGGCAGACGGAGTCGGCTCCGCCACTCAGTGCTACGACCAGTTTGTCGCCTGCCAACAGCATTCTCTCAGTCTCGATATACCGCCTTATGGTGTCTCTGAATGTCTTGGCCTTCATTCTCGGCTATATTATTTTTTCTGAAAAACAATGTCATAGACGGCTTTTCGCTTATAATCCTTATCGAAGAGCAGAGGCTGGTTCTCCGCCCCCAACCACGAGTCTCGGTCGGACAGATTCCAGAATGTCACGCAGTCGATAATGTCGGCATTCTTTCTGAGTGCACGGAAAATGGCTGCGTATCGTTCCTGCTGCTTAGCCTTGATCTTCTCGTCCGTGTCGCTTGCATTCTTGCTGAACTGAAGGCTGCCTCCCATCTCGCGGTTAGCTCTTACATCCAGTTCCGTTACGTGCAGGTGGTTTACCACTGACCTGTACTTTTCAATTGCGTCCTCTATCTCCTGCTGCGACGGACCATAGATATTATAATGAGCCTGCATGCCGATTCCGTCGATGGGTACACCGTCAGCCTTCATGGTCTTCACTACTTCGGCTATGCGCTTGCTCTTCACCGGATCGCATTCATTATAGTCGTTGTAGAAGAGTAGGGCATTGGGGTCTGCCTTCCTGGCGGCCTTGAAAGCCTCGCGGATGAAGTCGTCGCCTGCAATCTTGTAGAGTCGCGATTGGCGGAAGTGGTTCTCTGCCTTCGGATCGTCGGTGATAGCTTCGTTCACCACATCCCAGCAATATACCACGTCCTTATATCTTTTTACGATAGTCTTAATGTGCTTGCGCAGGCGTTTCAGTAGAGTCTTCTTATCTACCTCCTTGCCGTTTTTGTCTGTGTATATCCACTCGCCAATCTGATTGTGCCATACCAGACAGTGTCCTCTCAGCTTTATGCCGTGCTCACGGCAGAAATTCGCTATTCGGTCGGCATTCGTCCAGTTATACTTCCCCTCAGCAGGTTCCGTCGGCTGCGGTTTCATGTCGTTCTCAGCCGTGATGCTGTTGAACTCCTCACATATCAAAGCTGCCTGCATCGGGTCTGTAATGTTCCGCTGGTTCACAGCCACACCAATCAGAAACTCGTCCTGGTAGGCATCCTTCAGTCCTTCGGCATGTAATGTCGCAGCACCAGCTGTCAGCAGGAGTCCTGCAACAGTTATAACTTTTCTGAAATCCATGTTCTTCATATCTTATGGTTTAGGTTCGTTCAGCGCAAAGGTAATGAATAATCTGTTATAAAGATGCAAAAACTTCGTATTACGACAAAAATATCTGCAAAAGTGAAAAAAATCCTATTTCTGTTTTTGTTTTTCAATTAAAAACGCTTACCTTTGCACCCGCATTTCGGAAATGGTGCCTTGGATGAGTGGCTTAGTCACCGGTCTGCAAAACCGTTTACACCCGTTCGAATCGGGTAGGCACCTCCAAAAAATAATCGACGGACAACTTCAGATATTTCATTGAGGTTGCCCGTTTTTCTTTTTTTAAAATATATATGTGCAGGTCAGATGATATCTTCGCTGCTATCTATTGAATTTTCGTCATTATCATCAGTCTTGAGATTTGAATACGCAATCAGATAAGTCTTTGTATTCAATTCAATTACCGCGATGGTTGGTGTGACATATATTTTCTTTATAGTCATGATGCTTAAAATGTCTATAGTTGAAAAGATGATCTAGTGTGCAAGGTATTTCTTTCCATTTTTGATATATATGTGGCCGCTGACAGGTTTGCTGATGCGTTGCCCCTGTAAGTTGTATATGGCATCAGAGTCTGTATCATTGGCTGTCGGCTTTATTTTACTAAAGGCAGTCGTTTCACTCTTGTTCAAGTCAAAATTATAAAAACCACGAACATTTGAACTGCCGCTCTTTATTTTCAGGTACGCTTTGTCTTTTGGTATTTTCACTCCGGCATTTACCTTGTAGAATCCTACACCGGGGGCTTTCTTTGCTATAGCATAATAGGTGTATTCGTCGACTGGCACAATCAGTCCCTCGTCACCAGGAGTCAGCAGCATATTTTGACTGACGTCATTTGCTTCGGCTGTTGTTGAAGGAATGCCATAAGTATATGATTCCATGCCTCCCATATTGGGCACCATTAGAATGACTGGTGTGTTTTCTGTGGCTATTTCTACTTTATTCAGGGTCAGTTCGCCCGTAGTCTCGTTTCTCGCCGTTACGATATATGCCTCCAAATCGTTGATACGACTATACTCAAGGCACTTACTGCTACAGAAGGTAGTCCATCCAATGTTGTCGCCTAAGTGTTTGATGGTGACAGCAGCCCGTCCTGTACGTGTGATTGATTGTACATTTACTTCGATAGGTGATTCTTGGGTGCCAGCACCTAACATAAGGGTAGCACTTAAACAGTTTCTCGTAATGTCAGTAGGTTTTATCTCTACAGTAGCTGTATAAGTGCCATCGCCATTAGCCACAAAACGTGGTGTGTTCGAACTTTCGCTATTATAGATGTAATATATATTGCGATATACATCATTGCTCCATTTGGCAGTCTCTGTTTCAAAAATGCGCAATTGAATAGGTGCTGAACTGGAGATGTCAGAACTCAGCGTGATGGTATATACCGAAGTCAATAATAGTTAATCATGCTACTTTAACAAAAATGTGTGCAAAGTAGTGGTTTTTATTTATATTTCAAATTTAAATTTGAAATTTGAATAAGTTTCCTCTTGTTATGTCGGTTGGTATATCCTTCGGCGTCTTATATTGATTACTTCAGCATCTTCTTCAGTTGTTTCTCATTGGCGTGTGGCAGCAGCGCTCTGAGGTGACTCATCATTTTCTCGTACGACTCTTCCGGAGTGAATCCCGAGGTGCATGCCTCACGCCCCATCAGCAGTTCGGGAGTTGTCAGCAGCGACCATCCGAACCCGTACTCTTTGCCGTGCTTGTCGCGTGGATATACGAAATCCTTCGTCACTATGTAACAGCCCATCTGCATCTTGTTCACGTAGCTGTCGAAGCGTCCGCGCATCTTTGGTCCGGTCATTCCGCATTCCGCTCTCAGTTCGCGAGCTATCATGCTGCCGTGCTCTGCCAACGTAGCCAGGATTATTTCTTCAATGCTGCCCTCCTCGGGACGCGTGTACTGACTGCGGCGCCAGTTGCAGAAGTCCGCCCACCACTTGCGACTTATGAACCCTGCCTTGCCGGCGAAGAACTTACCATACACGCAGTTGCCTTCCGTCACCACCGAACTCTTCCATTCCCACAGAGGCCATTCCCACGAGCCGTCGGGAAACTGCAGAAACCTGCATTCCTCAGCCAGCAACCCCTCTGCGCTGTATCCTGCTATGCCGCTGTCGAGTAGGGGCAGGAATCCCACTTGCTGAATACACTCTATCAGTTCCGGGCATGAGTGAATCTCAAACTGTGTATCCCGTCCATTCATCTTGTCTTGTATTCTTTGAAAATAATCCTTTAGCGATCTCATATATGTGCTCTTCTTTCGTTTGCGTTTGTTTTTTTACAATGCAAAGGTACGACAGAGAGAGAGAGGGTGCAATAGATTTGTGAATTTATTTCGTATTTTCTTTAATTGTTGAAAATTTCGTTTCGGTGCGCCTGCTGATTTTTGATTCTTTCTGATATGATTCTTTATTTTTGAAAGAGTTTGCTGACAAATTAGTATCTTTGCACGAGAATGTTGTCGATTTAATATTTTTATAATTATGATTCGTTTACGATTGAAAGAGGTTCTTAGTTGTCGGCTTGCTGTCATTGTTCTGATTTGTAGTGTGTTT
Source organism: Prevotellaceae bacterium UBA2744 (assembly GCA_002353575.1). Lineage (GTDB taxonomy): Bacteria > Bacteroidota > Bacteroidia > Bacteroidales > Bacteroidaceae > Minthosoma. The sequence continues at coordinate 113,704 of DEJQ01000022.1, forward strand.
GTGCTGCTTGCCTGTTCATGTGATGATGGAAAAGAAAACGAAAAAGCTGAATATGTAGGAGAACCGCTAATCATCCTTGATGTCGATATCGGTTCATCGACCGATGATTTGTTAGCTATGGAAATGGCATATTATTATCATAAGGCTGGGCGCTGTAAGTTGCTGGGTATTGTGGTTGACCGCGAGGGCGAAGACTATGCCGCTTGTGCCGATGTGATGAATACTTATTACGGGTTTGACAGTTTGCCTATCGGACTGGAGCGGGATGGAATCAAGAACCCGCCGGTATTTACCGACTACCGTCATATTGCCGACTTGACTGGTGTGGATGGGCAGCCTGTGTTCAAAAAGAGCATTGAGGATTATGGAGATTTGCCAGATGGTTGGAAACTATATCGTAAGCTGCTGGCTGCACAGCCTGATCATTCTGTAAGTATCTGCTCGCTTGGCTTCTGCACCTGTCTGGCACATCTGTTGGAGTCACAGGGCGATGAACTGTCGCCGTTCACAGGTGTAGAATTGGTAAGGCAGAAGGTGAAGTGTCTTTACATAATGGCGGGTATTTTCACTTCATCGGAAGAGCCTGAATATAATTTTATCCAGGGCGTCACGTATGCCCAGACGTTATTCAGGCTGTGGCCCATGGATGTTGATGTTGTGTATTCTCCCATGGAAGTAGGAAACGATATTGAGTATTTGAAGCCGGACGTGCTTGCCGATCTTGACTGGACTGAGAACCACCCGCTGAAGTACATTTATGAAAATCTTTACGATGTAAACGGCGGGCAGAAAATGTGGGATCCGCTGGTTGTCATTCAGGCTGTTGAGGGTGATGACGAATTCTCGCTCTCTCCACGCGGATTTGTCACTCTTACATCAGAGACTGCCACCGTCTTTAGAGAAGATGCTGTAGGCAACAGTCGCTATCAGAAAACAGTGTCGGACGAGTGGGTAACGAAGATGCTTAAGAAAATCCGCAAGGTCAATAAATGGAAGATATAAGAAGAAACTCTGTAAGGGCTTGGGTGCTGGCTGCAAGACCCAAGACGCTGACTGGGGCTGCAGTACCCGTAATGATAGGGCTGGCGATGGCATTGGCAGATAGTGGAGGCTCGATAAACTGGGTGCCGGCAGTGTTGTGTCTGCTGTTTGCATTCGTGATGCAGGTGGATGCTAATTTTGTGAATGATTATTTCGATTTTGTGCGAGGCAACGATGATGCTGCCACCCGACTCGGACCGCTGAGAGCCTGTACTCAGGGCTGGGTGAGTGCCAAGGCTATGAAGTGTGCGATAGGACTGACAACCTGTCTGGCCGGATGTATCGGACTGCCTCTGGTATGCTACGGTGGTGGCGATATGGTGTATGTGGGATTGCTCTGTGTGCTGTTCTGCTTCCTTTATACCACACATCTGTCATATGTGGGAATGGGCGACCTGCTGGTACTGGTGTTCTTCGGTATCGTGCCAGTCTGTGCGAGTTATTATTTGCAGATGGGAAGTGGAAACTGGCAGGTGGTCGTAGCATCGCTGGCTTGTGGACTGGTGGTCGATTGTCTGCTGCTTGTGAACAACTACCGCGACAGGGATAATGACCGTAAGTCAGGAAAGAACACGCTGGTGGTGAAGTTGGGAGCAGGGGCTGCGGAATGGCTCTATCTGGCTTTCGGAGTGGATGCCGTGGCAGCTGGAGTAGTGCATCTGACAAGCGGACACCCGTCTGCTGCGATGCTGCCTTTGATATATCTGTTGCTGCATATACAGACCTGGAAAAAGATGTGCCGCATAAACAGAGGACGGCAATTGAACGAATGTCTGGGCGAGACGGCTCGTAACATCTTTATTTACGGACTGACTCTCAGCATCGGATTTTTAGTGTAGCAAATCATTATGCATTAAAGGATTGTAAATCATGCATTACGGTCAGGAATTGATTAAACCATACGAAGAGGGCGACAAGACGGCTCAGGTGGAGCGGATGTTCGACAATATAGCTCCTGCATACGATGTACTGAACCACAGACTGTCGTGGAATATAGACAGAATGTGGAGACGGAAGGCTATACTGCAGCTTAAACCCTATAATCCGCGTGTTATACTCGATATTGCTACGGGTACGGGCGATTTTGCTATCATGGCGGCTGAGATGCTACAGCCGGAGCGGCTGGTCGGTGCAGACATCTCGGAAGGTATGATGGAGATAGGCAGAAAGAAAGTGGCCGAGAGGGGAATGGAGAATGTAATTTCGTTCGACAGGGAAGACTGCACGTCATTAAGTTACAGTGAGGGTACGTTCGATGCTGTTATGGCTGCTTTTGGAATCAGAAACTTTGCAAATCTGGAACGGGGGCTGGGCGAGATGTATAGGGTGATGAAGCAGAACGGATACCTGAGTATCGTAGAACTGACCCGCCCAATGCAATTTCCCATGAAGCAGCTGTTCTACGTGTATTCACATACGTTCCTACCTGTGTATGGGCGACTTGTGTCGCACGACAGCCGTGCTTATTCTTATCTGACAAAGACCATCGAGGCATTTCCGCAAGGGGAGAAGATGGTGGAGATATTGAAGAAGGTAGGGTTCAGGGAGGCTTCGTTCCGCAGGCTTACGTTCGGTATATGTACGATTTATCTTGCCAGAAAATAGCAGAATATGCTTATTTTTTCAGAAGCGCGTTCTGCAGACGAGTTGTGAACTCATAGTTTTTCAGTCCCCATCCGGGAGTGGCAAGCAGCGAGGTGGGCGACTGAGATACGAGTCGCTCGATGATAATGTCATTCCGCAGGCGAGGCAGGAAGTCGCAGAGCAGCTGGATGTACTCATCGACAGAGAAGAGATGGAAATCGGAAGGACGGCTGAAATATTCGTCTGCCATAAGTGTACCTTTGATAAGTTGTAATTGGTGGATTTTGAGTGTGGTAACGGGTAGGGTGGAAAGAATGTCGGCTTCGCTGAGAAGCATCTCGCGCGACTCGCCAGGCAACCCCAGTATGATATGGATGCCAACGGGAATGCCGGCTGATGCCGTGCGACGTATTGCATCGACACTCTGCTCATGAGTGTGGCCGCGACGTATGCGCTGCAGGGTCGCGTCATAGACCGATTCGATTCCATACTCAACAATGATGGTATAGCCGCGCTCATGCAGCGACTGCAGGTAGGAGAGTAGGGCTGCTGGCATACAGTCGGGGCGGGTGCCTATGACCAGTCCGACGATGCCGGCGACGGAGAGCGCCTCTTCATACTTCTCCTGCAATTCGGAGAGTGGGGCATAGGTGTTGGTATATGCTTGAAAATATGCTAAATATCGCATGTTCGGATATTTCTGTCGGAAGAATTGTTTGCCTTCCTCCAACTGCTGGCTGATGCTTTTGGCAGGACGACAGTAGGCTGGGTTGAAGGTCTGGTTGTTGCAATATGTACATCCGGTAGTGCCCAAAGTGCCGTCGCGATTGGGGCAGGTGAATCCTGCATTGACGGATATTTTCTGAGTCTTGTAGCCTGTCAGACTGGTTAGCCAGGGACCATATGAATTGAGTCGTTGCATTTGTAATTTTGATATTTTCAGATTGCAAAGATAGATGTTTTGTGGGAATTTAGCGATTTAGATAAAAAAATATTACTTAAAGATTGCCAATTCATAAATAAATCGTACCTTTGCAAGCCGATTATTATCGAGGGTTCACTTCGTGTGGACCTGAATCTGTGTGTGGATAGCTCCTTTTTAGTTAGACGGAAGGGTAGTCCGTGAATCACAGATACAAAACCCTGGGGATCTATGGTCCTGAGGGCACAAATCACTGCGACAAGCGTCGGGTGCTCGGTGAAAGAAGCCGAGATTTTACAAACTTTTTATCAAATCATTTTAATGAACACATTAAGTTTTAAGACTAGCTACGTGAACACAGAAGCTGCTAACAAGCAGTGGGTCGTAGTAGATGCACAGGGGCAGACTCTCGGTCGCCTTGCTTCTAAGGTAGCTAAGGTACTTCGCGGTAAGTACAAACCATGTTTCACTCCTAACATGGACTGTGGTGACAACGTCATCATCATCAATGCCAACCAGATTGTTGTATCAGGTGCAAAGGAAAGCGATAAGCTCTATATCACTTTCTCAGGTTATCCAGGTGGTCAGAAGAAGGCTACATTCGCCGAGATGACTAAGCGCGCCAACGGTTACGAGAAGATTATCCGTCACGCAGTGAAGGGTATGCTTCCAAAGGGTATCCTTGGTGCTAAGGTTCTTGGAAACCTTTATATTTATGAGGGCGCTGAGCACGATAAGCAGGCTCAGAAGCCAGTTTCACTTGATATTAACCTTTTAAAATAAGCAATAAGGTTTATGGCAGAAGTAATAAATGCACTCGGTCGTCGTAAGAGCGCCGTTGCTCGTGTTTACCTCACAGAAGGTAGCGGAAAGATAACAATCAACAAGCGTGATCTTGCTGAATATTTCCCTTCAGAACTCATTCAGTTTGTCGTTAAGCAGCCTCTGAACTTGCTCGGCGTAGCTGAGAAATATGATATAAAAGTAAATCTTTGCGGTGGTGGCTATACAGGTCAGAGCCAGGCTCTGCGTCTCGCTATTGCACGCGCACTCGTAAAGATAAATGCTGATGACAAGAAAGCTCTTCGTGTGGCTGGTTTCATCACTCGCGATGCTCGTGAGGTAGAACGTAAGAAACCAGGTCGTCCAAAGGCACGTCGTCGCTTCCAGTTCTCAAAGCGTTAATATATATACACATTATAAATTATTATATATTCATTCGCTCAAAGTACTCTCAGGAAGTACGATATGTTTAGTATCTAAACTGCGGAGACTCGTCCGGATAGTCATGGACGGCTACCCCGTGGTTGGTTAACAAACAAAACATTAACTAAAAAGAACGTAAACAAACAAAACAAAGACTAAATTATGGCAAGAACAGATTTTGATACGCTCCTACAGGCTGGAGCACATTTCGGACACATGAAGCGCAAGTGGAATCCTGCTATGGCTCCTTATATCTTTATGGAGCGTAACGGTATCCACATCATCGACCTCAATAAGACAGTGAAAATGCTCGACGAGGCAGCCGACGCACTGAAGCAGATTGCTAAGAGCGGAAAGCGCATCCTCTTCGTTTCAACTAAGAAGCAGGCTAAGGAAATCGTAGCTGAGAAGGCTGAGGCAATCGGTATGCCATACGTTATCGAGCGTTGGCCAGGCGGTATGCTCACAAACTTCCCAACTATCCGCAAAGCTGTAAAGAAGATGGCGAACATCGACAAACTCATCGCTGACGGAACTTATGACAAACTCTCAAAGCGTGAAAATCTGCAGATTCAGCGTAAGCGTGCCAAGCTGGAAAAGAACCTTGGCAGTATCGCTGACCTGACCCGTCTGCCTTCTGCTCTCTTCGTTATCGACGTTGCCAAGGAGCATATCGCCGTAGCTGAGGCAAATCGTCTGGGTATTCCTGTATTCGCTATCGTTGATACAAACTCTAATCCTAATGACATCGACTTCGTAATCCCTGCTAACGATGATTCAAGCAAGGCTATCGAGGTAATTCTCGGTGCTGTCTGCAACGCTATTAAGGAGGGTCTCGACGAACGTAAGGTAGAGAAGGCTGATCAGGACGCTGCTGCTGACAAGAAGGAAGGCGCACCAAAGGCTAAGGCTGCTAAAAAGGCAGAAGCTGAACCCGTAGAGAAAGAGGCTCCAAAGGCTGAGGCTGAATCAGCTGAAGAAGATGCTTCAGATGTTAAGGAGGCAGAATAATCCTTACGGAAAGGAAAGCAGATTTTTCTAATTACTAAACATTAAAAATTCGTATATTATGGCTATTACATTAGCAGATATAAATAAACTCCGTCAGAAGACTCAGGCTGGTCTTATGGATTGTAAGAAGGCTCTTACTGAGGCTAACGGCGACATGGATGCTGCAATGGACATCCTCCGCAAGAAGGGGCAACTCGTTGCTGCAAAGCGTAGCGACCGCGAAGCTGCTGAAGGCTGTGTACTCGCAAAGGTAGATGGCAAGTTCGGTGCTATGATTGCTCTCAAGTGTGAAACAGACTTCGTTGCTAAGAATACAGATTTTGTAGCTCTTGCTAACGCAATCATCGATGCTGCCGTTGCTGCTAAGGCTAAAACTCTCGACGAGGTTAAAGCTCTTACTATCAACGGAGAAACTGTAGCTGAAGCTGTTACAAACCGTAGTGGTGTGACTGGAGAAAAGATGGAACTCGACGGATACGCAACTGTAGAAGGCGAGAATGTCATCGCTTACAACCACATGGGTGGTAACTTCCTCTGCACACTCATCGTACTCAACAAGCAGGCTGATGCTCAGGTTGGTAAGAACGTAGCTATGCAGGTTGCTGCAATGAATCCTGTTGCTCTTGACGAGGCTTCGGTACCACAGGCAACTAAGGATGCAGAACTCAAGGCTGATATTGAAAAGGCTAAGCAAAACCAGATCGGAAAGGCTGTAGAGAACGCACTGAAGAAGGCTGGTATCAATCCTGCACACGTTGACTCAGAAGACCATATCGAGTCAAATACTGCAAAGGGATGGATTACTGCTGAAGACGCTGCTAAGGCTCGCGAAATCAAGGCCACTGTTGCCAAGGAAGCTGAAGCTAATCTCAAGGAGCAGATGATTCAGAACATCGCAATGGGTATGCTCAACAAGTTCTACAAAGAGAATTGTCTGCTCGACCAGGCTTTCATCGACGACAGTAAGATTTCTGTCAAGCAGTATCTGCAGTCGGTTGACAAAGAACTGACAGTGAGTGACTTCAAGCGTTACACACTGCGTGCAGAATAAAATTTTTCTGAGAATTGTAAGATAAATGAAGAAGGTACTTCCATCTTAAAGTACCTTCTTTTTTTATTTATTTTATTTTCCCCGAGTTATCTTCTCCTCGAAGAAACGTATTTTCACCATTTGATGCTTGATTTCCTCCTCGCCCATCTTGACCTCGGCAAAGAGTTTTGCCAGCTGATAACACTGTTCTACGATCAAAGCATCGTCGGCTGTAGCATTAGGAGGAAGAAGAGCCATGCTGCCTCCGTCCTCACTCAACGATACTGTGGTATAGCTGTAATGACGCTTCTTGTCTATGGTTACTAACTGCATCGATCCGTCTTCGCCGACTTCAGCAAAGAAATTCAGGTGCTGTTTATTTCCTGACTGAGATGGAACTACATAATAACCGATACTCTGATATTTCTCATCTTTCTCAAGCACAAATTTCTTCTTCATCTCTTCCAACTCCAAACGTTTGAAGGTAAGAGAACTGTCGGCTTTGGCAAAGGCATATTTAGCTTCGTGGAGTTCTAGCGAGTCGGCAAACTGTAATGCCTCGCGGCGGCAATCCACTTCCTTGGGATAGGTCGTGCGCATGGAATCGAGCAGCTCATGAGCTTTCATATGCTGATTCTGGACCATTGCTATTCTGGCTGCATTGAGCAGCTGGTATGCCTTGTCTTTATTGCTTTCGCTGCAACCTGATAATATTGTTGACGAAAGAGAGCATAGCGTTATAATTGTTGTAGTCAATACGTGTTTCTTTTTCATAAATTGAAATTTATTAACAAGATTTTGCAAATTTAGTAAGTTTTTTGGAAATGATGTTGCAAGTAGGTTATTTTTTTTTAAAAAATTTAATGTCCTAAAAGTAATAAATTGCAATTTATTTGTCTTTTTATATTTCTTATGTAAAAAAATTAGTACATTTGCATATCCTAAAATCAAGACTATGAAAAGATTTTTTTATATCGTAATGTGCTTCCTTATGGCTCATACTGCTTATGCACAGCAAATCAAACTCGACAATGTGACTTCTGGAGTGTACAGACCTAAGTATGTCAAATCAATGAAACCATTGGCAGACGGAGAATCGTATGCGCAGATTAGTGAGGACGGAAAGAAAATCGAAAAATGCTCGTTTAAAAATGGTGCAGTAGTAGCTACTCTGTTTGATATCTCAACCGCAAGAAATGAACGGCTGGAAGAGTTCTCAGATTATATAATGTCGCCCGATGAGCAGAATATTCTGATTGAAACCAACAGAAAACAGATATACAGAAACAGTTGTGTTGCCACATATTATATATATAATGTTCGTAATAACACGCTGACTCCATTATCGAAAGGTGGACCACAGGAGTGTCCTAAGTTCTCGCCAGACGGAAATCTGATTGCATTCGTTCGCGAAAGCAACCTATTCCTTGTAAAACTGCTGTATAATAACGCAGAAAGTCAGATTACAAAGGATGGCGAGGCTGAAAAGATTATTAACGGAAAGGCTGACTGGGTATATGAAGAGGAGTTTACTATGAATCGTGCTTTTGATTTTTCAGCCAACAGCGAGATGGTTGCATGGATGCGCTTCGACGAAACGGAGGTACCCTTATACAATATTGCTAGATTCAATGGAACCGTGGACAGCTACAGGTATCCACTGGCAGGACAGAAAAACCCAAAGGTAACAGTACATACTTTCGACATAAAGAGTAGGGTAGTGCGCCAAGTGAAGATAAATGCCGAATATGAATATATCCCACGCATTCAGTTTACGGGTGTTGCTGATAAACTGATGGTGCTCACACTGAACAGACATCAGGATCAGTTGGATTTCTACCTCGCTGATGCTCGCAGTACGACAGCAAATATGATTCTGAGAGAAACTACAAATTGTTATGTCGAACAGACCGCTTATGATAATATAGATCTGAAGCACCCGCAATTTGTGTTGCTCAGCGAACGCGATGGATACCGTCATATGTATCTATATAATACACAGACAGGACAGTTGCTGAAGCAACTTACTTCCGGACAATTCGAAGTGAAAAACTATTACGGACAGGATGATGCAGGCAAGTATTTCTATTTTGCAAGCAATGAGGGTTCGCCGCTCGAACAGTATATCTACAGAGTGGATGCGTCTGGAAAGCGTTATAAGTTAACAGAGGAGAAGGGATTCCATAGCGCACAGTTCGCAAAGGGTTGCACTTATTTCGTACATACATATTCAAATCTTCAGACTCCTCCTGTCGTAACTATATGTAACGCATCGGGTAAAAAACTGAAGACTGTTGAGGATAACGCAGAACTGAAAGGAAAACTCGCAAATCTGAAGTTGGGATCCGTCGAGTTGTTCTCCTTCAAGACTGCTGACAATATAGAATTGAATGGATGGATGGTGAAACCCTGCGATTTAAATCCTGGCAAGAAGTATCCTGTGTTGATGTATCAGTATAGCGGACCTGGTAACCAACAGGTATATAATTCCTACGGAAATGGATTTATGGGAAACTTGATATGGGAACAGAGAATGGCGCAGAAAGGATATGTGGTCGTGTGTGTTGACGGACGAGGTACAGGTGGTAGAGGTGCCGATTTCCAACGTTCAACTTACAAAAAGATGGGAACTCTCGAATCGCGCGACCAAGCTGAAACGGCTGTATATCTCGCAACTCTTCCTTATGTAGATAAGAACAGAATAGGAATATGGGGATGGAGTTTCGGAGGATTCAATACCATCATGTCAATGTGCGAGGGTAGGGGACTGTTCTGCTGCGGTGTTGCCGTTGCACCTGTGACAGACTGGAGATACTACGATTCAGCATATACCGAACGTTATATGAGAACTCCACAGGAAAATCCTTCCGGATATGATTCAAGTCCCCTGCACCGCTACCAAAACATTAAGGGCGATTTGCTCATCGTGCACGGAACGGCCGATGATAACGTGCATTATCAAAATACAGCAGATTTCGCTGAAGCGTTGGTGCAGGCTGGCGTGCAGTTCGATATGCAAGTATATACGGACAGAAATCATAATATAAGTGGAGGCAATACCCGTAATCACTTGTTCAACCGAATTGAGAATTATCTCGATGCACACTTGCTAAACAAATAAAAACACTCGGATTATGAGAAAATATATTTATGCTATTGCTGGACTGTCGATGCTATTTGCTTTCTCGCTAAGAATGAAAGCTCAGCCAAAGGTGTATGAAAATGTACCTACAGACTCCATACGCCTGTCCGACCCATTTGTCTTTGCCGACAAAAAGTCCAAGACTTATTATATGACCGGAACTGGTGGAATGATGTGGAAGAGCAAAGATTTGAAAACATGGACAGGACCATATGTCGTCACTAAGACAGATCCAAATTCATGGATGGGATCCAGGCCGATGATTTGGGCGGCTGAAATTCATGAATACAATAATAAATACTACTATTTCGCTACATTCACAAATCAGAGTGTACATATTGATACCGTTGCTAATAACGTAATCGACCGACGTGCGTGCCACATCCTGGTGTCTGACAATATAGAGGGGCCATACACACCAATGGCAGATCTTACATATTTGCCCGCAAATATGCCTACACTCGATGCTACATTGTGGATTGACAAGGACAAGAAACCATATATGGTGTTCTGTTATGAATGGCTGCAGAATCTTAACGGCACAATAGAAAAAATACAACTCAAGCCTGATTTCAGTGGAACGATTGGAGAGAGAACGCTGCTTTTCCGTGCAAGTGATTCGCCGTGGAGTAAAGAGAAAAATCAAGCTAATGAAGATCGTCCAAATAAAGTGACTGACGGGCCATTCCTTTTCACTACTTCTACGGGAAAGCTTGGAATGCTGTGGACTAGTTGGGTTTATGACAAATATACACAGGGGGTGGCATACTCTGAATCTGGCACACTTGACGGACCATGGATGCAAGAACCAGAACCAATCACTCCTCCAAACTATGGACACGGAATGCTTTTCAGAGACTTTAAAGGTAATACACTTATGGCTTTGCACTCTCATTCCAAGGTAGGAGACAATACTATTCGAATACCGCATTTCTTCCTGGTTTCTCTAAAGGGAGATAAACTTACTGTGATAAGAGAATATAAGCCGTAAATAACTACTGCTGTTAATCAGGACTTTAGACTGAATAATGAAATTTTTTTTTGAAAAAAACGCCGTATAATTTTGTCAGTTTGGAGAA
>DEJQ01000030.1 GCA_002353575.1 Prevotellaceae bacterium UBA2744
GGCTGACAATATGGTACATCAGCTTGCGCCAGTCGGTGCGGCCATCGTTGAGGAACTCATAGAACACATCTTTACGACAACCAAGCTTGCCGCCAGAATTTGTCTTCATATGAAGAACCATAAATAGATAACTAACAGGGGCGTGCCAAGTCAAATGACACGCCCCTGCTATTTTGATTTAATCCAAACGGATGTTTTAGTCGTTAACCCTTTGCGGTAGGGGATTGGATGCTTACTGCATTGAATATACGATGTCCATGATTTCCTTACCTATCTTATCTGCGGCATCCATTGTGGCAGCCTCCGAATAGACACGGATGATTGGTTCGGTGTTGGACTTGCGCAGGTGCACCCACTTCTCGGGGAAGTCGATTTTTACACCGTCGATGTCGTTCACGGCGATACCAGGTTTTCCGTTGTACATATCCTTCACTTTCTTCAGGATTGCATCTACGTCGGTCGATGGCTGCAGGTCGATGCGGTTCTTTGCAATGAAGTAGTTGGGATATGTGGCACGCAACTGACTTACGGTCAGTCCTGGCTTTGCCTGACGCTGGTGTGCCAGATGTGAAAGGAACAGGGCTATGCCTACGAGGGCGTCTCTTCCGTAGTGTGCAGCAGGGTAGATTACTCCGCCGTTTCCTTCACCTCCGATTACGGTGTTGGTTTCCTTCATCTTCGTCACTACGTTCACCTCTCCTACGGCTGCTGCGTTATACTGCATTCCGTATTTCTCTGTGATGTCGCGCAGGGCACGTGTCGATGACAGGTTGCTAACGGTATTTCCCGGTGTGTGGCTCAGTATGTAGTCGGCAACAGTAACCAGAGTGTATTCCTCGCCGTACATTGTGCCGTCTTCGCAGATGAATGCCAGACGGTCAACGTCGGGATCTACAACAAATGCCACATCCTTACCGCCTTTCTTCATTAGGTTCATGATGTCGGAGAGATTCTTCTCCAACGGTTCCGGGTTGTGCTGGAAATCTCCTGTAGGCTCGCTGTAGAGCGGAGTGACGTCTTCCACGCCAAGTGCCTTCAGTAGCTTTGGCAGGATGATGCCTCCGACGGAATTGATGGAGTCGAAAGCTACTTTGAATCCGGCTGCCTTGATTGCAGGTACATCGACGAGGTCGAGTCCGAGTACCAGGTCGATGTGTTTCTGATCGTATGTGTTGTCTTCCCTGTATTTTCCGAGATTGTCAACGTCGGCAAAGTCGAAGTCCTCCTGCTCTGCAATGCTCAAAACTTCATTTCCTTCTGCGGCATTCAGGAATTCGCCGTTGCTGTTAAGCAGTTTCAGGGCATTCCAGTGGCGTGGATTGTGGCTGGCAGTGATGATGATGCCTCCGCAGGCACCCTCCATCGTTACGGCAATTTCTGTGGTCGGGGTAGATGCAAGTCCGATGTTGACCACATCGAATCCCATGCCCATCAGCGTGCCGCACACTACGTTCTTCACCATTTCGCCTGAGATGCGTGCGTCTCTTCCCACTACAATCTTATTACTTTTGTTACTTCCCTTGCGGCGCATCAGAGTTGCGTATGCGCTTGTGAATTTTACAATGTCGAGCGGATTCAGTCCTTCGCCCGCTCTTCCGCCTATAGTTCCGCGGATTCCCGAAATTGACTTGATTAATGACATATATTTTCCTTTATTTTCCTAACTGATATGTAATCTCATAGTAGAATGGTTTCACGTAAGTTCCCGCATTGGCGGTACCCGAAGAATGTGGCACTATCAGTCGCACCTTTGCCACCTCGCCCACACCTTCGCTCTTTGCCAGGCGGATGTAGTCCAGCGGCTTCAGCCATCCCTTGGGCACTACTGATGATGATGAGTAGAATGATCGCATTCTGCCTTCTGTAAATGATGCTGTGTAGCTGCGTCCCAGGCGGGTGTATGTACACTGCATTTTATCTACGAATGCGTTCTGTGTTTGGTAAATATTAGAACAGGTGGTGTCGCCATTCTGAATGTCGTATTCGAAGAACCGGCAGCAGATTGTCTTTGTAATGGTACTGTCGGGTTGTTCGCGTGCCATTTCTATCATGGTCTGTCCTGTGCCCTTACGTACAATCTGCATGTATATACCGTCTGACTCGAATTTTACGAACTCGTGCTTGTCAACGTTTGTTGTCTCTCCCTGTGCCTTGAAAGCGTCTTCGTTGATGACTGTGATGTTGCCCACGAATTTGTTCGACTGTATAAAACGTTCAATGGCATCGCGTTCCTTTTCCTTCATCTTGGCATATGTCTCACCGTTCTTGCATGATGAGATAGCAGCTGCTAATACCAGTACTGCTGATAGGATTGAATATAATTTCAGTTTCATAGATTCTTCAGTGTTTTTATTCTTTCTTCAGGCTGGTCTGCTCCGAACACGTAGCTGCCTGCAACCAATACATCCACACCAGCCTCTGCCAGTCGGGGGGCAGTCTTCCCGTTTACTCCTCCATCGACTTCAATCAGAGCCTTCGACCCAGTGCGCTCTATCATCTCCCTGAGCATTCTGACCTTGTCGAGCGAGTGTTCTATGAATGCCTGTCCGCCGAATCCTGGATTTACGGTCATGATAAGTACCATATCAACATCTCTGATGATGTCTTCCAAGAGACATACCGGTGTGTGGGGGTTCAGTGTCACGGCAGCCTTCATCCCTGCCTCGTGAATCTCGGCTATGGTGCGATGCAGGTGGCGGCACGCCTCGTAGTGCACGTTCATCATGTATGCTCCCAGAGCCTGCACTTGCCTTATGAATTTCTCTGGCTCAACAATCATCAGGTGTACGTCGAGCGGTTTCTTGCAGTGTCTTGCTACTGCTTCGAGCACGGGGAACCCGAAGCTGATATTCGGGACGAACACTCCGTCCATCACGTCGAGATGCAGCCAGTCGGCATCTGAGCGGTTTATCATTTCTATGTCTTTCTGCAGATTGGCAAAATCGGCAGCGAGCAGCGATGGTGATACTAACATATTTATCTGTGGGCGCTTATTTTAGTGTGAACGATGTCTGTCCTATCATCTGCTTGTCGCAGAAGATGAATACTTTATATGTACCTTCTCCGATGAACTCCTCCACGTTGCTATACATCGTGATGGCCTGTTCCTCGCCGTTGTAGTCGATATATTTCTTCTCCGTGTATTCAAGCGAAGTATTCTCGTAGCTGAACGTGCCCTTGTTGCCAAGAACCGAATTATCGGGTTTTAGGATGCGGGCATAGATGACACGCTCGCCGTTCTGAGCTGTCACATTCTTCACGATGGTGAATCCGAATGCCAGCTTCTTCACGTTCTTAGCCTTCTTCTCGTCCTTGTTTCGCTTGTTCTTCGGTGTAACCCAAAAACCGGTGGCATCGAGTTGCGCAGCTATATCTACTTTGTCTTTCAGCGTTGAAGCCTCGGTTCTGAGGTTACTTATCTGTGTGTTCTGCTCTACCACCTTCTCCTTCATCTCCGTATTCTCAGCCACGAGCGACTGGTTCAGCCGGTTCAGCGAATCCACCTGCATGATATAGTTCTGCAGCACCTTGCGCAGCGTAGCTATCTCCTTCTTCAGTCTGGTTATCTCGGCTGCGTCGGTAGCTTTGGTGCGCTGCAGTTCCTCCAGGAGTTCCTGCGTATGGCGGCGCTCCTCCTCGATTTGTGCTATGAGCGAGTCGTTTCTAAGCTGTTTCTGCAGTTCACCGTATTGCAGGTCGAACTGTCTGTATTGATCCTCCATCTCCAGCTTGTCAAGCTCTGCCAGTTCCTGCAACTGCTCGTTCTCGTTCTTTTGTGCCTGCAGTATGACAGCCACATAGCTCAGTGCGCCCAGCAGCAGGGCGATTATTACTCCAAAGATGATATATTGCTTTTTCATACCGTTTGTAAATTTTGCAGCAAAGGTAGTCATTTTCCTCTTTATCTTGTACATAATTTATAATTTTTAAATATGGACTATGGGTATAGAAACATAAAGATACAATTCGAAAACGCTTATAATCTCTCTCTTTCTCTCTGTTTGTCTTGCATTTTTTTTGCTTTGGAATATATTGTTCAAGAAAATTGTAGTACCTTCGCGCATATTTACCTGAATAATGGCAATAAAAACGAAAATATCAGCACAGGATGCCGTGACGATGCGGCGAATGATTGACCAGTGCAAGAATGTTGTAGTGGTCACGCACTACTCGCCCGACGGTGACGCTATAGGTTCCTCGCTGGCTATGTGGGAGTACCTGAAGAAGAAGGGTAAGCAGGCTACTGTCGTCGTTCCGAATTATTTCCCGGATTTCCTGAAGTGGATGAACGGTGCAGATCAGATTGTGCTGTTTGAAAAACAGAAGGCGCTGTCGTATAATCTGCTGAATATGGCAGATCTGGTTATTGTGCTCGACCTATGCGAGGCATCGCGGATGGGCGACGAGTTGGGACGAGTTGTCAAGGGGCTGAAACGTGCCAGGAAAATCGTGGTGGATCATCACATGAACCCCGACAAGAAACTTGCTGACCTGCTTGTTTCGCATCCAGACAGCAGCAGTACGTGTGAACTGCTGTTCCGCATTTTTCTGGCAATGGATCAGGTGTCGGTGCTTACGAAGGCCGCTGCCGAGGATATTTATGCGGGAATGTACACCGATACGGGCGGATTTTCGTATAACAGTAACGACCCCGACGTATTCAATATCATCGCAGAACTGCTGCGCAAGGGGATAGATAAAGACCGCATAGTACGCAGCATAAACAATAACTTCACGGCCGAGCGTTTCCGCCTGATGGGATATGTGCTATACGAAAAACTGATAGTCATGCCCGAATTTCATGCGTCGATATACAGTATCACTGCCGACGAGCTGCGCCGCTTCAAGTATCTGAAAGGTGATATGGAGGGGGTCGTGAATATGCCGCTGCAGATTCGCGGACACAGACTGTCGATTTCGCTGCGTGAGGACATGGAACACCCTATCATATGGGTGTCGATACGTTCCTACGATGATGTGTCGGCCCGTGATATGGCTGAACAGTTCTTCGGGGGCGGCGGACACTTCAATGCAGCTGGTGGAAAGCTGGAGGACTGCACGATGGACGAGGCTATTGAAAGGGCAAAGACTGCTATCGAGGCATTCAAGGGGCAGTTGTGTGACTAACCAATTAATAAGATCTGAAGGTCTTAGGCTTTAGGTCAAAGTCTGACTCCTTAACATACGCAATAAATTATCTAACTAAATCAAATAAACTTAATATGAAAACCAAACGTTTTATCTCTTTGTTATTCACCTGTTTTGCAATAGGTGTATATAGTTCGTTTGCTGACCCTGTCGCAACTGTCAGCAGTCCGGATTTGCATCTGAAGGTAAGTTTTGATGTTGTCGGAACACAACCTGTGTATTCTGTTGATTTCGTAGGCAATAAGATGATTGAGAACTCTCCTCTCGGATTTGTTGCAAATGTGGGCGATTTTACTCGGGATATTACATTCGAGAAGTCAACGGCTTCGCATGTGGAATATGACTATTCAGTGCCGACTATAAAGAAAAGCCAAGTACACGTAAATGCTAACCAGATGGTCGTTGCCCTGAAGAATAAACAGGGGCATCGTTTCGAAGTGGAATTTATGGTGAGCAATAATAACGTGGCATTCCGTTACCGCATTCCGAACCTGAAGGACAGGGCGAACGGAATGAAGCAGTCGATACGCATCATGAAAGAGGCTACTGGATTCAATCTGCCCGCTGGAACGAAGACTTTCCTCTCGCCACAGTCGGATGCCATGATCGGGTGGAAGGGTACGAAGCCAAGCTATGAAGAGGAATATCTGTTCGACGAACCAATGCAGACCCGTTCGAAGTATGGTCACGGATATACCTTCCCATGTCTTTTCCATGTAAATCCAGATACTCCTATAAAGGAAGGATGGGTGCTGATTTCTGAGACGGGAAATGACAGCCGCTACTGTGCTTGTCGCTTGTCGGATATGAAGGATGACGGACTCTACACTGTGGAGTTCCCTATGGCCGAGGAAAATAATGGGAACGGTACCCCGGAACCTGCATTCGCATTGCCAGGAAACACACCTTGGCGCACGATTACCGTAGGCAACAACCTGAAACCTATTGTGGAAACCACAGTGGCATGGGACTTTGTGGAACCTCGTTTCAAGTCTTCACATAATTATAAATACGGAAAGAGCACATGGTCGTGGATAGTATGGCAAGACGATGCTATCTGTACTCCTGACTTGCGCCAGTATGTAGATCTGGCAAAGGCAATGGGCTATCCCTACACCCTGGTCGATGCAGGTTGGGATGTGAATATGGGTATGGATGGCACAGCCGACCTCGTCCGCTATGCCCGTTCGCAAGGTGTCGAGGTGTTCCTGTGGTACAGTTCGAGCGGCTGGTGGAACGATATTACTCAGAGTCCGACTAACGTGATGTGTGATGCCATAGCACGTAAGCAGTATATGAAATGGATGCAGGAAATCGGTGTGAAGGGAATAAAGGTGGATTTCTTCGGCGGTGACAAGCAGGAGACAATGCGCCTGTATGAGCAGATTCTGAGCGATGCCGATGACTTTGGTCTGATGGTAATCTTTCATGGTTGTACGTTGCCACGCGGTTGGGAACGTATGTACCCTAACTACGTAGGCAGCGAGGCTGTGCTGGCAAGCGAGAACCTGTACTTCGACCAGCATTTTTGTGATGTGGAGGCTCAGAACACAGCGTTGCATCCATTCTGCCGTAATGCGGTTGCAAGTATGGAGTTCGGCGGCTGTTTCATGAACCGTCATATCCATCGCGGAAACAAGGGAGGTAATACACGCAGGACCACAGACTGCCACGAACTGGCAACGACGGTGCTCTTCCAGAATCCTATTCAGAACTTCGCCATTGCTCCTGAGAACCTGAATCCGGCTGTCAACCCCGACAAGAAGTATGACTATAATGCAGCTGGCGCCATTGCTCCAAAGCTGTCAATGGACTTCCTGAAGCAGGTGCCTACGGTGTGGGATGAGACAGTATTCGTTGACGGTTATCCGGGTAAGTATTGCGTATTGGCCCGTCGCAGCGGTGACACTTGGTATATTGCCGGTAATAATGCCACTGGTAAGACCCTGAACCTGACGCTCTCACTGCCTATGATTAAGAAGGGAGCATCGGCAGTGCTCTACAGCGATAATCTGAGAAGTCGCGAACCACAGATGTCGAAACTTAGTATTAGCAACCCAAAGAAGGTGAAGGTTTCGATAGCTAACCAAGGTGGTTTTGTGATTGTGAAATAAAAAAACGAATGAGGGTTTCGGAATTCCGAAACCCTCATTATTTATTATAACCCATAAGGGTTATCCCTCTCTGAAGAAATCTAATATTTCGTAGATTTCTTCTTTTGTTGCTGTCTGGTTGATGCGAATGTCACCGATACCACCAAGAAGGGTGAAATTGATAGTGCCTGCAATGTTCTTTTTGTCGTGAGTCATGAGTTCAAAAAGTTGCGGATAATCATCGCATGTGATAGGCAGTGTGCCGTATGCGTCCTTGATGAACTGAACGGTTTTGCGCATTGTAGCAGTCGGGAAACCGGTCTTAACGCACGATAGATATAGTTCGCAGATGAGTCCCCAAGCTACTGCATAGCCATGAAGTACGGGGTGTATGCCACGAGGGTTGTCGTGGGTATTCTCGAATTGCAGGGCAAAACTCTCGAAGGCATGACCTACGGTGTGGCCCAGATTCAGAGCCTTGCGTATTCCATGTTCCTGCGGGTCCTCGGTAACGATTCGCTCTTTCACGGCTACGCTTGTGCCTACCATTTGGGCAAGGTGAGCATAATCAACATTGTCGAGGTCGAATGAGAGTAATTCGGCGAAGGTGGTATTGTCTGATATCAGCCCGTGCTTGAGCATCTCAGCATATCCGGAACATACGTTCTGATGATCGAGCGTGCGCAGGAACTGAGTGTCGATGATAACCGTCGCGGGTTGGTTGAATACTCCGATTTCGTTTTTCAGTCCGTTGAAATTGATTCCCGTCTTTCCTCCTACACTTGCATCTACCATTGAAAGCAGGGTGGTGGGTATGTTGACGAAAGGAATGCCACGCTTGAATGTGCTTGCTGCAAAACCGCCCAAATCGGTAACCATACCGCCTCCGAGATTAATCATGAGCGAATGACGGGTGCCGGCTCCGTTTCCCATTTCTGTCCACACCTTTGCAATGGTGTCCAGGTTCTTATTGGTATCAGTTGCTCCGATGATGATATGAGTTGCGTCTGATACGCCTTCCACGTCTTTGATGGTGGGGTAGCAGAGGGTGTAGGTCGTTGTGTCGCACAGTAAAAACAGACGGTCGTGCTTTATCTGCCGGAGCACTTCAGTCAGTTGCTTGCACACATTGTTTGTTATGATAACTTTGTCCACAGTAGTGTGTTATATGAATTTTTATGGTGCAAAGTTAAGTATTAAAATGTTTTTTTTATACTTTTGCATAGCGTAATTTATAAAAATCATAATTCTATGAAAAATATCAGCTCCTTTCTCGCCTTTCTCCTGAGTCTGCTGATCCCCATGGAAGTTGTTGCGGAATCATATAATATCGTTTTCATAGGCAATAGCATCACCTATGGCGCATTGCATAAACACCGTGAGCGCACGGCACCTCCTGTAGTATGTGCCAGGTGGCTGATGAGTCAGGAAGACATAGACTCTGTGTTCTATGTAAACATGGGGCGTTCGGGGCGCACAACCTATCATTTCCTGCCAGATAAGAAATGTGTGGTGCCTGCGGGCGACAAAACTTACTTCGGCGATGTGGTAAGCAATACCAGACAACTCGTGGATAAGCACCCCGACTGTCGGCTGATATTCAGCATTATGTTGGGGACAAACGATAGCGCAGAGCGTCCACGCAACCATCGTACTACAATAGATGAGTACGTGAAAAACATTACGACCATAATCGATTCACTTTTGCAACGTTGGCCCAATGCAATGTTTGTGCTGCAGCGTCCTATCTACTACACTCCAGGCATACATACTCAGGGAGGATCGCTACTCGACAAAGCGGGAGCGGAAATGCTCGTTGCTTATTATAAGAGTTTCAGGCAGATTACATATAAATACCCTAAGGGGGTCGTCTCTGTAGGTGACAGACAAGCCTACGGATATTTCCGAAAACACTGGCAAACTGACATGTTTGAGGAGCAAGGCGCTGACGGAAAATCTTTCTGGCTGCATCCTAATGAGAAAGGTGCGGAGCAATTGGGACTCTACTGGGGAAAGGCAATAAAGAAACTGCTACGCTAAGATGTGTGGTTTTAGTTCACGGCTACGGCAGTAGAGTTTGCTCGTCCTTCCAGTTCACAAGATAAAGATTTTCCGTAGCACGGGTGATAGCTGTATATAACCAGCGGAAATAATCTGGAGTAAGCATATCGTCGGTCATATAACCCTGGTCAACGAATGTGTTTGCCCATTGCCCGCCTTGTGCCTTATGGCAGGTGATAGCGTAGGCATACTTGACTTGAAGTGCATTGTAGTATGGATCTTTCTTCAGTGCCTCAAGCCGCTCTTTCTTGGTTTTTAGGTCAGCATAGTCTGCCATCACCTGATTGTAGAGTTCCTTTTGCTGGTCGTAGGTGAGCGAGGGTGCTTCAGCCTGCAATGCATCGAGTAGGATTGTGCAGTTGAGCGAGAAATCGTCATAGTCGGGAAACGACAGTTCTGCATCTGCGAAGTGAAATCCATATAGTTCCCTTTCGTTCCTGATGCGTTCCACCCGTGCCATATCGCCGTTTGCAATGAATTCCGGAGCGTCTTGCAAGCCTTCGGTCCAGAAATAATTATTGCGTGCAATCATAATCATGTCACCCGAAGAAATCAGTTCCTCGCGCCAGAGAATCTGATTCCGTATGCCGTTGTTGTATATGATTGCACGTTTGTTGCTGCGTGTGATAACTATCGTTTGGTCATGTCCGTCACGTCTGTAACAATCTTCGAGTGTCTCTATCAGTTCCGCTCCCGGTACATTATGTATGTCAGGGAATCCTTTCAGTTTCAGCCGTGGCAGGGAGAAATACTGCTCCTGCTGCATGAGGGTGCGCAGATGGGTGGCATTCCAAAGTATGCCTGACTGCTCTGTCTGGCGCACGACCTGTGTCATTGTATAGCTCTCTACGTCGATGCCGTACTCTCGTATTACTTCGTCCTGCAGTGCCGGACTTTCTTCGTCGCCTACAGGTGGCAGCTGAGCCGTGTCGCCCATGAGTATCAGGCGGCATCCCTTGCCGTTATATACAAAATGTATAAGGTCGTCGAGCAGCATCCCCGTACCGTAAACGGTGTCGCCTCCGGTCTGATTGCTTATCATCGATGCTTCGTCGCAGATGAATAGCAGGTTGGCTTTCATGTTGTAGTTGAGTGAGAAGATAGAATCCTGGTCAATGCTTTTCTGGCGGTAAATCCTTTTATGTATGGTGTATGCAGGGTGACCGGAGTAGGTGGAGAATACTTTTGCAGCCCGGCCTGTGGGTGCAATAAGGACACATTCCCGTTTCAGTGTGTCGAGACTCCTCACTAAAGCACTGATTAGCGATGTCTTTCCCGTACCGGCATAACCCCGCAGAATGAAAACGGATTCTCTGTTTTCCGACAACATGAAGTCGGTCAGCTTACTGACAACTTCAGTCTGCTGAGGTGTAGGCTGATGCCCAAAATTCTCTATGATAAGTTTCTGGAAGAAGTCTTTTAGCATCTTTTTTCGAAAAAATCTCTTATTTATTTTGTATTTTTCTCGCTTACTCGTAACTTTGGCACTCGAAAATTGCATATTCTTGTAATTGCCCCTGCAAAATTAGCGAATTTAACTATACATTATATAATATCATGAACAAAAAAGTTATTAATGGCATTCTTACAGTCCTCGTTCTTGGACTCTGCTATGCTTGTTACACTAGTATTTATAGTGACATTGAATTTGACGAAGAGAAAGCTGCACGTGAGAAACTTGTTATTGCACGTCTGATGCAAATCCGTGATGCAGAAGAGCAATACCGAATGACTTTCGGTTACTATTGCGGTACAATAGACTCTCTCATTGACTACGTGAAGACTGGTAAGACAGTTGACAAAGTCATCAAGGAAGGTGAACTTACCGATGACCAACTTGAAGCTGGCATGACAGAGCGTGAGGCTGTACGTCTTGGTATCATCAAGCGTGATACAGTTTGGATGACAGCAGCAGAAAAGTTGAATATCTCATGTCCGGACTCTCTAAAGTTTGTTCCGATAGGTCGTCCTGCTGATGGAACTTTCATCACAGTCAATTCGGTTTATGACACAGAACACCCAGTTGATACAGTCTATCAGGGAGTTATCCAGCTGAGAAAGAAAGACCAGTTCAATATGAAGTCAAACGAATGGGAAAACCTTGTTGAGTTCCGTGCACGTCTTGACGATTATCTGGATGGCATGAACGAGAAGAAGATTAAGAACCTGAAGGCTGACCTGAAGAAACTTCATAAGAACCATGCGGAACTGATGTTTGACAACGAAGACGATACAGAAGGCGAGTGGTACGGTCTGCGTATCGGTGACTTGTCTGACCCAAGTAATAAAATGGCAGGTAACTGGGAATAAAATTTTATCAATGAATAACGACAAAGTTTTAAATAAAAGTTTGTCCATTCGCATCTCTACGAATGGACTTTCTTTTTGTACTTATAGTCCTGGTGAGAAGAAAGCATTCGAGTACAAAAAGATAGATGTGCAGCCAACTATTTCGATGGCTGCAAACCTGAAGAATGCCCTGATGACAGAACCAGAGCTGAAAGGGAACTACCAGCGTGTAAATGTTATGGTTGTTACACCGCGCACTACTTGTATTCCTGTTGAGGATTTTGATCCTGAATACGCAGAGTCTTTCTATGAGTTTAACTTTCCTGATGCAGAAAAGACTCATGTCAGCTACAATGTGCTGAACAAATGTGGCATAGCTGTTGTGTTTGGTATAGCAAAGAATGTGTATCAGTTGCTGGTTGATGATTTTCCTCAGGCTCGTTTCTATGCTTCGCTCAGCACTATCGTTGAACATATCGGTAATGTAGAGAAAACTAGTCGTAAAAACAAAATGTACGCATATGTACTCGAACGCGAACTTACTCTCTACGCTTTCAGCAATGGTACTATGCTTTGCTTTAATACATTCCCGGTTACCTCGATTGATGATTGTGTGTATTACACTCTTAATATGATGCAGCAGATGAAATTCAGTCAGGTTGACGATTCCTTGCAGATAATCGGAAATACAGGAAAGGAAAAGAATCTGCTTTCCAAGATAAGCAGTTTTGTTAAGGATGTGACAGTGGTTGACTGCAGGGAAGAGTTTGGTAATTCAATCACCGGTGGAGATACATCCATTCCATACGACCTGCAAACTCTGCTAATCTGTGGTTTTTGATGAGAATAATCAGAGGACGATATAAGGGACGCCATTTCCCTACACCGACAAACTTCAAGGCAAGACCTACTACGGACTTTGCCAAGGAGGGGCTGTTTAATATCCTTGAGAACAACTATATAGACTTTGAAGGTGATGAACCTACTGCGCTCGACCTTTTTGCAGGCACTGGCAGTATCGGTCTTGAACTGGCCAGCCGTGGATGCAGAAGGGTGGTGAGTGTGGAGAAGGATTCCAAGCATTGGCAGTTTCTGCAAAGGGTTGCCCGTGAACTGAACGATGGCATATGGAAACCGGTTCATGCAGATGTGTTTAAATATACCAGGCAGTGCAGTGAAAGCTATGATATTGTATTTGCCGACCCTCCCTACAGCCTGCCAAACTTAGCTGATATTCCAGATGTGGTATTGGGAAAGAAAGATGAAGATATGACAGGTGACACCATATTAGCTGAAGGAGGCTTGTTTATTCTGGAACACGGTAGGGATTACGACTTCTCTCAGAATCCTTATTTTATCGACCATCGTAACTATGGAAGTGTAAACTTCAGCTTTTTCCGCCGATGAAGATACAACAAAATAAATGGAAATGGACTACTATGGCAACAGTTGCTATAGTAATCCTTTCGTTGGCTCCCATCCCTGATCATGCCCCCTTAGAGGATGTGCCTCTTATAGATAAGTGGGTACACTTTGTCTTTTATGCGGGATTGGTATTTGCAGCATGGATAGACAAGTGGCAGAATCGTTCTGCCGGTTCTTGGTGGCACTTTGCTGTCATCGTCTGCATTCTGGCTTCCCTGCTCGGTGGACTCATGGAGTTCGCACAGGGATGCACTACTTATCGTAGTTGTGAAATGCTTGATTTCTATGCCGACTCTATCGGAGCTGTTCTGGCAACGCTTATTATCTGCGTGGGCCGCCTCCTCCAGGACGCTGTCCGCCACCCATCCTGACACTCTCTGCTCTCTGAGCATTTGCTGTGCCGTGGGCATTCTTACCTCCGAAAATATTCAGTTTATAGATGACGTGAAGCATTCCGTAGCTATAGATTGAGTTGTACTCAGAGTCGCTCGACTGCATAGCTGTGAGCACACGGCTGATGTTTGAACGGTTTTGCAGAATATCGTTCCATTCAGCAGAGATAGTCAGGGCGTTGCCTTTAAGGAACGACTTGCTCAGTTTAGCATTCCATAGTAATTCGTTTGTATTCATGGCTGCAGTTGAATAACCGCGACGGCTGCTCATGCTTATGTCGGAAGTGAAACTGATGCCGTTATTGAAGTTCAGGTTCATTTCTGCTCCGTAGCTGAAGTTCCATGTGTCCAGATTGCTGTTCGAAACCACATTGTTGCGTGTGTGGTTGTAGTTGAGATTTCCATTCACGCTTGCCTCGAACCAGTCCTTACGGAAACCAAACGACAGACGTTCGTTGACTCCGAACTGCTTTGTGGCAGATGTCTCCTCAGTGTATTTCTGAGGGTCTAAGTAACTCACCTGATGGTTGTAGTTAAGCATTGTGAAGGTGTTCACGGTGAAGTATTTCTTTTCTCCCAGTCCACGGTTATAACCGAATCCGGCATATGTGTTCCAGTTTCCATTGATATTCTCCGGACGGGTTGTGCGCACACCGGTTTCTTCGTTATACCATGTTCGGTTCGAAATGGCATTCTGTGTAAAGTTGATACCTCCGAACGAGAATATTCCCTGTTGCAGTTCTGCGTTGTATGTGTTGTAGCTCAGTCGGATGTTATGGGCAAGTGAAGACTTCAGTCCTGGGTTACCTTTTGTGATGTTCAGAGGATTAGAGTCATCGGTAATGTCAAGCAGGTTGGTCATTGACGGTTGTGATGTACGTCCCCAGTAGTTTGCGCGCAGTTGTGTCTGCTTGTTAAACTGATAACGGAAGTCGATTCGCGGTGCCAGATTGAACACATTGCGTGTCACAACAGGGTAATCCTTACCCATGTACTTATAATCGAGTGTAGAATGTTGAGGCAGCAGGTCAACACCGATGCTGAAGTTTGCCTGATCGGTCACTTTACGGAAACTCAGTCCGATTGTGTGGTTGAAATTTCTGTATTCAGAATATTGTGAGAGACTGTCAGCCTTGCTTCTGGTCTTATCATCGTTGTTAGGCAGAAGTCCGTTGCGTAGCATATCGTCCAGCGCTCCGGCTACGTTATATCTGTTGGTGTTCAGTGCTTCGCTGAGTTTCACAAAGTATGTGCCCTGTGCATCGTCAGGCCATACACTTGCTGCCCGGTCACTCTCAGAATAGCTGTAGTTGAACCGGTAACTGAGTTGCAGGTATGTTTTGTAAGCTATAGGCTCTGAATATGTACCTTGCAGGGAGTAGTTGCGCGACTTGCTCGGAGTGGTGTAGTATCTGTTGTTGTCGTTTGTGTCCCGAGTCCTGTAGCTGATTCTTGATGCAGACAGCTGTTTGCTCTCTGAGTTGGAGAATCCGCCTGTAGCTCGGAACGTTATGTTTCGTCCTTCGCTGTTCAGTTTTCTGTTGGCTTGCAGTTCTCCGTTAGCCCCTTTGCTGTTGCTATATGTCTGCTGATAATTTTCATTGGCATTGACTATGAAGTCGTAGATGCTGTTGGTATTGTGAATGTTTGCGATTGCATAGGTTATCGGATCATTGCCCACACTATCTGGATTTGTGTTGAATGTAGCAGATGTGCTGCTGTTGTATCCGCGGTTTCTTGAATAGTTTGCACTTGGGCGGAAGATGATATTAGTCATTGTGTCGGGTTTCCATTCAAAGCGAAAATCCATATTTACGGATATATTGCTTGTGTAGCTCGAACTCTGGCTCCGGCTGAATGCTCCCTTCTGTGTGACGAAACTCTGTACGCTTGATTGGTTGGACACATCAGTTCCTACGTAACGGAATCGTACGTTACCACCTGTTTCCAACTTTTCTGATGTAGTGGCGAAGTTGAATCCGAGATCCTTGCGGGCTTCAAGTCCGTTGGCACCTCGTCCCCAGCCTCGACCTCCTCCGCCACCGAACCCCCGGTCGCCGATGTTGTTTGCCGAACCTATGATTGTAAACTGTTTCGAGTCGGTGAAGCGATTCAGCATCAGTTTCTCTGTGTAACGTCGTTTAGTACCTAACGCAAGGTCCAGATTGCCGAACCATCCCTGATTCATACCTTTCTTGATTGAAAGGTCAAGCACGGTTTCTTCCTCACCGTCATCGATGCCCGTCACACGACTCAGGTCGCTCTTTCTGTCGTATGTCTTAATCTTATCGATTATTTTTGTCGGGATATTCTTCAGGGCCATATTCTTGTCGTTAAGGAAGAACTCCTTGCCGTCAACGAGAATCTTGTTCACGGTCTTTCCGTTGATTTTTATGTTGCCGTCATCATCTATTTCCGCACCAGGCAGTTTCTTTACCAGTTCCTCAAGCGCTGAACCCTCCGAGGTGCGTATAGCTGATGCATTGAATACGAGCGAGTCGCCCGATACCTGCACTTGTGAAGCAGCTGCAGAAACCACAGCTTCCTTCAGTAACTGTGAATCATCAATGAGGGTTATGTAACCTACGTTTATGTTCTTTTCCTTTTTGTTTGTCAGATCAAGGGCTATCAAGTTATCCTGATAACCGATGAACGTTACTTTCAGGACGTATTTTCCTTTTTTTATGTTTTTCAGATTAAAAGCACCCTTGGCATCTGTAGCTGCGCCAGTGACCATAGTGCTATCTGGAAGTGACAAAACACGAACCGTTGCAGAGGCAACAGCTTCATTTGCTGTTTTATCGAAAACTATACCCGAAACATTAAATTTGCTTTGTGCTTGGGCGAAAATGACATATGCACAAAGCAAAAGCAGTAGTAAACTCTTTTTCACTTTTGATTTTTTTTCTTATTTGACTACAAAGTTATATTAAGGTTTAATATAATATGTGAAAAATACAATTTTTAAGTTATTTCATGTTCTTTTTTAACAGTCATTACGAAATAAATGTGATGAAAAGTATAGACCAGTGTTGCAATCATAATGTGACTTTCTGCAATCCCCTTATTGTTATGACTTTTATAAAAATAAAAATATTCACTTTTCTTTTTGAATTCAATAATTTATCTCTACCTTTGCACTATCTCAATAAAACTAATTAAATATGACTAAAGCAGAAATTGTTGCACAGATTAGCAACGAGACAGGAATCGAGAGCAAGAAAGTACTTGCTGTAGTTGAAGCTCTCATGGTTACTATCAAAGATACGATTGCAAAAGATGAAGATATCTTCCTTCGTGGCTTTGGTACGTTTACAACCAAGACACGTAAAGAGAAAATCGGTCGTTTGATTAAGGAGAATAAATCTGTTGTTGTACCAGAACACAAGATTCCTTATTTCAAACCTGCAGATGTATTCAAAGACATGCTTTTGAAGTAATTCTCTTTAACGACAAAATCAGTACAATGCAAAATGTAAAGTAGGTGCAACGACAGATATTTTACATTTTGCATTTTTTTGTTTTCCTACCTTTTATCAGAAATAATATTGCACAATGTCACTTGATGTCCTGATATGTACGATTGATGCTGGAATACGCACTGTGCCCGCCGTATTGCTGCCGCCTATCAAGAACGTCTCGTGGATTGTGTCGATGCAATATACTGACAGGAAATTCTTGAATGAAGTCCCTGATGAATTACGCAACCGCCCTGATGTTACTCTCACGTTTCTCGAGGGTCGGGGATTGAGTGCGAATCGAAACAATGCCATAGCTCGTTCCTGTGCCGATGTTTTGTTGATAGCCGACGATGACTGCCGATACACAGAGGAGTCACTCTGTCGGGTGATGTATTTCTTCGAAATGAATCCCTCTTACGATATTGTATGTTTTGCGGCATCCGGCTATGATGGAGTATTATTGAAAAAATATCCCTCTCAGCTTACGTCCTTCGAAACAGCTTTCCGCAACGGATATTATCCTGCTTCGGTCGAGATGGCTATGCGGCGCGGACTGGGCATTTACTTCGACACTCGTTTCGGACTGGGCAGTCAGTTCCTGTGTGCAGGCGAAGAAGACGTGTTGATAAAAGATGCTTTGAGAGCAGGGTGCAATGTAGTTGTCAATCCTGTCGTCATAGTTCGTACCGATCGTAATACTACGGGTCGGCAGTTCCTGTCTAACAAACAGTTACAACTCACCAAGGGTGCCGTGTTCCGTTATCTTTTCGGGACAGCCGATGCTGTGTGGCGGAGTGTGAAGGAAGCAGTTTCCTGTTCCGTTCGTCATCAAGTCAACCCCATTCCTATCTTATATAATATGTTACGAGGCATATGGATATTACGATAGTCATACCGATATACAATCGCAAGGATTACATACGTAAGACACTTGAAAATATCGATGAGAAGTACCCCGTAATTCTTGTTGACAACGGAAGCACGGATGGTAGTTTCGAGTTGTGTAGCGAGTTGGTAGCCCGGCGAAAGCATACCGTGCTTGTTGCAGAGCCGAAGGCCGGAGCTGCAGCAGCACGCAACAAGGGGTTGGCGATATGCCAGACCCGATGGGTGTATTTCTTCGATTCCGACGATGTCTTTACGGGGCTTCCTATCTCTTGGGAAGGTGATGCCGATATGGTGTTTTTCCCTACAAATATCGAGGAAAACGGCCGGCTTCGCACGCGTACGTTTCAGAAGTCTGCCTCCCCTCACGTACACATACTTAACTCTATGCTGAACACCCTGGGTATGATTTTCCGTACTGACTTCCTTCGTGGTATTGGCGGATGGAACGAGTCTTGTCTTGTGTGGAACGATTGGGAATTGGGACTTCGGATTCTTCTGAATCATGTTAAGATTGATTGGATTACTAAGAAGTCATATCACATCATAAAACTGCATTCCGACAGTATTACGGGCGACAGTTTCTCCTCGCGTACAGATAAGATTATCTCGACACTTGGTCATGCTTTCGATGATATTTTCAATTCCGACATCGAAGGAAAGGAACGTCAGAAAGCCTTTGCCGCTCTTTTCTACAGATGCTACATTCTGAGTGGAAAGATGCTGATGGAGGGTAGGGCAGAGTGTAGTGCAAAAGTCGATGTGTTCATCTACGACCGTTTCCGCGTAAACCGTCAGAGTCATATGATGGGGCAGATGTTACGATGGGCAACTGCCAAGGGTGTCAGAGGAGTGTGGCGTATAGCTCTGCGTATTGTTTAGCCACTTTTATGTAGTCGTGGTGTTTTTCTATGTACTCCATGCTCTGACGCTTCAGTTCCGGAATGCGTTCGGGGTGCAGGACGAACTGTTCTATTTCGTGGTAGCAACTCTCGTGGTTTGGCTGTACATTTATGATAGGACGCAGGTGCTCCTCTCCCAATATCTCGTAGTTTTCCGGTTCCCCGCCTCCTATGTCTATGATACCCTTCGACATTGCTTCCAGCGAATTCATTGATGGTGTGTATGAATAAATCTGGTCGAGAATCGCATCGTTCTCTTCCATTATCTTCTGATACTCTGCAAATGGCACACCCTCTACTATCCTTATATCTACCTTCTCGGGGTATTTCTGTTTCACGGCTTCTGCTGCTGCGAGTAGAATGTCTGTCCCTTTGTATGCGTGGCGTTTTGGAGAGAGGCCTATGAAGAGTGAGACTGCTGACGGAATCTTGAACGCTTTCTTTTCCTTCCCTTTCTTTGGCTTTATGGGGAATGGTATGAACCTCACCTTATCCTTCAGTTCCGGCACGGTATTATATGTAGCCCAGTATTCGTAGAGTCCTGCCACTATGGCATCGCAATCGTTTGCTATATATTTACAGAGTGTTTCCTTTGCTGTGCCGATTACGTCGGCGCGAAACAGTTCTGCCGGTTCGTCGTGCCTTATTCTGTTTCCTATGTTGAAGTCGCTGTAGCGGAGTGGGCGTATGTCAGTGTTCACCTTTGCCCAGTAGTAGTCCATTCCGAATGCTCCCAGCACAATCTTACGATTATGCCTGCGCAGGTAGTTGTAGAATGGCGCTATGCGTTCTGCTTTCAGTTCCAGGAACATAGGATTGATCAACTGCACTATGTCGTATCCGCGCATCTTGGGCAGGGCTTTCATCAGCCTGCACATGAATGATGCAGTTCCCCAGAGTCCGTTGTCGCGTTTCAGGTCAATGTCTCTCGGATAGTTTTTCCAGTGGTCTCCCGTACTTGCCACCACACACTCGTGTCCCAGCGCCTTCAGCCCTTCAGCCAAGGTGTTGTGTACATTTGAATAGTCGCCAAGCAGGAGTATTTTCATGTTATGGGGAGCAATGTATAAATATTGTGCAAAAATAGCAATTTTTTATATATTATTGCGTTATTATTTATAATAAATGCAGATTCATGTCAACTCTCTTAGTTCGGGCTTTTGGTTATATATATAGGCAGGCAAAGCGTGCTTTGTATGCAAACAGATATTTCAATTGGTATATCTTTTCCCGAAACTTGAGTCGTCTGTGGTATGAGACTGCCGATAAACACTATGTCGATGGAATAGCCGGACATGAAGGTTCCATGAATAAAACGGTAGTATTCCTGTGCAATGGTTTTGTTGAACATGGAGGGTGGGCCGACCGCTTGAAGGGCATTCTTTCTACTTATGCTGTTTGCAAGGACCTGGGTGTTGACTTCCGTCTGTCGTTTACTTCCCCATTCCCCCTTACCGATTATCTCGTCCCTAACTCCTATGATTGGACTATCCCTGCCGACGAGGTTATATATGATCGGTCTGTGTCCGAGATTATTACTCTTGAGATAGGAAGCGAGTCTGATTGGCAGGGACGCAGGCAGTACGCGCTCCTGAAGCGGCGCATATCGCAGTCTTCTGCCCGGCAGATTCATGTCTATACCAATGCTCATTTTGCCTATCTGCGTGGGTTCTCTGCTCTCTTCGACGAACTGTTCAAACCCTCCGAACGTCTTCGTCTCTCGCTTGATAAGTGCAGCCGTGAACTCGGTTCCGACTATCTCAGTGTCTCTTCCCGTTTCATAGGCAGTTTGGGTGATTTCGCAGACACCCAGCATGCCGATGCACTTCCTCAGCCTCTGCGCCGGCAGCTCCTTGACCGTTGCGTGGCTCAGGTACGTCAGCTCCACGACTCCCATCCTGGCAGTCGCATCTTGGTCTGTTCCGATAGCATCACCTTCCTCGGGGCTGTTTCCTCTCTGCCTTATACATATATTTATAATGGACGTATGGTACATTTCGATGTGGGCGATACAGACCACAGCTACGAACTATACGAAAAGACCTTCGTCGATTTCTTTCTGATAGCCAATGCCTCACACATCTACCGTCTGGAAACCCGCTGGGTGCGTAACAGTGGTTTCCCCTATGCAGCTGCAAAGATATATGATCATCCGTTCCATAGCATACGATTCTGATTATGAGTACAGACAAGGATAATAAATCATACCGCCAGATAATGAAGGGTACGGCTGTGTTCGGAGGTACACAACTGTTCACAATGCTTGCGAACATAATAAAGGGAAAGTTCACGGCTGTTATTCTGAGCACGGGCGGAATGGGTATTTCCTCTCTCTTGAATTCAGCCCTGGTACCCATGCAGCAGCTGTTCACCTTTAGTCTGCCGACGGCTGCTGTGCGCGACATAGCAAATGAAGAGACTCCCCGGTTGAAATCCGGGAAGGTGCTTGCCTTCCGTCGTACTCTATTCATCTTGGCTGCACTCGGTATGATTATTATGGCTGCGAGTGCTCCTCTTTTCAGTGTATCTACATTCGGAAACGATGCTCATACCCTGTGGTTCGTTGAATTGTCTATAGCCCTGCTGTTCTTGATTCTTACCTCGGGCGAGAATGCCGTGCTTCAGAGCTATCGCCAACTGAAGTCCCTGGCTTTGTGTAATGTTGTCGGTGCCCTGTGCGGACTTCTCTTTGGCATACCGCTCTACTATTTCTATGGAGTCGACGGTATAGCTCCTTCCATCGTAATCATGTCGGTTGTCACCTTCCTGTTCAGCCTTCATTTCACTCGTCAGCTGCCCGTCGTCGGTGTGTCGCAGCCTTGGAGCGAGACGTGGCGGTGTAGTAGGGATATGCTCCTGTTCGGTGGTGCCATGATGATTGCGGCTGTCATAGGCAGTCTCAGCACCTATTTCGTCAACACCTTCATCCGCAGTTACGGCAGCATAGATGACGTGGGTCTTTTTCAGGCAGCCAACACCATCACCCTGCAGTGTACGTCACTTGTCTTTGCAGCTATGGCTACAGACTATTATCCTCATCTCTCATCCGTTGTGGACAATCATGAAGAAACATGCAAGTTGGTTCGTCAGCAGGGCGAGATAGTAGTTCTCGTCATAGCCTCTGTGGCCTCTCTGCTCGTATGCTTTGCTCCTCTTGCAGTTCGTCTGTTGCTTACCTCCGATTTCGACTCACTCGTTCCGTTGCTCCGCCTTATTGCCGTAAGCTTTATGGGCAGGGCATTTTGCTTTCCCCTCGACTACGTGTGTCTGGCACGTGGCGACAAGTCTTTTTTCTTTTGGGTTGACGGAGTGTGGACCAATATCAAGACCTTTGCTCTTCTCGTTTCCGGATATTACTTCTTTGGACTCATCGGTCTTGGTTATGCTATTCTTCTCAATGCTCTCATCGACATCTTCATGTCGTTCACTCTGAATAAACTCCGTTACGGCATCACATACGACAGGGGAGTCTTAAGGCTATATCTGCCTCTGCTCCTTATGCTTGTCTTGCAGCTTGCAGTTTCGTTTCTTGCCGATTCGACCTTGAGTCAGTCCCTGACTCTTCTCCTCGCTCTGATTATTTGTATTTTCTCATATGTCCAACTCGATCGTCGCATCGGCTTCAAGTCCATATTGAGAAAGCGCCAGTGATGTTACATAAAAAACCATGAAGAAATGCAGAAGATAAAAATATCAGTTCTCATAGCCATATACAATGCAGAGAAATATCTGTATCAGTGTCTCGACTCGCTTCGCCATCAGACCCTTCAGGAGTGCGAATTCATTTGTGTCGATGACTGTTCCACCGACTCTTCCGTCGCCATAGTCAAGAGTTTTGTGGCTGCCGACCCTCGTTTCAGATTGTTGCACACCCCGGTCAACAGCGGACAGGCAGTAGCCCGCAACTTAGGACTTGAATTTGCAAGCGGTGATTATATCACTATGCTCGATGCCGACGACTGGTTCAATCCCGATTCTTTGGAACAGGCATACAGGACCCTTCAGCTTACACCCGATTGTGATTGTGCCCTGTTGCAGCTGGTTAAGGTGAAAGATGGAATACAGACACGCTATGATGGTATCTCCGGCGGTGTGTTCAGCGGGCAGGAAGCATTTCGCCTTTCGCTCGACTGGAGACTGCATGGATACTATGTTATTCGTCGCGATATACATCTGCAATATCCCTACGATACAAGTCGCCGCCTATATTCCGATGACAATACCACACGCCTTCATTTTCTGCATTCCCGTCGTGTTGCATTTTCCGATGGAGTATATTATTATCGCCAGCATGCAGAATCGATGACTCATAAATACACACCCCTGCGTTTCCTGTTCATGGATGCGTTTTCCGATATGAAGTCGCACATACAGCGTGAAATTGCTCAGGGGAATATCGACAATCCAGAGGAAATACTCACATACTTCGAGAATCTCCGCTGGTTCAACTTCCTGTCGATGATGCACTACTACCTGAAGCACAAAAAAAAGATGTCAGCCCAGGAGCAGACCGACATCTTATCTCGTTTGAAATCAAAACTCATTACTTTCGAAACCGACCGTATCGAGTCGCGTTTCAAGTGTCGCTTCGGGTATATCCCGCTGCGCAACTGGAATTTGTTCTACTTACAGGAAGTAGTCTTCTGGAAGATTCATCCTCTCTACCTGACCCTGAAGGCTAATAGAGCGGTTCGTTGATGTCGAACACCAGTTCTGCGTCTTTCAGTCGCGGATGGTGGGCATCTTTCTCGCTCAGTATCCGGTTTTCTGTCGGCACCTTCCAGTCAATGCCCAGGTCGGGATCGTCCCATGCTATGGCACCTTCAGATTGCGGTGCATAGTAGTTATCGCATTTATACTGGAACACAGCCTCGTCGCTGAGCACTGCAAATCCGTGTGCAAAACCTCGGGGAACGAAGATCTGCTTGTGGTTTTCAGCTGTCAGTTCTACGGCTACGTGTTTTCCGAACGTAGGCGACCCCTTGCGGATATCCACTGCTACGTCCAGTACAGCACCCTTCACCACTCTTACCAGTTTCGACTGGGTGAACGGTGGCTTCTGGAAGTGCAGTCCTCTGACCACTCCTGCTACCGACATGCTTTCGTTGTCCTGCACAAAGTGAGTCTTGCACACCTTCTCTTCAAATTCCCGCTGCGAGAAACTCTCGAAGAAGTAGCCCCGCGCATCTCCGAAGATACGTGGTTCTATAATCTTTACCCCCTCGATTTCTGTATCCGTCACGCTGATCATAGAATCTTCATCATCATGGTGAAGCCAGTCAGGTCGAATACGCTTTTCACTGTCGGTTGCAGGTTGCAAAGTGCCAGTTCTCCGCCTTTTGCCTGCAGCTGCTTATGTATGGTCAGTATCGCACGCAGGCCGGAACTTGATATGTATTCCAGTTCACTGCAGTCGAATACGATATTATTGTTTTCTGCTACGACAGTTGCAAGTTCTTTGTCGAATTCTTCTACTGCGGCAGTGTCGAGTCTGCCACTTAGCTCTACGGTGGTCTTGTCACCCTTTATAACGTTAATATCCATGTTTCTTTTTTTGTTATTACAGATTAGCTAATTCGATTATTTTTGTTACGGCTGCCTTCAGTCCTTCTGTGTCCTTACCGCCGGCGGTTGCAAAGTGTGGCTGGCCGCCGCCGCCGCCTTGGATCAGTTTTGCTGCTTCGCGCACCATCTGTCCTGCGTTTTTGCCTTCCTTCACGAGGTCGTCGCTCAGTGAAACGGTCAATGTCGGTTTGTTGCCCTCTGCACTGCCTATGACCACGAGCAAAGCCTCCGGGAACTGTCCGCGCAGCTGGAATGCTATGTCCTTTGCCTGCTGGGGTTCCATTGGCATAACGCCTGAAATCACTTTCACTCCGTTCTTCTCGACAGCCTTCTGAATGAGCATTTCCTTCATTTCCTTAGCCTTCTGACTCTTATATTCTTCTACCTGACTCTGCAGTTCCTTGTTCTCGGCTATTGCCTTCTGTACTGTAGCCATCAGGTCGGGAGCGTTGTTCAGCAGCGTGCGCAGGTCGTTCATGAAGTCTTGCATGATGTCATACATATTCTCCACTTCCTTGCCTGTGATTGCTTCGATACGGCGTATGCCGGCAGCGATACTGCTTTCGCTTGTGATGCGAACCATACCCAGTCGGCCTGTTGACTTGGCATGACATCCGCCGCAGAACTCTACGCTGTTGCCGAACTTCACCACGCGCACCCTGTCGCCATACTTCTCTCCGAACAATGCTATTGCCCCCAGTTTCTTTGCTTCTTCGATAGGGTAGTCGCGGTACTCCTCCAGCGGAATGTCCTCGCGGATTCGTTCGTTCACGATGTGCTCCACCTCGCGAATCTGTTCCGGAGTCATCTTCTCGAAGTGCGAGAAGTCGAAGCGCAAGCCGTCGGCAGTCACCAGCGACCCCTTTTGTTCTACGTGAGTTCCGAGAACCTCTCTCAGAGCCTCGTCAAGCAGGTGTGTACATGTGTGGTTAGCCTCTATGGCGCGACGTGTCTCCACATCTACGCATGCCATGAATTCTGCTTCCGGATGCTCTGGCATCTTCTTCAATATGTGTATGGCAATACCGTTCTCCTTCTTTGTATCTACTACGTTTACTTCCTCGAATTCCGACACGAGCACACCCTTGTCGCCTACTTCGCCACCCATCTCTCCGTAGAATGGAGTCTTGTCCAGGATTACCTCGAATACCGAACCCTTCTTCTGGGTCACCTCCCTGTACTTCACGATGTGTGCTGGATACTCTGTGTTGTCGTAGCCGACGAACTCGCTGATGGTGTCGCCCTCGCCCTCGTCGTTCACTACCACCCAGTCGCCCAACTGCACCTGTGCAGCATTTCTTGCACGGTTCTTCTGCTGCTGCATACACTCGTCGAAACTCTTCTCATCTACACCCATATCCTGTTCGCGGCAGATGAGTTCTGTCAGGTCTAGTGGGAATCCGAAGGTGTCGAACAGCGTGAAGGCCTTTTCGCCGCTAATCTCCTTCTCTCCCTTCTCCTTGGCCTCGTCGATCACGCCCTGCAGCAGCTTGATGCCGTTTTCCAGTGTGCGCAGGAATGAAGACTCCTCCTCCTGCATCACCTTCATGATGAGTTTCTGCTGAGCAGGCAGTTCTGGGAATGCGTCGCCCATCTCAGCCACGAGCGTAGGCACGAGTTTATATATGAATGCTTCCTTCTGTCCCAGGAATGTGTAGCCATATCGTACGGCACGGCGCAGGATTCGGCGTATTACGTATCCGGCCTTGGCGTTCGAAGGCAGCTGACCGTCGGCGATGGCGAATGCGATGGCACGCAGGTGGTCAACGATCACTCGCAGAGCGATGTCCTTCTTCTCGTCGTCGCCATACTTGCATCCTGCCATATCAGCCATCACCTTGATGAGTGGCTGGAAGATGTCAGTGTCGTAGTTCGAAGTCTTTCCCTGCAGGGTGCGCACCAGTCGCTCGAATCCCATACCCGTATCGATTACCTTTGCAGGCAGACCCTCAAGACTGCCGTCAGCCTTACGGTTATACTGCATGAACACCAGGTTCCATATTTCTATCACCTGTGGGTCATCCTTGTTCACCAGTTCTCTTCCCGGCACCTTCGCCTTCTCCTCCTTGCTGCGTGAATCCACGTGGAGCTCCGAGCAGGGACCGCAGGGACCTGTGTCGCCCATCTCCCAGAAATTGTCATGCTTATTTCCGTTTATGATGTGATCCTTCGGCAGGAACTGTTCCCATATCTGTGCAGCCTCATTATCTCTGTCCAGACCCTCCTCAGGACTGCCTTCAAACACAGTGGCATAAAGATCCTCGGGGTTGATCTTCAGCACATCCACGATATACTCCCAAGCCCATGAGATTGCCTCCTTCTTGAAATAGTCGCCAAACGACCAGTTTCCCAGCATCTCGAACATAGTGTGGTGGTATGTATCGTGTCCTACCTCCTCCAGGTCGTTATGTTTTCCGCTCACGCGCAGACACTTCTGAGTGTCCGCCTGGCGACGGCTCTTCGGAGTTGCATTTCCCAGGATTATGTCCTTAAACTGATTCATACCTGCATTTGTGAACATCAGCGTAGGGTCGTCTTTCACGACCATTGGAGCTGACGGCACAATCAGGTGTCCCTTGCTTTCAAAGAAACTCTTGAAAGACTCTCGTATTTCCTTTGCTGTCATCATTTTATAATCAATTCAATTTTCTGTGCAAATTTACGCATTTTATTTTTATTAGCTATCAGATACTGAAAAGTTTTATCCCTGTAAGGTAAACAGTAAACAAAATTTTAAAAATATCCCAACTTTTGCAGTATTTTAGAAAGAAGTTTGTATTTTTGCAATTTGAAAAACAGGAATAATATACTATGAAGACAGAGAAACAAATGGCTATGGCTGCTGCTGAATTTGCGGGGCGATGGAAAGGTAGAGGATATGAAAGAGGAGAGTCGCAGCCTTTTTGGATAGATCTGCTTACAAATGTTTTTGGAATTGAGACTCCATCGGATGGCTTCATCACTTTTGAAGACCATAGAATGGTTGATTCTTCTAACTTTATAGATGGACGCATACCCTCCACTCGTGTACTGATTGAGCAGAAGTCTCTGGGCAAAGATTTGAGAGCTGGTATTCGTCAAAGCGATGGATCACTTCTTAATCCATTTCAGCAAGCTCGGCGCTATGTAGTCAGTCTTCCTGTGTCAGAACATCCTCGATGGATAGTGACCTGCAACTTCTCAGAATTCCTTGTTTATGATATGGAACAGCCAAATGGGGAGCCTGAGCAGATTTTGCTTGAAAATCTTGTCAAGGAATACTATCGTCTGATGTTCCTTGTTGATGCCAAGAATGAGCATCTGAGCAAAGAGATGCAGGTATCAATGCAAGCTGGTGAGATAGTAGCCAGAATTTATGATGCTTTGCTGAAACAATATAATGATGATAGTCCTGAAGCTCAACGTTGGTTGAATATCCTCTGTGTTCGAATAGTGTTCTGTCTATATGCTGAAGATGCAGGCGTCTTTACACACGATCAGTTCCATGATTTCTTGGTATCATATGAAGCAAAGGATTTGCGTAGAGCTTTGCGTGACCTCTTCGAAGTGCTGAACACTCCACAGGATAAGCGCAGTAAGTATCTGCAAGAAGATTTGCAGGCTTTTCCTTACACAAATGGAGGGATGTTTGAAGAGGAAATAGAGATACCACAATTTACAGAAGAACTAAAAGAAACCTTGCTGAAAAATGCAAGTCTTGACTTCGATTGGAGTGAAATCTCTCCAACAATCTTTGGTGCTGTTTTCGAAAGTACCCTCAATCCAGAAACTCGTCGTAGTGGTGGTATGCACTATACCAGTATTGAGAATATCCACAAGGTTATTGACCCTCTATTCTTGAATGATTTGCGCAGAGAATTGGACGAAATTCTTGAGGAAAAGATAGAGAAACAACGCATTAAGAAGCTCGATGCTTATCAAGAACGTTTGGCATCTCTTACCTTTCTCGACCCTGCCTGTGGTTCAGGAAACTTCCTTACAGAAACATATTTGTCACTTCGTCGATTGGAGAATGAAGCAATCCGGGAACGTTATCATGGTCAGACAATGATGGGTGCTTTTGTAAATCCTATTAAGGTAAGCATTCAGCAATTCTATGGAATAGAGATAAATGACTTTGCAGTAACTGTTGCCACCACAGCCCTTTGGATAAGTGAGGCACAGATGTTAGCTGAAACAGAAAACATCATCAAACAAGATATAGATTTCCTTCCATTAAAAGCATATCACAATATTCGAGAAGGTAATGCTTTGAGAATGGATTGGGATGTAATTGAAATTCCATCAGATGTGCCTACAATTCATGCTAATAATGTTCACCTGATTATCGAACCAGAGCCAATGGTTGCCAGTGAACCAGAAACAATAGAGTATAATGAAGTGAATATTGTGGCTCGTCACTTTGATGGTAAAGCTAAACCACAGGTGCAACGCTATCAGGTTCAGTATGATTACATTATTGGCAACCCTCCATTTATTGGTGCTCGTCAGATGAATGCAAGTCAGAAAGACGATGTTATCAGTATATTTGGTGAAAAATGGAAGAATGTAGGTAATCTCGATTATGTCTGCTGTTGGTATATGAAAGCTTTTCAATCAACGAAAATTGGACATCCTCGTATTGCATTCGTATCAACCAATAGCATTTGTCAAGGCGAACAAGTTGCCAATCTGTGGCAACCGCTCATGGAAAATGGACTTCGCATCGACTTTGCTCATCGTACTTTCCGTTGGGATAGCGAAGCTTCGTTGCAGGCACATGTTCATTGTGTGATAGTTGGTTTTAGTGACAAGAATGAGCCTGAGAAAGAACACTTACTTTTCGATAATGATAAAGTAAGTAAGGTAGGCCACATCAATGCTTACTTGATGGATGCGCCTGATGTGTTTATTGGAAGCAGGCATGTACCTCTTTGTGATATTCCAATGATTGGTATCGGCAACAAGCCAATTGATGGAGGTAACTATCTTTTTACAAAAGAAGAGAAAGAAGAGTTTATTAGGATAGAACCAAAAGCTGAACAATACTTTAGGTTGTGGTATGGCTCAGAAGAGTTTATACATCAAAAGCCACGTTTTTGCTTATGGCTTGGTTATTGTTCACCTTCAGAACTAAGGCAGATGCCGCATTGCCTAAAACGTATAGAGAATGTAAGGAATATCAGATTAGCAAGTAATAGTGCAGGAACACGCAAGATTGCAGACAGACCGACGCGTTTCCATGTAGAGAATATGCCTGATACTAACTATATTATTGTTCCTAAGGTGTCTTCAGAAAAACGTCGATATATTCCTATGGGCTTTATGTCGCCAGATGTTTTAGCAAGTGACCTTGTTTTTGTTATCCCTAAAGCTACTCTCTACCATTTCGGCATTCTTGAAAGCAATGTTCACATGGCTTGGATGAGAACTGTTTGTGGAAGATTAAAAAGTGACTATCGATACTCCAAGGATATTGTTTACAACAACTTCCCATGGCCTAATCCAACAGAAGAACAGAAGGCAAAGATAGAGCAGACTGCACAAGCCATTCTTGATGCCCGTGCGAAATATCCTGATAGTTCTCTGGCAGACTTGTATGACGAACTGACAATGCCTGTAGAACTGCGCAAAGCACATCAGGACAATGATAGAGCGGTTATGCATGCATATGGTTTCCCTGTTAAGTCCACATTTACAGAAAGCCAATGCGTAGCAGAGCTGTTTAACATGTATAAAGATTTGACTAAAGAACAGAACTGAACGAGATAATTGATATAATTATAAATATTCATAATACTATATCTTGTGGTTAATTTTTTTATAAATTGAGCAAGTTAATGGAAACTAATATTTTTAAAGAAACAAATTGGATAAAAGCGTACATAGTGGATGTACTACCATGTTTAACTGCCATTCTCTATGCATTGGCTGTTATTTATAATGTTGCATTCTTTTCTATCTTTAATATTGACGTAACAGATTTTTTATCGTTTAGTGAGATGATTGTTAGTGTTATACAGCCATTATTAATTTTGTCTGTATTATTATTGTTGTTGTTAGCTATAGCGATATATCTCATACCTGCTTTTATGGCAAGATTTAATCGTAATAGAAGACATAAATTACTAAACAGGAAAAAAATAAAGCGATTGAGATGGCTCGTAATAATTTTCCATTCTTTCCCTCTTTATAAATCATTCAAGTTATTCACTTTTTCTTTTTTTATTGTAACACCTACCTATTATTTTTTGTTTTTTCAAAGGGTAATAGATGATTTTGACGGCAAATACTCAGGCTTTGTTCCAATTTTTATACCAATTTGTTTAACTATCATGCTATTGGTATGTAAATTAATTATTCGCCCTAAAATAACATTTATTGAACAACTAAAAAATATAAATTTTGCAGACAAAGTGTTATCCTTTATACTGTATGTTGTTTTTGCTATTGCTGTTATTTATGAAAGTGGGCTAAGAGACGGAAAGACCCTTCTACAAACCGATGAAGTGAATTTTGAAATGGCATTAATTAATAATAGTAATTATGATAGCAAAAACTACAAATATATAAAGCATGCTAATGATCGAGTTTTTGTTTATGACAAACATTCAAAATCATCTTTAATTTTCTTTGAGAATAGTATCTTGTCATTAAAAATTTATAATAAAAATGTTTATAAAAATTCTGCTATTAATTATATAATGGATAATTTTGTTAAAATAAAAATTGATAAATAATATTGTAGAGGATGCCACATGGACAGGTGGCTGATGTCTGAGGGCTGATGGCTGAATTAAACTTGTATAATATAATTGATTTTTAATTGATAATGTTGTATGAAACAGTTTTTTGTGTTATTGTTGTTGTCACTCTGTATGCGCGTTGGTTTTGCTCAGAAATGTGAAAAAGTTTCAGAAAGAACCTATAAGCACGTAGAAGACGATGGTTTTGTGTGGTATAGATACTTGGGAGATAATGGAAGAGTGGGGGCTATAAATGCTAATGGTGATACTATTATTTCATCAGAACGCGGCTATTGTGAGATTGTTTGTCGTGGGTTTGCGAATATTTTTAATAAATCAGATAAATCGGTTTTCTTTCAAACATACTTGTTTGAATCTGATGGTGATGTTAACGCATTAGTAGAATCGTTTTTTTTCCAACCTTCTTTATATTCCTACTTCAATTGTTTACAAAACATATGTAAGTACACTTGTGGAGTTTGTGATTTGACTGGAAAAGAGTTGGTGCCAGCTATTTATTATCAGGATTGTCGTTGTTTTAAATATGGGAGTTTTATATATTATTCAACTAAAACGGATAAGGGTGAAATAATATTCGACAAAAATGGGCGTATTATATACCCCGCAAGATTGAATGATATTTATTATTATTCTGGATGTTTCAGAAAAAATTTTGGGAACCAATCTATTCCAGTTTCAAATAAGATATCTGAATATTACAAACAACAACAACTCTTGGATAGAGCTACTGCGCAAGGTGTTAATGTAGATGATGTTTTAAATGAAGGCTTGTGTTTTGAGAATCAACGAGATTGGGCTAAGGCTATAGTTGTTTATTCCAAGGCTATAAAAATCCGACCTTCATCATTCGCTTATAGCCATCGAGGACGATGCTATTTTGAAAAAGGTAATCTGAAGTCAGCAATGGCTGATCTTCGATATCCTCTCTTTTTAGATGATTGTACGCCAGATATTTTTGCTATGTCGGACTCGTTACTCACTATTTTAGAAGAACAATATGCGGGAATAAAGAAAGAGCGGTTTGAACGCATGGAACGTATGATTGGAGCTTTCGCTGATGGGGCTGAGGCTATGAGTAATAGTTTGACTGCAATAGCAGATGCAAAATCTGACATATCCAATGGAACATCATCCACTTTGACTACAACAATCAACACTTCAGAATCGGTTGCTAAAAACAATCAAATTAGCTCTAAAACCAATGTTCCTATTGGTCATAATGCTATTAAGAAGCGTTGTAACTTGTGTGGTGGTGATGGTAAGTGTCGTGGCAAATATCATTGTCGTGGTACAGGAGTGT
This sequence comes from Prevotellaceae bacterium UBA2744, assembly GCA_002353575.1. Taxonomy (GTDB): domain Bacteria; phylum Bacteroidota; class Bacteroidia; order Bacteroidales; family Bacteroidaceae; genus Minthosoma. The sequence goes on from DEJQ01000030.1 coordinate 32,268, forward strand.
GTAATTGGTGCAACGGAGAGGGTTCCACAATAGTACAGGGAAACGTTATAAAATGTGTCAATTGTAACGGGTCTGGTAAATGTTCGTTTTGTCGTGGCAGTAAAAAATGTCAGCGCTGTAAAGGTGTTGGAACACTATAATGTCAGCAGCACTTAGCGCAGGGCTCTGAAAAGAGCTGTAAAACTCAAAAGTGTTTTTGTGGTTTGGGTTTCTTTCGATGTTCTCAGTATATTGGTTTGACTATCTCGACTCTCATTCCAAGAGCAGCAATTATACGATAGAAAGTACCTACACTGGGATTAATAATCCCATTTTCTATTTTTGAAATGTAAGATTTGGTCGTTTGTGTACGTTCAGCCAATTCAGCTTGAGTTAACTTAGCTTCTTTGCGAGCATCTTGAAGTATCTGCCCCGAATAAAAAGAGTAAGCAGCTTCTTCTGCGCGAACTCTCTCAGGTGTACCTTCTGCCCCGAATTTAGCGTCTAGTACAGCATCATAGTCAACGATTTTGTGATTGTTTGTCTGCATAATATGCCTCCTTAATTTTAATTGCTTTTTCTATTTCATCATGAGGGTGGGATTCTTTTTCGGGATGGATATTGGTCTCGTCAAGCACCATGACGCGTTTGTCCTTCAGGTCGTAGAGCGGCCACTCTTTTGCTTTGCCATAGTTTTCATTTCCGAGCGTGAGAACCTTCGACGCAGTCTCCTATAACGACCATCCCGGACTTGTTGATGGTCAATGGAGCTGTGAGGGTAGGCATATCGTCGTATGTAAGCACGAGACCGGTCTGGAACTTTATTCCCGGAGTGACGAGCAGACGGGGCGTGTCGCCGCTCAGATCATACCACATCTGTTCGCCTATCCACAGGGGCTGCTCATCGTCGAAACCGCCCATGTCGGTTGTGGTATTCGTAACCTGGGCTATCTCGCGTCCGCCGTCGTAGATTGTCACCCGCTCCCCCTCGATGCTGTAGCCCAGTCGCCGGCACAGCTCCTGCTGTACGGCATAGGGGTCAACCGAGTGTGCGACGTACGCCTTGTCATCATCGTAGAAACGAATCAGATAGAGCCGTTCCACCCTTACTCCCGTGCCTTCCATCGCACTGCACGAGAGCCATAGCACCTTGTTCCGCTCGTCATACTGGGCCATAGGACTGCGCGAATTGCGAAGGTTCGGGAACGTGGTTGATGCAGCCCCCTTCTCCACGACTATGCCGTAGCCCTCGCTTGCCGTGTTGTCCACCTCTCCGATAGCTTCCACGCAGATGTCGTGAACCGTGTCGCACATTATTTCATAACAGTGGAAACGTTCAGCCCGTTCCATAGCCTCGCGTACTCTTGCAGGAGCCGAATCCGGCTCCAGTGTGCCGTCGAGTGTGCCGGACATTGGGCTGTAGTCGGTTGCTGGCCCGTTGCTGCAGCTATTGCACGAACTGAACCACATACTTATCCCGCAGATAAGGATGGTGGCAAAAAACTTTGATTTCATTCTATTCATTTACATTATTTTCTGACAGGTGCAACAATATCGTTTTCATGATGAGTGCAAAGGTAACAAATAGTTACTGAATAACAAAATTTGCGGTATGGCCGATTCTGAAAGTAATGTTAAAGTACATTAAAGCCCGATTGTCCCTCCAATTGATTATCAGCAAAACTTACTTTTTGGTAACTAACCCACCCGAAAGTGCCTTCTTGCTGAAATGGATTTATAACCGTACCTTTGCACTGTCAAATAAAAACATCAGTATTAACATAAACAATTAAAAACATCATGAAACAAATTGAGACAATCAAGAGCGGTAAGAATTTCAGCGCAGTGAGCGTGGGTAAGATGAACGAGATTATTGAGCACGTATTGCCGATGGGACCGGGTGTTACGATTCAGGGCAAGGTGTTTGCCGGTCAGGCCGTAGGTGCTACAGGCAGCGAGCTGAGTTTCCAGACACTCGTGCCGGGTCAGGACAGCGGTTTTCTGCATACACATAAGACCCACGAGGAACTTTACATCATTCTGAAGGGTGAGGGCCAGTATCAGGTTGACGGCGAGATATTCCCTGTCAGCGAAGGCACCATCGTGCGTGTGGCTCCCGANNGGCAAGCGTGCGCTGAAGAACACGGGAAGCGAAAACCTGACTATGCTCTGCATCCAATATAAGGCCAATTCCTTCACCGATGCCGACAGTCCTATGACGGATGGCGTCATCCTGCAGGACGAACTGAAATGGTAAGCCGACGGGGGAAGTCGCACAGATGCGATGCGTGCGACAACGGTATCGAAAAAGAGCTGCGTACAGAAGTGCGCAGCTCTAATTATGTATTATGTATTATTCATTGTTCAGAACGGTCCGTGTCCCATGCAACTGGTTGTGGTCAGTGCCGTCAGGAATGCTGTGAGCGCAGCTACTATAATCTTCACCACGTGCTCGATAACTTCTTTCTTGTTCATTTTTTGAGGTCTAAGGTCTAAGGTCTAAGGTCTGAGGTTTGAGGTCTAAGGTCTCACTATCCTTCGTCTCCTTCGCCTACGACTGGTTCAGTCGGGTTGGTCGGCGTAGTCGAGCCAGTGCCTGAATTTTCGTTACCGGTGTTACTGCTGGTGTTGCCACTGCTGGAGTTGCCACTGCCGGTGTTGCCACTGCTGGAGTTGCCACTGCCGGAATTTTCGGAGTTTTCGGAATT
>DEJQ01000010.1 GCA_002353575.1 Prevotellaceae bacterium UBA2744
GTCCAATAAAAACGGTCGTTTTTACTGGATTCCCCATACACCAATAGTGCATAGAAACACTGAGACGAAATTGTCTGGTGCTGTATGTAAATGAACTTTGATGCACATTATATATTATATATACACGTGCGGAAATAAGGGAAATTAGTAGAAAGTAAGATTTTATAACAACATTATTAACTATTAAAAACAATCAAACGTATGGGAAAGAACAAAACCTTTACTTCATTCGGCAATACTTTTTGCTACAGACATTGGTAGTGCCTTTGCCTACCGTGATAAGGTTTAAGGGAATAATAAAAATTGAGTATTTGAAAAAGGAAATTAAGTGTTAAATCAACACAATTTATTTATTAACAACTAATTATTAACTATTTAAATTTTTAAGCGTATGAAGAAAAATTTTCTTTTATTGCTGCTGTTGACCCTCTTGCCGTTGGCAGGTTGGGCAGACAACTACACCGTGAAGATTGGCGCTAAAGCTGCCAATATTCAGTTTGGTGAAGGAACTCCAACAACAGCCAGATCAGACATGTTCATGGTGCTTGACTGGGGTGGAATTGCCGATGAAGATTACAAATCTTTTATTTTAGGTGAGATTGCAAGCAACCTGAGCGTTACTTCTGAAAGAGTGGCAGATTCACCTCTTGGTAATTATGCGTTCACTCTGTCTGTGACTGCCCCCGGTTATCAGCAAATCCAGGCAACCTCCAATTATTATCGCGTTCAGGTCGAAGACGGAAGTTCATCTGGTACCTTCAAGCAGGTTAAAAATGGAGGAGAACCTTATGTCACTTCGGGTGAAAAGGCCACTTCCTTAACCTATACTGGTGAAGCGCAATCTCTTCTTAGCACTCTTCCTGATGCTTACTTTGGTGTTGGCTACGCAGAAGCTCTCGTTAAAGGTCTTCCCGTAGAGTTCCTAGTAGAAAAGAACGGTGAACCTGTTAGTGAATGGAGTACTAATGAGCCCAAGGCTACGGATGCAGGTACATACACTGTAAGATATCATGTTAAGGGTGATGCCAGATATACACTTTATGGAAATGAATATCATGTTGACGACATCCAAATTGCTAAGGGTACTCCAGAAATCACCACGTTGCCTACTTTCGCTGAGAGTACGACATTCGTCGCCGGCACTCCTGTTAATCTTATCACAAATCCTGGTGAGGCCACATTAGGTGCAGAAATGATATTCCGTTATAAGAAAGATGGTGGTAATAAGTGGTCGCAGTGGTATTCGTCCAACGATAGTCGCTTTACTCGTTCGGATGCAGCTACATTCACTATTCAATACACCACAAGAACAACTGACAACTTGAATCAAGCTATCGCCAGCCCTTACTCAGAGCCTGTAGAGATCGTTATCGCTAAGGCTGACATTACACCTGAGCAGTTCACAGCTCCTACTGCTGCTGTTCTGACTTATGATGGTACCGAGCAGCCACTTGTAGAAGGTGCAGCCACGACCGAAATCGCTGGTACTTTCACCTATGCTACTTCTGAGGATGGTGAGACATGGTCTGAGTTTGATGCAGCTGTTCCCACAGGAAAGAATGCTAAGAAATACTTTGTAAAGTATAAGTTCACTCCTACTGCTAACTATAATGCATACGAAGCAGTAGTCGAAAATGTTGCTATTGCTCCTCTGAGCATCGTTGACGGAGAGGGTAACCTTGCCGCAAACTTTAAACTCAGTGCAGAAGACATGACTAATGCTAATGCTTCTGTTTACACAGGAACCGCCATTACGCCTACTGTCGTACTTCGATATAACGGTAAGTCCATGAGCCACAGCGTGCTGGAAGGTGGAGACTATGCAAGATCTTACAATAACAACATCAACGCTTCCGATGAGGCTGAGATTATTTTCACCGCTAAGAACAACTTTACCGGTGCGTACACTCAGAAGTTCACCATCAACAAGGCTGACATTGCTAACCTCAATGTAACTCTTGCTCAGACTGAGTATCCATATTCAGCTGCAGCCAACGAGCCTGGTGTGACCGTTAAGTTGGGTGATTATACTTTCGCTGCAGAAGACTATGCTGTAGAATATACTAACAACACGAATGCAGGTACAGCTACTGTAACTGTTACTCCCAATGTAGAAAACTTCACCGCAGCAAGTAAATCTGTAGACTTTACTATCAACAAGGCTGCTCTGACCGTGAAGGTTGCTGATGCAGAGAAGGCCTATGGTTCTGTTGATCCTACTCCTGCAGTAGAGAGCATTGAAGGCTTTGTAGGCGAAGAGACTGCAGCAGTTCTGCCCGAGGGCGCTTATTCTATTAATCGTACTGACGGCGCTGATCCTAATACTTATGCTTACAATGTTGTTGATAATGACCTTGCAAATTGTAACTATACATTTGTAAATGCTGCTCCACAGGGTGCTCTGACCATTAAGGCTGCTACGGTAATCGTCCGTGCAACTGCTGTAGAAGGCACTTATGGCGATTATACTGTTCCTGCTCTTGATCAGTCTGGATTTGAATTTACCGCTGAGGGCTTGAAGGCAGGTCACATTATCAACGCCCTGACGTTTACAGTAACTAACGAGCAGGGTGAGGAGCAGGCTTTTGAAACTATGCTGCCCGCTGGTACTTACACAATCACTCCTTCTAACGCTACAACTGACGCAGGTTCTTATACCTTCGACTACCAGACTGCTACGCTGACGATTGCTAAGAGAGCTCTGACTCTTACTGCAGAGGATCAGAATATCGAATATGGTAACAGCGCCAATAAAGCTGTTGTATTTGAGGGTGTCAACAAGACTGTCGATGTTGATAATCGTGTAGGTGATGATGATCTGGGTACTATTACTATCAATGTTGCTGCAGAGGCCACCTCTATTGGTACTCACGAGGATGCTATCATTCTCAGTGTTGAAGGTGAGAATGCAAACTATAATTATACGCTCGTTGCTGGCAATCTGAACATTACTGCTCCTGTTGCTGGTATCACTCTTACCGGTGCAGCTTCAGACGCACAGACCATTAGCGACTACGCTGGTCAGGAAGTGAATGTAAAGATTGACTTCTCTTCACGTAATGGCCGTACGCTCGGTGCTACTCGCAACTGGGAGAAGGAGAACTGGGTTACCATGACTCTGCCGTTCAACATCTCAGTGGCAAAGCTGTCTCAGAAGCTTGGCTATGCTATCGTGAACGTCATTGATGCAGAGCGTACCGTTGTAAGCGGAACGGGCTCAAAGTTCTATGGTAAGCTTACTATGAAGGGTGGTAACGGAAGCGACGAATATCTCGTGGCCAACAAACCGTTCTTGGTGAAGATAGCTGACAATATTGCAGACCTTAACGGTGGTATGATTGACTTCGGTCAGCAGACTATCGTAGCTCCTGAGGACCTTACAATCGATGCCGGTCAGGGTGCCAAGTTCGTGGGTACTTATGAATCCAAGACTGTGAATAGTGCTGACAATGCAGCTTACTGGTTCTTGTTGGGCAACCATGCAAGTTGGGCTTATATCTCAACGACATCTGAAAATAGCTGGACAATCCTCCCATTCGAGGCTTACATCGACATGAGTGTTAATCCTGGTGTTCGCAGTTTCACATTCTATGCTGAAGAACTTGACGGTACTGTAACAGCTATTAATAGTGTTGAAGCTGACAATCTCAATAGCTCAAATCAGACTGCTGAAGGTTGGTACACACTGAATGGTGTTAAGCTTAACGGTGCTCCTACTCAGAAGGGTATCTATATTAACAATGGCAAGAAGATTGTTATAAAGTAATTTTTAATTAGTCAGAGCCCGCCCTCATCTACTACAGAGCCGTGGACGGGCTCTGCTTTCAAAAAAAATAATTATAAAGATGAAAAAAATTGAATATAAGGCTCCGACCATGGAGATCATAAAGTTAGATTATAAACGTAATATATTACAAGGACTCAATCAAGTTAGTGGTGGTGATGGTGAGGAATTTGGCGGTGGTGGCGAAGGCTTCTAAACCACTAAATCACATAGGGTGGGCATCTGAATCCCCTCAGATTTAGCTGCCTGCCTTTAAAAGTGTTAGTAAATAAAAGTCAGTCGTGACTTGGTTATGATGTTGGAATGTGTCGTGAGATACATTCCTTCTTATTAGTAAAAAAGAAACATAAAAAGAGATTATGAAACAGAAGAAAGGATTTGTGCTACGCAATATATGCGGAGAGAATGTGATTATAGGCGAGGGAATCGAAACTATAGACTTCCGTAAGCTGATAGTCCTGAACGATACGGCGGCGTGGCTGTGGAGGCAGTCGCAGGAGATGGGTGACTTCACTATCGACAGCCTTGCCGACAGCCTGTGCGAACACTACGATGTGAGTAGGGAGCAGGCTCGAGCCGATGTTGAGCGAATCGTGTCGGAATGGACAGCTGAGGGCTTGGTAGAAGCCGATGAATAATACCGTGTCAATAAGTATAACGATATAAACATGAATGAGAGATTCTATAATGTGGCAGGTCATGTGTTTTCACTGAATGCCGGCAGACATGATAATGTCATCGGCTGCATGCAGGCCTATGAGCCATTTGCCGTAGCACCGTCGGACGCACTTGTCTTCTCGCTTCGCATAGCGGACAAGCCTTTTGCCGATGAAGGAGTTGTAGTGGAGATGCGTCAGCAGGATGAAGGACAGGAAATAGTAGTGGGCAGGCAGCAGTCGGGAACCCCGCAGTTTGAATTCTGGCTGCACGGCAGTCGCGCAGCTGTGCTTATTACAAGTCTGGATTATCGTCAGGGTGATTTGTATCTGGAAGGCGACCACAGGTTTGGCATAAACAACGCCCTGATGGTGATGTACGCACTTGCTACGGCAGATAAGCATACTGCATTGTTCCACTCCTCGGTGGTCGGCTGTCGGGGCCGTGGGTATATGTTCCTTGGAGTCAGCGGGACAGGCAAGAGTACTCACTCGTGTCTGTGGCTGAAGCATATCGGTGGCACAGAACTTGTGAATGACGACAATCCCGTGGTTCGCATCCTTGACAAAGGAGAAGTTCGTGTATTCGGTTCTCCGTGGAGCGGCAAGACCCCCTGCTACCGCAATGTGAGTTATCCGCTGAGGGCGCTTGTAGATTTGCGGCAGGCTCCTGAGAATCGTATCTGGCGGCTAAATGGCATTGATGCCTATATAGCCATTGCGCTGTCCGTTTCGGGCAAGCGTTGGGAGCGGCGGCTGGCTGACGGGATTCACGAAACGGAGAATCTGCTGGCACAGATGATTCCTGTATGGCATCTGGACTGTCTGCCCGACGGCGATGCAGCCCGCCTGTGCTGTAGCACCTGTAGCGGCGGTGAATTATAGCAGGTGGGATATGGAGAAATGCTGCGGCATTAGGAATAATATGTTTTGAGAATATATCCTTGAAGTTATGGTTGTATTTGGGCAGGGGGTAAGCGTGAGTTTGTCTCCTGCCGTTTTGTTATATTTTATTTTTATTGGCTGACGTCAGACTGATTCGTGTTCGTTTAATAACATAGAAAAAGAGCTTCAACCGAATGGCTGAGGCTCTTTTTGTTGCGTATATCTTTATATGAAATATTCGTTTAGTTTTCGAACATATAGAGGAAGGTGGCGATGCCTTCGAGGGCTGGCTTCTTCTCATCTTCGATGTCGAGACGGAATTTGATTTCCACCTTGGCCGTACCACGCAGGTTTGCGATGTTGTAGAGACTGCAAGTGAGCTGTACGCGCTTGCCTGCAAGAACTGGTGTGCCGAATTTCATCTTGTCCATGCCATAGTTGACAAGCATCTTGATGTTGTTTGCATCGACTACCTGACGATACAAGTATGGCAGGAGAGAGAGCGTCAGGTAACCATGTGCGATGGTTGACTTGTAGGGACTCTCGGTCTTTGCACGTTCTGTATCGACGTGTATCCATTGGTGGTCGAGGGTGGCATCGGCAAAGAGGTTGATACGCTCCTGAGTGACTTCAATCCAATCGGATTTGCCGAGTTCCTTGCCAAGGTACGAAGCGAATTCGTCGTATGAGTTGACAGTTATCTGTGCCATAGGGATTGGTATTTAGGGTTATTGAACAAAAGTTGTCTGAATATGAACAACTGAGGGGTAGTAAAAAGAGGATATCCATACACTGTAATAGCGCAATGGACATCCTCCTATAGTGGAGTGTTGATTAATCCTCCTTCTTGTTGTTTGAAAGCTTTTCCTTAATACGTGCCTTCTTGCCTGTGAGATTGCGCAGGTAGTAGAGTTTAGCACGACGAACCTTACCAACTTTGTTGATCTCGATTGAGTCAATGTTTGGTGAGTCGATTGGGAAAATACGTTCAACACCAATTGTTCCAGACATCTTGCGAACTGTAAAACGCTTCTTGTCGCTCTCGCCGACAATCTTGATTACTACTCCGCGATAGAGCTGGATACGTTCCTTTGAACCTTCAATGATTTTGTAGGCAACAGTAATTGTGTCACCTGCTTTGAAGTCGGGGAACTGCTTCTTTTCTGCCGGAGCCATTGACTCCTGGGCAACTTTAATTAAATCGATAGCCATAAATTGTTTAGTTTATGTAAATAATAACGAAGCATTCCCTGACTACATGTTCAGACAGCGGCTTCGCAAAGCGGGTGCAAAGGTAAGGTAAATTGTATGAAATACAAAACAAATGGGAGTTTTTTTAAATGTCAGACCTTTTTAGGTAGTCGATGATACATTTTTGTATGATTTTGGTATATTTATTTCTTTCGTATGGGAAAAAGATATGTATCTTTGCACCCGAAAACGTTAACAAATAACTTGATATGTATGGAAAAAACATGGCGGTGGTTCGGTAAGAACGACAAAATTACTTTACAGATGTTGCGACAGATTGGTGTTGAGGGTATTGTAACGGCTCTTCACGATGTCAAAAACGGTGAGATATGGACTGTTGAGGCTATCATGGACATGAAAAATTATATTGAGGCTGCAGGCCTGAAATGGTCGGTAGTGGAGAGCCTGCCCGTGAGCGAAGCCATCAAGTACGGAGGTCCGGAACGTGACCGGCTCATCGAGAATTACAAGGTTAGCCTGGCGAACTTGGGTAAGTGTGGAATCCATACGGTCTGTTATAATTTTATGCCTGTGCTTGATTGGGCTCGTACGGAATTGGATCACCCGTGGGAGGACGGTTCGACCAGTTTGTTCTTCAATAAGGTGAAGTTCGTATATTTCGATAAGTATATCCTGAAGAGGGAGGGCTGTGAGGCTGACTATACTGCTGAGGAACTGGCTAAGGCTGCTGAGATGGCTAAGACTATGACTCCGGCTGATGACGCTGCACTGGTAGATACTATTATCGTGAAGACTCAGGGATTTGTGAACGGTAATATAACAGAGGAGGATAAGCAACCAGTGGCTTTGTTCAAGAAACTGCTCAGTCTGTACGATGGAATCGATGCCGATAAGTTACGCTCGAACTGGAAGTATTTCCTTGAGGCTATTATGCCTACATGCGATGAATACGATATGAATATGTGTGTGCACCCTGACGATCCTCCAATGCCGCTCCTGGGATTGCCACGCGTGGTAACGTGTGATGCGGACATAGAATGGTTCCTGAATGCCGTACCTAATCCGCATAATGGCTTTACCTTCTGCTGCGGTTCGCTTTCTGCTGGCAGGCAGAACGATGTGCCTGCTTTGGCGCGTAAGTATGCAAAGCGTACTCATTTCGTACATCTGCGTTCGACCGATGTGCTGGAAAATGGCGATTTCATTGAGGCTGACCATTTGAAGGGGCGTGCCAACCTGATTGAGGTGGTGAAGATTTTCCAGGAACAGAATCCGGACCTGCCTATGCGTGTGGATCATGGCCGCTGTACTCTGGGCGATGAGGATAAGGGGTATAATGCAGGTTATTCGTTCCATGGACGTATGATGGGACTGTTGCAGATGGATGGCGTGATGGCTGCTGTGAAGTATCTGTGTAAATGAGGAAATCCATAACCTATAAACTTAAAACTATAAAAATACAATGGACCTGAAAGGAAAAATAGCTGTTGTTACTGGTGGCACAGGTGTGCTGGGCAGTAATGTCAGTAAGGGCCTGCTTGAAGCAGGTGCTACCGTGATTATCGTTGGTTCACGTCAGGAGACTGTGGACAAGGCAATGGCAAAGTTGAGTCCCGTAGCTGCGGCTCATGGAACTACAGTGACGGGGTTTGTATGTAATATGCTCAATCACGATGCTATAACAGAACTGACTGAAAAGGTGAAGAACCAGTTTAAGAGGGTTGATGTGCTCGTGAATGCTGCCGGCGGTAATGTTGCCGGTGCGAACATCATGGACGATATGGATGTGTTTGACTGTGATATGGATGCCCTGAAGAAGGTTGTTGACCTGAACCTGTGGGGTACGGTATATCCTTGCCTGTCGTTCGGTAGGATAATGGCGGAGCAGAAAAGCGGCAGCATTATCAACGTAAGTAGTATGGCTGCATACGATGCGCTGAGTCGTGTGATGGGTTATAGCATTGCCAAGGAGGGAGTGAACGCGCTTACAAAGTGGCTGGCGCAGGATTTTGCCCGTAAATACGGTGATAAGATACGCGTGAACGCTATCGCTCCCGGATTTTTCATAGGAGAACAGAACCGAAAGGCTCTGCTAAATGAGGATGGTTCGTTGACGGAGAGAAGTCATAAGGTACTCAACAAGACCCCGATGAGACGTTTTGGCAATATCACCGAACTGAATGGTATAGTCTGCTTCCTGGCGAGCGACGAAGCCAGTTTCATAACCGGTACTATCATTCCTGTTGATGGCGGTTTCAGCAGTTTTTCAGGAGTGTGATGATGGTTGGAGAATCCTCGGCCTTTGACAGAAAAAACGAAAGATTTTTGTTTTTATCTGTCTGACTATTTATCTTTGTCGAAAATTTCCAATAATTTTGAATTTTATGAAAAAACATCTTCTTTCAATCGTCTTCCTTGCTGTCGCATTGATGACATCTACTGTGGCTGACGCCCAGGTTCGTTTCGGTATCAGAGCTGGTCTTAACCTTAGTTCACTGAGTTTTACAGGCGATAATAGCGTCTGGAATTTCAAGCATCAGGCTGGTTTCTTTGCCGGTGTGACAGCTGACGTGAAGATTCCATTGGCAGGTCTTGGTGCTGATGCGTCGGTCGTGTATGACCAGCGAAACTTTAAAACCAGCAATGGCGACGGAACATTCAGCAACGACAGATTGAAGTATATTTCTGTTCCAATCAATATCAAATATACTTTCGGCGTGGATGAGATAGCAAGTCTTTATCTGGCAACCGGTCCGCAGTTCTCGTTTAACCTGGATAATAAGTCGTTCAGTCTGGAGGATGCGAAACAGGTCTTTAATGCCAGGAATTTCGACTTCTACTGGAACGTGGGAATCGGTTTTACTGTGCTCAACCACGTACGTCTTGGATACACATATAACATCCCATGTACGAAGTCGGTGGACAGCCCTGTGGGTTCTCTGAAAAACAAGACAAACCAGATTTCGCTGACTTATCTCTTCTAATCCGACGAGAGACTTACGGGTGAAAGAATACGCAGATATATTAGTTCCCGTACCTTTTGACAGCTTCACATACTCTATTCCGCAACTGATGCGTGGGCAGATTATGCGAGGCTGTCGGGTTATTGTGCCACTGGGTAAGAACAAAACATATGTAGGGGTGGTATTGCGTATTCATCAGGAGTGTCCGCAAGATGTGGAGGTGAAGGAGGTCATAGAACTGCTCGATACGGTTCCCGTAGTAAGTAATCTGCAATTTAAGTTCTGGCAGTGGATAGCCAGCTATTATATGTGTCCGCTGGGTGATGTTTTCAAGGCTGCTCTGCCAGGAGGAATGAAGCGGCCCTTGAAACGAAACTGCAAGACGGTGGAGGATATTTACAAAGGAATGCTTGGGGATACGGGGACAGAATTGCAATATAACGGATTGAGTGATGCGCAGAAAAAGGCGGTGTGTGAAATCACGACTTCGTTCGAAACCAAAGATATCACACTGCTGCATGGGGTGACGTCGAGCGGAAAGACAGAAATCTATATTCACTTAATACATAAGTATATGACTGAGGGTAAACAGGTGCTGTATCTACTGCCGGAAATAGCCCTGACTACCCAGATTACAGAACGCCTGCAGCGTGTTTTTGGTGATGAAATGGGAGTTTATCACTCCAAATTCTCTGATAAGGTGAGATTTGACGTATATCAGCGACAGGTGTCTGCAAACCCCTATAAACTGATTCTGGGAGTACGCTCAAGCGTTTTTCTGCCGTTCCAGAACCTGGGACTTGTCATCGTGGATGAGGAGCATGATGGCAGTTATAAGCAGCAGGAACCGGCGCCAAGGTATCATGCCCGGAATGCAGCTATGATGTTGGCTAAGATGTGTGGTGCGAAGACTTTGTTGGGTACGGCTACACCTTCGTTTGAGTCGTACCACTATGCAAAGAAGGGCAGGTATGGCTATGTGCAGCTGAACCAGCGCTATTTAGGACTTCAACTGCCCCATATTACCGTAGTTGACATAAAAGACCAGAGGAAACGTAAGGTGATGAACGGAGCATTCAGCAGCGTGCTCGTGGATGCTATGCATGATGCTCTGGCTAAGCACCAGCAGATAATATTGTTCCAGAACCGTAGAGGGTATAGTTCGTTTATAGAGTGCAGGCAATGTGGATGGGTGCCGCGATGTCCGCACTGTGACGTCAGTCTTACTTATCATAAGAAAACTAAAATGCTGACCTGTCACTATTGCGGATATGCCACCAGGCCCGCTACTAAATGCCCTAACTGTGAAGAGACAAATTTTATAGACGTAGGACTGGGAACGGAAAAGGTCGAGGATCAGATACATTCTATTTTTCCTGCAGCACGTACGCTGAGAATGGATTTGGATACGGCAAAGACGAAGAATCAATATGAGCAGATAATCGGTGCGTTTTCGAATCATGAGGCAGATATACTCGTCGGAACGCAGATGGTGACGAAGGGGCTGGACTTCTCGGACGTGTCAGTGGTAGGAGTACTCAATGCCGATACGATGCTTAACCAACCGGACTTCCGCAGTTACGAACGGAGCTTTCAGACCCTTTCGCAGGTAGCAGGCAGGGCGGGTAGAAAATACGAGGCAGGAAAGGTGGTGCTGCAAACGAAGAATGCAGATGCAGACATAATAAAGCAGATTGCACAGAACGATTACTGGGGTATGTACTACCAGCAGATGATGGAAAGGAGAGATTTCAATTATCCGCCATTCCGACGACTTATTTATATATATCTGAGACATCGTGACAATGACCTCTTGGAACACATGGCAATCGAGATGGCAGAACACCTGAAAGGCATTTTCGGAGACAGAGTGCTTGGACCAGACTGCCCGCCAGTAGGCAGGATACAATCGCTATATATACGTAAGGTTATGCTGAAAGTAGAACCTACGCTTTCAACAGAAAAAGTGCGTAAAGCATTGATTGAAGAAAAACGGCGCATCATAGCACAGCCAGTGTGCCGTAATATCAATATATATTATGACGTAGATCCAGTCTGATGCTTATTAACTCATTTTAACGACTTGGATTTAAACCTTCAGCTTTTATTATTGTCATACGAATGTACAAATAAAAGTGAAAAATTAATGGTTAATAATGTAAGGTTATGAAAACAAGAATTTTATTGGCAGCGATTGCAATGCTATGTATGGTAAGTGCTAATGCACAGGACGGAAACAACGGAAGACGTCAGAGAATGAACCGTGCTGAAATGATTCAGCGTCAGTCAGAACGACTTGTAAAGACTCTGAGCCTTGAGGGAGACAAAGCAGAGGCTTTCAAAGTGCTCTACCTCGATTATCAGACTGCTCGGCAGAATGCAGCGAATCCGAAAGGAGAGAATGATCAGGACGCTCAGGTCGATATGAAGAATCTGACGGATGCGCAGGCTACAGATCTCATACAGAAGCATTTCGACGCCCAGGCGGCTCAGCTGAAGGTGGATAAGGAATACTACGGGAAGTTCCTTGGAATACTGACTCCAGCGCAGGCCGTACGAGTATTCTTGCCACAGAGAGGCGGCTTTGCTCAAGGACAGCGCGGACAAGGCAGACAACGTGGTAACGGAGGATTCGGCGGCGGACGTCAGGGCGGCAATGGCGAATTTGGCGGGGATTTTTAAATCCCGCCATTTTTTTTGCTCCTTAAACACAATATTTTACATTTTTTATAGTTTTTAGAAGATGTATGCGTCTAAAAACTTGGAACATACTTGCGGCGCTCTTCTTGAGTGCTGCATCTGTGAGTGCTCAGTGGGATGTGCAGTTTTCGGACTACACAACCCTTAAGTCGTATTATAACCCCGCTGTTTCTGGAACTGACGGACTGCTGAACGTGGCTGGTACATTCTCTGCTCAGATGGTAGGGTATAAGGGTGCTCCAATCAGTATGTTTGTAGCCGCTGACTGTCCGATATATTTCCTTACTCCACGACATGGAGCCGGATTGAGTTTTATGACAGATAAGATAGGTATGTTCTCGACTACCAAGATTGGTCTGCAATATGCATTCAATTTCAAGTTGGGACGCAGAACCCGTTTAGCCGTAGGTGTGCAGGGAGCAATGCTTAGCGAAAGCATTAATCCATCGGATGTAGAACTGATTGATGAGAACGATCCTGCATTTCCTTCATCAACTGTGTCGGGTAATAAATTCGATTTGGGTGCAGGACTGTACTTTTACCACCCGAAATATTTCCTCGGAGTATCGAGCCAGCACTTGATGGCACCTACGATTAGCCTGGGGGAGAAGAATGAAGTTTCGATAGCGAGGGTTTATTATTTGATGGGTGGATGCAATATTAAGATAAAAAATACGTTATTCTCTTTGGCGCCTTCTTTTCTGGTGCAGACTGACATGAAGTCGTGGAGAGAGGATCTCCAGTGTAAATTCTGTATGGACTATGATGGAAAAGTGATTTATGCAGGATTCGGATACAGTCCGACGATTTCGGCTACATTCCTCATCGGCGGCAGTTTTCATGGAATACGACTCGGATATTCGTATCAGTTGTACACATCGGGAATAGGAGCGAAGAATGGCACACACGAAGTGGTGCTGAATTATCAGGTGGATTTGGACCTCTTCAAGAAAGGCAGAAATGCACATAAGAGTGTGAGGTGGCTGTAGCGGAGGTGAGTCTGGAGACGAAAAACTGAAAGTTCAGAGTGAAAGTAAAAAAACAAGATATGAGAAAATTATTTGGTTTTGTATTGGTAACAGCTATGGCGGTCGGTATGACTGCTTGCTTTTCGTCAAGGAAAGGAGCTAATGCTAATGGCGGCGAGGTGACTGGTGTGGGCGGTACGTCGTTTGCTGAACCGTCACCATATGGTATGGTACTGGTAAAGCGCGGTTCACTTAAGATGGGCTCAGAGAAGACCGATAGCCTGTGGGGTAAAAGTATGCCGTCGCGAGATATTTCTGTAGATGCCTTCTGGATGGATGAGAAAGAGGTGACTAACAGCATGTATCGCCAGTTCGTGTTCTGGGTGCGTGACTCTATCATCCGTGAACGATTGGCCGACCCCGCATATGGTGGCGACGAATCGTATAAGATAGAAGAGGATAAGAATGGTGACCCTGTCACTCCACATCTGAACTGGAATAAGCGTATTCCGACAAAGCCGGACGAGGATCAGGAACGTGCCATCGAGAGTGTATATACAACACACCCGATAACAGGTGAGAAGATGCTTGATGCTTCGCAGATGAACTATCGCTATGAAGTGTTCGACTATGCTATGGCTGCCCAGCGTAAGTACCGCCTGAACCCGGAAGAACGTAATCTGGATACAGATGTCGCTGTGAACCCGGAGGAAGAAATAATGATTTCGAAGGATACTGCGTATATAGATGATGCAGGAGTGATTCACCGCGAGACCATCACTCGTCCGCTGTCATCTATGTGGGACTTCGTAAATACATACATCATAAACATATATCCAGACACCACATGTTGGGTAAATGACTTCCAGAATGCGGAGAACCAGACATATATGCGTCTGTACTTTTCACACCCTAACTATAACGAATACCCGGTTGTGGGAGTGAACTGGGAACAGGCAAATGCCTTCTGTAACTGGCGTACCGATTTCCTGCTGCGCGGACTGGGCAATGATGCCAAGTACATACAGCGCTATCGTTTGCCAACTGAAGCAGAATGGGAATTTGCCGCACGAGGCAAGGATGGCAATGAACTGCCATGGGAACAGAACGGAGTGGCAAGCGATGATGGTTGCTATTATGCAAATTTCAAGCCGGATCGTGGTAACTATACCAAGGACGGCAACCTCATCACTTCACGTACGGGTATATACAGTGCCAATTCGAATGGTCTCTACGATATGGCTGGTAATGTAGCAGAGTGGACTTCGACCGTTTATACCGAAGCAGGTGTGTTGTCGATGAGTGATATGAACCCTACGCTGACGTATAATGCTGCAAAGGAGGATCCTTATGCGTTGAAGAAGAAAAGTGTGCGTGGAGGTTCGTGGAAAGACCCCGAGAGTTTCATCAAATCGGCTTGGCGTACAAGTGAATACCAGAATGTAGGACGCTCGTTTATCGGCTTCCGTTGCGTACGTACTCAGGTGGGCACAGCCGGAAGAGGATCTGTTAAGGCTTCGAAACGTAGCAGACGCAGATAATTCTGCAGTGAATATCAATTAGTACTCGACTTTAGATAAAGATAACATTATGGCAAAGAAATATAAGTTAACCGGAATCCAGAAATGGATGGATAGCCAGAAGGGTCAGACCTTCCTGAACTTCGCTTATTCGTGGGGTGCCTCAGTCGTAATCCTGGGTGCCTTGTTTAAACTGACCCATATTACAGGTGCCGACCTGATGCTTTTCCTCGGAATGGGTACGGAGGTTGTTGTGTTCTTCCTGGCTGGATTTGAACATCAGAATGCTATCGGTGATGACGTGGACAATGCTGCTGAAGATGCACGCAACGCTATATATGTTGACGAGTCGGCATTGGCAGGTGCAACAGCTGCTGGCGGTACAATTACTATCGGTGGCGGTAGTGGTGCCGGTATATCAGAAAGTACAGCGGCAGCCCTGGCAAGTGCGGCAGCAAATCTGAGCAATGCAGGTGCAACAGACAGTTCAGCCCCGGCTAAGCCAACACCTGTAACCATAGAGGGCGCTTCGGAACCAATGCCCGTTACTATCTCTGGTTCAACAGAACCGACTCCTGTCAAGATTATCAATGCTGCCGAGTTGGCAGAGAATATATCTGCTGCTCCTGTATTCAACTCTGCACAGTACTATGGTATGACTCCAGAGATGCAGGAAGCAACAAAGAATTATGTATCGGAACTCATGGAACTGACCGAGACACTGAAACAGGTGGCAGAGCAGTCGAAGAGACTTACCCGCGATTCGGAGGAGATGGAAACCATGAACCGTACGCTTACTGGTATCAACCGATTCTACGAGATGCAACTGCGCAGCGTAGGTACTCAGTCGGCAACTATCGACGAAGTAAACGAACAGACAAAACAACTGGCTAAGCAACTGCAGGAACTCAACGATGTATATGGCAAGATGGTTGAGGCCCTGAAAATGAAACTTGGATAATGGCTACCACAAGTAAGGGACATAAGAAGATAACTCCGCGTCAGAAGATGATCAATCTGATGTACGTCGTGCTCATGGCTATGCTTGCCATGAACGTGTCGAGCGACGTGCTGAAGGGGTTCTCGCTTGTCGATGAGGGTTTGAATCGCTCGAAGGAAAACTCTTCTACGCGGAACGAGGCTATCTATGCGGAAATGGAAGCTGCTATGAAGCAGAATCCGGAGAAGGTGCGCACGTGGTATAATAAGGCAAAACAGGTACGCTCAATGTGTGACAGCCTATATAATCTTGCAGATGAATTGAAGTGGAAGATAGTACGCGAGGCTGATGGGGATGATGCAGATATCTATAATATAAAGAAACGCGATAATCTGGAAGCTGCAACACACGTGATGCTTGCACCGGGTTCGGGACAGGGAGGTAAGTTGAAAAAGTCGATTGAAACCTTCCGTGAAGGTATCCTGAAGATGGTCAACGACAGCGTTCAGAAGAAGATTATCAGCAATAACCTTTCAACTAAGGTCCCGGCCAAAGCTGCTAACTTAGGTAAGAACTGGCAGGAATATATGTTTGAAAACACTCCAGTCATCGCTGCTGTCACACTGCTTACAAAACTGCAGACAGACGTGAAGCATGCCGAAGGTGAAATACTACATCAACTCGTTTCGAATATCGACCTGAAGGATGTGCGTGTGAACCAGATTAACGCATTCGTCATCCCAAGTTCGAAGACAGTGGTGAGGGGAGGACGATTCACAGCCGACATCGTAATGGCAGCTATTGATACCACTGCACGACCGGAAATTTATGTCGGAAACACCCTGCTCAGCAGCTCTAACGGACATTATGAGACTGTATGTGGAAGTACGGGCGAGTTTAACCTGAAGGGGTATATCGTGATGAAGAACGGTAATGGCGAAACAATACGTCGTGAGTTTTCACAGCCTTATACAGTGGTGGAACCGTCGGCAACGGTCAGTGCCACGCTGATGAATATGCTTTATGCAGGATTCCAAAACCCGATTAGTGTCAGTGTGCCTGGTGTGTCGGCTAATAGAATCAGTCTGTCAATGACCAATGGAAGTCTGACGAAACAGGCCCCAGGTAAGTACGTTGCTGTACCGTCGAAGGTCGGCGAAGATGTCACCTTTATTGTTACGGCAGAAAATGAAGGCCGTCAGCAGGAAATGGGTAAGTTCACGTTCCATGTGCGTAAGTTGCCTGATCCGACAGCTTATATCCAATATACTGATGCTAATGGAAATGCAAACCGCTTCAAGGGAGGACGTCTGGGAAAACAGACCATCTTGGCGGCAAAGGGCATTGGGGCAGCTATCGACGACGGTCTGCTTGACATTCCTTTCCGGGTACTCGGTTTTGAAACCCGATTCGTGGATAATATGGGTAATGTGATTCCTGAGGTAAGTGCAGGAGCAGACTTCAGTCAGCGACAGAAAGAGGTTATCCGCTCACTTAATCGCGGAAAGTTCTTTAACATCACTCGTGTCCGTGTAATAGGTCCTGACGGTATTGAACGTACATTGCCTTATGCTCTTGAAGTAACTGTTAATTAGAAAGGAGAGAGTATAGTGCATATATAGTGCATACATAATTAGAATAAAGATATATAAAAACTTTGGTTATTATGAAAAGTTTTAAAACCATATTGGTGCTTCTGTTTGTAGGTTGTGGTCTGACAACTTTGCAAGCACAACCGCTGAAAAGTCGTGTACAGAAGAACAAGGCAAAACAGACAGCAAAGGCTGGTCAGAATAATGCTGTGTCCCTGAGTCGTGCAGAACTGATGTTTCCTAAATCGGTTGAGGTACCGGCAGAGGTGGTCTGGCGTCGCGATATATACCGCACGATAGACCTTACGGACGGAGATAATGCAGCACTTTATTATCCGTTGACTCCTCAGGGTAATCAGGTGAATCTCTTCACTCTGCTTTTCCAGCTTGTGAATCAGGGAAAGTTGCCTGTATATCGATATAACACTGATGGCTTGGAGAACTTTAACAAGGAAAATCGTATGCACTTCAAGGATATGCTCGACCGTTATAGCATTCCATATGAGGTGGCTGGAAATACCATCCGTGTAGATAATGCTGACATACCGTCGGGCGAAGTGTTGAGTTACTATGTGAAGGAGTCAAGCTATTACGATCAGAATACAGCAACCTATAATAGCCGTGTGACTGCTTTCTGCCCTGTTCTGCACCGTTCAGATGAGTATAGTATGGATCCGGTTAAGTATCCGCTTTTTTGGGTGAAATATGACGATGCTGCTACTTATCTGGCTGGTCACACACTTATGGTAAGCAACTTGAATAATGCAGCACGAATGTCGATGGCTGATTTCTTCGATTCGAATAAGTATCATGGAAAGATATACATGACTACTAATATGCAAGGCAAGACCCTGCAGGAATACTGTCCGACGGACAGTCTGCTGAAGGGAGAGCAGGCACGTATAGAGAAAGAGATAAAGGATTTCGAACAGCATATCTGGCATGAGCCCGTTGACTCCGTTGCTCTTGCAAAACAAGATTCAATCGACCAGGCCCAGGGAAACAAAAAGTCGCGTAGAGCTGTTCGTGCTAAAAACAAGGCGGAAGCTAACAAAAGTTCAAAGAGTAAGTCTGGAGGCAGTTCCTCAAGCAGCGGTCCACGTGTCAGCGTAAGACGCCAAAGGCATTAAAATAAGATGTAAATTTTGCGGTTTACTCGTTTAATCGTACCTTCGTGCCGGTTAAACGAGTTTTTTTATGAAGATACTTTATATATATATCTTGTTGTTGGTCTCAATGTCGATGCACGCTCAGGTGATGAACCCCTGGCGCATACAGAATACAAGCGAACAGGATGCTGCTGAGACCTTACAGATTCCTGCTGTTCGCGGATTGAAGACTATTGGTTCTACTGCTACTGCTCCTCTGCCGTGTATGGGCTCACCCAAGGTGCCTGTGATTCTGGTGCAGTTTCAGAACAAAAAGTTTAGTATAGCTGATACAGATGAGCAGGTCGTGGAGAACTACAACCTGTTCTTCAATGCCGGCGAAGGCGTCAGACCTGGACAGAAAGGGTATGAGTCCTCCTGCTCGGTCAGAGAATATTTCCGTCAGCAGTCGGGAGGGCAGTTTACACCAGAGTTTTCCATCATTGGCCCTGTAACACTTTCGCAGGATTATGAATATTATGGGAAGAATAGTGGCAGTATTATGGATGTGAATATAAGTGCATTTTATTCAGAGGCGTGTAAGTTGGCAGTTCAAAAATGCAATGTCGATTGGTCGTATTTCGACAATAAGGGCAATGGTAGGGTCGGATTTGTATTCTTTATATATGCAGGTCCGGGTGAGAATACAACTGCCGCCTTCGATACTAATACAATATGGCCAAAAGAGGGCGGTTCGTCAAAGACTGTATCGTATGATGGTAAATCTGTTACGTTCGGAGCCTATGGATGTACGTCGGAGATGTACCAGAACGGGCAGGATGGTATCGGCGTAACGGTACATGAGCTGGGACACGGGTTAGGGTTGCCGGATATGTATGATACTAATTACAGCGCTTTCGGTATGGATATGTGGGACGTGATGGATTCAGGCTGTTATGTACTGGTTGGAAAGAGTCCTATTAACTATACTGCCTACGAACGCGATTTCATGGGGTGGTACTCCTTGGAAACTCTTAATCCAGACGAGGCTTATACGCTGACATTAGATCCATTGACTGATTATGGAAAGGCATATAAGTTGCCCAATAAGTCAAATCCTAATGAATATCTGATTCTTGAGAACCGTCAAAGTAAGGGACTCGATTTTTATATGGGTAGTGTGGACGTATCCATTTACGAGAAGTATGGAACTGCCCACGGACTGTTAGTTTCGCATGTAGATTACAATAGTTCTGCATGGAACGGTAATTATGTTAACACCAATAAATCGCACCAGCGAATGACGATTGTGCCAGCTGACGGAGAACTGATTTCCAATGTGTATGGATATAATGATAAACATGCCCAGTCGTTGCGCGGAGATCTTTATCCTGGTACGGAAGGTACTACAGAACTTTCATCCTATGCAGCATTTACAGGTAATGAGTTTACGTTTACCATAGATAACATCAGAGAAACAGCCGATGGCAAGATTATTCTTGACATCAATGGAGGCGACGGAACTGGTATCAATGGAGTAGGGGATGATAGTGTAGGAGAGGGTTTATACCAGGAGGTTTACTCTGTCAGCGGACTGCGTTTGCAGTCACTGCAGAAAGGGTTGAATATAATCAGAACGCCTGATGGTAGGGTGAGGAAAGTGTATAAGTAATGAAGAATGCAGACCATACATGGAAATAATGATAAAAAAATAGTTCTTTTATTTTGTATTTCCTACATTTTACCTTACCTTTGCACCCGCAAAAGCTAAAATAAGGCTGATGGCGGGGTAGCTCAGCTGGTTAGAGCGTCGGATTCATAATCCGGAGGTCGAGGGTTCGAGCCCCTCCCCCGCTACCACAGAAAAAAGGCATTTACCTAATGGTAAAATGCCTTTTTTCTTTTTGTCATTTATTTATCGCTATTTAATTACGATCTTAAACTGTGTCTGCTTGGATTTTACAATATATATACCAGCGGGAAGACCTTTCAAATCAACTTGAGTTACGTTCTTGGGGTTCTTCTGAAGGGTAGTAACAAGAGTGCCTGACGTGTCGTAGATGGCAACTTGTGACTCTTCTGCTGTTTGTGCTTCTCTCGTTTGGATGCTTGCTGCAATATCCTCGGCTTCTTTGTTGTTAATGGTTAGTTTACGAATGTTTGCAATGGTATAGATTACTTCTACATTGCCCGAGATGAGAGTCAGTTCGGTGTCAGATGAGGTTTTCAGAGAAAGATTCTCTGTGAATGAATAGTTCTCAACACCTCCGTTTGTGAGCCATACATTAAGTGTGGTTTGTGCATTACTGTTCAGATTGAATAGGAAAAACAGTGCGAGTGCGAGCCCTTTTGTAAACAGAGCTGTAAGTAGTAGTTCTTTTTTATTTTTCATCTTTCCAAAGTTTATATGGTCGTGCTAAAAGATATTTGCTGTAGTAACGTGGGTCGCCTGTAACTTCCCTGCCAAGGAAGTCTGGTATTTCGTATTCCTCATCGGGAGAATTGAGCTCGATTTCTGCGATTACCATTCCTTCGTTGTCACCATGAAATTCATCGACTTCAACGACGTGTTTTCCATTTTTTATAAGATATCTGTCCTTGATGATTGCTCCTGGTTTGCATAGCTTAAGCATTTGTTCAGCATCCTCGAGAGAGATCTCCGTTTCAAATTCGTAACGACTTAAACCATAAGGATCGGAATTCCCCTTGATGGTAAGGTATGCCTTGTCACCGCGGACACGTATGCGTACAGTCTTGCCTGGTTCTGTAGCAAAATAACCTTGCTTGATCGTAGTCATGTTGTAGGCCAGATGTTTGTATTCGCCTGTAACAAGAAACTTGCGTTCTATTTCGATATGCATAGTATTAGATAATAAAAATGGTTCTATGGATTTAATTACTTTCAGTTGAGAATTCCATAAGGTATGCCTTAATGAAACCGTCCAGTTTCCCGTCCATTACCCCGCTTACATCGCTTGTCTGATAGTTGGTGCGGTGATCCTTTACACGGCGGTCGTCAAATACATATGAACGTATCTGACTTCCCCATTCGATTTTTTTCTTCCCCGCTTCAATCTTCTGTTGGGCAGCCATGCGACGCTTGAGTTCGCGGTCGTAAAGCTGCGAGCGAAGAAGACGAAGTGCGTTCTCGCGGTTTTCCTGTTGCTTTCTGGTTTCTGTGTTCTCAATGAGGATTTCCTCTTCTTCTCCCGTGTCAGGATCGACATATTGATAGCGGAGTCGCACTCCGGTCTCAACTTTATTTACGTTCTGTCCTCCGGCTCCGCTGGAACGGAAGGTATCCCATGAAATCTTGCTTTTATCAATCACAACCTCGATGGAATCGTCAACAAGTGGTGTGACAAACACACTGGCGAAAGAAGTCATTCGTTTGCCTTGTGCATTATAAGGTGATACACGTACAAGTCGGTGAACCCCACTTTCTCCCTTGAGGAATCCGTAGGCCTGATCGCCTTCAATCTCCATCGTTACGGTCTTGATTCCTGCTTCATCGCCATCCTGAAGGTTGCTGATGGTGACTTTGTATTTATTTGCTTCAGCCCATCGCTGGTACATACGCATAAGCATGCTTGCCCAGTCTTGAGCCTCGGTTCCTCCTGCTCCTGAGTTAATCTTCAGAACTGCGTCCATTCCATCGGCTTCGCCTTGTAGCATGTTCTTCAGTTCGAGATTCTCTATCAGTTGTAGGGCTGTGGCGTAATAGTTGTCAACTTCCTCTTCTGATACCATCTCGTCCTTGTAAAAATCGAAGGCAACCTCTGTGTCGTCGGTCGCTGCCTTGACTTCTTTATATCCGTTAATCCACTTTTGAAGGTCTTTGACCTTTTTCATTTGTGCCTCCGCAGCCTTTTGGTCATCCCAGAATCCCGGTGCCTGTGTACGCAATTCCTCTTCTTCCACCTCGATAAGTTTTGAGTCAATATTGAGGTAGCGATGAAGAGCTTCGGTGCGTTCTTTTATGTCTTTTAATTGCTCTGCTGTAATCATTAGTGTCAGTTTATGGAGACAAAGGTACGCATTTATTGATTATAAATAACATTATTTATTAGAAAAGTCGTAACTTCGCGACGTTTTTTGGAAGATATGCGTTTCGTTCGGCGCCTTGACATATTTGTGGTGAAGAATTTCCTCACCCTCTTTGCTGGGACATTTTGTATCAGCCTTTTTGTGGTTATGATGCAGTTCCTGTGGCGCTACGTTGACGAGTTGATTGGAAAGGGCTTGTCAATGATGATTATGGCAAAATTCCTTTTCTATTCAGGCGAGACGCTGGTGCCGATGGCGCTGCCTCTGGCTGTCTTGTTGGCGTCGCTGATTTCTTTCGGAAACATGGGCGAACGTTTGGAACTGCTCTCGATGAAGGCTGCCGGTATTCCCTTGATACGTGTCTTGCGCCCCTTGATTGTCGTAAATATACTGTTGGCTGTTGCCTCGTTTTACTTTCAGAACAATATAGCTCCACGCTCTGAAGTGAAGTTACGTCAGTTATTGTTCTCTATGCGTGCCAAGTCACCCGAACTTGACATCCCGGAGGGGGTCTTTTATGACGGGATTCAGGGCGTGAATATGTATGTGGAACACAAAGATAAAGAAACGGGCATGCTTCACAATCTGATTATCTACGATCTGAAAGAAGGAGTGAATAATGCCCATATCATACTTGCTGATTCGGGACGCCTGATCACAAGTTACGATAAGAAAAATCTGGTTCTGCACTTGTATAATGGAGAACAGTTTGAGAACCTGAACGGTGCTGCCTTGCAAGCGAGAAATGTTCCCTATCGTAGGGAGACCTTCGTAAGGAAAGATTTCATCATCGACTTCGATATGAACTTTCAATTGGCTGAGGAAGAGAACTTCAAGGATAATGACAGAGCCAAAAACATAGCTCACCTGATGTCGTCGGTTGACTCCCTGACGCATTATTATGACAGTGTGGGGCATGTTTACTATGATGAGATGCGTTGCAGCTCGCATTTCTTGTCTAACACATCTCAGGCCCGCCGCCGTAACTTTGAAACGGGTGCGATTGACAATGTTGCTCCTCAGAAATTGGTGCATATAAAGAATGATACGATAAACATCGATTCAATATATAAGCACTTAGACATAGGAACAAAGCAGAGAGTTATTTATGCTGCTATGCAGAAGACGACTATAATGCAGAATGAGTCGCAGTACAGGACTGAAGTAATGGACTGGGGTAGTTATAAGATTCGCCGACATTGGATGTCTTTCTGGCAGAAATTCACGATGTCGCTCTCCTGCATATTGTTTTTCTTCATCGGAGCACCATTGGGCGCCATTATCCGTAAGGGAGGACTTGGATTGCCGGTTGTTGTTTCAGTCATAATCTTCATCCTTTACTATATTGTTGACAATACATGTATGAAGATGGGGCGTGATGGTGTATGGCCGGTTTGGATAGGAATGTGGGTCAGTTCATTTGTAATGGCTCCTTTGGGCGTTTTCTTCACAGTGAAGTCAAACAACGACTCTGTAGTGTTCAACAAAGACGCTTACATCTCATTTCTGCGTAAGATGTGGGGAATCCGCCCCAAGAGACATATCGTATTGAAGGAAGTTATCATAAATGATCCGGATTATCCTGTTTTGGCTGCAATTCTTGATAATATCATCCATCAGAGTCGGGAATACCGTATTCATCACAAGATATTCCACTTGAAGGAAATAATGACCATCGTGTTCACTAAGCAGCGCGATGAACAGATTCAGAGAATAGACAGTGCTGTCGAATATGTGGTGGATGCGTTGTCGAACTCTCGCGACAAACAGATACTTATGGATGTGAATAAGATGCCTGTACTGGATATCTATTCGTTCCGCTTTTATCGCCGCATATATCTTGATTTGAAACAGGTGATAGCTACCAGTCAGCTATTGAAACACCGATGTCTGGAGATAGGCGGACCACTCATTGATTTAGAAACAATGTAATAAAAGAACTATATATGGCATTTAACACAATAGAAGAAGCTATTGAAGACTTTCGTCAAGGAAAGATGGTCATCGTAGTGGATGATGAAGATCGTGAGAACGAAGGCGACTTTATTACTGCCGCCGAATTGATAACACCTGAGAAGGTGAACTTCATGTTGCGTGAGGGTCGCGGCGTGCTCTGTGCTCCGATAACAATTCAACATGCCAAAGATCTGGAACTGCCTCATCAGGTTGAAGACAACACTTCTGTTCTGGGCACTCCGTTTACTGTGACCGTTGACAAGTTGGAGGGTTGTACCACAGGTGTAAGTGCACACGATCGTGCAGCAACCATCAAATGGCTTTCCGATCCTGACGCCCGTGCCTGTGATTTCGGACGTCCGGGACATATTAATCCTCTCTATGCTCAGGAGGGTGGCGTGTTGCGTAGGAGTGGGCATACTGAGGCATCAATCGACTTGGCGCGTTTGGCTGGCTTGCGTCCTGCTGCCGCTCTTATCGAGATATTGAACGAGGACGGTACGATGGCACGTCTGCCGCAGCTGGAGGAGAAAGCGAAGCAGTTTAATCTGAAACTGATACAGATAAAGGACCTGATTGCTTATCGTCTGCAGCGTGAGAGCCTGGTCGAGAAAGGTGTCGAGGCTGATATGCCTACTGCATATGGACATTTCCGCATTATACCTTTCCGTCAGAAAAGTAATGGGCTGGAGCATGTGGCACTTGTTAAAGGTGAATGGAAGAAGGATGAACCCGTGTTGGTCCGTATGCACTCAAGTTGTGCTACAGGTGACATCTTTGCAAGTAAGCGATGCGATTGTGGAGAACAGCTTCATAAGTCTATGCAACTGATAGAGAAGGAAGGACGGGGTGCTGTGGTTTACCTTATACAGGAAGGTCGTGGCATAGGTCTGATGAATAAGATAGCTGCCTATAAACTGCAAGAACAAGGTGATGATACGGTCGATGCAAATATACATTTGGGATTTGACCCGGACCTGCGTGATTATGGTGTCGGTGCGCAGATTCTAAGGGAATTAGGCATTACGAAACTCCGTCTGCTTACCAATAATCCTACAAAACGTGTGGGATTGGAGGGGTATGGACTGACCATCGTAGAAAATGTACCTATCGAGACAACCCCAAATCCTTACAACGAGCGATATTTGCGTACTAAGAAAGAACGTATGGGGCACACTCTGAAATTATAAGACAAGAAATGCCACATAACTTCTATTGGGCGAGACTTATATAATAGATTGTTAACTATAAACTTAAACATATAAATAAATGAACACATTATCAGATCGTTTGAATCGTCTCTCGCCAAGTGCTACACTTGCGATGAGTCAGAAAAGTTCCGAGTTAAAGGCTCAGGGAATTGACATTATCAATATGTCGGTAGGTGAGCCCGATTTTAATACTCCCGACCATATCAAGGCTGCTGCAATCAAGGCTGTGGAGGAGAATTACAGCCGTTATAGTCCAGTGCCTGGATATCCGGAACTGAAGAATGCTATCGTAGAAAAGCTGAAAAACGAGAACGGACTCGATTATAAACCATCGCAGATCCTTTGCTCAAATGGTGCAAAACAGTCGGTTTGTAATGCTATTATGGCACTTGTAAATGCTGGCGACGAAGTGATTATTCCTGCACCTTATTGGGTTAGCTACCCACAGATGGTTCTTCTTGCTGAAGGCACGCCTGTATTTATCGACGCACCTATTGAACAGGACTTTAAGATTACACCAGAACAGCTGGAAGCTGCTATCACTCCTAAGACTCGTGCTCTCATACTATGTTCTCCAAGCAACCCGACCGGTTCTGTGTACAGCAAGCAGGAACTTGAAGCTCTGAAGAATGTATTGCTGCGCCACGACCGTGTAATAGTGATTGCAGATGAGATATATGAACACATCAACTATGTAGGTGCTCATGCTTCAATGGCAAGTTTTGATGACATTAAGGAGCGTGTGGTTGTTATCAATGGTGTTAGTAAGGCTTATGCAATGACAGGATGGCGTATCGGTTTTATAGCTGCACCGGAATGGATTGTGAAAGGTTGTAACAAACTCCAGGGACAATACACCAGCGGCCCGTGTTCTGTATCGCAGAAAGCAGCTGAGGCTGCCTTCACCGGCGACCAACAGTGTGTGGAGGATATGCGTAAGGCATTTGAACGTCGTAAGAACCTAATCGTAAAACTTACAAAGGAAATTCCGGGACTCGAGGTGAACAATCCTCAGGGTGCTTTCTATCTGTTCCCTAAGTGTTCCAGCTTCTTTGGAAAGGGTGCTGAGGGCAGAACGATAAACAACTCTACGGATCTGGCTATGTACCTGTTGGAAGTCGGTCATGTTGCAACAGTCGGCGGCGATGCATTTGGTAGCCCTGAGTGTTTCCGTATGAGTTATGCTACCAGTGATGAAAACATTGTTGAGGCTATGAAGCGGATTAAAGAAGCTCTCGGAAAACTGAAATAAGATATGACAATCAAAGAGCGCAGGACTATTCGTAAATATAAGGTTATGGATGTGGACAAGACCCTCATCCATGACCTGCTTGCTACAGCCTCGCGTGCGGCTACTATGGGTAATATGCAGCTATACAGTGTGGTGGAGACACGTAGCAAGACAGTTAAGGAAGCACTGGCACCTCTGCATTTCAACCAGCCAATGGTTATGAGTGCACCGGTAGTACTTACGTTCGTAGCTGATTTTAACCGTTTCACACGTTGGTGTGATCTCTCTGATGCCGATGCCGGTTATGATAATTTTCTTTCGTTCAGCAATGCAATGACTGATACTTTGCTCTTCTGCCAGAATTTCTGTACTTTGGCGGAGGAGGCAGGCTTGGGAACTTGTTTCCTGGGGACTACAGTGTATAACCCTATGGGTATTATAGATGTACTCAAACTGCCACGTCTCACATTTCCTGTAGCTACCATAACTGTAGGTTACCCCGATGAAAATCCTGAGCAGCCAGATCGTCTTGATATCTCCGATGTCATTCACGAGGACGTATATCAAACCGTTTCCGATGCAGATATCCGAAAGATATTTGCATATAAGGAATCGCTTCCGGAAAACAAACATTTTGTAGAAATCAATAATAAACAGAATCTTGCCCAAGTGTTTACCGATTGCAGATATACCCGTAAAGATAATGAGGCTATGTCGCAGGGAATGCTTGAGGCACTAAAGAAGCAAGGTTTTTTAAATTAAAAACAGAAACACAATGAATCGCGAAAATTTTGGGACTCGACTTGGAGCTATATTAGCAGCTGCAGGTTCCGCTGTCGGACTTGGTAATGTATGGCGTTTTCCAATAGAAACAGGACAGAACGGAGGAGCCGTCTTCATCATTATATATATATTATGTATAATCTTTCTGGGGATGCCGGTAATGATAAGTGAATTCCTGATAGGGCGCTATACGCACTCTAATACCGCAGGAGCATACAGAATACTCTCAAAGGGCGGGCAATGGCATTGGCTTGGTAAGATTGGGGTCTATACTGGCTGGTTCATCCTCTGTTACTATGCTGTAGTCGGTGGATGGACGCTTCACTACACTTATCTTTCGCTGATTAATGCATTCGATGATGTCAAGGCGGCGGAATTCAGCAATATCTTTAATGATTTTGTTGGCAATCCCTGGATTCCTTTGTTGTGGTTCTATCTGTTTATGCTGTTTACTCATTATGTGATAACACGTGGTGTGCAATCGGGTATAGAGCGGGCCTCTAAGATTCTTATGCCTACACTTTTCATCATTGTCATTTTCTTGGCTGTCAGTGCTGTGATGCTTCCTGGGGCTTCTGCCGGAGTGGAGTTCCTGTTAAGTCCAGACTGGTCTAAAGTTGACAGCAAGACAGTGATTGAGGCAATGGGACAGGCATTCTTCTCCCTGAGCCTTGGTATGGGATGCCTGTGTACTTATGCAAGCTATTTTGATGAATCTACTCCATTGGCAAAGACTGCCGTTCACGTAAGTGTTATAGACACGATGATAGCTATCCTTGCCGGTTTCATCATATTCCCTTCTGTGTTTAATATTGGTATGAACCCTAATGATGTCGGCGTAGGTGCAAGTCTGACTTTCATTTCTCTGCCCAACGTCTTCCAACAGGCACTTGGAGAAGGAAGTCTGATGTCTGTGATATTTTCATCCCTCTTTTATTTCCTGCTGTTTGTAGCCGCCCTGACCAGTGCCATTTCGCTTCATGAGGTTGCTACGGCATACGTTACAGAAGAGTTTGGTATGACTCGAAGCAAAGGAGCTATGCTCGTAACGGTTGTAGTTCTTGTCTTTGGCAGTCTATGTTCCCTTTCCTTTGGTCCGTTGTCGAACATAACAATATTAAATCGAAACATCTTCTCTGTATTCGATGACTTGTCAGGCATGATTCTGCTGCCGTTAGGAGTGATGTTCATCAGCCTGTTTGCCGGATGGCGCCTTGATAAGGAATTGTATCGCGAAGAGATAAGCAATCATGGAGATTTGCCTACGCCTTATTTCCGTCTGCTCATATTTTCCTTGCGCTTTTTGATACCTATAGCGATATCCCTGGTATTCCTTGATCAGTTAGGATTATTCAAGGCTATTTTCAAATAGTAGCAATTATCTCACTCTTATCTTTGCGGCTCTTGTCCTTTCTCGGACAGTCGTCGGCAATGTATCCTATGGGAATCAGAGCTACCGGCTCTGTTCCTTGTGGAAGAGTGAATAGCTCAGAGAACTTGTTGGTGTCATAGTTGCAAATCCAACATGAACCCAGACCGCGCTCTGTAGCTGCTATACACAGATGTTCGATGGCAATCGCCAAATCTATGTCACCGTGGTTTTTCTGGTCATATGGACGCACCCATGCTTCGTCTGTGTTCTTTAGGGCTATAATGCATATCGGAGCTGTGCGAAACCAGTCGCGGTCGTAGCATTGCTGCAATTTTTCCATATTTTCCTTGCTGCGAACCACAAGAAATTTCCATGGTTGCCTGTTTACAGCTGATGGAGCTAAACGAACACACTCAAGGATGTAGTTTAAGTCCTCGTCTTTTACAGTTTCATTTGAAAATTTTCGGGCAGAGAATCTTTCTTTGCATAATGTAAGAAAATCTTTCATGGCAGTTTGATAAAGAATTTTCGACAAATTTAGTGAATTGTAATATAAATATTGTAATTTTGCAGGCAAAAATAGTGACAATTTATCTAATTGCCTGTATATTCGCATGCTATATGGATTTAGCATTGTGATAAAGGTTAAGGAAACAACGAAAAAACTTATATAT
Organism: Prevotellaceae bacterium UBA2744; assembly: GCA_002353575.1. Classification (GTDB taxonomy): domain Bacteria; phylum Bacteroidota; class Bacteroidia; order Bacteroidales; family Bacteroidaceae; genus Minthosoma. The sequence continues at coordinate 29,583 of DEJQ01000010.1, forward strand.
AAAGATGGCAGATAGCAAAAAGATCAAGACGGCTCTGATTTCTGTATTCCACAAGGATGGTTTGGAAGAGCTGCTGGCTGCACTGAATGCAGAAGGTGTGAAATTTCTTTCAACTGGTGGAACTCAGAGCTTCATTGAGGGCTTGGGTTACAAGTGCGAGAAGGTGGAAAACCTTACTACCTATCCTTCGATTCTCGGAGGCCGTGTCAAGACACTTCACCCGAAAGTATTTGGAGGAATCCTTGGACGTCGTGAATTGGAGAGTGACCAGAAGGAAATGGAAAAGTATGAGATTCCTGAAATAGACCTCGTAGTCGTTGACCTTTATCCTTTCGAGGAAACAGTAGCCAACACAAACGATGAGCCAACTATTATAGAGAAGATTGATATAGGCGGTATCAGCCTTATCCGTGCTGCAGCAAAAAACTTCAACGATGTCGTTATTGTTCCCAGCAAGGCAGAATATGCTATGCTGACTGACATCGTAAAGGCACAGGGCGCTACAACTACAAAGGCACAGCGTAAGGTGTTTGCTGAACGTGCATTCGGCGTTAGCAGCCATTACGATACAGCAATTCACAATTATTTCCTTAAGGCATAATTAAATAGAGATATTAAAGGAACAGGATTATGGGATTCTTTTCATTGACTCAAGATATAGCAATGGACCTTGGAACGGCGAACACTATCATTACCTGCAATGGTAAGGTGGTGGTGGACGAACCATCCGTTGTGGCTTTGGACAAGCTCAGCAACAAAATGATTGCAGTAGGTACCAAAGCAAAGATGATGTACGAGAAGACACACGAGAATATTCGCACATGTCGTCCGCTTCGCGATGGTGTTATTGCCGATTTCAATGCCTGCGAACAGATGATGCGTGGTCTTATCAAAATGGCAAATTCGGGTCGTCACTTGTTTACTCCGTCGCTGCGTATGGTTATAGGTGTCCCTTCGGGATCTACCGAGGTGGAGTTACGTGCCGTAAGAGACAGCGCCGAGCATTCAGGAGGCCGTGACGTCTATCTTATTTTCGAACCTATGGCTGCAGCTATCGGATGTGGTATCGATGTTGAGGCTCCTGAGGGTAATATGGTTGTGGATATAGGTGGTGGTTCTACTGAAATCGCTATCATCTCACTTGGCGGAATCGTTTGCAACAACTCAATACGTGTAGCGGGTGATGACTTTACAGCCGATATTCAGGAGTATATGAGTCGTCAGCACAACGTGAAGGTCAGTGAACGTATGGCAGAACGTATTAAGATTAATGTGGGTTCTGCTCTCTCCGACCTTGGAAGTGATGCTCCTGAGGATTATATAGTACATGGTCCGAACCGTATCACTGCCCTGCCAATGGAAATCACTGTCGGTTATCAGGAGATTGCTATGTGTATTGACAAAAGCTTGGCAAAGATTGAAACTGCTGTGCTTCAGGCTTTGGAAAATACTCCGCCGGAACTATATGCAGATATCGTAAAGAATGGTATATGGCTTACAGGTGGTGGTGCCTTGTTGCGTGGACTCGACAAACGTCTTACTGAAAAGATTAAGATTCCGTTCCACGTCGATGAAGATCCGCTTCATTCTGTAGCCAAAGGTACTGGCATAGCACTGAAAAATGTAAACAACTACCAGTTCTTAATGAGATAATGTGGGGAGGATTATTTGATTTTCTCTTCAAATACAAACACTGGCTTGTATTCATATTGTTAGAGGCTGTAAGCCTTGTCGGACTTTTCAGTACAGGCGGTTATCAAAAAAGTGTTTACTTTACTACTGCTAATAGTGTTGTAGGTTCTGCTTACTCTACTATTAGCAGTATAACTTCTTATTTGAATTTAGTCTCCGTAAATAGGGAACTTGAGACTGAAAATGAAAAACTCAGAATTGAGAATGTGAATCTGAGATCACGACTTCGGCTGGCAAATACAGACACCATGGCTTTGAACTCGCAGTTGAATGACTACAATATTGTTGTAGCTCAGGTGGTCAACTTTACCCTCCACAAGAGTGCGAACCTCATGACCATCAACAAGGGAAGAGCTGACGGGATAAAACCGGAGATGGGTGTAGTCTGCAGTCGGGGTGTTGTCGGAGTAGTATATCTTACCAGTGAACACTATGCTATTGTCATTCCGTTGCTCAATGTAAACTGCCGCATCAGCTGTAGCTTGAGGTCGTCTGAATGTTTTGGCACATTGGAGTGGAAACGAGGCAATACACGTTCTACCTATGCTACTGGGTTTCCGCGCCATTCCAAGATACGGAAAGGGGAAATCATGGAAACAAATGGATACAGCGACATTTTCCCTCCTGGAATCCCTATCGGTAAGGTTGGCTGTATTAATAACTCTGAAGATGGTATGTCCTATCGGATAAGAGTTGACTTATTCGCAAACTTCGAGACATTGCGCGACGTCGGTATAATTACTGATTACATCCACCAGGAACGCCGTGACTTGGAGCAGTCTGTAGAAGAAACGGAGGAAAAATAAATATGCCGATATTACGATTATTCATAATTTTAGCTATCCAGGTGCTGATTATTAACCATATACATTTATGTGGTTACATCACCCCTCTGCTTATTGGATATGTGATTATAGGTGCGCGTAAGGGAACCAGTCATGTTCTCCTCCTCCTCTTTGGCTTTTTAACGGGCTTTCTGTTTGATGTGTTCAGTAATACGGCTGGTATGGCTGCAGCATCCATGACCTTGCTTGCAATGGTGTTGCCGTTACTGATACGGTTGTATGCCCCTCGTGATTCCGACGATCTCTTTATGCCTACAATTATCTCGATTGGCATGTTCCGCTACTGGACATACAGCCTTCTCTGTATGTTCGTGCTTCATGCCATGTTCTATGTGCTCGATGCCTTCTCACTTCACGATTGGCAACTTACGCTCCTGTCTATTGCAGGCAGTAGCCTGTTCGCTTCAGTGCTTTGTGTAATTGCAGAACTTCTTATTAGGAAACGCTGCGGATGACGGATACGAGTTTTCATAACCGGAAATATGTAATAGGAGGGGTGGTCTTACTTATTGTCATCACCTTCACAGTCCGCTTAGTCTATCTGCAGCTACTGAGTGAAGATTACAAGATTTTTGCAGATTCCAATGCCTTTCTGAATAATATAATATTCCCAGCTCGTGGTGCTATATTTGATCGCAACGGAAAACCCTTGGTGTATAACCAGCCGGCTTACGATGTAATGGTGGTGATGCGCGAAGTGGAGAATTTGGATACTCTTGACTTTTGTGAATCCCTCGGTATTACAAAGGAAATCTTCCTGCAGCGAATGGAGTACATTAAGGACCGCAACAAAAATCCCGGTTATTCGTCCTACACGCAGCAGATATTCATGAGTCAGTTGCCAAGTAAGGATTTTTCTGTTTTTCAGGAAAAACTGTTCCGTTTCAAGGGTTTCTATGTCCGTGAACGTTCTGTTCGTCGATATGACTATCCTTATGCTGCACATGTACTGGGAGATGTGGCTGAGGTATCGCAAAAGGATATAGACAGGGAAAGCTACTATATGCCTGGTGATTATATAGGCAAGCAAGGTATAGAGAGAAGCTATGAAGAAGATTTGCGTGGTACGAAAGGAGTGCAGATATTGCTCCGTGATGCTCAGGGACGTATTCGTGGACATTATAAGGACGGAGCCTTCGACCGCAAACCCATTCCTGGCAGGAATCTCACTTTGGGTATAGATATTGAGCTGCAGAGTTTGGGTGAGAGCCTGATGCAGGGAAAACTCGGGGCAATCGTAGCTATAGAACCTTCTACGGGCGAAATACTGGCTATGGTCAGTGCCCCTACTTACGATCCGCGCCTGATGGAGGGTAAGGAACGTGGCAAACAAATGAGCATGATGTTTCAAGACCCGCTGCATCCGATGCTCAACCGCGCCATTCAGGGCACTTATCCTCCTGGCTCTACGTTTAAAACAGCACAGGGACTCACCTTCCTGCAGGAAGGTATTGTCAACTCGCAGACACTCTACCCTTGCTCCCGCGGTTTCCGTTATGGCCGCATGAAAATCGGCTGTCACAGTCACTATAGCCCTATAGCATTCGTTCCTGCCACTGGTACATCATGCAATGCCTACTTCTGCTGGGGACTATATTATATGTTAAACAACAGAAATAAATATTCCACCATTCAGGCTGCTATGACCGTATGGAAGGACTATATGGTAGCAATGGGCTTCGGATATAAATTAGGTGTCGATATGCCTGGCGAGTCACGAGGACTTATTCCGAATGCGCAGTTCTACGATAAGATATACAGATCATCTTGGTCGGCACTGAGCGTACTGCCTATTGCGATAGGGCAGGGAGAGGTGACCCTTACGCCCTTGCAGATTGCCAACTTAGGGGCAACCATTGCTAATCGTGGATACTATATCACTCCGCATGTGGTGAAGTATGTAGAGGGGGGGCATCTGGCTGATTCTTTGCTGAAGCGTCATAATGTTCCTGTAGATAAGCAGTTCTACGAGATGGTCGTGGCAGGTATGCGTAATGCAGTGACAAACGGAACCTGTAGAGGTGCCAATAATCCCTGGTATGAGGTATGTGGTAAGACTGGTACGGCTCAGAACCGCGGTCATGACCACTCGGTATTTATGGGATTTGCACCGCGTGAGAATCCTAAGATTGCAGTCGCAGTTTATGTAGAGAACGGAGGTTGGGGCGCCACCTATGGAGTGCCTATCGGTGCGTTGATGATGGAGCAGTATATCCGCGGCGAACTGAGTGATGCTTCAAAGCAGAAGGCTCTTAGCATACAGGAAAGAACTATAAAATATCAATTCTGATTGTAGTAAACAAATAAAGCATAAACGGTATGAGCCAGACACAGAAATCCATATTCCGCAGCATCGACTGGGTTGTAATCTTGCTTTATGTCATCCTCGTCATCTGGGGGTGGTTTTCTGTGTGTGGTGCCAGCTACGACTTTTCCAATCCCAATATATTCGGGTGGGAATCAAATTCCGGTAAGCAGCTTGTGTGGGGGGGCACATCGTTTGTACTGGCCATGTTCATTATGCTTGTAGAAAAACGCTTCTACGAATCAAGTGCATATTTCATATACGCGGCTGTAATTATTTTGCTGCTTGTCACTATTTTCATCGCCCCAGACACCAAGGGCTCTCATTCGTGGCTTCCTATTGGTCCGGTTAAGTTGCAGCCGGCTGAGTTTGCCAAGTTTTCCACAGCCCTTGCCCTCGGTAAGTTTATGAGTGAATACTCATTCAGCCTTAGCAGTTCTCGTAACTTTATGAGCGTGGTTGGACTGATTGTCCTTCCGATGGTTCTGATTATTGCTCAGCATGAAACTGGTTCAGCTCTGGTATTCTTTGCCTTTTTCCTGATGCTTTATCGCGAGGGAATGACAGGTTCTCTGCTGTTCACGGGATTCATTACCGTTGTTTACTTCGTTGTCGGCATTCGCTATAGCGACACTCCTATGTCTTATTTGCCAGTCAGTGTGGGCGAATTCACTGTCATTCTTCTGGCTATGTTATGTACCATCGGACTCATGTGGGTATATTGCCGTAATCTTGATGAGGTGAAAATCCTATTGGCTATAGGTTTGGGAACTACTGCGTTGCTGTTGCTCTTCGCCTTTTTCGTCATCCCCTTTAATATCTGTCCGGTAATGCTCGTGGTTAACATATCCATGGTGTTCTACCTGTTGTATAAGGCTATATACTATAAACTGGCAAATTATGCCTTGGTTGGTCTGTTCTGCATATTCAGTTCCGGCTTTTATTATATATGCGACACCCTGTTCGACCATCTTGAGCCACATCAGCGCATACGTATAGAGGTACTTCTTGGTATGGAGGATGACCCTCGCGGAGCCGGATATAATGTGAACCAGGCAAAAATAGCCATCGGTTCTGGCGGATTTTCCGGGAAGGGATTCCTTAATGGTACACAGACGAAACTAAAGTACGTGCCTGAGCAGCATACCGACTTTATTTTCTGTACCGTAGGTGAAGAAGAAGGGTTTCTCGGCAGTGTGGGCGTACTGATTACTTACCTGTTTTTTATTTGGCGGCTCATATTCCTGTCTGAACGGCAACCAGACACGTTGGGGCGGGTCTATGGATATTCTGTGGTCAGCATATTCATATTCCATCTTTTCATTAATGTGGGTATGGTGCTGGGACTTACTCCGGTCATAGGTATTCCGCTGCCGTTTTTCTCCTATGGCGGCTCTAATGTATGGGGATTCACCATTCTCCTGTTCATATTCCTGCGTATGGATGCAGAGCGGGAATTAAAAAAGAATAAATACTGATTTTATCGGGTGTTTCCTATCTTGTCACATCCAATTATCAGGTCGGTTATACCTGTCAGCGGGTTCTGTTTCATGATGTGGGTGATGCTCAGAGTGTAGGTGCTTGAGCCGTCTGCTGTGAAGTTCATCAGAGCCTGCACTTGCTTCCTGAAACTGAAACCGTCGCAGCCCTTGTCAGGGATGGTGAATTGTAGTGTGTCGCAGCGCACAATCTTTTTTTTATCGCTTAGTTGAGTTTTGATATATACGGTGTTGTATTTGTATTCATCTGTATATCGAAGTCCTATGCTAAGCTGTATTTCCTGCCTCTCTGTACTGTCCTTGTATGTCAGGAACTGCTCTATGGGTATTTTGATGACATCTTCCTTATACCACAGTGATTCGTCAAAATGATGGTGTGCTGTGAAATATACATTGTCATTGCATGAGCATAATAGCACAAACAGACAGCAGATGAATGCTGTTGCTCGGCATAGTTGTGGTACACACCTAAGCATATCGGTTACTTATTCGTCTTTTTTTCTTCTTGCGACGGCCTCTTGTGGTTGTCGTCCTTTCTGCCTTTTCTGCGTTTCCCCTTGCCGCCTTTCTTGTCGAATCGGTTTATGTTGTTTTGGTCGAGCAAGTCGGCAGATGTCTCCTCGACCTTGACACTGTCTTCAGTGAGTGACTCTGGTTTCTGTCCGTTTCTGTTCATGTTGATAATTTCAAAGGCCCGCTTTGCAGAGATAATCTTCTCACCTGCCAGAATATGCTTGTCAGTAGAGTAGGTGATGAAGTGATTCAGTATGTCGGCTTTGAAGAAGAAGTAATCATTATCTTTCGTGTGCAGTACAATCTCGCGCGAAGGCATTTTCTTCAGCGACTCCACGTACTGATCTACCTCGTAGTTCATACAGCATTTCAATTTTGCACACTGCCCTGCCAGCTTCTGAGGATTGAGTGATACGTCCTGGAATCGCGCGGCACTCGTCGATACACTGCTGAATACAGTCATCCAGGTAGCACAGCAGAGTTCGCGACCGCAGGGGCCCATTCCGCCGATGCGTCCGGCCTCCTGACGCGCACCGATCTGTTTCATCTCAATGCGTACGTGGAAACGGTCTGCCAATACCTTGATGAGCTGACGGAAGTCCACGCGTGCATCGGCTATGTAGTAGAAGATAGCTTTGCCGCCATCGCCCTGATACTCTACATCGCCTATTTTCATTTTCAGCCCCAGGTCTTTGGCTATCTGTCGCGATTCTATCATGGTATTGTGCTCGCGGGCCTTTGCTTCGGCAAACTTATCCATATCTACCTGGCGTGCTTTGCGATATATTTTTTTCAGTTCAGTGCCTGGTTTCAGATTGGCTTTCTTCAGTAGGAGAGGGACTAACCTGCCAGTCATGGTCACGGTACCTATGTCGTGACCTGGATTACCCTCTACGGCTACGATGTCACCCTTTACCAGTTCTAGCTTGTTGGTGTTCAGGTAATACCCTTTGCGTGGCGGTTTGAACTGCACCTCTACAAGTTCGGTTGATGCTGCGTTGTCGGGCAGGTCTGCCAACCAGTCGTAGGTATTCAGTTTGTCGGCATGACGGCTGCACCCTTCTGCGCATATTCCGTCTCTGCAGTTTCCGCATTTATATTCGTTCATCTATGTGTGTCGTTTATCAGTTATATATAGTGGTTTATCTGTTCTTTATCAGTACGATCATCTTCAGGGCGAAATCGAAGAAGACGATTCTTGCACTGGCATTGGCTTCTATGTCGCGCTGTGCAGCCGAGAGCTCGTCCATGATGCCTATTACGTTCCTCTCGTTGATGAAAGGGGCAAACTTAACGGCAAACTGAGCTTCTTCCTCGTTCATGGAGTTTAGCTCGGCAGCTTGTCCGAAGTTATAGATGAAGTTCTCGCGTATCATCCTCTGTGCGTAGAGCAGGAAGCTTTTCTGTCGTTCGCGTCCAATGCCCGCCAGTTTCTCCGACCAGAGTTTCATCTCCTTCACTTTTCTCGCATAGCTCAGTCGCATCAGGGTGACGAACAAATCGAAGAACAGCGATGTGTCGGAGTGTTCTATAGTGCGCTCCTGCAGCGGTGTCAGTTCTATTATTTGGGTTCTGCTCCTTATGGTCTGCAACACTAGTTGCGGCTGCTCGCTCACCAGAAGGAATACGGTCATTGCCGGTGGTTCCTCCAGTAGCTTCAGCAGTTTATTGGCAGCAGTGGCATTCATCTTCTCCGGCAGCCACATCACTACGACCTTATAGCCGCCTTGGCTTGATTTCAGCGACAGTTTCTTGGTGAGCATGTCGCTTTCGTCACCATAAATCTGCAGTTGCTGGTTTTCGGCTCCGCAGGCTTCCATCCACTCTTCCATGCCGAAATAGATTTGCTGCTCGCACAGTCCGCGCCATTGTCCGATGAAGTCATCGCAGTAGGTTGGCTTTGCCGAACCGTTTTTCTTGTAGATAGGGAATACGAAGTGCAGGTCGGGATGCTGCAGTTGTTCTGCCATCGGCACTCTTCCGAGCAGTTCTTGTGCGAAGGCTATGGCAAGGGGCAGTGCCCCGCATCCTTCCGGACCTGTCAGCATGATGGCATGTGGCACTTTGTCTTGTTGCAAAGCTCCCTGCAGCATCTGCTTTGCCGCATCTTGTCCTATGATCTGATCGAATGTCATGCCTCAGTGGAGCTGGAGGGGATTGAACCCTCGTCCAAACGAGGAAGCCATACGCTTTCTACATGCTTATCTTGGACTTCATTGTAGGGCAGCAGCCAGAACCCAAGCCATCCACTACTGCCTTAGCCTCAATGGTTTCACCTGATGCGCGAGGCTCGCAACGGGCTATCCCCGAATTTCTGGCACCGCTGACCTGAACGCCTCGGAGCAAGGGCTTTCAGAGCGATGTCTCGTCTCCTCGCCTGGCAAGGAGATAAAGCTATATCTACTATACTTCGATTAAGCAGCGAGAGCGTAAGAAGTTTCGCCAATTAATTGTTCGCAGACTGAGATTTAAGTGAGGGCCAGCGACTCACTGCATGCTTACGTACCACTCCGTCCCGCTGTCAAATCCAGTCAGCCCCAAAGTGATTGTAAAATAATTCACGGCAAAGGTAAGAATTATTTCATATAAATCGTAATTTTGCAAAAAAAAACTATCGACCTATGGATATCGAATCACTTTATTCCTGTTTCCTGCAGCATCCCGTTGTCACTACCGACAGCCGCGACGTGCCTGCCGACTCTATGTTTTTTGCCTTGAAGGGTGACAACTTTGATGGTAATCAATATGCCCGGGCTGCCCTTGAAAAGGGGGCTGCCTATGCCGTCGTTGACGACCCCTCTGTCTGTGGCGAACACATCATTCTCGTACCTGACGTGTTGAAGGCTCTCCAACAACTTGCTCACTACCACCGCCAGCAGCTCGGCACTACAATCGTCGGCATTACGGGTACCAACGGAAAGACAACCACCAAGGAACTCATTGCTGCTGTGCTGCAGAAGAAATACAATGTGCTTTTTACCCAAGGTAATTTTAATAATCATATCGGTGTGCCGAAGACACTGCTTCAACTGACTCGTGAACATGAGATTGCTGTTGTGGAGATGGGAGCCAACCATCCGGGCGAGATAAAAAAACTCGTTGAAATCGTGTGTCCCGACTACGGACTCATTACCAACGTGGGCCGTGCCCATCTTGAGGGCTTCGGCTCGTTCGAAGGTGTTATCCGTACTAAGGGGGAGTTGTATGATTTCCTGCGCGACGATGCTGGGACGGCATTCATCAATAACGACAATCAGCATCTGAAGACTATCAGTCACGACCTGCGACTGGTGAAATACGGGCAGACTCCTGCCGACGATCTTCTCGTACAAGGCGAATTCATCGACTGTAATCCCACTCTCCATTTCCGCTGGATGCAACAAGGCTCGCCTTTCTCGCCTATGGAAGTGCAGACAAAACTGATAGGCAGTTACAATCTGGATAATGCCCTTGCTGCAGCCTGTGTGGGCACTCTCTTCGCCGTTCCTGCCGAGGATATCTCCGCTGCCCTGGCGGAATATACTCCCAGCAACAATCGCTCGCAGCTTACTAAGACTGCCGACAACCAACTCATCGTCGATGCCTATAATGCCAACCCTACCAGTATGGCTGCTGCCCTTGACAGTTTTGCACATGTGAAGGCTGAGAAGAAGATGGTCATCCTGGGTGACATGAAGGAACTTGGTGAGGTGAGTCAGGCCGAACATAAGTCTGTTCTCGACCGTCTCGCATCACTTCATCTCAATCAAGTGTGGCTCGTAGGTTCTGAGTTTCAAAAGGCTCTGGAGACCCATCCGGTTGTTGCTGCCCGAACCTTTGCCGATGTAGATGAAGTGAAAGCTCTGCTTGCCACTCCTGACGGCAAGCCACGCGACTATACAATTCTCGTCAAGGGGTCAAACAGCACCAGGCTTATTCAGCTTATCGACCTTCTGTAGTCTTTTCATCTGCCTTGCGGCATCCTATCTTTATGATACGACCTTCAGTTGTTGTATCCTCGGAAGAGGCAACTTCGGCTGATGTTCCGATTGTGTCTTGTCTGGCTTTGTCGGCCAGGTTTCCCTTTTTTGTGCTTCGGGTGTAGTAGTAGCCGTTATATTCATTCCATGACCAGTCGTCATATGTCCAGTAATAATATTCATGTCCGAAGTATGGTGCCCAGTTGTATTGTGCCAGTTTGACCATGTCGAATCTTTCGTTGCTGTTGCCGAAATAGCCGTAGAACTCGAAGTCGTTAAGAAAATAGTCGTAAATATCCGTATCATACATATGGTTGCCCGGATAAGTCAGGTAAATGCGCCCGTTGCGCACCTCCCATAGGAAATGCAGGCTGATGCGGCTATAAGGTCCTTTGAGATACCAATCTACCTGATAGCCGTCACCATAAGTGGCGTATTGGCTGTTAGGGTAGAACACCAGGTCGGTATTATATGAATCGAATACATAAACCCTGCCTCTGTACTCGTACTCGTAGTACATACCCCAATAGCCTCTCCATTCGCCGAAGAGTGCCCTCGTGCGCTGCAGGTCGTCGTTACAGTTTGTCAATAGCACTCCGCACAGACACACACAAATCAGTGCCATTGCCTTTGTTGCGAGATTCTTAATCTTTTTCATCGTGAATTCTACTTTTTAAGTTGACGAGTTGTTTCTGTGCACTCGTCCGATTTTTTTTTTTGCAAAGATACAAGAAATTTTGTTCCCTGACTATAGAATCAGTTTTTTCTGTCTGCTGCACCCTAAAATAAAAAAGACATGAAAGATATTGTGGAATCTCCAATAATACTTAATTTTGCGCACATACAAAGGTTGGTTTAAAATGATAATTTATGATAATGAGAAAATTTTTTACATGTTTGTTGGCAACCTTCGGACTTACGACAGGCTGTTGTCAACAGAATTATGAAAACACAGACCCTGAAGGGTTTGCAAAACTGATCACAAAGACTGACGTGGTGCTCCTTGATGTGAGAAGCGCCGAGGAATTTACTGAAGGGCATATTGACGGAGCCTTGAATATAGATATGAAAAAGGCTGATTTCATGGAGAAGGCAAGGGGAATCTTGCCTAAGGATAAGACGATTGCTGTATATTGCAGAAGTGGTAGAAGGTCGGCCAGTGCTGCATCCGATCTTGGGGCAGATGGCTACAAGGTGGTAAACCTTCTTGGCGGCATTTTGGCGTGGCAGGCAACCCGACGCCCGGTGACGACCGCCAACTACGAGACGGATGTGAGCGGCATTCCTGCTCAACTCAAAGGTGAGGGTATCGACGTGAGAATCCGACATTATGAATAAGTGTATAGCAAAGGCAGAACACATGAAGTGTGTGAGGAACACGAAGTGGAATCCACGTACTCGTGAACTGACCGTCATCTACGATGCGAAAGTGACATCAGCCCG
>DEJQ01000001.1 GCA_002353575.1 Prevotellaceae bacterium UBA2744
TTTACTCATGTACGTCCCGAACTGAATTGAATTGTCATTGACTGCAGTTGAGAGTCCTTCCGGAGTACCCTCAAGCAAGTCAGATTGTGTGCAGGCGGTGAAACCTGCAGCGATGATTGCCGTAGCAACCAAAGAATAGAGTTTTTTCATAATTGTAATTTTTTTAGTTAAACATTATTGTGATTATTCATTCTCTTTTTGTTCGTATAGTCTGTTTCCTGCCGCATTCCACCGAGCATCCGATGCCATATAAACGGCATCGTCAAATGCCTCCTGGGCTTTTCCTATACAATATTGCACCAAGGCCTTTCTATCTATTTCTTCTATACTCATAAGCGAATGCCTTCTGTCTGTACGTTATGTTTGAAAAGAGATGCAGGAAGATTACTCCACTGTTGTTTTGTATAAGCGATTGTATTAATTTCTTCACCCATATCAAGTCCCTTGTCCCAAACCTCGTAGTCGATAGCACCACGTTCTTCAGAACTAAGACGGGATTGCGGTTTATCTACCAGAACTACTACATCCCAGTCGGAGTCGGGACGATTGTCGCCACGAGCCCGCGAACCGTAGAGAATTATTTCTGCGGTAGGTTCTATTTCCCGAACCGTAGTTCGGATGAGATCAGCAACTGGACTATGTAGGTTTTCATTCATTCTGTTTCGTTTGGTTTATTTTCGTATATTTTCCCCGCCTTCGGAGGGGTCAGGGGAGGCTTTTAGAATCCACCCATGTCTATGGTGCCTCCGTCTTCCCATTCATCTACCTTGGCATCGAAGCCGGCACCGCTGCCTGAGTCGGGCATCGGTGGCAGGACGATGACATCGGAGAGGTCTATCTCGAGATTCAGGTTCTGCAGGTCCTGACGATAACGTATCTGTGCCTCGCGCCCCTCGGGGGTGACGTATTTTATTTCCTTTCCCACATCGAACGAGCACTGGTATGCCGTTCCGTCGGTCAGGTAGATGTAGAACGAAAGGACATTGTCGGACGCCGAGCGCTCGGAAAGGAGTTCCTTGCCGTAGGGCAGTCCGAACGAGGGAATGACGAAAGTGGCATATCCCATACTGTCGATGTCGGCTCCCGTCTTCTCCAATTTCCACTGGTGGGTGTTGTCGTTGACAAGGCGCAGGGTTCCGCTTTCGACGGTACGGTTGATTCGTGAGAGGTAGAACCCGTCTGCCATTCCCGATATGTTAGCCTCGATGGTCTTCAGGCTCTGACGGCGCTTTATCTTTGCCTTTACGGTAAGATTGACTGTCATAGGCCAGCCGACCTCGGGAATTTCATAGGTGTATGTATGCTCACGGTTCACCTGCTCGGGATCGTTCTTGTAGTCATCGTAATAGACGAAGAGCGTGGTGTCGCGCTCTACCATCTCGCGAGTGATGAGGAATGTGTCGAGTGCCACGCCTATCTCATCGGGATAGTACATATAATCGACTCCGTCGTCCCATGCCTTGGTGGTGAAGTGTTTTGAGCGCATAGCTATGCCGTCGTAGTTATAGTAGTCGAAGAACGACTGATACTGATAGTCGTCGGGCGTCTCGCTGTAGATTATCATGCGGTAGGTGTCGGGAGTGAGGTAGAGCGTGACACTGTTGCTATTGGTAGTCTGAACAATAGGTGCGGCTCCGGAACTGGGCCATACCATCACTGTCATACCATTTGGCACTGTGCCGTAGATCTCAACAAAGTTGACCTGCCAGTTGATTTTCACATTTACCTTTACCTTCTCATCTACCATGACCTCAAGCGGACGGCGATTGCACGAGACAACCAAGAGCACACCGACCAAGGAGAGCGCAATGAGGCATTTACGTTTCAAAGATCTATTCATAGGGAGCCTCCTTTCCGTTTGCCGGAATTTCGTTTTCCGATAAACCAGACGAGCGAAACCTTCGCCTTGGTAGGTCCTATGTATGTGGTTCTGGCGTTGTATTGCCAGATAAGGTGCGTATCGTTGAACATGCCGACATAGTGGCGGCGGGGTCCCCAGAACACTCCTGCACTGAGCGAGAGTTCGAGGTTGAAGTACTTATGCAGCACGAAGCTGTATCCCACGGTGGCTCCGACGGAGTTGAATTCTCCCTGATTGCCTTTGCTGTTCCATTCTATGTCGTACTTACCGTTGTTGTAATACAGTCCGACGAACGTACCCGAGAGAGGGGGCAAGCCCTTGCGACAACTGCGGAACCAGCGGCGCAGTTCGAGACCGAGTGTCTGGAACTCGTATGCCCTGCTGTTATGGTGCCACACATACCACGGTGTCCACCACTCTATCATCGCACTCCAGAGCCTTTCTTTACCAAAGGCTACTTCTGCCTCTATGTTCAGTGCCGCTGCAAGGTCGAAGAGCAGGTTGGTCTTCAGGGCGAAGTACGGCGTAAAGCTCTTGAACTGCGCCAGCGGCGTGGTTGGTTTCAGCGGCATCAGCGGCATCGTATTGATAGTATCCAACTCGCCCGGTCGTTCTATATACTCGCGACGTGTGTAGTCGATGGCATAGTCGGTATGACGCAGGTAGGGAAAGTATTCCCGCAAAGCGAATCTATATTCGTTGGGATAATCCCGCTGGATTTGCCGGAGTTTTGCGTCAGGCTCCATATCCTTGTCGATGATGGAGATTATCTTCTCCCTGTGCGGCAGACGGGACTTCTCCATGAACCGACGGAAACCAGCCCAGTCTTCGGGGGTGAAGTCGGTCTCGATGAAATCGTCGGGAAAGCCGTAAATGTCATTGATGTATTTCTTCAGGTTGTGCGTACGGCCGCGAGCCAAGTCAACATTATGACTGTAGGAACCTTCGGGCGACGCATACCCGTGCATCTTCATTCGCTGTGCTGTAGTTGCCGTGTCGTTGACTACGGAGTCGATTTTGGCTCGCATCTTTGCCAGTTCCACAGCGTTGTCATGATAGTCAGGACGGACATCCGTCTGGTCGAGCACGAAGTCGATATGGGCTGTGCCCTTCATTTCATGTCTGCGTTCCTCTATAATGGGTCGGGCTTGCACGACATAGCGTGGTGCAACATAGACTGTATTGTATGCCTCGCTGACGATTGATCCACAGGAGTTTGTCTGGGAACTGACCAAGACGAGACTCGCCTGCTGCATCCACTCTTGGAATTCTACATTCTGCACATATCTGACCGTTTCAGGTGCCCGTTTTCCACGTATCTGTATGTCAGCATAATTAGAATATGGTCCTGTACGCACATACGAGTAGTACGGATTGCGTCCATATACACAGATGGTTGGCAAATCAATAGAGTCAGTTTTGTTTATCAAACGGGGCGTCAGCCATATGAGATCGGATTTCGTCAATTCTACATTACTTAATTTTAGATTCATACTTACCTGAACCGAATCTCTATCGTGATAAACCGAAACACTATCAACTTCCAAATGCGCTCTCGCTTCGACATTTTGAACCAAAGCACCGAGAAATAGCAGTATTATGGTTATTATGCAACTCATATTTTATTTAGAATGCAAAGTACCACAGGAATTTTCTTTTAAAATCCATAAAAAAGTTAAAAATTAAAGAAACTTTGCCGTATTAACATAATTTAAATATTTGAAGTGAGTCTTGATATCCATGGATTGCAAAAATCACAAAAAACATTGTATTTTCACTCAACATAGTTGTAAGAAGGTGAAAATACTTGAAATCCCACTGAACATCACTGAGATATCCCTGACCATCCTCTGGAATCTCCCTGAGCACTCCTCAAGATTTTTCAATAGGAACAAAAATAAACACGTTTATTTTGTACTTCGCTAAGATTCTCGTAATTTTGCAGGCAAAAGCTTAATAGGTATTACATGAACGAGATTGAAAGAAGAAGGACATTTGCTATTATTTCACACCCTGACGCCGGCAAGACCACACTGACAGAGAAGTTATTGTTGTTCGGAGGTCAGATACAGGTGGCAGGAGCGGTGAAATCGAACAAAATCAAGAAAACAGCTACATCAGACTGGATGGAAATAGAGAAGCAGAGAGGTATCTCTGTGAGCACATCCGTCATGGAATTTGACTACTGCCCGCCAGCCAAGGAGGGAGAACTGCCATACAAGGTGAACATACTCGACACTCCGGGTCACCAAGACTTTGCCGAAGACACCTTCCGCACACTGACCGCAGTGGACTCAGCTATCATAGTGATTGACGGAGCCAAGGGCGTGGAGGCACAGACAAGGAAACTGATGACCGTGTGCCGTATGAGAAAGACTCCGGTAATCGTATTTATCAATAAGATGGACCGCGAGGGCAAGGACCCGTTCGACCTGCTGGACGAGGTGGAGAATGAGCTGCAGATACACGTACGCCCACTCAGCTGGCCTATAAACCAGGGGGCACGCTTCAAGGGTGTGTATAACATATACGAGAACAACCTGAACCTGTTCACTCCGAATAAGCAGGTGGTGACAGAGAAGGTAAACGTGGATCTGAACTCAAAGGAACTGGATGACAGGGTAGGAGCCGAGGATGCGCAGAAACTACGCGAAGACCTGGAGATGATCGACGGTGTGTATGACCCGTTCGACGTGCAGACTTATCTGGATGCCGACATTGCTCCGGTCTTCTTCGGATCTGCACTGAACAATTTCGGTGTGCAGGAACTGCTCGACTGCTTCGTGGAGATAGCTCCGAACCCAAGACCTACGACTGCCGTAGAGCGCACCGTAAGTCCGGACGAACCTAAGTTCACCGGTTTCATCTTCAAGATAACAGCTAACATAGACCCGAACCACCGCAGCTGTACTGCCTTCTGCAAGGTCTGTTCGGGACGATTCGTAAGGAATGCACCATACCTGCACGTAAGAAACGGAAAGACTGTGCGCTTCTCCAGTCCCACGCAGTTCATGGCGCAGAAGAAGTCAACCATCGACGAGGCATGGGCTGGCGACATAGTGGGTCTGCCAGATAACGGCATCTTCAAAATCGGAGACACCCTGACCGAGGGTGAGCAGCTGCACTTCAAGGGTCTGCCGTCGTTCTCGCCTGAGATGTTCAAATACATCGAGAATGCAGATCCGATGAAGACCAAGCAGCTGGAGAAGGGAATCAATCAGCTGATGGACGAGGGTGTGGCTCAGATGTTCATCAATCAGTTCAACGGCAGAAAACTGATCGGCACCGTAGGACAGCTGCAGTTTGAGGTGATTCAGTACCGCCTGGAGAACGAATATAATGCCAAATGCCGCTGGGAGCCGGTGTCGCTCTACAAAGCGTGCTGGGTGGAAAGCGACGACGAAGCAGAACTGGAAGCCTTCAAGAAACGCAAGTATCAGTACATGGCAAAGGACAAGGACGGACGCGACGTGTTCCTTGCTGACTCGAACTATGTGTTGCAGATGGCACAACAGGACTTCAAAAACATAAGATTTCATTTCAATAGTGATTTCTAAGGGGGGGCTTATATGCTACAGGACGAAGTAAAAAAGGCAATAGAAGTGATGAAGGCCGGAGGAGTTATCCTCTACCCCACTGACACGGTGTGGGGCATCGGATGCGATGCTACGAATGCCGAGGCAGTGAAGAAGATATACGAGATAAAGAGACGGGAAGACTCGAAGGCTATGCTATCGCTCATCGACAGTGAAGCAAGACTGTCGAGATATGTAAGACGCGTAGCTGACATCACATGGGATTTGATAGAGATGAGCGACAAGCCGCTCACCGTAATCTATAACAACGTGACAGGACTGGCTCCGAACCTCATAGCCGAGGACGGCTCTGCCGGTATAAGAATCACACGCGAGGAGTTCTCGAAGGAGCTGTGCTACAGATTCCAGAAACCCATCGTTTCGACCAGTGCCAACATAAGCGGAGAACCGACCCCGCAGACATTCGACGAAATCTCTGACGAGATAAAGGAGGCTGTGGATTACGTCGTGCACTACAACCAAAGATGCAAGGAGAAACACAAGCCTTCGAGCATCATCAAGATTGATGAGAACGGGACTTTCACCATAATCAGAAAGTAAGAAGACAATATGCTTTGGGGATTTAGGAGAAGACAGCTGCTACTATCAAATGCCATCACAGAGTGGCTGAAAGGCGGACACACACAACAGCAGATTGTGCTGATGATAAGTGTGATGGTAGGTGTATGCACAGGACTGACTGCCTTCGTGCTGAAATGGATAATCAAGCATATTCAGCTGCTGCTCACATCCAGTTTCCAGAAAAGCGAGGCAAACTGGGAGTATCTGGTCTATCCTGCCATCGGTATCCTGATCACCATGCTCTTCGTGAAGTACATAGTCAGGGGCGACATAAGTCACGGAGTAACAAAGATCCTGTATGCCATGTCGAGAGGCAGGAGCAGGATAAAATCGCATAACCGCTGGTCGAGTGTCATAGCAAGTGCCATCACAATCGGATTCGGCGGTTCGGTGGGAGCCGAGGCTCCTATCGTACTGACTGGTTCGGCATGGGGGTCGGAAATGGGAAAGCGATTCCACCTGCCACCCAACATCATGATGCTGTTGGTAGGATGCGGTGCCGCAGGTGCCATTGCCGGAGTGTTCAAGGCACCAATCGCAGGAGTTATGTTCGTGATTGAAGTGCTCATGCTGGAACTGAACATGGCATCTCTGTTACCCCTGCTCACCACCAGCATTACTTCGGTCTGCGTATCGTATGCCCTCTATGGCACATCGCCCCAATTCGACTTCAACTTGACAAAGGAATTCTCTATCGACATCATCCCTGCATGTATCCTGTTAGGAATCATCTGCGGGCTGATATCGCTCTACTTCACCAGAACGACGAACTGGTTTGAAGGCATCTTCGGAAAACTGCCCAACCGATTCTATAAATTCCTGCTCGGAGCGAGCGTGCTAAGCACCATGATATTCTTCTTCCCTGCCATGTACGGCGAGGGCTACGACGTGATAAACCAACTCATCAACAACGCTTCGGCTGAGGAGATTACGAGTCACTCACTCTTCTACGGCGGAGAAACGAATATGCTGCTATACCTTACTCTCGTGGTAATATTCAAGGTGTTTGCAACGACGGCAACCAATGGCGGCGGCGGTTGTGGCGGTACGTTCGCACCCAGCCTGTTCCTGGGCTGCATAGCCGGATTCGTGTTTGCCCACGTATGGGACATGGCTTTAGGACTGGAATACGGAACAAGCGGGTATGTATCGGCAAAGAACTGCGGCCTGTACGGCATGGCAGGACTCATGTCAGGCGTGATGCACGCTCCGATGACAGGTATATTCCTCATTGCCGAACTGACAGGCGGGTATAAACTTTTCGTTCCTCTTATGATAGTGTCGGTAGTCAGTTTCCTCGTCATAAACATGTTTGAACCACATAGCATCTACGCTATGCGTCTGGCTCGCAGGGGCGAACTGCTGACACACGACAAAGACAAGGCCATATTGACCATACTGAATCTGGAAGCACTTATCGAGCGCGACTACAAGACTCTCAATCCGAACATGGAACTAAGCCAGATAACCGGAGTCATTGCCAAGTCACACAGAAACATATTCCCGGTAGTTGACAGCACAGGGTTCTTCCTGGGCGTGGTATCGCTCGACTCGCTCAGAATAGTCATGTTCCGCACAGAACTGTATCATAACTACACCGTACGTTCATTCATGAAAGAACCGCCGGCACTGCTGAACATAAACGACACTCTGGAAATAGTAACCAAGAAGTTTGAGGATACAAATGCATGGAACCTGCCCATCGTAGATAATGACAATAAGTACGTAGGATTTATCAGCCGTGCAGGACTTTTCAACTCATACAGACGTACATTAAAAGATTTTAGCAAAGAATGACAAAAGAATCATTACGCATAGTATATATGGGTACGCCAGACTTCGCAGTAGAAAGTCTGCGAGCGCTGGTAGAGGGTGGATATAACGTAGTAGCAGTAGTCACCATGCCTGACAAGCCGATGGGCAGACACGGAAGTGTGCTGCAGCCCAGTCCGGTGAAACAGTACGCTGTGGAACACGGTCTGAAAGTGATGCAACCCGAAAAACTGAAAGACCCGGCATTCATAGAGGAACTGAGAAGCTTGAAAGCGGACCTGCAGGTTGTTGTGGCATTCAGAATGCTGCCAGAAGTGGTGTGGAGCATGCCAAAATTCGGAACCATCAACGCACACGCCAGTCTGTTGCCTAAGTATCGTGGTGCCGCACCCATAAACTGGGCTATCATAAACGGGGAGACAGAAACAGGCGTGACCACATTCCTGCTGAAACACGAGATTGACACAGGCGACATCATTGACCAAGTACGCATTCCTATTGCAGAGAGTGACAATGTGGAGATTATCCACGACAAACTGATGATGCTGAGCGGTCAACTGGTTACCAAGACAGTAGACAGCATCATCAACGGCACATTCAAGACTACCCCGCAGGACAGCATCACGGAGGTGAAACCGACTCCGGCACCAAAGATTTTCCGTGACACCTGCCGCATTGACTGGAACCAGCCAAGCAAGAAGATATACGACTTCATAAGAGGACTATCACCCTACCCCGCTGCATGGACAACCCTGGCAGGCAAGGCAGTAAAGATCTATCAGAGTAATCTGAGTAAGCCGAATAGTCAGAGCAAACCGGCTATCCCAGGCACTATCATCTCTGACGGAAAGAGCTATCTCCGGGTACAAACAGCTGACGGCAGCCTCGATATACTCACCCTGCAATTGGAAGGAAAGAAGAAAATGCCTGTGGCAGACCTTCTGCGAGGGATGCAACTGCCAGAAAACGCACTTTTTTGTTAAAAAATTTGGCAGTTAAGTTCAAAAGGTGTTTCTTTGCAACGATTTAAAGCGAGGAACATTGTTCTGAAATTGCAAAAGAATCATAAACTAAATATTAACCACTAAAAATCATTGCCTATAGAAGAAACATTACGCGAAATTATAAATAAGTAGCATAATGAAAACTCTAAATGCTGCAACCGACGAAATGTTGGTTGATATGTACATCAAAGGTAATGATAGCGCTTTCGACGTTTTGATGAAACGTTATGAAAGTAAGGTCTATTCATATATCTATTACTCCGTAAAGAACCAGGAATTGGCTGAAGACCTCTTTCAGGATGTCTTCACTAAGATTATTATTCGCCTGAGGAGCGGCAAGTATAAGGAAACTGGAAAGTTCTACGCCTGGGTTATGCGCGTTGCTCACAACCTGATTATAGATACCTACCGCAAGGATATAGATGATAAAATCATCTCGAACGACGAGACAGAGCAGGATCTCTTCAACGACCCTTCGCTGGCTGTAAACGAAAACCGCGAGCAAGAGATGATAAAAGAACAGATGATCAGCGACATCCAGGAACTCATAGCAAGACTGCCAGAGAGCCAACGTCAGGTACTCCTGATGAGATACTACGAGGATATGTCGTTCAAGGAGATTGCACAACTGACAAACTGCAGTATCAACACTGCACTTGGAAGAATGCGCTATGCCCTGATCAACCTAAAGAAGATGTCGAAGGATATCGCATAACTATGTTCGTCTGACATAGCCTGTAAGCACACACAGGATTGTACAAGACCTATAACCAAAGCGCCCCGCAAATGCGAGGCGCTTTAAGTTTATAGAAGAGTTTGAAAATTAACAAGGACGGGTCTTCGGCAGGTTGAACACATCCTGCACTTCCTTCATTGCCTCAGCAGTCATTCCATCCGGTTCAGAACCCATGTTGCGAGCACACATATAGATGTTAGCTGCCTTGCAGAGCACGTCTGTCTGGTCGAAGGCATCCATGATGTCCTGACCTACAGCTACTGTACCATGCTTCTCCCAAAGGACTACATCGTGCTTCTTGATCTTCTCAAGCGTAGCCTCAGCAAGTTCTACTGATGAAGGCAAGCCGTAAGGTACGATACCAATACCCAGCGGAGCGAAAGCAAGTGTCTCAGGAATCATAGACCAGAGTACACGAGTCATCTCGTCGCCACGAAGGAATCGCTGTATGTGAGACATAGCAACGAGTTCGATTGGATGGGTATGGAGTGTTGCCTTGTAGCAAGAACCTGTCTCAAGCAGGTAGTTCTGTAATGCAAGGTGTGTCGGAAGTTCACTTGTAGGAGCCACAGGCTCGTCAGCGATTATCTCATAACTTGCACAGTCGTCGCAGATGCGAACGATTGAGCCGTTCTGCATTGGCTCTTTGGCAAGGTCGCGCATACGCTTACCTGTACCCTTACAGTAGAAGTACTTACCCTTCAACTGCGGGAGCACCATTCCGATTTTCTTCACTGGGGCAATAGCCGGCATAGCCTTGCACTCTTCATCCATAAACTCTGTAACGTTCACGGTAATATTACCGCCGTTACGCTCTGCCCAGCCCTTCTGCCACAGATAACCTGTAACTTCAGCAATCTGATCAACAACAGCCTTCAGGCCTGGACGTCCGTCTAATATTGATGCCATAGTAATTATATGTTTTTATTAACGACAAACAACGTCAACTTCGATATCGAATATCTTGGCAACCTTCAGGATTGTGTCGATGTGACGGCCTACTGCAGCTGCCATATGGTGGGTAGGACCAGCTTCGCTCCACTTGTTCACGAATTCGCGACAGCTGAGAGAGAACTTGGTACGCATGTTAGTATCACCGAACATGAAGATAGGACCCTCTTCGTTTACACCTTCTGCAACGACAAACTTGAACACACCGTTCTTATCCTGAGTGATTGCGAGGTAAGTAACAGGACCTGTAGGAGGATAGAACTGAGTGAGGTAACCACCACCTGTCTTACCGTGGAATACAGGAACAATCTTCATAGTAGGCTTGTGAGCCTGAGAGATGTCGAAGTCGCCCGAACCAGAGTGGCCGATGATACAGATGTCCTTAGGGAAGTCGATAGAATACATCTCAGCAAGTGTACCTGTGCCAGAGATAGTCTTCAGGATAGACATAGCCATAGCTACCTTCATATCACCTTCTACTGCACATGCTGTGTGCTGCTTGATAAGCATTGAGAATGCCGGGATGAGCATTGAGTCGAGTTTACCTGCCACACCCTGTGCGAAACCTGCATAGTGAGAAGCAATCATACCGAGCTTTTCGTCCTTTACCCACTGTTCAAAAGCAACAACGTACTTAGCCATATCCCATACCTTCTCGATTGTGCCGCCACCTTCGATTTCAAATGTATCAAGGATATCCTGAGCCTTAGCACGGATAGCAGCCTCATCTGTGATGTTGTCAGCAATAGCCCACATCTGTTCCCAGTCGAACTGCTTTGTATATACGAACATACGGTGATAGAGGTTAGTCTCGTCGATATAGAGGTCCATCATACCAGGGTATGGACGGCCGATCTGAGCGATGTTAGTATCACGGAAACGGCGACGCACCTGTGCTGCACGGCACCAGTCTTCGATTTCAGCCTGTACACCCGGGTCGCCCCCCTCTACAACTCCTGTGATGACAGCCGAACGTTTGCCTGCACGATTAAGGTCTGCAACCATCTCACCGATAGCACCACATGCATAGAGGTCGCCCAACCAGATTGGAATATCTGTGTTTGGATAATCAGGAGCAAGCTTCTTCTGCAGGTTCACGATAACGACTGGAACGTCGAGGTCACGAACAGCAGGAAGCATATTATAAGATGTACAGTAAGTCAGCATCTGAAGGATGACCAGGTCAACGTCTGCTGCACGGAACTTATCACCTGCTGCCATTGACTGCTCTTTTGTAGTTACCATACCACCATCGATGATTTCGATTGTGTCTGGAAGAGTCTTCTTGAATGCCTCATACTGAGCTTCGAAGTTAGGTACGAGTTGTGGGAACTGAGGCAGATATGCCTGCAGGGCGATGGAGAATACACCAACGCGCGCTTTGGTCTCTACTAATGGTTTAGCCATAATTGTTTAATGATTTAAGGTTAATAATATGTTTAATTTTTTCTATCCTATCAACTGAGGAATAAATGTTGATACTATCAATACGATGATACCGAGTATGAGTACAGCAATAGTCTTAGGACTGCAGCCCTTCCACTCCTTCAGGATGATACCCCACACGTTAGAGAACGTAACGTTGAGTGCCATGAGGATACAGAAGGCGAAGGTAGTGAGTGCAGGAGACTCTGTGAGGAATCCCTTACCCAATGCCAAACCGAAGAACTGGCTGTACCATAGCGCACCGGCAATGAGGCAGAAGAGTGCATTGTTTGCCCATACGCTACACTTCCCGTAATCGCCCCAAGTCTTGTTGACACTGTTCTGATAGAAGCAGTAAATCATATTTGTAACAAAGCCGCCAAGGGTAACGAGGAAGGTAGCAGGCAGAGATACGAACATAGGATCAACCTCGGCACCTTCAATCTTAATGCCTTCGCCAAATGCCAGACCAACATTGAAGCAACCGCTCATGAAGCCGGCAAGAAGTGCAATGGCAAGTCCCTTGGGGAAGTTGAAGTCTTTTACAGCAGCTTTTTTCTCTTCCTCGCTCAGTGCAGCGGATTTCATACCACCTGCTATTCCGATGATAGCAATACCAAGCAGAGTAACTACGACTCCGATGATGACAGAAGCAGTCAGTTTGCTCAGATGGTCACCTTCAGGGAAGAAAATATTAAGGAAGACGGGACCCATGACAGTACCAAGACCGGCACAGGTACCCAGTGCGATGGACTGTCCGAGTGCTACACCCAAGTAGCGCATGGAAAGTCCAAAAGTAAGACCGCCTACACCCCAGAGCACTCCGAACAGGATGGTCATCCATATATTGAAAGAAGGAGCTGCGGCAAAGAGATCCATCAGAGAATAGCCATCCGGCACTGCGAGCAATGCTCCAAGAAAAGGACATACGAGCCATGCAAACACACCTTGTACAATCCAGTAGCTTTCCCATGACCAATCCTTGATTTTATTGATTGGTACGTAGCAGCTGGACTGACAAAAAGCGCCGATGGCGATAATCAATAATCCGATAAGTATCATAATAGTCTATTAGTTAGTTCCTGTAACCTGCAAATAACGCTTATAAGCCTCATCCCATTCAGCAGTGTCCTTTGGATCGTAAGTCTTCATTTCAATGGAGTTAGCAATAATCTTACGCATCTCAAACATATCACTGACCACACCGGCAGCCTTTGCCTGAAGCATGATATTACCGATAGCAGTACCTTCGATAGGACCTGTGACAACCTGCAGACCTGTTGAATTGGCAGCAAACTGCATGAGGTATGAGTTCCACACACCACCTCCGATAACATGGAGTTTTTCGATTGGGAACGGAGCAAGATCCTTCAAATAGCCGATAACCTGACGATAACGCATGGCAAGACTCTCGAAGATGCATCGTGCTATCTCCTGATGAGTCTGCGGTACAGGCTGACCTGTCTTCTTGCAGTAATTCTGTATAGCCTCAATCATGCTAACAGGGTTTGCAAAGTCAGGAGCATCCGGGAAGATGAAACTGCGGAATGCAGGAGCCTCCATAGCACTTGCGTTGAGTTCGTTCACATTTGCAGGTGCATTCTTAAACTCCTTACGGCTGCGCTCCAGAAGCCACATACCGCAAATATTCTTAAGGAAGCGGGTAGTACCTTCGATACCGCCTTCGTTGGTGAAGTTATACTCGAAACTCTTGTCAGAGATGATAGCATCCCTGGTTTCGATTCCGAGCAACGACCATGTACCACAACTGAGATATGCAAACTTCTCGTTCTGAGCAGGAACGGCAGCGACGGCAGCACCTGTGTCATGACCGGCTACTGCTACGACCGGTATTGCCCCAAGACCTGTCATCTTCTGCACTTCTGGAGTGAGAATACCTACCTTGTCTGACGGGTTTACATAACGACCGAACTGGCTTTCCTTCAGACCTATGACATCAAGCAGTTCTGTGTCGATCTTCTTCGTGCGCGGATCGAGTAACTGGCTGGTAGAAAGAACCGTGTATTCACATACAGCCTCGCCTGTAAGCATATACATCAGTGCATCCGGGATGAAAAGGATTTTCTTGGCACCGGCAAGAGCAGAGTCGTTGTTCTTCTTCAGCGTAGAAAGCTGGAAGAGAGAATTGAACTGCATGAACTGGATTCCGGTCTTCTGATATACCTTTTCCTTTGGAATGAGTTTGAAATACTCCTCCATAGCGTTGTCTGTATGAGGGTCACGATAGCAGTATGGATTACGGAGTACGCCGCCGTCATTTCCAATGAATACGAAGTCACAGCCCCATGTATCTATACCGATCGAGGTAATTTCGATTTTCTCTTCAGCTACTACCTTCAGTCCCTTTATGATTTCATTGTAGAGGGCATATATATCCCAGAAGAAGTGACCTCCGGTCTGAATGATTGTGTTTGGGAAGCGTGTCAGTTCACGCTGCTCCAATTTACCATTGACAATTGAGCCAAGAATAGTACGTCCGCTGGTAGCTCCGAGGTCAACGGCAAAGAAATTTGTATTAGCCATCGTATTTTGTTATTTTAGTTACTTCTTTATCTTATATATGTAGAATGTGCGAGCCGGAACAGATGTTGCGAACGACGGAGCACTGACAGTCAGGCTGCTTTCCTGCGGAATGATCTTCTTCGGGTCGTCGAGTGTGTTCTCTGCAGTCAGATTATCGCTGTGGAATGAAATAAGAGTTGCAGGATGTTCACCCTTCATACCCTTCAGGTTGAGAGTGACCGGCTGAGCCTTATCACCCGTATTGATTACCTTAACGATTACCTCGTTAGAGTTCTTGTCGTAAACAGCACTTGCGAAGAGATTGTCCTGACCTTCGTTACCTGCCACAGCCTTACCGTCCATAGTCAGCTTCAGCATGTTTGTACCCTTGTTGAGAGAATAGAGCTGCTGAACATAGTAAGAACATGAATTGAAGGTGCGGAGGTTGTCGTACCAGATAGCATCCGGACGCCACTGCCAACCGTCAACATGTGCAAAGAGAGGTGCATAAGTGGCCATCTCAACAATATCTGCATTACGCTCCAGACCTGTCATGAAGGCAGCCTCCATAAGTGCAGCGTTGAAGTGGTTCCACTTCTTACCTCTGCCGTGACAGGCATACTCACCTGCAAACACCTTTGGAGCATTCTTACCACGTGGATAGCTGTCGTAGCGGTTTGCACCACAACCAGGACCATACTGTTTCTTTGCCTCAGGAGTACCGAGGAACCAAGACTCGTTGCGATAGAAGTGCTCGTCAACAAGGTCAGCACCCATCTTACGCATTTCCGGCCACAGGTGTTCAAATGCCTTACCCTCAGAGTCAGGACCGGAAGTACCGATAATCTTGATATTTGGATATTTCTTGCGAACCTGTTCTACGAACGGCTTCAGATTTTCAATATAGATGTCGCCCCACTGTTCGTTACCAATGGCTACATACTTCAGGTTGAATGGAGCAGGATGCCCCATGTCGGCACGCAGTTTTGCCCAGCTGTTCTTAGCCGGATCGCCATTTGCAAACTCAATCAGGTCAAGTACGTCATCGATGTATGGCTGCAGCTGATCAACGGGAACGTGAGCATCAGTACGCTTAGAACCATTCTGGAATTCGCATGAAAGTCCGACACTCAGCACAGGCAGCGGTTCTGCACCGATTTGCTCACTCAGACGGAAGTACTCATAGAAGCCCAATCCATAGCTCTGATAATAATCCGGGAAGAAACGATAGTCGAATGTGTAGTGCCAGCGATTCTCGTTCAGAGGACGGTTTTCAACCGGACCTACAGAGTTCTTCCACTGATAACGCGATGCGAGGTCGCAACCCTCGACGATACAACCTCCAGGGAAACGGAACACACCTGGCTTCAACTGCTCAAGGGCTTCAGCCAAGTCTTTACGCATACCATTCTCATCACCCTTATATACATCTACAGGGAAGAGAGAGATGTGTTCTACGTCAACTGTCTTTGAATTACGGGCAAGCATCAGACGGAGAGTACCCTTATCAACAGTAGCCTTTGACTTGATAACCACTTCGTACTTCTTCCAATCCTTGCCTGAAACGACAACCTTCTCCTCTGAGAACTGCTGACGTTCGCCCATGGTATTTGGGTTACAAAGCAGAACACGGATAGTTACGTCGCCATCACCATTTGGAACACGTGCCCATACCGAGAAACGATATTCTGCATCCTTCTGATAACCGATACCGAAGAAGCCTTCGTTCTCCAAGCCCGTGAACTTATCCGAATGACCAGCATCGCGAAGACGTACATAGTGAGGGTTCTTGTCGAATGGTCCGTCGTTTTTCAATTCGAATTTACCAAAAGCCTTCCATCCCATGAAGTGCTGCGGAAACTCGAATGAACGATTTTTCACAAGTTCACCATACAGACCTCCATCGGCTGCATAGTTGATGTCCTCAAAGAAGATTCCGTACATAGTAGAGGGAATAGCACCACCCATCTTTGACGTGTTGATGTCGAAGGTGTGTGTCTGTGCCTGCAATCCAGAAGCAACTAATATTGCAGCAAGCATAGAACTGATTTTTTTCATATAACTCTATTATTTATTGGTTAGTATTAGATTAATACGATTAATTTAGACTGCGAAGAAACGAAAATAAAATCAATTTGCAAAACAAATTGTGATAAAAAATCCACTTTCAGCACCAGCAACTGTGATTATATCACCATCTTGCACCACTACTCCATCTTCGGGGACAGTCGTCCCATTGAGTAATGTGGCGTGATCAGGAAACCTCCATGAATACTTAGGATTGGCAGTACGAATGTTCACACAACGACCAAGACACATCTGGCAGGCATGCTGCAGACGCGAACGGATTCCCTTTGGACATTCCGTACGCCACTGCCCGTTGCGAAGCAGCCATCCTTTGTCTGTATGGGTGAGCTGGCACTGGAACAGATTCCACTGGTTACCTGTAGGAACAACGTTGTACGTTTCGTCCGATTCCATGCCTACAGTAATGACAGTTCGCGACGGAGTCAATAGATCTTCGAGGACGTATTCATCCGTGTTGATAATCAGTTTTGTTCTCATGGTATAAGTGCTTAGTGTTAATCAATTATTCCGAAATGCCTAAGAGCCTTGACTATTCCGTCATCATCCACAGAGTCGGTGACATAATCCGCGCATGCCTTTACTTCGTCACGTGCATTTCCCATAGCGACTCCAATACCAACATGACGCAACATCCCCATGTCGTTTCCCCCATCACCAAATGCCATTGCATCTGCTGCGGTAAAACCATAATATTCACACACGGCATCGATTCCTGTCGCCTTACTCATGTCATCGATAATGCAGTCTGCAAAGGCAGGATGCCAACGGAACACATTGCAATGGGTCAACACCTCTCCCTTGATTTCATCGTCCTTTTCCTTCGGGAAAAAAGCCACGAACTGCTTCACATCCATCTTCAGAGCATCCTCCATTGGACGGATTTCGGGGATGGGCAGGTCAAGCAGTTCATATACTTCCCGGAACGAATCATCCACGTATGCAGCAAATGAATAGTCATCATCGGCTACAGCCACAGGCAACTTATTTCTGTTGGCATAGTCAACCATACGCTCCACATCCTCGCGAGGGATACACTTATTTGCAATCACCACCCCATCGCTTGTAATGCAACTGGCACCATTCACACTGATGATTCCATCATGCTCCATAGTCCCCAAGTTATCGACATAAGGACGGGGGCGACCAGTTGCGATATACACTTTTATACCTTTACGTCGGGCTTCGCTCACGGCATCGATTGTACTCTGAGGTATCCGATGCGTACGAAACGACACCAGTGTTCCGTCAATATCAAAAAACAACGCTTTAATCATACTGTAAATTTCGCTCTCATTGAGCATTTCTAAAATGTTTACACCACGAAGTCAAGTCACACTTTCCACATTTTGGACTACGGGCCTGACAAACATACCTGCCATGCAAAAGCAGCCAATGATGTGCCCTGGGAATCACGTCCGCCGGCAGGTGCCTGGTCAGCTCCAACTCCACCGAGTACGGGGTTGTGCATGTTTCAGGAACCAGTCCCAATCGATGACTGACACGGAATATATGGGTATCAACTGCCATAGCCGACTTTCCATACACAACAGCTTGAATCACATTGGCTGTCTTCCTGCCGACGCCAGGCAAACGAGTCAGGTCGTCAAGGTTGTCAGGCACTGCCCCTCCAAACTCCTCTACCAGCATCTTGGCCATACCGACAAGATGTTTTGCCTTACTGTTAGGATAGCTGACGCTCTTCACGTATTCATATATCACTTCCGGCCTTGCCAATGCCATTTCCTCTGCCGTGGAATAGTCGCGAAACAATGCAGGAGTGACCATGTTTACACGCTTGTCAGTACACTGTGCGGAAAGGATTACAGCTACGAGCAACTGAAACGGACTGCCATATTCCAGTTCCGTATCCACGTCAGGCATTGCATGACTGAAATAGTCAACTATTGCATCATATCGCTCCTGTTTCTTCATAGGTATGAATAATATCATGCAAAGATAACAAAGAGAAACGACATTACAGCAATTCTTTGAAAAAAACTGACATAAAGCACCACAAATGAGCTGATACAAAAAAGGCGGTTACCATTGACTGGCAACCGCCTAATTATCTTTGTATCAACAGAATTATTCTGCAGGAGTCTCTGCTGGTGCTTCTTCAGCAGGAGCTGCCTCCTTAACCGGTGCAGGAGTCTCTTCAACTGGTGCAGGAGCTGCCTTAGGAGCTTTCTTGAGTGGTTCTGAAGAAACTACTTCTACAGGAATAGTGACAGAGATTTCTCTGTGGAAGTGTACTACAGCTTCGTAGTTGCCAAGTGCCTTTGCAGACTTCATTGTGATAATCTTTGGATTTGTCTCCAAACCCTGAGCTGCCAATGCATCTGCAATCTCCTTTGGTCCTACAGAACCATAGATGTTGCGACCTTCAGAAACTTTTGCCTTGATCTGGATTGACACACCCTGATACTTAGCAGCTGTTGCCTCGGCATCAGCCTTGATCTTAGCAATTTTGTTAGCGCGCTGCTTCAATTCCTCGTTGAGTTGCTTGAGGGCTTTCTCAGTAGCTATTACTGCATAGCCTTGAGGAAGAAGGTAGTTGCGACCATATCCGTCCTTTACTGTGAGGACCTCGTCCTTATAGCCTAAGCCGAGAACGTCTTTCTTAAGAATGATTTTCATACTGTTCTTTCCTCCTTTTAATTATTTCAACAAGTCTGTTACGTATGGCAGGAGTGCAAGGTGACGAGCACGCTTCACTGCCTGTGCTACACGACGCTGATACTTGAGAGATGTACCAGTGATGCGGCGTGGAAGGATTTTACCCTGTTCGTTGAGGAACTTCTTCAGGAACTCTGGATCTTTGTAGTCGATGTACTTGATTCCGCTCTTCTTGAAACGGCAGTACTTCTTCTTCTTAACGTCAATTACAGGAGCGTTAAGGTAACGAATTTCCGATGTATTTGCAGTTGCCATATTATGCCTCCTTCTTGTTACGACGCTTCTCAGCATATGCTGCTGCGTACTTTTCGTTCTTTACTGTGAGAAAGCGGAGTACGCGCTCGTCGCGACGCATCTGCAACTCATACTTTGCTATCACTGTTGGCTCTGCCTTGTATTCTATCATGAGATAGAAGCCCGAAGATTTCTTCTGAATTGAGTATGCCAACTTCTTCATACCCCAATTCTCTTCGTTGATTATCTCTGCCCCATTCTGAACAAGATAATCCTTGTACTTGTCTGCCGCTTCCTTTACCTGAGCCTCAGATAAAACGGGAGTTAAGATGAAAACGGTTTCGTATTGATTCATTTGATCAATAAATAAGTTGTTAATATTTTGTTAATTATCTCTGCTTCCTACAGACTAAAACCGCAAAAAGCGGGGCAAAGGTACAAAAAAAACAACATTCTGAAAACGAAAATCGAAAAATATTAGTTATTTTCTCATTTTGTCAGCTTTTTATTTCTCCGTTTGTCAAAAATTGTGTTCCTTTGCAAGACCATATGTATGGAATTTAACTATAAATATATAATACAATGAAAAATCTCGGACTAATCCTTATCATTATCGGAGCAATACTGCTTGTACTCACTACCGTGCTGCCTTTCATGGCTGACTTAGCAGACCAGAACTGGTACACAATCGGAAGCTTGGTTCTTATAATCGTCGGCCTCATCTGCCACATAGTAATAAACAAGCGAGTTTACTAAGCAGGAAAGAAAAGAAAGAAAGAGTGGAGCACCTCGAAATGAAGTGCCCCACTCTTTTTTATGGTTTATTGCTTAGTCTTCTGTGATGACGAGCTTATAGCCTTTCCCGTGTACGTTGAGGATTTCCACATGCGGGTCATCACTCAGGTGCTTACGCAGTTTTGTGATATACACATCCATAGAACGCGCATTGAAGTAGTTGTCATCAATCCATATAGTCTTCAGGGCATAATCGCGCTGCAGCAGTTCGTTTGCCTTGTTGCTCAACAGAGTAAGCAGTTCCGCCTCCTTTGTAGTGAGTTTTGTCTGCTTGTCACCTATTGAAAGCACCTGTTTCTGAGTGTCGAAAGTGAACTTACCGATCTGGTGTACGATCTGGTCGCTGTTCTTCTTACCGCGAACTCGGCGCAGAATTGCTTCGATACGGAACACAACTTCTTCCATAGAGAATGGTTTGGTGATGTAATCATCAGCTCCCAGTTCAAAACCTTCACGGATGTCATCCTTCATGTTCTTAGCCGTAAGGAACATGAACGGAGTCTCAGGATTGATATCATGGATGCGGCTTGCCAGCGTGAAACCATCCATCTTCGGCATCATCACGTCAAGGATACACAGATCGTGCTTCTTTGCCAGAAAAGCATTATAGCCTTCTTCACCATCTACACAGAGATCTGCCTTATAACCTTTTGCTTCCAGATATTCACGGAGCAACATACCCAGGTTCTCGTCGTCCTCGCACAGGAGGATGCTAACGTCTTCGTTTCTTTCTTCAATCATAACCGTAATTGTTTTTTATTGTTAGTAATTATTGTATTTCACATTGATTCGCCTTTGCTAACCGGGAGTTTTATGATAAACGTAGTTCCTATACCCAGTTCACTTTCTGCGGAAATAGTCCCCTTGTGGTCTTCCACAATCTTCTTTACGTATGCCAATCCAAGTCCGAACCCCTTTACGTCGTGCAGATTACCTGTATGCACACGGTAGAATCGTTCAAACACACGCTTCAAATCCTGTTTTGCAATACCCACTCCATTGTCTTGAATAGACAGGCACACTTTGTTTGCCTCGTTCCAAGTCTTCACCTTCAGTTCCAGTTCGGCATCGCTTCGACGATACTTGATGGCATTATCCATAAGATTGAACACCACATTGGTGAAATGCATATCATCAACATATATCAAAGGATTCTCAGCCTCCAACTGCGTGATGATCTTTCCGCCGTTCTTTTCCACTTTCAGTGTGAACGTATGCACCACACCCGACACGAGTTCGTTGATGTCAACATCCTGCATTCGCAGATTGGCACTCTGATTCTCGTACATAGACAGCTGCAACACCTTATCTACCTGCATCCTGAGTCGTTTTGTCTCGTCCTTAATGGTATTGGTCACCCTGTCCATGAGTTGCGGCGTCTTTTTCACGCTCTCGTCGCTCAGCATCTGTGCGGCCAGGGAGATAGAACTGATCGGGGTCTTGAACTCGTGAGTCATATTATTGATGAAGTCGTTCTTCAGCTCCGTCAGTTTTCTCTGCCGGAACACGAGCATCAGCGTAGCAATAAACGTTCCAAGCACCACAAGTGTGAAAATAACCGAAGGAATGACAAACCAGAACGAGCGGAATGCCAGGTTGCTCAGTGCCGGGAAATGCACGATCAGCGTTCCCGCCCTGTCTATAGGGTCGTTAGGAAAGAGTTCGACATTGAATGCCTGGTCATTACCCTTCTCCTCATAGTCAGAACAGCGATATACAATCTTCTTGTCGCCCGTCTCAACCTCATAATGATACTTCAACTGAATACCATTATTGCTCAGTTCTGTCTTCAGGTACTGATCCAACTGCTTGAAATCGATTCGATCTCCCAACGGACGGTCGTGCGCCGTATATAACATACTATATATGACCTCATCCACCAAAGTCTTTTCGTAGCTATACCGCTTTGCCATAATCTCCTGCAACGAGCGGATGCGGTCTGTACCAGCAGGACGGTTCCTCTTTGTAAAGAATTTATCCGAGACCGACGTCTTGGCAGTTGTCTCGAGCGACGTAAACACACTTCCGTCTTTTGCCACCACCTGATGTGTACGCTGAATGACAGATGAGTCGTTGGTTACCGTGATGGAGTCGATTGCCGTAGCAATACCGCTCATAGCCTCAGGACCCTGTTCCAGGTATCTGCTCGCCTCATCCACCTCCAACTTATGTGCCACCTGATTCAAACTGCGCTCCACATTCTCCCGAAAATGCAACTTACGCATTTCGAGAATCTCACTTATATAGTGAACCTGCAGAGCGAGCAAACTCACAAACGATATGCTCATCGCCACAACCAAAGATATTATCGTAGCTTTTTTCATTGTCGAACTGAATGTTTTTTCGATTTCTGTGCAAAGAAACGGCTTTTACTTAAAAATATTATATGTTTAAGTTAAATAAGATGCGTATTAATACAGAAATTATACATAAATTAACCAAACCCCATATTTTACTTGTTAATTTATTAAGTAAAAAAAATGAGAGGTTCAAAGGACATGAACCTCTCTCGAAAAGAAAAATTAGAATGGGGTAGCTGGAATTCGCCTTGTAACCCCCATTCCAATACTTGCTTATGTTTAATCCTCGTCTTTATTCGAAGCCTCGAATTCAGCCATGAGCTTTTGCTGGATGTCAGTAGGCACGAGTTCGTAACTGGCAAATTTCATGATGAAGCTGGCACGGCCACCCGTGATGCTCGACAGAGCCGTAGAGTAGTTGCTCAGACTCTTCAATGGGACTTTTGCAATCAGTTTCTCGTAGCCGCCTTCCGACTCTGAACCGATAATCATACCACGACGACCCTGCAGGTCACTCATCACGTCGCCCATCTTGTCGCCTGGTACGAATACCTCGACGTCGTATATTGGTTCAAGAAGCTTTGGACCCGCAGCCTTGAAAGCATCGGAGAAGGCATGACGGCCAGCGAGCATGAACGAGAGTTCGTTTGAGTCAACCGGGTGCATCTTACCATCGTAAACGATTACGCGCACGTCGCGGGCATACGAACCCGTCAGAGGTCCCTGCTCCATACGGCTCATGACTCCCTTCAGTATAGCCGGCATGAAACGCGCATCGATAGCACCACCCACTACGGAGTTGATGAATACCAGCTTGCCGCCCCACTCCAGGTCGATTTCCTCCTTACCCTTCATGGTAATCTTGAATTCCTGATTGCCAAACTTATAAGTAGTAGGATCTGGCATACCCTCGTAGTATGGTTCTACAATGAGGTGAACCTCACCAAACTGTCCTGCGCCACCCGACTGTTTCTTATGGCGGTAGTCTGCACGTGCAGCCTTGGTGATTGTCTCACGATATGGAATCTTCGGCTCGTCGAATACGATCTTTATCTTTTCGTTATTCTCCAAACGCCATTTCAGTGTGCGCAGGTGGAATTCACCCTGACCCTTCACCAGAGTCTGCTTCAGTTCCTTGCTCTGCTCCAGAATCCAGGTCGGATCTTCCTGACTCATACGCTGGATGGCAGCAACCATCTTTTCAGTATCTGCCTCGTTCTCAGCCCTGACAGCACGGATATATTTAGGATTCGGATACTTCACGAAATTGAATCTGTGCTCGCAGTCCTTACCAACGAGGGTATTACCTGTGCGCACATCCTTCAGTTTCACCGTACAACCGATATCACCGGCAACCAGCTCGTCAACCTTAATACGGTTTGCACCGGCACATGCAAATATCTGAGCCATGCGCTCCTTGCTGCCGCGGTCGCTATTTGTCAGGTCATCGCCTTCGTGCACCTTACCCGACATAACCTTGAAGTACTGCACACCGCCGATATGCGGTTCGTTGGCAGTCTTGAAGAAATACAAAGCAGTAGGCCCATCAGTAACCGGTTTCACCTCCTCGCCGCGAGTATTGTGAACACATGGCATTTCATCTACGAACGGAACCACATTCCCGAGGAATTCCATCAGTCGGCGAACACCCATATCCTTCACTGCGCACACGCAGAACACAGGGAAGATAGAGCGTGCTGCAAGTCCCTTTCGGATACCCTCGCGCATCTCATCCTCTGTCAGTTCGTCCGATTCGAAGAATTTCTCCATCAAGGTTTCGTCGTTCTCCGCAGCAGCCTCTACAAGAGTCTTGTGCATAGCCATTGCCTTTTCCATCTGATCCTCCGGAATCGGCTCGATGATTGGCGCACCACCTTCCGGTTTCCATGAGTATTTCTTCATCAGAAGTACATCGATCAACGAATTGAATTCAGGACCCTCGTTCAGCGGATACTGCACTGGTACGACCTTGCTGCCGTATATGTCTGTCAGTTGTTCTACCACCTGGTTGAAATCACACTTGTCCGAGTCGAGTTGGTTAACCAAGAAAATGACCGGCTTACCCAATTTCTCTGTATAACGGAAGTGGTTCTGCGTTCCGACCTCTGGTCCATACTGCCCGTTGATGAGCAACAGGGCTGTGTCGGTCACATTAAGAGCAGTTATTGCCGCGCCAACGAAATCGTCTGAACCAGGGCAGTCGATGATGTTGAGTTTCTTTCCGTTCCACTCGACATGGAAAACAGTTGAGAACACACTGTATCCGTACTCCTGCTCTACAGGGAAGTAATCGCTTACCGTGTTCTTTGCTGTGATTCGTCCGCGGCGACTAATTATGCCAGCCTCATACAGAAGTGCTTCGGTAAGGGTCGTCTTACCAGCACCGTCATTGCCAAGCAAGGCAATGTTCTTAATTTCATTCGTCTGATAAACCTTCATGATTATTATTGTTTTTTAAAGTATTAGACTCTTGCAACGAGGTATCTAAAACCACAATTAGCAATTTGGCGATAAAATTACGGAAAACCCTCCGCTATAGACCACGAATTTATATGTTGTACAGCACATTTTACTTTCTTAAATATATTTTGACTACCTTTGCACCCGATTGACCTTTCCAAACGTGCCTGGCATCTACATTCACATACCATTCTGCAAAAGCCGTTGCATATATTGCAACTTCTTTTCCACCACTTCGCTCACTCTGCGCGAAGCGTATGTCGATGCCCTTTGCCGCGAGCTGGAACTACGCAAAGACTACCTGGGCACCGCGCCCATCGAAACAATATACTTCGGAGGGGGCACCCCCTCACTTCTCACAACCGAGCAGCTATCACAGATTCTTTCCACTATACATAATATATACAATGTGGAAGCGAAAGAGATTACCATTGAATGCAACCCTGACGACCTGTGTCCAACGACAGGGGAAATGCCACACATCAGCTGTGCACGACTTCGCGACCTGGGCATAAACCGCATAAGCATAGGCATTCAGACCTTCCACGACAATCTGCTCACACTCCTGCAGCGCCGACACACAGCACGTCAAGCAATCAAAGCAGTACAAAACGCCCAAGCGGCAGGATTCGACAATGTAAGCATCGACCTAATGTTCGGACTGCCAGGACAAACACTCGACGACGTGAAGTCCGATGTCGATTGCGCCCTCTCTCTTGGCATCCAGCACCTCTCCATCTATTCCCTGCAATATGAAGAAGACACGCGACTCAGCCAGATGCTTCAGGATAAAATCATTGCCGAAGGAGACGAAAACCTGTCACGAACCATGTACGAGCACATTCTCGATGCAACCCGTCAGGCTGGATTTGAGCACTACGAAATCTCCAACTTCGCCCTGCCCGGACGCCATAGCCTCCACAACTCCAGCTACTGGCAGTCCATTCCCTACCTCGGCATCGGTGCGGGTGCACACTCATTCAACCAGGAGTCGCGCCAATTCAACTGCGAATCACTCAAGCCGTATATTGAAGGAGCCAAGAATAACCGAATACCTTATGAAATAGAACACCTGACAGAGACAGACAAATACAACGAGTATGTATTCACCACCCTGCGCACCTGCAACGGTCTGAGGCTGCACAAATTAGCACAGTTATTCGGAACTGCAAGAAAAGACTACTGCCTACGTATGGCACAAAAGCACATCTCGCTGGGATCGCTCGTTCTCAACGACGACACACTCACACTCTCCAGACAGGGATTATTCATCTCTAACGATATCATGTCCGACTTGATGTACATCGATTAACTAATTTTTCAAAAGTGTGCACGGAAACAAACCTTAAAACACCTTGTTTTTGTCCGATATTTCTTCAAAGGACGTTTTTTTTCATAAAAAGCGAAAAAAAAACGGGTTTTCTCGACCGCCTAAATGAAAATGTCGTACCTTTGCATCGGTTTTAGAAAGCAAATTTATTGTTTAACATTTTAAAGTAGAAAATTATGAAGAAGTTGGTATTCGCATTCGCTGCTATCGTAGCTGTATCTTTCGCATCTTGTGGTGGTAACACTGCTTCAACTGAAGCTGCTGCTGACTCAACAGAGTGTGTTGACACTATTGACACTGTTGCTGTTGACACTGCTGCTGCTGATACTGTTGCTGCTGACACTACAGTTGTAACTGCTCAGTAATTCACAGCGAACAAAGACAACCTTCCGAGGGTAACCTCGAAGAGAGATTGGACCTGCCAGACTTAGTCTTGCAGGTTTTTTTTTTCAAAAAACGAAAAAAGAATACATTATAAACTTAAAACTATAAAGCAGCGGAATCTATTATGAATTAAAAAGGGCCGCCACTCCATCACGGGGATGACGGCCCCAAACGCTCATATAAAAAACCTCATTTTATTAACTTCAATGTCTGCAATACTATATTAGTTATATCTTGAGCATACTTCTCTGACTCCCCCGAAGCCGCTCCTAATTTAGAGTACAAATAATTCCTAATTTGCAGTTTCAAGGGTTTTTCAAGTAATTCTTCATTCATTTCCTTGTCAGACTTCATAACATTCTTAGGTGTTTCTTATATACTTTTCCGTTGCAAAATTATGGAGTATTTCTTATATTCTGATATTTTCATCTATACTTTTTCCGTCCATTTTAGTCCATTTCGTTTTATATCTGACATGAAGGAATTTATACTACTTTGTTTTGGATAGAATGAAAAAAATAAACTACATTTGCAGACATGGAAACAGAATACAGAAATACGCCATCTTTCAGCAAGGAACAGATCCGACAGATTTGCCTTAATGTAGAACAGGCTCTGGGGCAACCTGTGAGAACCCCAGGAGATTTTGACCGACTCAGTTATATGATTTATGCACGAACGGGAGAACAACTGAGCCGGAACACCCTGCGGCGCGTATGGGGCACATTGGACGACGGCACCAACCCGCGCACCTCTACCCTACTTGCCCTGATTCATTTTCTGGGTTATCGCAATATAGAGAGTTACCTCGATGCATCAGACAAGATTAAAGGCAGCATGCAGAGCGGTTTCGTTATGAATCGCAAGATAGCCGTAACTACCGATATGCAGATAGGTAATCAGCTGCGCCTTACATGGTTGCCCGACCGTGTATGCGACATAGAGTATGAGGGCAGTCTCTGCTTCCGTGTTGTCGCCTCAGAGAAAACCCGACTCCAACCAGGCGACACATTCCTATGCAGTCTTATTATCGATGGCGAACCACTCTATCTGGATCAGTTGCAACATCACGACAACGACGGCAACAGCAGTATTCCCATGTCGTATATTTGCGGATTGGATCAAGGCATAAAATTCGAGAGAATAAACTGATAAACATATGAAACGTCTGCTTCTGATTTGTCTGATACTCTCCGCGTGGTCTGTCTGCTATGCTGTAGATCCACCTATAGAGGAATTGCGCAAGAGAACATTCCAACTGCCTCTTAAGTGCGATGGGCAGACAGTTATGGTCACCTTCGTCAGACTAAGGGGAAGAGACAATTTTGTCAATGTAGGAATAGGTATATATGGCGAACCGGCTATAGATACTGCTACGAAGGGACGACTGGTCATTCCTGATTCAGTTGTTGCACCTGATGGAAAGAAGTGTTATGTACGAGCAGTGAGACGACAGGCATTTGCCCATTGTACAGGACTAACTGAAGTAGTACTTCCACAGACCCTGTGCGACATAGGCGACCAATCATTTCTCGGATGCACATCACTCCGACAGATTACTATTCCAGCATCAATCAACGTGATTTATCCCGCTGCTTTCCGCCAATGTCCGTCGTTACGACTCATACGAGTAGAAAAAGAAGACCTCTTCACAATATTTAGTGACATTTTCGACCTTGAGACAGTAGAGGAAGCCATACTCATGACACCGGCAGGCAAAGAAAACATGTATCGCAACAGTCTTGTTTTCGGTTTGTTCCGATACCGCATGGAAGACTTCGACCACCTAAAGTAAAACAGAATGAAAAACAAAGAAATAGACAATAGCATCACAAGCGGTTTTCTCTCCGACCCTATCTTCGACAGCATAGACCGGAAGTTTACCTGCATCGAACCACTACCCGGCAACGGACAGACAAAACTCTTCAAGGCAAAGCGGTTCGGACGCTGGTACACCCTGAAAAGCATAGCAGGCGAACAGGGCGTTGCCATTGCCGGCTACGGTCAACTACTGAAGAAAGAGTTTGAAACCCTCATGGCAATACAACACACAGGCGTAGTACAAGCATTGGGAATGGAGAATGTGGAAGGTATCGGTCCATGTGTCATCATGGAGTATATCGACGGAGCTACCCTTGACGAATGGCTCAGCAAAGAACCTGCTTTGAAGGACAGACGCCGTATTTGCAAAGAGATAGCCGATGCCATTGAATACATTCACTCACAAGGAATCGTACACCGCGACATAAAACCCAAGAATATAATGGTAACCCGCATCGGTGAACACGTAAAAATCATCGACTTCGGATTTGCAGACACAGATCAGCATGCACAACTGAAACAACCTGCAGGCACATATAACTACATGTCGCCAGAACAGATGCAGACGAACATCCCCGACGTAAGGAACGACATCTATTCCTTCGGTA
Source organism: Prevotellaceae bacterium UBA2744 (assembly GCA_002353575.1). Taxonomy (GTDB): domain Bacteria; phylum Bacteroidota; class Bacteroidia; order Bacteroidales; family Bacteroidaceae; genus Minthosoma. Next base: position 29,127 of record DEJQ01000001.1, read on the forward strand.
TGCTGATGAAAGAGATGAACTTGGGCAGAGCCTACAAAACCATCATCCGCAAATGCCTGTTGCCACTCGACCAACGTTGGAAGAGCATGAACGAAGTGACAAATGCAATAGAGAAGACAGAACGCCGTCGCCCTTGGCAGGCAGTTGCTGTTGCGAGCATAATCCTGTTGGCAGGAGCTCTCACCCTGCAGACATGGCGACTGCAGCACACCGGCAACTCTGCGTCACTGGCAGCACTTGACTCAATGCGCACAGAACTCGACCAGCAACGACAGAACAGTCATAACGCGATGTCAGCACTCACCCAACAGATGAAAGATTCAAAGACATCGTTGGGCGACAGCATACAACACCTTGTCAGTGCAAACGAACAATTGCAAGAACAATTGAAGAAAGAGGAAAAACTGCAGCAGGCAGCTCTTGTAGCCCTCCACAAAGAAATGCGACGTTCCGGAGTAGAACAGCACACAGACACACTAACCAGATTCGAATACCGCTGGAAAGACCTGAGTCTGCGTATTGCAGCCGTAGGACAATATGCCCACAAATATGTTGACGGCCTGGAAAACCAATGTGACCGCATAAGCAGAGACCGCATCCGCGAATCAATGCTCAACGAATGGCAGTCATGGAGCAACGAAATCAGTCAACGCATAATACTCCTCCTACCAAAAGATGTCCGCAACGACACCATTCTCCGACAGAACCTGCCCCCAGACATCAAACTATAATCCATATTTTATAGTTGCGTATCTTTTTACTGAGTGAACCAATGTGAATAATCAATCCATTTTACTTTGGCCAAAACCACTCTGAGCAGATGTTGCTCTGATTTTCTTACCCTCCTTATTCCAGGTATATATCCAGCTGCCCTTACGGCTCGTAATCGTTTTGCCAGACACACCTACTATTTTTCCGACATCCGAAACATTCATTGCTTTCAGCACCTTACCCTTCGCATCATAGATTCGATAATACGAATAGTACTTTGCCACGAAGAAGTCACTGCCCCACCCCTTCAGTTCACCTATGCTACCTCGCGACAGCCCACCAATCTTTTTGCCAGCATCATCATATACATAATACCAGTTCTTCGTCTCCTCTACGTACGAAATCTGCTGAGCCTGTGCAACTATAGCCAGCACAAACATCAATAAAGAAAAAACTTTTCGTTTCATATAAATCCTTTTAATACACTCTATTAAGCCACATTTCCATGAATCGGTCTATCCAAAATTATTAAACGGACGAACCAAATCCATAAGATCATGGAAGGATACATACGAGCCTCTCCACCTAACTTATTTACACTATTTTAATCTCCGGAATGACAAGATCCGTACCACCCACGGTCTTGTCAGACTGGTAGAACATGCAATAGTAAATAGGTAAATAGGTGATACCATTTCTAACACAGACTTCACGTTCATTGCTTAGGACTACAGCGTGATGGATGTTATAGTCTGGAGTCTCAAGGAAGTTGTCAAGTGCACTATGTACAGTATAGTCTTTACCCGACTTCACCTCAATAGGAAGTATTGTCAGGTTGGTGTAGTCATCCACCAGGAAATCTACTTCACCTTTTTGCTTATTGTCATAATAGTGAAGCGAAAAGCCATGTGCATGGAGTTCTTGGGCAACAACGGTTTCATAAACAGCTCCGAGATTCACACTTCGTTCGTCCCTCAGAACAGCATTGATATTTGTGCCATAAAGGAGGAATGTCAGCAGTCCCACGTCGTTCATGTAGAGCTTGAGAAGATTCTTGTTTTCCGACTCCAATAGCGGGAATCTTGGATTACTGATGGCCTGAACTGCAAGTGCGATTCCTGAATTGGTAAGATATTCAAATTCGTCAGCATAGTCGCTGAATTGCTTGTGACCAGCCGTGTCCTCAATCCTCTTCACGACGACCCTTTTTTTCTTATTCTCCATATTTGAGGGAATGAGGTCGTATATCTTCCTGATGACAAGTTTCTTCTCAGCATCATACTGCGAAGCATCAACCCTGTATAGTGCATGTATGTCACGCTGCACCTTCCTTACCTGTGCAATATTTCTGTTAACCAAGAATTTGTTGATAGCCTCAGGAAGCCCTCCAACAAGTAGGTAAATCTTGAATTGTTGCAGCATATAGTTGTGGAGCGACTCGTTCAGCGATTCTCCTTTCAGGAACTTGTCCCTGATAGCGTCTATCGTTTCCTGTGCGCACCCCATAGCCAGAAGAAACTCCTCGAAATCCAGCGGGTACATCTCTTCTATGGAAATACTACCTATAGGAACAGAAGCGGTTTCGGACAATGCAACGCCCAATTCTGAACCACTTGCTATATATGTATATTTGGCCTCCTGGTTCAGAAACTTCAGCATGGTCATCAGATGGGGAAAACTCTGTATCTCATCTAAGAACACCAGCGTATCTTCCTTTCGTCCCAAACGATTACCAGCAATAGCTCCTAACTGCAGGTAGAAATCGTCGGTTGTCTTAACTGTAGCGAAGATGCCTGCGCCTTCTTTATCCGCCTTCAAATTGATTTCAACGTAGTTCTTGAACAATTTCTTACCTACGTAACGAATAAGATACGACTTTCCTATCTGTCTGGCTCCATTTACCAGCATAATCTTTTGCGGTTCCTTTTGAAGGAACTCTTCTATACGGCTTGTAAACTTCCTATAAAGCATAATCAGTATCTTGTAATTCGGCTGCAAATATACAATTATTATTGTGACTACTTAAAGAAATCGGGACTTTTTCTTGATTTTTTATAGTATTTTCGGGAATTTTTCGCTTAGTCAGAATGCAAATTTAGGGAATTTTTCATTTTTTTATTTTTCATTTTTTATTCTTCATTTTTCATTCTTCATTAAAAAAGGCTGCCACCCCAACAGGGATGACAGCCCGAACGCTCATATAATACATTCTCCTCCTATATTTTTCACCAGATTCCCTTGAAGTCATCATTCATGAAGAAATCGTCATCTTTTCCCAGAACTTCAAAATTTGCATCTACCTTCTCCTCGATGAATGGAATCTCAGGAGAAGCTGCAATCACCTGTTCTGTTGTAATGCAAAATGCTGCTGCAATAGGTTTACTATATTTCTTTCTCATTATTTTAATTACTGATTTGTTAAATACACATTTATAATATACACGACATCAGCCATATCAATAACACCGTCATTGTTGGCATCTGCCAGTGTGGGATTCACTCCGCTTTCATCGCCTGTCAGATAGACATTTGTCACCGCAACAGCATCTGCCACATCGATAGCACCGTCCTCGTTGGCATCACCCCTTGCATGAGTCTGAATATCTTCTTGTCCGGGTGCCGTCTGGGGCTCAGAAGGACTTATAGGATTGAAAGGCAACAGAGTGAAACGTGCTACAAGAGTCTCGTCGTGATAACCCATAAGGTAATTGAGCGACTGCACATCTGTTATTTTCACTCCGCCCTGAAACCAACCTGCAAATGCATACTGAGGGTCAACTCCGACCACATTCACATTTACATATTGGTCAGCCTCAACCCAAGCTCCACTTACGCGATTGAAGGTACACACTCCGGCAGGTTCTGACTCCAGATACAGTCGGCTCCGTACATCCATAACTGGTTCGCTTGGATCGTTTGGCAAGAAGTCATACACTGCCACGAAGTCCATCTTTCCGGCTACTGTAGTGTAACTGATATTGGAACCGCCTTCGTAAGGTACACCATTCAGTTCCCAGTGGTTGAAAATATAGCCACTCTTTGGCGAAGTAGATATATTAGCCTGTGTTCCCGGGGCGTAATTACCCTTGCCACTAACATATGCCGCCTCAGCAGGTGAGCAACTTACAGTCAGCGGATAGTAGAACACTGGTGTCTGTGGCTCCGCAGGGTTTGAAGGATTAAAATTCTGCGCCTGCATGCTGCCCGAACAGAGCAGTAGCAGACAACAGAATATTGACTTGATATGTTTCATAGTAGTTTGCATTGAAACATTATTACTTCACATGTACCTTAGCCTTCATGCCGTCAACAGCCACGATGTATGTTCCGCTTGGCAGACCTACATAACCGTTTCCGGCATGCTGAGCTGCAAGAGCACCACCTGTGGTAAATACCTTCACGTCCTTGCCTTCAGCACCGCCGATGCTCAGGCCGCCGTTCTGCAGACCTATAGCTACACCTGTCTTCTTTGTGATATCCTTGATAGCTGTAGCATCTTCAGTTGGTCGGAGCATGAATCGCGTATTGAATGTACCAGCTTCTGTCTGGAACTCATAGCTACCCAGTGAGAGATCGAAGGTTACACCTGTCTTTGTATCTACCAGTTCCATAGGCAAATCCATGCGTGGAGCTTCGATAGTCAGCTTACCTGCCTTCTTTGCCTTGTAGCCCAGACGTATATCACCCTCAGTAGGACGTTCGTTGATAGCCATTTCTACTTTCTCTTCTACAGTGTAGAGTTGTGCATTAGCATCGTTGCTGATAAATTTAGCAGCATCGCAAGTCATTTCGTAATTGCGGCTTGCCTTTTCGTTCAGAACGAGACGAGTCTTATCAACCGAAGCAGTATCATTATCGCTGATATTCAGGTTTACGAGCAGACGGCTTGGAGTGATACCCTTCAGAAGAAGAGCCTTCACATTGTTAGCTTTCTTTTCTTTGCTCTGACGATAAGTTTCGCGTTTTTCCTTCTTGAAGTCAATCTTTTCTGATTCATTAGGCTTCTGTACGAAGAATGCCTCGTATGGCTGCAGGTGGTATTCATCATCACCTGGGCGATAAGCTTCATAGCTGTTGCCGTTCCATACTGTTATAGGAGCATCGAAATCTTCAGCCTTGAAATCATAGAAACTTGAATATGGGTTACCCACGAAGTTCCAACTTGCATTAGCAGCATTGTCGCATACATACTCTGTCAGAGTCTTTGGACGGTCGCCGCCAAATGTCGGTTTGTCGAACTTCACAACCAGAGTACCGGCTGTTGCAGACTGGAAGATATAACCCTGGCGAGCTGTAAGAGTCTCACCTTCTACATTCTTCCAACCGTTAGCCCCTTCCATAGCACGAATCAGTCCGTCATACTCTCTCCAAGCATACTGACCAGGATATTCACATTCAGCAATTGTCACATCGAATGGGAAGCAGAAGAAATACCATCTGCCTGCCTCCACCTGAATCTTCACATTCAAAGTATTCACAGGCAGATTGCCTTGATTTTTTCCGTCATCCTCACCAATCAGAGAACCGCCCTGTCCGTTTCCGTCCAGACTCTGTTCTACCTCATCGAATGGCTGTGGCTCGTCACCCTCTACAGTTACACCGCCTTCATTGCCTATCTCTGCATCAATATGTTCGCCTTCACTTGTGTCAGGAATTCGTTCTTCACCATCAGCAAATGTCAGGTCATCGTTTGTAGGCAGAGTTACATAATCGTCGGGCGACAAACTTGTCTTATTGACTGAAATAAACTGGCTCCAGTTTGTATCGTAGTAATAGTTGTTATACAAGAATTCTGGTATGTACAGTTCCTGATGCTGGTAATCGTTAAAAGTATCACCACCTATAGGAATAATACCTGGCATATATGCATAAATTTTCTTAAGGTTTGAACAATTAGTAAAAGCATTATTGCCAATAGATTCAATATAAGGAGGAAGATGAAGTTCGACCAAACGAGTATTACGGAATGCATAACCACCTATTGTATGAAGTTGTTTTGGTAAATGTATTTCAGCCAATTGACTACATTGATAGAAAGCCCACTCTCCAATTAATGTCACACTCTCCGGAATATTAATGGCAGTAAGACTTGAACAGCCATGGAATGCATAGTCTGGAATAGATGTAATACCCTCAGGCAGTTCGATAGATTTAAGCGAACTACAACCTCTAAATGCATAACTCTCAAGAGCAGTTATACCGGCAGGCAATTTGACAGAGACTATACCAGTAGGAAGGAAATATCCTGTAATTACATCGTCTTTGGTATAAAAAGACCCGTCATAAGCAGAGCTATAATAATTGTATGGATTTCCTACTACATGTGCTTCTGACATATCCAATGTACGCAGATTAGTCATCTTATTTCTCATCACCATCACATCATAGCCATTGAAAGTACCAGAGATTTTCAAATTTACCACTTTATACGCATTTTCATCTCCAATCTGATCTATCAAATCAGAAGAGTTCTCCTTAGCGTTCAATGATAAATCATAAACAAATGTGGAAGATGTTTCTGGTACTATACGATTTGCATAATCCGTCCAAGCTGTTTTGTATGCATCTACCGATTCATCTGGCACAAACAAAATAGCATTGGAAGGCCAAGAATATGAAGTCTTTGGAGTAGAAGATGCAAAATAGATAGAAGTAAGACTGTAACAGTTCTGGAAAGCATCGCTACCTATTGAAGTAACATTTTCAGGAATAGTAATCGAAGTAAGACTGGAACAAAAATAGAAAGCATAGTCACCTATTGAAGTAACTCCATCAGGAATATTAATCGAGGTAAGGCTGGAACAACCATAGAAAGCATAGCCTTCTATTTTTGTAACACTTTCAGGAATATTAATCGAAGTAAGACTGGAACAAAAATAGAAAGCATAGCTACCTATTGAAGTAACACCATCAGGGATATTAATCGAAGTAAGGTTGGAACAACCATAGAAAGCAGAACCGTCTATTGAAATAATACTTTCTGGCAGGGTAACAGCAGCGAGACTAGCACACCCCCAGAAAGCACCATGTCCTATGGATGTAACTCCATCTGGAATAGTAATCGTAGCAAGGTTAGCACAGCCAGAAAAAGCTTCACTTTCTATTGAAGTAACACCATCAGGAATAGTAACAGAAGTAATAGTTTCACATTCCCTGAAAGCACCACCGCCTATTAACGTAACAGTATAAGGTGTTTCACCAATATAAACTGTTGAAGGTATTACAAGATTGGCAGGTATAGTACCACTGATACCAGAGGTGATAGTGGCTTTATTACCATCCCATGTATAAAAACTCCAAACGGTTCCATTTGTGTCTGTCCAGGTATCTGCTTTTGCAGCTATACAAGCAACAAGAACTAAAAAAATAATAAGTAATTTTTTCATAGCTGTATGTGTTTAAAGATTAGTATTATTCGTTTACTTTACGAACACCTTTTGAGTGCCCTTGATATAATATCCCCTTTCCAGACGCTCTACTCGGCGACCAGAAAAGTCATAATAGACATCTGATGTAGCATCTTCAGACACCTGTTTGATTTCTGAAGCCTCATCAATCTGCATACCTAAAGCTTTTACAGATAGTGCTCCGGAAGGAGTCAGATAGCATCGGCCTGCAGGAATAGTGAATGACTCGCCCTCAGCACTGTAGAACTTAGGACCAGCACCCTGATTCTGCAATACATATCCTGAGTTTATCACTGTAGGTTTGAGTACACCTGTCAGAAGTCCCTGTGTATAGACTCCATCGTCGGCATAATCCTCACCAAGGTCAACAGACCCATTGAAATTGCCTGTATAACCGGTTTCTGATATTACAATATATGGTTTACAAGCCTCAATAGAGTTTACCGGAGTGAGCAGCATAGTCTTGCCGTCATTATCTACTGCATTGCAGATATATGCTTGAACTCCTGTGGGCAGTTCTGCATCAAAAGGCAAAATGAGTGTGCCTACCTTGTTTACAGAACTGATATTGACCGATACTGTACGATCAGCAGGAACTGCAGTAGTGAATGGCTGGCAACTGAAATCGGCAGGCACATATTTTCTTGCGTCCTCTTTCTGAACCAGAGCAATACCCGAAACTGTAACTATCGGTTTTGGAGATACAGATGCAGCAAGTGCAGCATTATCTAACTCAACATATACTCTGAAGAGCACACCTGAAACTTTGGTGAATTCATCGTTCACACTCGATGTACAAGCAACTCGCAACTGGTTTGCTGTAGGCTGAGAGGCACTCAGAGTGTGAGTGTAAGTATAGGTTTTCTTAATTTTGTTGTAAGTACAAGGATAGATACCTTCATCGCCCAATTCCATCATCTGTACATAATCTTTGTCAGAAGTGATGCCTTCGGGCAGGAATATATCCATATTGTAAGCCGTGTAGATAAGTGAACCGTCAAGACTCACGTCAAAATAGTAGAACTCAAGATCGCTGTCATAAGTCAAGTCGCTTAATACAATTCTGTCGGTAGTGGGAATTGGTTCAGCAGCTCTCATTCTACCAGAGAATGTCATCAGAAGCGACAGAAGAGCAATTAGAAGTATAGGTCTTTTCATACATTATAATTATGTATGCCTATAGCAACCCGGATTCAGCGGTTAGTAAATTTTGAAACGGAAAGACGTGGGTGCTCTACTTTTCTCGCTTATCCCATCAGAAATCTCGTTTATTAATACAAAGGACAAAACAGATACTGAAGTAGAAAAGCGCGTTTAGTAAACGTCTTTTTTATATAACATGTCTGACCCACCCAGCCCCTATAGGCTAACCGAGTCGCGACAAAGATAAATCTCATTTTACATATAAGAACAATTCATCTTAGCCCATGTTAGCCCATTTAGCCCAAATGAGAGAGAAACGACTTTTTGTTCAAAAAAAGGAAAATAAGGGTTCAGGGTTAATGATTAATAATTAATGGTTAAGAGTTTCATTTAGTTATGTTAGCCTGAGCCTTGGGCTCTTTTCTAGTGTCCCACAGGTCAGCTATTATGATTTTATCATTATCTAGGTAATAGATTAGTTTATTTAGTTTGTTAATCACAACACTTCTATATGGAATCTGACGATGACGGAGCAATGGCTCTAATTGTCCAATCAAAGGTAGCCGTGATAAAGAGTCTTCCCATTCGTTGATATTTGTTTTAAAACGAATAACTGCATCTACTCCATATTGATGAAGGATATAGTCTGCTGTTTCTTTCCACTTTTTATATGCCTGGTCAGACCAGATAATTTCCATATCACACTACAAATGCTTCTGTATATAATCGTCCATCATATCAGACACTTCTGCCTTTGAATACACTCGGCCTGCAGCAACGTCTTCTTCTGCCATGTCAAGACGAGCATCGATTTCCTCCATCGTATAAGGCTGCAAGGCTTCTTCGCGCATCGCTTGCTCATACAGATGGTCAGCTAACCAACGTTTATTAGCAGCAGTAAGGTTAAAACCCATGATTGTCTGCCATACGTTTTGTAATCCTGCTACATTCATATTATAATATGTTTTACTAGTACTGCGCAAAGATATGAGTAAGCGAGAGAAAAACAAAATAATTATCGTTAAAACTGATTTCTGTTGACTGTCAAATGTCAAAAGTGAGTAAGTTGTAAGTGAGTAAGTGACCCTCATTTTTGCTACATAACTATAAAAATTTTTTTTCATAGTTTACAAAATTATTTTTCATAGTTTAGTGGCAAAAGTTGTGTGATATTTTTATCTGTAATTTTATTTGCACCATGAAAAGAATAATTGTTTCAGAAATAGTTTGTATTTTGGCATTGTCATTCGCGAGTGCCGGTCAATCGAAGTGTCTCGGTCCTGGAACACCTAATTCGAATATATTACCCATAGGTATCCACATACCTACAGACTTGGCATACGATTCAGCTACTCGTTGTTCAATCTCGTAACTATTTACATTTTCTTTGACATCTCGAAGTTGTGCTTCATGTAATCGGCAAAGCTTTTGGAACTCATTGGCGATTTCTTTGATTCTTCGATTTTCCTCATCGTACGTTCCATCGATTCCTTGTGAAATTGATTCAAATATGTCATCTCCCATCTTGATTATTATTTGCTCGCAAAAATACAAACTATTTTCTATACTTCTGCAAAATCTTGAAGGATATTTTTTCACTCCAACCTCCCTATATTGGCTGCAAGCCCAGTATTCATCGAGGGTTGAGATAGGGAGGTTAGGTTCTTTAGACCTCCCTATACACCTCACTATTAACCTCCCTATAGACCTCACTGTCAACAAAAATCAGTCTTAATTCTTCATTCTTCATTCTTCATTCTTCATTATCAAAATGTGTTGCAACATTGCAACAAAAAAAGCTGACAAGGCATTTACCCAGTCAGCTCTCGTTTTAGTAGTTAAGAAGTTAGAGAAGTTAGAGGAGTTAAGACGATACTGGTTCTCAGCTCTCTTACATCTAACATCAGCCATCATACGTCTTTAACTTCGAGCGTAGCGATAACTCCTTAACTCCTTAACTCCTTTATCAATTTTCAATTAGAATGGTCCGTGTCCCATACAACTTGTAGTTGTGATTGCTGTCAAAAATGCTGTGAGTGCGGCTACTACTACCTTCACCACGTGCTCGATAACTTCTTTCTTGTTCATTTTTATTGAGGTCTGAGGTCTAAGGTCTGAGGTCTAAGGTCTAAGGTCTCACTATCCCTCGTCTCCTTCGCCTACGACTGGTTCAGTCGGGTTGGTCGGCGTAGTCGAGCCAGTGCCGGAGTTTTCGTTACCGGTGTTACTGCTGGAGTTGCCACTGCTGGAGTTCTCGGAGTTTTCGGAATTTTCGGAATTAGGATCTCCGTCGTGTTCGCCCTCAGGGTCCTCCACGA
>DEJQ01000036.1 GCA_002353575.1 Prevotellaceae bacterium UBA2744
TGCGTCACATAGTCGCTAAAAAAAGTTGAATGTTTTTTTGTGAACCCTGAAAAACTGTCTTTCCCTGTATTGGCTTGGAGGATGTTTTTTTGCGAATCACAAGGTGTTTTTTATGCACGAACATTATAAATAAGAGAATTTTTGTCGTACCTTTGCACGACAAAACGATTTATGGACATTTTTTCACTGAAACAGATATAAGACGGCATATATGAAAACGCACAGAAAAATCCTATTAAGCGAGAGCAGAGCCACGCACTTCATGAGCTATGCCGAGCATGAGAATTCCGGCCGCAAGGCAAACATTCTGAGAGCGGCCTTCAGCTGGCTGATACTGCTTGTGATGAGCCTTACGGCAGGAGAAGCCGAGGCCGTGAATAACTAATACATCGAAGATGACGAGTTAAAAATGGACGGAGACGATTAGATGGAAAAACTTACAAGAATAAACCTGCCAAGAGTAGATTCGACAAATAATTTCTGCCGCGACATGCTTTCGTTTGGCGATGAAATCGGGGGTATGACACTCGTAGTGGCAGAGTCGCAGACTGCAGGCAGAGGCCAGCAGGAGAATAAATGGGAATCGGAAGCAGGAAGCAACCTGACGTTCTCCCTACTCTGTCACCCTACGTTTGTGAAGGCGAGCCGACAGTTTGTTCTGTCGCAGTGTATGGCACTCGCTATCTGGAAAAGCCTTCGGAAGATTGCAGAAAACGTAAGCATCAAATGGCCAAACGACATATATATTGGTGACAGAAAAGTAAGCGGCACTCTAATCGAATGTGACCTCAGCGGCAAGGAGATAGAAAACTGCATCATAGGTGTAGGAGTGAACGTGAACCAAACCCAATTTCTTTCAGATGCGCCGAATCCCGTATCACTGAAACAGATTACTGGGACCGACTACGACAGAGACTCGCTGCTGGATTCCATCATCGCAGAGTTTCTCATTCTCTACGAGCAGATTAAGAACGACGGATATGAGACGATAAGGAATGAATACATGCAGCATCTGTACCGCAGAGAAGGAATGCACAAATATGCCGACGTAAGAGGCGATTTCATGGCAGAAATTGCCGATATAGAACCCACTGGGCATCTCGTACTGCGTTTTGAGAATGGCAACACATGCCGATATGAATTTAAAGAAGTGAAGTTTATCATAGAATAAGAAAATGGAGAAATATAGCCAGGGGAATCAAACCCAGCATATACAGATCAAGGATTTCGACTACGACCTGCCCGATGAGCGCATTGCGAAGTACCCACTAAAGCAACGCGACAGCAGTAAGTTGTTGGTCTACGAGAAGGGAACAGTGAGTGAGGACATTTTCACATCACTTCCCAAGTATATACCAGAAGGAGCACTGATGGTGTTCAACAATACGAAGGTCATTCAAGCACGTCTGCATTTTCGCAAAGACAGTATGCCAGGACAGAACAATGAAGGCGCACTCATCGAGGTGTTCTGTCTTGAACCGGCTACGCCGGCAGAATACCAAACTAATTTCCAGACAAAGGGTTGTGTGCAGTGGTATTGCATCATAGGCAATCTGAAGAAATGGAAGACGGGCAGTCTGTCGCGCCGTATCGACATAGGCGGAGAGAGCGTAACCCTGCAATGCGAACGCAAAGGGGCACACGGAACGAGCCACATCGTGGAGTTCCGATGGAATGGCAATTATACTTGGGCAGAAATACTCGATGCCATCGGAGAACTGCCCATTCCACCATATCTGAACCGCAAGACAGAGGAATCGGATAAGACCACATACCAGACAGTGTATTCGAAGATAAAAGGGTCAGTAGCTGCACCAACTGCCGGACTGCACTTCACGCAGAACGTGCTGGAGAGCCTTGACCAAAAGGGTGTGGAACGCGAGGAACTGACACTGCACGTAGGAGCAGGCACATTCAAGCCTGTAAAGAGCGATGAAATCGGTGGTCATGACATGCACACGGAACATATTGCCGTAAAACGAAGCACCATAGAACGACTCATAGTGCACAGAGGTGAAGCCGTAGCGGTAGGAACTACATCGGTACGGACGCTGGAAAGCCTCTACTACATGGGACTGAAAGCCATAAAAGGGGAAGAGAATCTGCACATAGAACAATGGATGCCATACGATGAGAATACACCAGAGGTAGAAACAGTAGATGCGCTGAAAGCTCTGCTCCAATATATGGACAGACATGGGATGGAGATTTTGCATTCGTCAACACAGATTATCATTGCACCGGGGTACAAGTATCATATCGTCAAACGGATGGTCACCAATTTCCATCAGCCACAATCTACTCTGCTGCTGCTGGTTTCGGCTTTTGTGAAAGGCGACTGGCGCAAGATATATGACTATGCTCTGAGTCATGATTTCCGATTCCTAAGTTATGGAGATTCATCAATCTTAATTCCGTAAAAAATGAAAGACAACAACGACGAAATGTTTCCCATCGTGGATGAGAATGGGAATATAACAGGAGCAGCTACGCGAGGCGAATGCCACTCCGGAAAGAAACTCCTGCACCCCGTAGTTCACCTGCACGTGTTCAACAGCGAAGGTGAACTGTACCTGCAGAAACGGCCGGAATGGAAGGACATACAACCTGGAAAATGGGACACTGCCGTAGGTGGTCATGTGGATCTTGGAGAGTGTATCGACGATGCCCTGAAACGCGAAGCTGAAGAGGAACTTGGACTAAAAGATTTCAATGCAGAGCAGATTAGTTCATATATTTTTGAGTCGGAACGGGAAAAAGAACTTATCTTTGCATTCAAAACCATAACAGACACAGAAATCACCCCGTCGGATGAACTCGACGGAGGCAGATTCTGGTCTATCGCCGACATAAAACAGAACATCGGCAAAGGGGTGTTCACACCTAACTTCGAGAACGAGATAAAACGTACCAATCTAATATAGGATCAATCTAATATAGGAACCTATGAAACAAATTTTTATCACATTGTTCGCGATGCTCTCACTCACAGCATCAGCACAAGACAACAAAAACGAGCAAGGAGAAATATGGCTCGACATCAACGGAGTGCGTGACCTCACAGCTGACTCCATCGAGATTGCCAATCAGGCACGTCCAGTTCCGGGTTCTTCACGCAAAGGGAATAACCCAGTTCTCTTCCTGGTAGGTAACTCTACTATGCGAACAGGTACTCGCGGAGACGGAAGTAATGGACAGTGGGGCTGGGGATTCTATGCTCACGAATACTACGATGCCGACAAGATTACTGTTGAGAACCTCGCACTCGGAGGCACCTCTCCACGTACTTTCTACCGTGAACTGTGGGCTCCTATCGCAGCAGCCATACGTCCGGGCGACTACGTATTCCTGGAACTCGGACATAACGACAACGAACCCAAGAACCAGGTTCGCGAACGTGCCTCGTATAAGCCGGAAGGCAGACTGAGCATCACAGAGGATTCGATAGTACGCATCAACAAGCGCACAAATAAGATGGACACCATCTATACATTCGGAGGATATACCCGCCGCTTCATCAACGAAGTGCGTGCAAAGGGAGGTATCCCGGTACTCTTCACTCTCACTCCGCGCAACGCCTACGAAACGGACGGCAAGACCATACAGCGCAAGCTCTCCGACTTCACCCCTGCCATCTTCGCAATCGGCAAGGAGATGTGTGTGCCTGTAATCGACCTTAACGATATATCTGCTAAGAAACTGGAGAAATACGGACCCTGGAAGACCGACTACCATTTCTTCCTCGACAAGATTCACTCATCTGCATTCGGAGCCATGATGAACGCACGCAGTGCAGCTGAAGGTATCGCTGCGTCGAACGACCCGCAACTCATCCGCCTGAAGTCTTTCATGAACGATAGGGTAAAGCCCAAACGTTGTGACCAGAAACGCGAGAAGGGCAAGCCGATGGTATTCCTTTGCGGCGACTCTACAGGTAAGAACGAAGACAAGAAACCCGACGGAATGTGGGGCTGGGGTTCACAGGGCTATACTGTATTCGATGCCAAGAAGTGCGTATTCCAGAATCAGGCGAAGGCAGGACGCTCCACACGTACATACCTCGACGAAGAACGCTGGGAAGAGGTGTATAATTCGCTTGAGCCAGGCGACTACGTACTCATTCAGTTCGGGCATAACGACATAGGAGGCATTGACAAACAGAAGGAACGCGGTGTCATCGCTACAGACAAAGACACCTGTCACGTATATCACATGGCATCAAACGGCAAGTATAAAGTAATCTACTCTTTCGGATGGTACATTCGCAAAATGGTGCGCGACGCTCAGGAGAAGGGTGCAACGCCAATCATACTGAGTTTCACTCCACGCAACGAATGGCATAAGGGCAAGGGTGAGGTGCGCGGTACATTCTACCCTGTAAACGAGAAAGCGAACAAGGAGTATATCGAACGCCGTAACGACAAGTACATCCCTGCATGGGACAAGGCCATCGCAGAGGAATGCGGTGTAGCATTCGTGGATGTACACAACATCACAGCCGATGCGCTTGACAAACTCGGAAAGGAAAAGGCTGCCGCCTACTTCAACCACGACCACACCCACACATCACTGAAGGGTGCAAAACTCAACGCGCAAAGTGTGGCAAAGGGACTTAAAGCAATCAAACATCCAGCTGCAAAACTGCTAAAATAACACATACATAATGAATTTCCAGATTAAGAACCCCGAGAACGAGGGGGGTATGAATGAGCGCATAAAGAGACTGCGCCAACAATGTTTCGACACGCCGACCACCCTAAGTATCGAACGTGCCCTGATTGAAACTGCATTCTATAAGGAGAACTATGGCACAATGCCTATAGCCGTACTGCGTGCAAAGAATTTCTACGAAATATGTAAGAAGAAAACCATATACATAGGCGATGATGAACTCATCGTAGCTGAACGCGGGCCTGTTCCAAAGGCTGTGCCTACCTTCCCGGAACTGACCTGCCACTCTGTCGAGGACCTGCACACGCTGAACAGCCGCGAACTGCAGCGCTACACTATCAGCCAGGAAGATATCGACACCTACGAGAAGGAAGTGATACCATACTGGAAAGGCAAGACCCAGCGCGAACGTATCTTCAACCACGTATCGAAGGAATGGGAGGAGGCTTACCATGCAGGTGTATTCACAGAATTTATGGAACAGCGTGCTGCCGGACACACTGCAATGGACGGCAAGATGTACCATACAGGCCTGCTCGACGTAAAAGCTCGTATCGAGAAGAAAATCTCTGAACTCGACTATATCTACGACCCTGAAGCTACCGACAAGCAGCAGGAACTGGAAGCGATGGCTATATCCTGTGATGCAGCAATACTCTTTGCTGAACGCCACGCAGAACTGGCTGAACAGATGGCAGCGAAGGAGTCAAACCCTCAGCGCAAGGCAGAATTGGAGAAGATTGCAGACGTATGCCACTGGGTACCTGCCCATGCACCACGCGACCTGTGGGAAGCTATTCAGATGTACTGGTTCGTACACCTTGGCACCGTAACCGAACTGAATGGTTGGGACAGCATGAACCCAGGACACATCGACCAGCATCTCTATCCATTCTATAAGAAAGGTATCGAGGACGGCACACTGACCCGCGACAAGGCAAAGGAACTCATCTCATGTCTGTGGATTAAGTTCAACAACCAGCCTGCACCTCCAAAGGTAGGTGTTACTGCGTTGGAATCGGGTACTTACAACGACTTCACGAATATCAACATCGGTGGAGTTGACAGAAACGGAAACAGTGCTGCCAACGACATCTCATACATGATCCTGGAGATTCAGGAAGAACTACATGAACTGCAGCCTGGATTGTCTATCCACATAGCTGAGAACACCCCCGACGAATTTCTCATGGCAGGACTCAAGGTGATACGCCAGGGACACGGTTATCCGTCCATATTCAATCCCGACACTTATGTAAAGGAGATGACCCGCGCCGGCAAGTCGCTCGAAGACGCGCGCGAAGGCGGCTGCTCCGGCTGTATCGAAGTAGGTGCATTCGGCAAGGAGGCATATCTGCTCACCGGCTATTTGAACACCCCGAAGATTCTGGAGATAACCCTCAACAATGGTTACGACCCAATCGCAAAGAAACAACTGGGACTGAAGACCGGCGACCCACGCACCTTCACATCCTTCCAGCAGCTTTATGATGCCTGGCACCAGCAGATGGTATATTTCGTCAACCTGAAACTGTCGGTCAACAATTATATCGAACGAATGTTCTCACTCTATGCTCCAGCTACATTCCTAAGCCTGTATATCGATGACTGTATTGATAAGGGCAAGGATTACTATAGCGGTGGAGCACGTTATAACACCACATACATTCAGTGTACCGGACTGGGAACTATCACCGACTGCTTCACAACCATCAAGAAGCATGTGTTTGAGGATCATCGCTACACCATGGAACAGATTCTTGCAGCATGCGAGAAGAACTTCGAAGGCGAAGAACAAATGCGTCAATATATCCGCAACCACACTCCATTCTTCGGCAACGATGATGAATATGCCGACTCCATAGCCGTAAGGGTATATAACGACCTTGTGAATGCCATTGAGGGACGCCCCAACACACGTGGCGGCGAGACCCACCTGAATATGCTCAGCACAACCTGCCACAATTATTTCGGTTCTGTCTGCGGGGCAACTCCTAACGGACGTTTTGCCCACTTTGCAATCAGCGACGGCACATCACCGGCACACGGTAGCGACAGCCACGGACCTACGGCCGTAATTAAGTCGCTCGGCAAACTCGACCAGACGAAGAGCGGAGGTACACTGCTGAACGTGCGCTTCACCCCTGCCCTCTTCAAGCGTGATGAGGACATAAGGAAATGTGCCAGCCTCGTGCGCACATATTTCAAGTTCGGCGGACACCACATTCAGTTTAACATAGTAGATACAGAAACTCTGCGCGATGCACAGAAACATCCGGACCAGTACAAAGACCTGTTGGTGCGCGTGGCTGGTTACTCCGACTACTTCAACGACATGACCGAGCAACTGCAAAACGAGATCATTGCCCGTACAGAAAACAGTGCTGTATGATAATCTTCGACATAAAGCGATACGCAATAAATGATGGTCCAGGTATCCGAACAACCATTTTTTTCAAAGGATGCCCACTACGTTGTGTGTGGTGTCATAATCCTGAGTCGTGGAGCACTGAACCGCAAATTCTCTTTAACAAAAACAAATGCATCCACTGCCCTAAGTGTGTAGGCAAGAATGCAGACGAATGTCCTACTACAGCACGCGAGATATGCGGCAGGGAGTGGACTCTCGACAATCTCGTGAAGGAGATAGAGAAGGAACGAGACATAATGGAAGACAGCGGAGGCGGAGTAACTCTCTGCGGCGGCGAACCCCTCATGCACAATGAGGATGCACTGGCACTGCTGAAGGAGCTGGGCAGACGCCATCTTCATCGCTGTGTGGATACCACCCTCTATGCTGACCCCGATGTGATTAAGGGGATTGCTGCCGAATGCGAGCTTTTTCTCGTTGACCTGAAACTGATGGACGATGCGAAGCACAGGCAATACACCGGTGTGAGCAATCGGCTCATTCTGGAAAACATTCGGATGTTGGCAGAAATGGGTGCTGACTTCTTCATACGCATTCCGCTGATAGACGGAGTAAATACCGATGAAACCAACATACAGGACACTATCGGATTCCTGCAAACCCTGCCTTGGAAACGAAAAACGGTCAATCTGCTGCCCTATCACGATGTTGGCAAAGACAAACACATCAGGATGGGAAGCCAGTACAACCCCAAAGGATACACGATGAAAGCCCCTGCGGACAACACCCTCGACAGCATCCAGAAAGCCTTCATTCAAGCTGGATTCACGGCAATCATTGGTGGATAAGTAAAGAAATGACAAATTAAAAGTGAAAACCTCAAAAACTATGAAACGCGAAGCATTTAAAATGTTCCTGAAACCAGGAAACGCAGAAGAGTACAAACGTCGTCATGCGAACCTTTTCCCAGAACTGCGCCGTCTGCTCACTGAAAGCGGAGTGCGCAACTACAGTATCTACTTAGATGAGGAAACAAACGTTCTGTATGCCTACCAGGAACTGGAAGGCGAAGGCGGAAGCCAGGATCTGGGCGAAACAGAAGCATGCAAGAAATGGTGGGCTTACATGGCTGACATCATGGAAACCAACCAGGACAACTCTCCAATCAGCATTCCACTGCCAGAGATGTTCCACATGGATTAACAACAAACGAGCCCACCTTAACAGTGGGCTCATTTATTGAGGGCACCGAAAAACCCTGCTCGTGCCTCGACTTTGAGGTATAATTAGAAGCCTAACGTCTCTCTGCAGCACACTGCGGACAGAGTCCCTTGGCCATGTAGTTAATGCTGTGCAGCCTATATCCCTCGGGAAGCAGGATGGGGGGTATGGGCATCTCGTTGATACAGAAAGTGCGGTGGCAGCG
>DEJQ01000003.1 GCA_002353575.1 Prevotellaceae bacterium UBA2744
AACATAACCATCTGGGTATAAACGACAGGGGCTTGGGCACTGAGAACAAGGTTATAGGTCTTACCTTCTTCAATAGTTGTTCCAAGGTCGTACTTACTCAGAGTTTTATATCCATTCCTACTGATAGTCATTGTTTTGGCATTCTTCTGCACATACACCCAAATCTCACCATTATGATTCTTGACCTTATGGTTCATCATGCCAAAATGGAACTGATATGCACTGACATCATCATTCGGTGTCTGGCTTGAAACCTTTATGATTGCATAGAGCGAACCGCTACCGTCTATCTCCCTGTATAGCTCGTTTTTAGCCGTCATGTCGAATGCATCAACCTGAAAGCTGACCACATGGAAATCCAGTACCTGTCCATAGACTGCATACGTAATCAAAATAAACAGAACAGTTAATACTGATTTTATGTATTTCATAGTTACAATTGGCTTCTATCTATTATATTCAATCCCTTAAATAAATTCGTGGATGATATATTCTGCAAAAATACGAAGTTTCTGATAATTTCATGCAAAACGAGAGAAGTTTTTTATACTTCAAGAAGATTTTACGGAATAGGGAATAGTTATTGAGTTACCTTCGGATTACTCCTCCTAAAGTACCTTTCCCATATTTTCCATTCCGATGCTGGGACAAATACATTTTTCTATCTGCTCCCCATCGTAGAGACCACTAAGAAACACAACAACTCACCTTACGCTATTATCCGCGCTCTTTTCTAAGCATGGAGGACTACTGCTATATGGCAATCACTGAGATTTTATACGTATAAAATTTGTCATGTGCGGTTTTTTCCTTATTTTTGTGCGCAAAACGATATTAATACAGCAGAACAATGCTACACGTTAGGCATATCTTCATGATGACATGGTTTCTGTTTTTTGCAGGATTCGTCTCTGCCTTCGGACAATTGACCAAGGAGCAACGGGATGAGCGACTGGAACTGCTCGGGATGTCGAAGGCAGAACTTGGGCAGAAAGCATCGAAGGAGGCACGCAAAGAAGCCAAAAGGCTGATGAAGGAAGGATGGCAGGCGGCTCCCGGCACCCAGCCACTGGATCAGCAATTGGACAAAGCCTATATGATGAAGGTGGAAATCGGTCAGGATATGTTCCCTCAATGGATTATGGGCGACGCCACCAGCGTTGGCATGAACTACGACGCAGCCAAGATGCAGGCCCAGTCTCTGGCAAAGCAGAATCTGGCGGGAGATATCAAGACGGAGGTCGTTGCCGTGGTGGAGAACAGCGTCGAAAATGTGCAGCTCGGTGCGGATGAAGCCGTCACCGTAGAGAAGACCATATCGGCCGGCAAGATGTTGATATCCGAGAAAATCGGTCGCACGGTTCCGGTCATGGAGATATTCCGCGTGCTGCCCAATAAGAAAAAAGAGGTCCGCGTGGTGATCGCCTACAACGCCCAGATGGCCAAGGAGGCGGCAAAGCAGGCCGTGCGCGGCGAACTGGAAAAAGAAGGTGAAGACCTCGTTAAAAAAGTTGATGAACTCATAAGTTGGTAAAGATGCGTACATTGTTTTTTTTAATTCTCTTTACATTTTCGGCGGCAGTCTTTTCCCAGAATACGGAAAAGGTTACGGCCACTTATACTTATTACGCGCCGGAGCATATCTCGCAGGCCGAAGCCAAGCGCATTGCGCTCGACAGGGCCAAGATAACGGCGATTGCCGACGCCTTCGGCACCATTGTGACTCAAAGCAACACCAATGTGGTTTCTGTCCAAAACGGAAAAGCGGAAGAGCGCTTCTTCTCGCTCGGAGGCAGCGAGGTGAAGGGCGAGTGGATAGAGACACTTCAAGACCCGGTGTATGACATCCGTTACGAGGGCGACATGCTTGTTGTGTCGGTGGAGGTGACGGGTCGCATCCGTGAGATAGTAGGAGCCGGCATCGACTTCACTGCTAAGGTGCTCCGCAACGGGGTGGAGCCTAAATTCGAGAGCACGGAGTTTCGCAGCGGCGACGATCTGTTTCTCTATTTCAAGTCACCTGTTGACGGCTTTCTCACGGTGTATCTGCTCGACGAGACGTCGGGTGATGTCTTTTGCCTTTTGCCCTACAGAGCCTCCGGCGAGGGTGCGTACCGCATAGAGCACGACAAGCCGTATGTCCTCTTCTCGTCGAAACACGAGCTTAACAATCCCGGCGACGTGGATGAATACCACATGACCTGCAGCAGCGACAAGGAGTATAATGACGTCTATGTCATCTTTTCTCCGAACCACTTCGCCAAAGCCAATGCCAACGAATCGATGAGCGAGACGCTTCCGCGCCAACTCTCTTTTGAGAACTATCAGAAATGGCTTGCCAAACTGAGGAAAAAGGACAAGGACGCCTGTGTGAAGAAGATAGAGATACAAATCAGTCAGTAATCATTTAAAAGATATTATGTCATGAAAAAGAGAGTCTTTGTTTTGTCCGTTCTTTGTGTATTGGTTTGTTTGTCATGGGGTAAAGCTGTTATTTTTGAATATAAAGGTCCTGACGGCAATACGTTGAAATATATCCTAAAATCAGAGACTGCCAATGAGGTAACGGTTGGTAATGTGACATGTAATGAAAAAGATTATCCTCTTCTCCCCAGAAAAAGTCTTTCCCATTCTTATAAATATGAAAGTGTTACAATTCCAGAAACTGTAACTTATAAAGGGAAAAAATATACAGTTACGGGTATAGGGCATCATGCTTTTTTTGAAGGACCTTATACAAAACCTGAGGTCAGATTAAAAAAAATTGTATTCCCTAAAACTATAAAAGAAATCACAGAAAGTGCTTTTGAAGGATGTAGTGAGCTGCAGGAGATTCATATATGTGACCTAAAGGCGTGGTGTGAAATTTTATATGTTGATGTGAGATTCAAACACTCGCATCATTCACCCTTTCGGCATTTCTATTATAACAACTTGAAACTCTATCTAAATGGAGAGCTAATTACAAAGTTGGTTGTTCCTAATGGTGTTAAGATACTTACAGGATTTAGCGGGGTACAATCTATAGAGAGTGTGACTATGCCACCCTCTGTAGAGCATATTGGAGTTGATTGTTTCGACGGCTGCAAGAAACTGAAAAAAGTGGAGTTTTCATCATCGCTTAAGACAATCGGGGATCACGCATTTAGTGAATGCCGTTCGCTTCAATACATTCAGATTCCGGAAGGAGTAATGTCCATTGGATCTTATGCTTTCAGTGGTTGTAATTTATTAGAGTTAAGGTTACCAAGTTCGCTAAAGACTATTCCAGAATCCACCTTTATGGGTAACGAAATAAAAACTATAATTATACCCAAGTCGATAGAAAACATTGGGAAACACGCCTTTTGGAGCTGTGAATCATTGGAAAGCGTAAAGTTTTTAAATCCGGAGACAACTTTGGGAAAAGAAGTTTTTTTTAATTGTAAAAAACTAACTAAAGTAATGGGGCTCTCTTCAAAGAGCAAAATTGATAAGGATGCTTTTACGGGGTCTTCATTTTCTTTAGAACAATACATGAAAACATCATTTATGTATTTTGCAAGTGGCAGATTACGTGATGAAATAGACAATTGGCAGAAGAAAAGTGAATTCGAGACCACAGACCAATGGCGTAGCAGAGTGACGGTTGCAAATCGTGAAGCAAAGATAAAGGAGGTGACAGAGAATCTGAAGAAGGAATTCATGGAGAGACATCGCAAAACAGAGCCGACTGCTGTCATTGGTACCTACAATGCAGATCAAGGTGTTTTCCCAATCAGCATTGGAAGCGAAATTGTATATGTAAAAGTGCCTCAAAGCGAAGCACAGCAGTTTAAGGCACAATTCAAGTCTGAATATATTCAAACACAATATGATATAGCCGATGACCACGTTGCTGTGGTGGAACGCGCATGCAAAGTGGGCGATAAGGCGTATCAGACGACCAACCAATATGCTAAGGCGGATGATTTAAGTGACCTTGCCCTCAACCTTCCTCCGCTGGAAATGGACTTCGGTAACGTGTCCAACAACACATCCGGCCAAAAGACTGCGGGCACTCCTGTTGACCGCACCATCGACCAGAACATACCGGCATCGGGCGTTACGAACAGCAATACCTTTGCAGTGATAATCGGAAACGAAAACTATTCAATGGTTGCCAAGGTGCCGTTTGCAAAGAATGATGCACAGGTGTTTGCTGAGTATTGCCGTAAGACACTTGGCGTTACCGATAAAAACGTGCGTACATACGGCGACGCTACATACGGCATGATGAAGAATGCCATAAAGGACATACAAAATATTGCCAAAGCCTACAACGGGAATATAAATGTGATATTCTATTATGCCGGTCACGGCATACCCAATGAAAACAGCAAGGACGCATATCTGTTGCCCGTAGATGCTGACGGTAAGCAAATGGATGTATGCTACTCAGTAGGGAATTTGTATAAGGAACTGGGCTCGTTAGGTGCAAAGAATGTGGTGGTGTTCCTGGACGCCTGCTTCAGCGGCGCTCAGCGTGGTGAGGGTATGCTGGCCTCGGCACGCGGTGTGGCCATCAAGGCAAAGGCGGAGACTCCTCAGGGTAACATGGTGGTGTTCTCGGCTGCGCAGGGTGACGAGACGGCCTACCCGTATAATGAGAAGGGACACGGCATGTTCACTTACTTCCTGCTGAAGAAACTGCAAGAGTCAAAAGGAGGTTGTACGCTGGGAGAATTGGGCGAGTACATACAAACCAATGTCCGTCAACAGTCGGTGGTGGTCAACCGAAAGAGTCAGACCCCCACCGTCAATCCGGCATCATTCCTGGGTGATAATTGGAAGAATTGGAAACTGAGGTAAGAATGAAACGCATCAAATCGAAGTAAAACGAAAAAACCGTTTTAACTCATGCATTTTTGCACTCTGACCAGAGAACAATTTTTCTCTGCCTATGAAAAAAGTTTTTCTTCGTTATGTAGGGATTGTCGTTTAATTCTTCTTATATAGATTGGCATGAGGTTTTGCCCATGACAAGTTTTTGGCTCCAACCTTGCCGTCATTGCGTTTTCATCTGTCTTGCCAGCATTTTGGTGATGTTTTTGTCACTTTGGGCGACCATTGATAGGGAGCTCTCTGTCAGAGGACTCCTATTTCTTTATTGTCTGATTTATTTCTATGCGGTCTTTGCTTGTTCTTGTTTAGCCAGCCGCTCTGCCAAACGGACCATGTTCGCTGTATGGATGCCAAGTTCCATGCAAAGTTCGCGGTTGGCTGTTCCTGCATATCCCGTATCGCCCACGGAGAGGAAGAAGTCGTTTCATGCGCCCAAGCTCACTGTTTTCGAACGTAACATGAAATAGATCATAAAAATCGAACCCATCAAACGGAATTCTCTTGCTTAATCCAGAAATAGGTTGTACTTTTGCCATCGCAATTGATTTGTAATTCCCCCGATTCGCACTTTCCTACGATGGTCGGGGGGCATATCTCCCACAAAGGTATAGAATTTCTATCACAGCACAAATCAATTGGTTATAAAATTTCTTCATATTTTTCGATACTCCCTAATTACTGTGAACCTAAAAAAACGTCAAGCATTTCGTTGGTACACAAATTTGTGGTCCACAAATTTGTGTACCAATTCTTTTTTGTCTATATTTGCATTCGAAATACAATTGAATCAGAACATGATGAACAAAGCATTTGTCTATGGAATGTCTGTGGAAGGAGAAAGATGGTGTGCATAATGATTTCGGCAGTAAGACCATACTCGAGGAATACAATTTGGGCACAAAATCGAACATCACGCGTATCAAGAATGCGCTACTTGACCGTGAACTCATTGAAATAACCAAACATGGTATATTTTTGGAAGACCCCGTGTTCAAGTTGTGGATGAAGAGATAATGCCTTTATCAGCTGCATAGAACACCCAATAGGTGCATAGCGCAATGTCTGTCCGATGAAGTCCCGTAGCACAGGCAATATAGAAAGCGCCCTTGTCTATCTTCTCAGAGAAAAAGGGAAACAGTTCCACATCTTGGATATGGTGATTTTCCAATCAAGGAGTTGCTGATATATTTTACGCTTCATAATGATGCCATGTGCACCTTTCTGAGATTTTCTACAAGAGTTTTGGTATTATTCATAAGAGGCTGCCGCCATCAGAAGAGGGTTTTATCTATCCTTTTTCGACACTGCGTAATCTGAGTAACAATAAATTTTAGTCAAGTAATCGGAATATAAAAAAAGCCGCGCACATCTGCGCAGCTCCTAAAACGTCAGTGATTTTACGATCTACAAAATCTACATTTTTATGTAACCTTATATTAACCACACACATCCATAGGCACACCATCCTCACAGCTCAAGCAGCAACACTGGTAACGAAAACAACAACGAAAACGAAAACCCGAACACTGGCGGCACTGACCCAGACCCATCGGAGCCGACAGTAGGCGAAGGCGATGAAGGCTAAAACTATCCAGTATGCTTGTGCGTTGTTGCTCATCGTGAGCAGCATCGAACTTGCATTTATCCAGGTGCTTGACATGAATGACATTGCCAGTGGTGTACTCATGTACATAGCACAGGCGTTCCTGCTCGCAGGAAGCATCTTCGGACTGGATTACTACGTTCGCCGATTAGCTAAGGATATAAATGTACAATATAAAAAAACTGACAGGGAATAGTCCCCGTCAGTCTTTTTTGCATACGGTCAATCACCACAATTCTTCCTACAACTGCTATAATGTGTATTTCAACGAATGGCATAGTCGAGGCACTCCACATCGCTCTTGGATAGGTGCTGCATATCCGGTTCACGTTCAGCTTTCAAGATATAGTCATTCTGGAATGAGAACACACCTTCGAACTCCTTGGCATACTGCGAGAAATAACTTTGATGTCTGACTGTCTTGAAAATATCTTCGATATATGAAGGTACAGGCCCGTAGGTCATGGCGATATAGGTATCACCCGTGATACTACGCCCACATTCCGACAACGACTTCTGGTCTGCGAAATAGAGTATCTTGCAAATCTTATGGATGTCGCTGCGTTCCATCTTGCTGGAAACATAAAGGATGGCATTGACAGCCTTTTCTTTCTTGAATACAGGTTGTTTGTTCATATCTCGCGTTTTGTTTCTCCCTGCCAACGATTGTACTAAACATCGTTTTAAACTGCTGTAAATTTACAAAAAGTATCATTTTCAGCAAAATAAAACGTTATTTATTTGTCTCGCTTAATTTCTTATAAGATATATTCGAATCAAGCATATACAGAAAAAGTTTGTTCCATATAAGACTACACTTAAGAAACGGAATGGTCGTCACACGGGTATCTACATCAGTAAAAATTAAGAGCTCAAGTGAAAAGTGAATATTTCATCATGATTAGTTAGGTATTGGGAGATTTAATGTATATTTGCGGCGGATAAAGAATATTTCTATGGCAGAGAAGAGATTTCACAGGCATTATGAGGTTGGTGGGCCCAATCTGTATTGGATTATTTTTGCGTACCTGATTTTGGGGTGGTTTTTCCCGGTTGTGGGATGGGCTGCTGTAATATGCATGGTAGGTCCGGTGCTTACTTCGATATGGAGAGGCAGATGGTGGTGCGGACATGTGTGTCCGCGAGGGAATATGTATGACCGTCTGCTGTCGAAGTATTCGCCTCATCGCCCTATTCCAAAGTTTGTGAGGACGTTCGGGTTCAGGGTGTTCATGGTATGTCTTATCTTTACCATGTTCAGTGTGCAGATGTATTTTGCATGTGGCGACTGGGGTGCTATGGGCAGGGTGTTCTGGAATATCATCCTGATGACTACGGTCGTGGGCATCGTACTGTCGTTCATTTATGCTCCGCGCACGTGGTGCTCGTTCTGCCCGATGGGTACGTTGTCGTCGTGGGTGGCTCCGAAGCGGGTTCCTCTGCCACGAGTGTTTACACGCATCCGTGTGGATAGCAGCTGCCAGATGAAGTGCAAGATGTGTGCCCGTGTATGTCCGATGCAACTGACACCATATGAGTGTCGCGGCGATGAGACAGGGTATCTGCATCCGGACTGTCTGAAGTGCGAAAAGTGTGTGCAGGCGTGTCCGACGAAGGTGATGAGAATTGAGAAGTAGATGATAAACAAGTCTGTAATATTTACGCAGTTGTACGATTCGCCTTGCGGAGAACTGATGCTTGGAGATTTCGGGGGGAGAATGTGCATGTGTGAATGGGTGACAGAACACAGGAAAAACGCGGTGGCGAATCGTTTCAAGGGGATTCTTGGAGCGGATTTTGCCGAGGTGGAAACTGGGTTGCTGAAGAAGGCTTCCATGCAATTAGATGAGTATTTCAGACATGAAAGGACGGAATTCGACGTTCCGCTGTTTCCTGTAGGCAGCGACTTTCAGAGGTCGGTATGGCAGGAACTGATAAATATCCCATACGGTACGACCATGTCGTATATGGGAGTGTCAAACAGGATTGGTAATCCGAAGGCAGTAAGGGCGGTTGCGAATGCGATTGGAGCCAATGCCATCAATATATTTATCCCGTGCCATCGGGTGATAGGCAGCAACCATAAGTTGACCGGTTATACTGGGGGACTGGAAAAGAAACATTTTCTTTTGGAATTGGAATCAATTATAGTGATGTGATTTTACAGAATTTTTGTATTTTTGCAACGCAAACATATTAACTATGAGATTGATTATATTCCTGATGTTTTTGCTTCTGATGTTCGGAAGCTTGTTTTATGTATTGTGGCATACGTGGCAAGTGCTGCCACTGCCTGCCTCATGGCGGTGGGTTACTACGGGGGTGATGGGAGGCTGTTTCATGTGTATGTTCCTTATCTTCGGTGGTATGCTGGACAAGTTGCCGATGTGGTTGTCGTCGGTACTGTACCAGACAGGAACGTCGAGTCTTATTGCCCTACTCTATCTGTTCCTGGTGTTCCTTTGTATCGACCTATTGTGTATGGTGAAGTTGCTTCCCTTCGAACTCTTTCGCAGCAACGGAGTGAGTGCTGCCTGCATAGCCGGAGGCATCACGCTGCTGCTGGTGCTGGGTAATATGCACCATAACGAGAAGGTAAGGGTGCCGCTGACATTGCAGACGGAGAAGAATTTGGCGAAGAAATACCGTATAGTGATGATGAGCGACCTGCACTTAGGGTATCACCACCACAGGGGCGAACTGGCACGATGGGTGGATATGATAAACGAGGAGAAGCCCGACCTGATTCTGATTGCAGGAGACATCATAGACATAAGTGTGCGTCCGCTACTGGAGGAGAATATGGCTGAGGAGTTCCGAAGGTTGCAAGCTCCGGTATATGCCTGTTTGGGGAATCATGAGTACTTCAGCCAGGAGGCAAAGGCAAGTGCGTTCTGTAAAGCAGCCGGTATCAATCTGCTCATAGACGAAAGCAGGACGATAGACAATTCGATTTGTCTGATAGGCAGGGATGACAGGACGAACCGCAGGAGGAAAAGTCTGAAGGCCCTGATGGACGAGGCACCGAAAGGACTCTACACGATAGTGATGGACCACCAGCCATACCAATTGGAGGCGGCTGACAGTCTGGGGGTGGATTTCCAGTTGAGCGGACATACACACCGCGGACAGGTATGGCCTATCTCATGGATTACGGACAGAGTGTATGAGTGTTCATGGGGACATTGGGAGCGCAAGAACACAGAATACTACGTGAGCAGCGGACTGGGCATATGGGGAGGAAAGTTCCGCATAGGTACTCAGTCGGAATATGTCGTTGCTACGCTGGAAAAAGAGTCTGCTACTCGCTGACTATGTCTGCAAAGCGCATGAGATAGGTGTCGTACTGCGTTTCGTAAGGACGGAAAGGAGCAGGAACGGCACACGGCTTGCAGAACAGCTCATGAAGTATCTGCGGCAGGTGATCGGCTGTGGTGGGACAGAAGTAGAAGTCGCCGCCGAGGGTACCGGCTTTACTAGCATATACTGGAAAGGCGGTACGTGCGAACTTAGGACCCTCGCCCGATACGGCCACGTTGTAGGTAAGGACTATACCACGGTCTGTCTGTTCGAAACTGATATTGGCATTACTACAGATGACGAGGATGCCATTGCCCTCTGCATCGCTGAGCCATGCTGCATCAACACCACGACGGTTGCCTTCGAAATAGAGATCGCCCTGCTGCATAGACCAGAACCCATAACGACCGGCACGACAGCGACCGGGATAGGTAGCGTAAGGACCTTTGCCTATCCACTGCACACGATCGATGCGCTTGTCGAGCAGAAAGGCAACACCCAGCTCGGATAGGAAGGCATCGGTAGCAGGCTTAGAACTGCCCACCTGCATCCCCTCGGGGTTGAGGGTGAACACATAATGGGTGGCAGGACCAACAGATTCTGTATGTATATCAGCCTGGGCAGCAGGCAGGCGAAGCAGGTAATGCTCGAGACGGGCATCGGAGACCTTCAGACGTTCAGCCATGGTCGGTTTGCGACCGACACGCACGAGGGGACCGTCCTGAATAGGCAGGGAAGATGACAACGCAGTCTGAATGCCATCGAGCAGTCTGGGTGTGATATCAACAGGAGAAACCGGAATGCTCTGACGGAGAAAAACCAAACCGGAGGAGTCTGAAATTTTTAGTTGAAGAATAAATATTTCAGGTTTCAAGTTGCAGGTTTCAGGTTGCAGATTGCAGGATTCAGGTTGCAGGCGATACTGTATGGTTTGGCGTGGTTGGCAGTCGGGTGAGAAAGAGCCGGAACAGAGAGTATCGCGGTCTGAGGTGAGAGTCCATTGGAAAGTTACATTATCCCTAAGGTTGAGGAAGTCGTAGCGGTTGCGTATGTTGAGCAGGAGTGATCCATCGTCGCAGAAAGTGAGGACGCTATCGGTCACAGCTGCACGGGCATAATTATGTTGCAGTTCGTAGTAGTTGGGCAGTGGTGTGCGGTCAGCATACACCAAGCCGTCGGTACCCTTATTGCCATACATCTCGAAACCGCCATCGGCAGAGGTGAATACTTTCTCTTCATAACCATAATGGTCTTGGAGAGGCTGACAGAACGGCATACCCTGATCTGCCCATTCCCACACGGAACCGCCCGCGATGCCGGGTGTACGTTCTATAATCTCCCATTGGCGGTCGTGATCTTCGAACGAGATGCCAAGTGTGTGACAGTACTCCGTGAAGACGACCGGACGGTCAAGTTGCTGATAGAAACCGGCTATCTGCCCGGTTGTGGGATAATGAGGAGCATAGACAGGCGCTTGGGACGGAAAAGGATGAGTGCCGTCGGCAGGTTTCTTCTCCCAGAACTTGCGGAAATAGCTGCCCACCTGCGGGAAACAGTACGGACGGGAAGAGTCGAGGCGACCTACATAGTCGCCAACTTCAACACAAGTCGGAGGCAGCGGGTTCTCATTGCCCACACTCCACAAGAGCACCGAAGGATGGTTCTTGTCGCGCTGTATGGTTGCGTGAGCACGAGTAAGAAGGATATCCTGGTATGAACGGCTGCCCAGATGTTTATCGCCAAAACCGAAGGGAACTTCTGAGATAAGATAGAAGCCGAGGGAGTCGGCAAGTTCGTAGAAACGAGGTTCGCGCGGATAATGGGACAGACGCATGCAGTTGACCGATGCTTCCTTCATCATACGCATATCCTTCAGCATGAGCGAATCGGAGATGACCTTAACCGTATAGGGGTCTGTGGAGTGGGCATTGACTCCACGCAGTTTGACAGGGCGTCCGTTCAATTTCAGTATATTACCGTCGATACTGATTTCGCGAATACCTATGTGACTGACATAGTTCTGAAGAGTCTTCTCCCGATCCTTCAGAGATACGCACAGGGTGTAGAGATAAGGAGTCTCGGCTGTCCACAGATGGGGATTGGGGATGAAACAATGCGAACCGGAAGCCACGACATGTCCCTGAGCATCGAGTATCTGACAATCGACAAAGGTATGGCTGGTAGCATTGGCAATGTCGGCGGCAACGGTAACCTCACCATTCATGCGAGTGGTGACGGTAAGATCGCTGAGATGTGTGCAAGGCACAGCCATGAGGGTGACGTCGCGAAAGATGCCGTTGGCAGCCCAGTCATCAAAGCAGTCGAATTCATAGCCCTTAAACTGAGTATATACACGCATAGCCAACTGTTGTGTGCCGTGTTTGCGCAGAAATGGTGTCAGGTCGAACAGACAGGTGTTATAGGCAGACTGCCATGAACCCACGTACCTGTCGTTGAGCCAGAGGTCGTACCCGCGCAGCACACCATCAAGTCGAAGTATAATCTGCTGACCACGCCACTCCTCAGGAACGGTGAACGAAGTGCGGTAATAACCGGTAAGGGAATCGGGATAGTCGTAGCGGGGCGGACAGAAGCCATGTGCCTCCCAACACCCGGGTACGGGAATAGTGCCCCAGGTGGAATCAGATGCAGGAACGGATTTGGAATCGGATATTCGGGGAACCACCTTCAGACTCCACAGGCCATTGAGACTCTTCTGCATGGCAGGGTCGGTAACGGGCAAAATGCCCTTGAAAGCATCGATAACGTCGGCATTGGCACACAGGGTGAGTGATGCCAGCCATAAGAGAACAGCGATTCGCTTCATCACATCTTCTTATATATAAGGTCAATCTTAGTGTATTTCCGTTCTGTGGCATTATTCCAGTGTTCCATCAGTCCGAGCGGCTGCTGCAGAGGTTTTCCATCCTGCTTATAGACTGTGCCGCTGGGGGTATCAGGAATAGAAGCTGCTTCGCGCAGGTATTCGTCGCAGTAGTTCAGACTACCGAATTCGGGCCATTCGCCAATGATAATATCCATCGCTACGGCATCACAAGCAACCTCGTCCTGACTGACTATGAGGGAACAAGCCCAATCGCCGCAGAAGGGTTCCTTCATCCACTTAGGATTGGGGGCTCCGTTCACGTCGCGCGAGCCATACGTACCGTCAATGAGATAGAAGAGTGTCTTCTGTCCCATGTGCTTATGAGACATCCAATCGACGAAGGTTTTGTAACCTGGCTTTCCGTGGCGCTTATCCTGACTCACGTTGTTGTGTGCGTTCTGTCGCCATAGCAGGTTGATGTCGGTAGCTCCGTACCAGTTCTTTGTGGTGAGGGTGACACCGGGACCGGAGTGTGTCTTGAGCAAGGCGGAGTTGATGAGATAGTCGGCATCGACTATACAACGTGCCAGTCCGCGTGCCATCTTTCCGTTTTCTGCAGAATATGTAATCTGATCGGGATAGTACTCGCACTTCTCACGTCCGTCACCTCCGATATTATCAATGAAGCGTACCTGAGGGAAGGCACGATGAACCTTATTATATATGCTGTCGGTTATGGCACGTGAGGGTTCGCAGAGTACGATGTCCTGCTGACGGACTCCTGCATCGATGACCATAGAGCGTACAAGAGCCAGTGTGACGAAAGGAGAGGAATTCAGTTCTATGGTATCGTGATGGGTGATGGCATTATTGAGATTCAGTTTTACGGCTATCGTTTCGCCCTGCCTATACCCACGGTTGCCACGTCCGTGTTCACGATTGAAATGACGGAAGAGGGCGTTCCATGCTTTCCCAGCAGACTTCTCGCCAGTCAACTGCATGAGTGCCTCGGGTATCATTGCATCAGCCTTCTGCTGATTGTTCCAACGATCTTCTACCCAGAGTCCTGTGTGCCCGTCCCATGTAGCCACACCTGGCGAGTGTACCCATGCCACACGTCCAGGGTGTATGCCACGTCCCTTGCCTAAAGGTTCGTTGGGACCGAGGAAGAGCTTAGGAGACTGCGGATTGAACTCACCGAAGAAAAGGCGTTCGCGCTTGACGGCATCGCTGAGCAACTGTATGGTAGTTGAAGGCCCCAGGTCAGGCGACTGCCATGCACGGAGTTGCCACACTACCCTGCCCTGGCGGTCTATCTCGACCGCCTGAACCGGCGCGTTGAGAGTATCCATTGGAGTTTTGTTCCATTCGTTGTACCAGTTATTCACGATATGATTGCCATTCTTCAGACGTACAGTCTTCTGTGGTTGAGTGACACCGAAATCAACAGTGTTCGTTTGCCACAGCACATGCCCCTGGCGGTCTATCTCCTGCAGGAGTCCCTTGCGGCCGGTGACGAGGATGGTTCCCTTAGGCATCTCCTGTACAGACCATGGCAAGAAGCCCGTCCAACGGTCAACCTCCTGTCCTGTGGAGTTAAATTCGTGAATGCAGCCCATAGCCATATTTGCAATGAGCAGGGTACCACGTGAGGTAAGACGGGCATTGCGGAACTGTCCGTGTACAGACCCCTTCTCGTTGGTTGGCAATTCAAATTCACGGACAATCTGCCTTGACGGTATTGCCATCACCACACACTTGGCAGGTTTTCTGTTCTGCACAAATACCACATGAGAGCGACCGATAGGTTGCACAGTATGAATCTCAGAGCCTTGCGGAGCACTATAATTCCACACTATACTGCCGGACTTATCCAGTTCTGCCACACCATATTGATGAGCCATAAGAATGTGTCCGTCGGTCATGAGGATGGCATCGCTGATTTCTCCGCGAAGACGTTCGGATGCATCACGCAAGGCATTGTCGTAAGACCAACTGAGTTGTCCGTCCTTGACGATGAACATACGCATACGTTTACTCTGTCCGGCATAGAAAAAGTCATGACGAGAAAGACTCGTATCAATATCCTGGGCTGCAAGCGACAGTACTGCCATGAAAAGCAAATAGAAGAATGATAGTTTTTTCATTGTGGTATCGACTAAAAATGTTTGCGATGCAAAAATACGGAACTTTTCACATTTATACACATCTCTATTAGAAAAAACGGAACAAAAATGTAGTCATAAGGAATTGAAGTAAAGAAAATAAACGGGAATTTATTTTGTATTATTCTCGCAGACCCGTATCTTCGCATAATAAATATAATACTATGCAAAAATGAAAAATAAGATTATTCTGTTTTGTCTGTGTCTGATGGTCATGACAGGTTTGCATGCTCAGGGCAAGTATTCGGGACTGGGCAAAGCCGAGACGAGCGAGTCGAGTATGTTCGGCAATCGTACTTCACCCGTATATTTCGGATTCAGAATAGGTCCGGCATTTGCATTCGTAAACAGTGATGACCCGATGCTTAACGGCGGCAGCATGAAGGCGGGACTGAGTTTTGGTGCCATTGTAGGCGTGCAGGTAACAGAGTCGGCTCCGATACTGGTGGAGAGCGGTTTGACTTTCGTGCAGAAAGGTGGCAGGGGATATGTGACGATGACAGACGGGACGAGGGCTAAGTTCAATTTCAACCTGGGGTATCTGCAACTGCCACTCATAGTGAAATACAGTCTCGCAGTGGATGACCACATGAGATTCCAGCCCTTCTTAGGAGGATACTTCGGACTGGGACTGGGAGGTAAGATCAAGAACTTCAAAGACAGAAATGCATATGGTTCATTCTCGAACAACGACCACACATTCCGCAGGTTTGATGCCGGCCTGCGCTTCGGTTGCGGATTCTGCTACGACCTGGCATACGTAGAACTGGGATATGACTTCGGACTGGCTAACATAGGCAAGGACGACTTCGACGTGACCCACAACGGATGTCTGTTTTTGAATCTTGGAGTAAACTTTTAATTATATATAATTATGTACGAGAAAGAAAGAGGACTATACATAGCACATAGCGAGGCAGGAGCCTTGTCGATATGTGGTAAAATGGCAAACAGACACGGACTCATTGCCGGTGCGACAGGTACCGGAAAGACAGTGTCGCTACAGGTAATGGCAGAGACCTTCTGCCAGGCAGGCGTACCATGTTTCATGGCAGACATGAAGGGAGACCTGAGTGGTATTTCGCAAGCAGGAAAGATGAGCGGATTCATAGAGAAACGAATGCCTGAGTTCGGCGTGGAGAATCCTGAGTTCCAGCCCTGTCCGGTACGATTCTACGATGTGTATGGCGAACAGGGACATCCGATGCGTGCAACCATATCGCAGATGGGACCGCAGCTGATTTCACGACTGCTCGACCTGAACGAGACACAGGACGGAGTGCTGAATATCGTGTTCCGCATAGCTGACGAGCGCGGGCTGCTGCTCATAGACATGAAAGACCTGAGGGCGATGCTCGACTATGTGGCAAAACACGCAAAGGAATACACATCGAAATACGGAAATGTAAGCACAGCATCAGTGGGAGCCATACAGAGGGCACTGCTGCAACTGGAAAATCAAGGTGCGGACAAGTTCTTCGGAGAACCCGCATTTGACATCTACGATCTGATACAGACCGAAGGCGGCAAGGGAGTGATGAGCGTACTGGCTGCAGACAAACTGATGATGCAGCCAAAGTTGTATTCCACCTTCCTGTTGTGGCTGCTTTCAGAACTTTACTCCACCCTACCCGAAGTAGGCGATTTGGACTACCCGAAACTGGTATTCTTCTTCGACGAGGCACATATGCTGTTTGAAGGTACGTCGAAGGCTCTGCTCGACAAAATAGAACAGGTAATAAGACTGATTCGTTCAAAGGGTGTGGGCATCTACTTCATCACACAGAGCCCAACTGATATCCCTGAGAATATTCTGGGACAACTGGGCAACCGCGTACAGCATGCCCTGAGAGCTTACACACCGAAAGACCAGAAGGCTGTGAAGACCGCTGCAGATACGTTCCGCGCCAACCCGAAGTTCAAGACTGATGAAGCAATCATGAATCTGGAAACGGGTGAGGCACTGGTAAGTTTCCTCGATGAGAAAGGAGCTCCACAGATGGTTGAACGCGCGAAGGTACTGTTCCCCCTGTCACAGATAGGTGCAATCACAGAGGGACAGCGACTGGATGCCATCAAGCAAAGTCGCATATATGGGAAGTATGACAATGCAATAGACCGCGAGAGTGCGTTTGAGGTACTTCTGGCAGAAAGCGAAAAGGCTGTAGCAGAACAGGCTGAGATGGAAGCAAACGAAGCTGAAGCAGAAACCCAGCAGAAGACAGAGGAAAAGAGCAAGAAAAGCGGATTCATGGGTAAGGTGCTGAAAGCTGTGCTCACCGCCGTCACTTCAACCCTTGCAGCAATCTTAGGTTCTTACGTAAGCGATAAGGTAACAGGCAAGAAGACTAAGTCGCGCACATCGAAGACGGGACGGGTAGTAAAGAATGCTACCAGTGCCGCTACCAGAACAATAACCAAGGAGCTGACAAGAGACATACTGGGAAACCTGGTGAAGTAAACAAAAAATACGAGAGCGATCAGCTCTCGTATTTTGTTGTATCCTGTATGCCAGCGGATTGAAGCGCTTCTTTGCGCTCGATGCAGGTGGCACACTTGCCACAATGGATTTTTCCGCCCTTATAGCACGACCATGTCTTGCTGTAGTCAATTCCAAGAGCCTTACCGTGGCTGGCTATCTCACCTTTTGTAATATTTGTATATGGTGCCCATACAGTCACATTCGTATCGGTGCCGTTTGACATGGCACTCGACATAGCATCGATGAATGAAGAACGGCAGTCGGGATATATATTATGATCACCAGTATGATTAGCAATCATAACACGTCGGAGTCCGTTGCTCTCAGCTATACCGCATGCGATGGCAAGCATAATGCCGTTGCGAAAAGGCACTACAGTGCTCGCCATGTTATCGGCTGAGTAGTTACCCTCGGGAATGGCATCAGCCCCTGCGAGGAGAGAGGAACGAAAATACTTAGGCATAAAACTCAGCGGGATAGTGATATGACGTATGCCAAGCTGCTGACAGTGGTACTGAGCCAAAGGAAGCTCCTGTGCGTTGTGGTTTGAACCATAGTCGAAGGAAATGGCCAAAGCAATGTCGGCAGCATACTCGTAGAGCATGGTTACGGAATCCATACCGCCTGAGAGAATAATTGCAGAATCTTTCATAACAAAAAAGGTGAGCCAAAGAAGTTACCTAAAAAGACAACTAAACTTGGCTCACAATTATTTATAATATATTACTTCAAGAGATCATCGAGTGCGCTTGCCACATCACCATTGTCAGCAGGAGCTTCATTACCTGCTGCGTGATCATGATGACGATTGCTGCCTTCGCGACGTGGACCGCGTTCGCGCTGTGGGCGTTCGCGACGTTCACGCTGTGGACGCTCGGTATAGCCTTCCGGTTTTTCAATCAGCACACGGTGGCTGAGTTTGAACTTACCAGTCTTCTGGTCAATATCGATGAGTTTGACTTCGATTTCGTCACCCTCACTGATACCAGCCTCTTCCACTGTCTCAAGACGCTTCCAGTCGATTTCGCTGATGTGGAGCAGACCCTCCTTGCCAGGGAGGAACTCAACGAAACATCCGTAAGGCATGATGCTGCGCACCTTAGCCTTATAGACCTCGCCTACCTCAGGAACTGCAACGATAGCCTTGATCTTTGCAAGGGCTGCCTCGATGGCGTCGCGACCAGGAGCAGAGATCTGAACCTTTCCTACACCGTCTTCTTCGTCGATAGTAATGACAGTCTGAGTGTCTTCCTGAATCTGCTGGATAATCTTACCACCAGGACCGATTACGGCACCGATAAACTCCTTAGGGATGATAATCTGTTCGATGCGTGGAACGTGTGGCTTGAGTTCCGGACGTGGAGCAGAGATAGTCTTCATCATCTCGCCCATGATATGTTCACGACCTGCCTTTGCCTGCATAAGAGCCTTTTCGAGAATCTCGTATGACAGACCGTCGCACTTGATATCCATCTGGGTAGCTGTAAGACCGTTCTTTGTACCAGTAGTCTTGAAGTCCATATCTCCCAGGTGGTCTTCATCACCAAGGATATCGCTCAGGATGGCATACTTCTCTTCACCAGGATTCTTGATAAGTCCCATTGCAATACCAGCTACAGGATTCTTGATTGGCACACCGGCATCCATCAGCGCGAGGGTTCCGGCACAAGTAGTTGCCATAGAAGAAGAACCGTTAGACTCGAGAATATCACTAACCACACGGATAGTGTAAGGATAATCCTCAGGAATCTGTCCCTTGATACCACGCCAAGCGAGGTGACCGTGACCGATTTCGCGACGACCCACACCACGCTGTGCCTTTGCCTCACCAGTTGAGAATGGCGGGAAGTTATAGTGAAGGAGGAACTTCATGTAGTAGCGTTCGAGGGCACCGTCAACAAGTTTCTCGTCGAGTTTTGTTCCGAGGGTTACAGTAGCAAGGGCTTGTGTCTCACCACGAGTGAAGATAGCAGATCCGTGAGGTCCAGGCAGTGGTTCTACTTCGCACCAAATAGGACGGATGTCTGTTGTCTTACGACCATCGAGACGGATACCTTCGTCAAGGATGCAACGACGCATAGCATCGCGCTCTACATCATGGTAGTAGCGGTCAACGAGTGCGTACTTCTCTTCGAGTTCTTCCTCTGAGAGGTCGGTATGTGCAGCAGCATAAGCCTCCTTGTAGTCTTCGCGAATTTTCTCGAAAGCCTCTGCGCGAGCGTGCTTCTCAAGAGCCTGCTTAGTTACGTCGTAAGCCGGCTGGTAACACTTGGCTGTGAGGTCAGCCTTCAGTTCGTCATCATTCACTTCGTGGCAGTATTCACGCTTCACGTCGGTACCAAGTTCCTTCATCAGTTCCTTCTGCAACTGGCACTGTGGTTTAATAGCAGCATGAGCAGCCTTGAGAGCTTCGAGCAGATCCTGTTCGCTTACTTCCTTCATTTCACCCTCAACCATCATGATATTTTCCTCGGTAGCACCTACCATAAGGTCCATATCAGCCTGCTTGAGTTGCTCGAAAGTAGGGTTGATTACGAACTGTCCGTTGATACGAGCTACACGAACTTCTGAGATTGGTCCATCGAAAGGAATATCAGAACAAGCAAGAGCTGCACTGGCAGCAAAACCAGCTAAGGCATCGGGCATATCTATACCGTCTGCTGAGAACAGCATGACGTTGACATAAACCTCTGCATGATAATTGGATGGGAACAGAGGGCGGAGTGCACGGTCAACAAGACGACAGGTAAGGATCTCCTCGTCGCTTGCTTTGCCTTCGCGCTTTGTAAAACCTCCAGGGAAACGACCATTAGCCGCATACTTTTCACGATACTCTACCTGGAGTGGCATAAAATCTGTTCCTGGTACTGCATCTTTAGCTGCACAAACAGTGGCGAGGAGCATAGTATTGCCCATGCGGAGCATAACTGCACCATCCGCTTGTTTTGCGAGCTTTCCTGTCTCAATGCTAATTTCACGTCCATCAGGCAGTGAGACTTTCTTTGTAATTACGTTCATCTTAATAATTTATTGGAATAAAAACATCTAAACTCGTGCAAAAAAACACGAAAAATCGCACAAAGTTACCCAAATTCCATTAATATATTGTAATTTTGCATCAAAATAACGCAGCAAAATGAATAAAATAACATTTTTTATAGCAATCGCAGGAATTTTAAATGCCTGTAGCGGGAACAAAACTCATAATGTAAGTGGAGAAATCGATAATGCAACAGACTCGATTTTGTATATCGAAGCCAACACTCTCGAAGGCATAAAAACGCTGGATTCGATACGTTTGAAAGCAGACGGTGAATTTGCATTTTCGGTAGAAGTGCCCAAAGAAAGTCCAGAGTTCTATAATCTGAGAATAGGCAACGAACGCATACCGTTCTCAATCGACAGCACAGAACAGATTACCATCACCGCAGCCCTACCCGATTTCAGTACTGACTACAAAGTTGAGGGGAATGAGAGTTCAAAAAAAATCAAGGAAATGTATGGGATGCAGTTAAAGCTACAAAACCAGATTGTTGCACTGGAGAAAAACAAGGATATGTTCCCCGGGGACATCGTAGATAGTATCAACACGCTAATTTCTGCCCACAAGGAAACAATAAAGGAGAAATACATATACCCGAATGCTGCCAGTGCCGCTGCATACTATGCCGTATGTCAATCGCTCACCGACCTTCAGGCAACATGGTTTTTGTTTAATCCGCTGACCGACCGCAACGATGTGAAAGCATATGCCGCAGTGGCTACCGCATGGGATTGTTACTACCCTGATGCAGAACGTACCATTCAAATTTGCAATGCTGCTATCAAA
The DNA here is from genome assembly GCA_002353575.1 of Prevotellaceae bacterium UBA2744. Lineage (GTDB taxonomy): Bacteria > Bacteroidota > Bacteroidia > Bacteroidales > Bacteroidaceae > Minthosoma. The sequence goes on from DEJQ01000003.1 coordinate 21,070, forward strand.
GGACTCGACAACACTGCCACGAAGAAGGTTGAACACATTAAGAGCATAGGCGGAAAGGCTATTGAAGAGACAGGTATCATCGATGTAGAACTGCCAGACATAAAAAATAAGATTCACAAGCTGACTTCGCTCAAGGGGAAGGTTGTCCTGCTCGACTTCACAGTGTTCGGAACTCCCGATTCACCGGAAAGGACCCGTATGTTGCGTACACTATACGAAAAATATTCCAGTCGCGGATTCGAGATCTACCAGGTAGGACTCGACGATGACATTCATTTCTGGAAATCATCCGTAGAATATCTGCCCTGGATATCTGTACACGAAACGAACGGACTGGCAACAAATGCCTATGCCGTCAGTTCCGTACCCACTTTCTTCCTTATAAACCGCGAAAACGAAATTGTCCTCCGTTCCGACTTCATGAAAGGGTCGTTAGAGGACAATATAGATAAATTGTTGTAAAGTTAGAAGTGTAAATAATCTACGGCCAATAACCTTTAATCGAATCGCTAAACGTATTCGTCGCCGAGGTCAAGTTGTGCGGAATTCACGAAACTGCGTATAATGTTTTGGGCATCTCGTTTGCAAACGAGAATCACATTACCCTCCTCTACGATTACGTAATCGGAGAGTCCCTGCAACACAGCTACATGACCGTCAGGCAGACGCACAAGACAATTATTGCAATCATTGAGCACAGCCTTCGAGTTGTTGACAAGGGCATTACCCTGACCGTCTTTATCCATGTAGTTAAACACACTCTCCCACGTACCGAGGTCGGCCCACCCGAAATGACAAAGCATAACATCTACATTTTCTACCTTCTCCAGTACAGTCTGCTCCAAAGCCATATGTGGAAGCTTTGAATACAAATCGAATACTATATCTTTAATATTAGTACTTGTAGGGTAGTGTACTCGCAGGTCTTCGATAATCTCATTGTAATATCCCGAGACCTCCTTAATGGCTTTGAGGAAAGCTTTTGCCGACCATATATATATTCCGGAATTCCAAAGGAACTCACCACTCTCGAAAAATATACGGGCGAAGTCTTCTTGCGGTTTTTCGGTAAATGTCTGAACAGTAAAGATATTGGGAGCCATCTTGGCTGACATCTGAATATAGCCATAAGCAGTCTCCGGTCTGGTTGGCTTCACACCCAGAGTGAGCAATCGCTGATGACGATGAGCATAGTCAAGTCCCTGAAGGATTTCATCGGAGAACACACCATTCTCCTTATCGGTGATATTCTGGTCGCTCGGTGTGACGATTAATACTCCGTTGGGATTTCTCCTTGCCACCTCGGCTGAGGCCCAAGTGACAGGAGGAACCGTGTTGCGTCGGATAGGTTCGAGCATCAGGTTGTCATCTGACAATTCAGGAAGTTGCTCGCGCACCATATCCGCATATTCCAGATTAGTTGTGACAAGGATATTCTCCACGTCAATAAACTTCTTATACCGATTGAATGTAGTCTGTAAAAGAGTTTCGCCCGTACCCAACAAATCGATAAACTGCTTTGGTTTATTCTGACGGCTCACCGGCCAGATACGAGTTCCAGCTCCACCTGCAAGGATTACACAGTAATAATTTTTATTCATAGTATTAGCTTGAAAACGTTGCTAATTTATACATAAAAACGGATGTATGCAAGTATTTATTGCTTTTTTCACATGTTGTAACTTATATTTTCATACTTTTCTCGTAACTTCGCGCATATTTTAAAATTCATGGTTTCGATAAACAATTTAAAAGTTGAATTTGGAGCAGAACCCTTGTTTACGGATGTGAACTTCGTGATCAGCCCCAAAGACCGCATAGCTTTAGTAGGAAAAAATGGTGCCGGAAAGTCCACCATGCTCAAGATTATAGCCGGACTGCAACAGCCCACCAGTGGAGAGGTAGCCCGCCAGAAAGACATCACCATAGGTTATCTGCCGCAGGTGATGGTGCTGAGCGACGAACGCACAGTGCTCGAAGAGGCTGAGACAGCCTTTTCACATATCACAAAGTTGAAGGAACATCTCGACGATCTGAATCGGCAACTCAGCGAACGTACCGACTACGAAAGTGAGGAATATATGCAACTGGTCGAAAAATTCACTCATGAGAATGATCATTACACAATGATAGGAGGTGAAAACTACCAAGCCGAAATGGAACGAACACTTATCGGACTGGGATTCCAGCACAGCGACTTCAACCGTCCGACGAAGGAATTCTCCGGTGGATGGCGAATGCGTATAGAACTGGCAAAACTGCTTATGCTCAAACCAGATCTTCTACTGCTCGACGAGCCTACAAACCACCTCGACATAGGGTCTATACAATGGCTTGAGCAGTTCCTGCAGAGCCGTGCAAATGCCGTAGTTCTTGTCAGCCACGACCGTGCATTTATAAATAATGTGACTAACCGAACTATCGAAATCAGTTGTCACCGCATCAACGACTACAAGGTTAAGTACGACGAATACGTAAAACTCAGAGCTGAACGACGCGAAGCGCAGATTCGTGCTTACGAGAATCAGCAGAAAGAGATTGCGGATATAAAAGCCTTTATTGAAACTTTTAGATACAAGCCGACGAAATCCAATCAAGTGCAGTCACGCATCAAACAGCTGGAAAAGATAGTACCTATCGAGATCGACGAGATAGACACCTCTCAGTTGCATCTGAAGTTTCCACCTTGCCTGCGTTCAGGCGACTACCCAATCATCTGCAAAGATGTAGCAAAGAGTTACAATCGCCAGATATTCCACGATGTCAACCTGACCATCAAACGTGGTGAAAAAGTAGCTTTCGTTGGAAACAACGGAGAGGGTAAGTCAACACTCGTGAAATGTATCATGGGTGAGATACCATTCGAGGGTGAACTAAAAGTGGGCCACAACGTACAGATTGGGTACTTTGCACAGAACCAGGCACAGTTGCTTGACGGTAATCAGACAGTATTCGAAACCATCGACCGTGTAGCACGCGGAGACATCCGTCTGAAGATTCGTGACATCCTCGGTGCATTCATGTTCGGCGGCGAGGCCAGCGATAAATATGTGAAGGTATTGAGCGGTGGAGAGCGTAGTCGTCTTGCAATGATAAGGCTTCTGCTAGAACCCGTAAACCTGCTTATTCTAGACGAACCTACCAACCACCTCGACATGCAGTCGAAGGATGTATTGAAACAAGCCATAAGAGACTTCGACGGAACTGCTATTATCGTCTCCCACGACCGCGACTTCCTCGACGGTTTAGTGGAGAAAGTATATGAATTTGGCGGAGGGGTAGTACGTGAACACATTGGTGGTATTTACGATTTCCTACAGAAGAAACAGATTGAGAGTCTCAGCGAACTGGGACAGAATATGAGTAGCAGCGGCAGTCCTACTGCTACAATTAAGCCCGCAGACAACAAGAAGACGGCAGACAACAATAAACCCACTGGGCAAGCAGCAGATAAATCGTCAGAAAAACAAAAGCCACAAATGAGTTATGCGGACCAAAAAGCACACAACAAACTTGTGCGCAAGGCCGAAAAAGATGTGGCTGAGGCAGAAGCGGAAGTGACACGTCTGGAAAAAATCATCAAAGAAGCAGAGACAATTCTTGCTACACCAGAGGGCGCTCGCGACTCACAACTGCTGAATAAATACTTCGAACTTAAACATCAGTTGGAAGAGGCAGAAGACCGCTGGACTACACTGAGCGAAGAACTCGAAAAACTCCTATAACTTCCAGTCAACCGGTTTGCAATCACGTTCCACTTTCCTCTCCAAGCCATCTGGCAGGTTAGGATAGAAATCTATACCTGTAACCTTCTCTACCCTATCCACAGGTACAGCATACTTGCTGAGCGATTCGTGCAGGTCGAGGTTTGGAACAATGAAACCAATTGCTTTGGGCGCATTGCCCATCATCAAGATTACTTTGAAGAAACGGTCGGGAACAGAAATCCTGACATTCTTTCTTGACCCTATTTTCTTTGGGGAGGTAGAATCAAAAATCGGTCCACAAACAATGTAAAGGTCAGCACCATCATTTGCCCATTCGCGACAACGTATTTCAAGATCATTCCACCATCCGGAATTCAAATCATGATCTTGCGGACAGATATTTGTCATCATGAATGACTCAGACATTGCCTGTTCATCATTCTTATTATCACCCGCAGGACACATATGTCCCCGATCGTAACCGGAGCGAGAGTAGTCAAACGGAGTGACTCGACTACCCTCTGCTAACACCATATCCTCAGCATAATCACCACGTTTTGCATTACCTCTTGTACGACCTGCCGTCAGGTGCCAAGCCACATAATTCGGACAATGGGTAGTAAGGTTATAACTGATTATGAAAGCAGACTTAAACAACAGAAACTCCGGTTTCTTGTCAATGGGAGCAGGTTGTTCAAGTTTTTCATACACGACTTGTGAGAGTCCCACGCTTGGAGCCTCAGCCTCTGCATCCGAAGACGATGGAGTTGGCTCTGCAACGAAAGTTTCAGACTCTGCAACCGACTGAGTATTCTCTGCAGTTCCACCAGTCACATAACTGTCATCAGCATTCACTCCGCTCCACTTATCCTGACTCTGTCGGTCAGTACCTGAACAATTCTTCAGTGATGTAGCAAAATAAAGTACACCACACATACATGCACACGCCAAAAGTACCAGGGCTGGTTTTATATTTTGTTTCTGTTTCATTTTCAGTTATCAGTTTTTACATTTTCGACAAAGTTACGACTATATCAGTAAAAAAATTAAAATTCATGAATTTATTTTTACACATTTCTGACCTTTGACTGCGTCGAAGGTACTCGCGTTCGGAAATAAAAACAAAAAAAGTTCCTTTTTTATTTTGTATTTCGCTCACTTAATCTAGAACCTTTGACTGCGTCGAAGGTACTCACGTTCGGAAATAAAAACAAAAAAGTTCCTTTTTTATTTTGTATTTCGCTCACTTAATCGTACCTTTGCACCCGCAAACGAAAATCGCGGGATGGAGCAGTTGGTAGCTCGCCAGGCTCATAACCTGGAGGTCGGAGGTTCGAGTCCCCCTCCCGCAACTAAGAAGACATCAAATCCGATGTCTTTTTTTATTTCCCCAGACTCACTTCAGTCTGCTCTATCAGGGCCTTGAATATTTCATTTCGAGAGAGCAGTTCTTTATTGCCAATCAGCAGCATCTGTTCACGAGCCCGCGTCAAAGCTACATTCAGTTTACGGTCAATCACAGCTCCGCTCTCCTCAAAGCAGTTATTAGTAAGGAAATCCAACTGGTATTCATACTGTACAGTAAACCCATAGATGATTACATCACGTTCACTGCCCTGATAGCGTTCCACCGTGTCGATGGTTATGTCATCAAAGAAACCTACACCGGCTTTTTGTTCTATAGCACGACGAACAGTTGCTATCTGATTTCTGTACGGCACTATCACTCCAACACTCTGTGTTGAGGAGAAATCCTTACCACTCTGTCTATACAGATTATACACAGCTACTATGGCCTCAGCAATGAGTTCTGCTTCCGGAAGATTTACCTTTGCCGAGGGACTGTGCTGCGGACGCGGTACATTAACAAAGGCTATTCTATGGGTAGCCAACAGTTCTTCCATCCCAATCTTGCTCTGCCCCTTCTCCCCTTCTATATTATAATAATGCGTAAAAGACAATGGCTGTTCCTGATGCGGCAAGGGAATAGTATTCAATCTGCCATCGTAGAAATGGTCGCATGCAAACTGAGCCACGTCGCGGTGCATTCGTCCCTGACGAGTAAAACGTTCCACGAGTTCCGGCGGACTGATTCTGAGCAAGCGTTCGAACAGTGAATTCCTGCAATTCGTCAGTCCTATGCGGTTGAGGAGGGGCAGTTCTACAACCGATTCCTCTTCTGTCTGCTGCACCACTGCCGGCAGTTGTTTATGGTCACCGATAAAATAAAACCTGAGGATGCTGCTTTTTTCTCCACACTTAGCCGACATGATACCAAGCAGGTGAGGTTCCAAAATCTGCGAAGCCTCATCGATGATAGCAAGCGAGAAATATCTCATGGATAGAATTTCCTGATGCGAAGTGATAGAAGTAGTAGTTCCGACTACTATTCTTGCCGACATGAGCATATGGCGAATCAAATGAACATTTTCACACTCAGCGACCTTATTTTCCAGCATATATGGTTTATACACATCAGGACACGACAGTAAGCTTCCGATACGGATGAAATCCAGTCCGTCCTTCACTAATTTAGAACAGATCTCATCCACAGCCCTATTGGTGTATGATAACAACAGCACAGAATGATTCGTATCTGCCAGTTCTTCACGTAGTTGCCGCATCAGGCCGAAACTGGTCTTTCCAGTTCCAGGCGGACCAATCAGCAGCTGATAGTCATCTGCTGTAGCCTTCCGTTGTCCCAACAACAGGTCGCGTCTGTCTTTTTCTGCGTTCAGAAAAGCGAAAAGCGAACGGTATATACTGCCATAGGAAGACTCTATGAAGTCATGTTCTACAGCCCACATGGTGTCATCATCCTGTCGGAATACAACCGCATTGCTCTGCGGGGCTCGCAACTGCAAACGCAGTGTATCGGTTGTGATTTCAGCTATTGACGCACGGAACACCATTCCTCGCCTTACGTCAGGAATAGTATCTTTGCGATATTTATACAGTACCACCACATCGCCCACGCGAAAGTTCGGCAGGTAATCCCCATCATCAGCCGTAGTAAGCAGTTCTACTGTGTCGCGGGTAGTATTCAGTATTCTCAGATTATAGAAGATGTTACCTGCCAGTCGTTTTTCGTCCAGCGTACAATTCCACATGGCACTCAATCCACTGGCTTCTTTCTGCGAATTACCGATCTTCGACAGCACGTGTTCCCTCTGCACGAAAGTAAACATACGAAGGAAATAAGCCTTCTCCACATCCGTGGCCGTTTGGATAGTTCTCAGGATCTTTTCCAGCGGGGACAAGAGATAAGTTCTCGTAAAGGTATCACTCAGTCCCCTGACATTTATCTTGTCTATAGTCAAGTGTTCTAACAGATGTGCACCTCCCCTGCTACAATAGAACTCCATCCAAGTAATTTGATTCCTAACCCTCAGAATTTCGAACAGCAGTTTCGGTGCAGGGGCTTCCTTTATCAGTCCGTCGGGATACTTCGAATACAACAGGAAACAGGAAATATCTTCGTTCTTCAGTTTGAAATTATAATGCAGCAGAGCCAAGTAGAGCAACATCTGGCAGTAGTGCTTCTCTACGTGTCCGTTGGTATTAAAATCCTTTTTTCCAGACTTCTGCTCCATAAGCACCTTATAGTCGCTCTGCATCAAGTCCATACGTCCCTGCACACCCAACATCTCGCAGAAAAACGATGGTTCCAGCAGAATCTTATCAATGTCGATGTACCTATCCTCGGTAAATGCAGTTTCAAGTATCTCGCGAATATTCTCTTGTTGTTTTCGTGCCTCATCGTGAAAACCGCTCATTTCGTCAGCGCAGGCAGCAATAGCCAGACTGTTTCTGCAGAAAAAATCAGCCACGCTCTTCTTATATAGTTTCCGCTCGGCGTGTCGAGCCCTGCTCCACAGTTCCTCGTCCAACATCTGACTGGCAAAATTTCCCAACAGAATATGTTTGGTTGGGTCGCGTTTCTCAAATTTCCTCAATAGATAATAATAGGCAGTAGCTCCGAATGGTTGAAAACACTCCGCTATGGCGGAAATATCAATCAGATAATCCGGTTGGAAAATGATGAGTTCAGGATGACACACCCCATCTTTCAGATACGGATTCACCAGATTCAGTTGGTCGCCTTTAGTAAGCAGCGCACCAACATATTTCCAATTGCCAAGGAAATTATAATCATCGTCATAGCACACCTTTACCGTGGTACCCTCTTCCGTATCTGCCGTACAATATATATAATGGGCATCCCATGAAACCACTGATACTCGTATGCACACAGCCTGCTTCACATCATTCTTCTCATCTCTTCCATCATTCACCAACCCTATGCCATCATCCTTCTTCCACTCCACAAGTCCGTAGGCTACTTTGACGAAAAGAGTTACGGCTCTCAGATCGAAGTCGAAAGATGTAGTACCAATTTTCTCGTAAGTTTTATTCTTCACCCTAACACGAAACGCATTCAGCCTGCCCGTCAGTTCTGCGGGCAGTTCCATACTTTGAGCTATATATGTGAGGCGTGCGAAGGCACCCGAGAAGTCGAGTCGCTTATCTGCAGTAAGATACATGAGTGCTTCGTTGAACACACGATACAGTTCGTTGTAGCACTCATGTATGGAATAATCCGACTGTCCATCGCCATATATGTCAGCGACATGTTGCAGTTCGGACAGGAAATAATCAGCAGTTTTTACCAAAATCCTTCTCTCTTCGTCAAAGCGTTTATTTATTCCCCTTCATCTTCTTCTTGCTCCATGCCTCCAGTCGCTTATATTCAGCCTTGGTCAGTCGCATGAACGATCCATGCTGCGGAGCCTTCACTCCCTGAATAGTTACCGGGTCGTGGAAATTACGCAAATACCTGTCTGTCTTACATATTCTGTATTGTTTCGGATTCGTGCTATACTGTATATATGCCACTCTCCATCCCTCTTCGCCTGGAATTTTGAAAGCACTGCTACCTTCACACTTCTTCTTGCCCTCAAAACTAACGAAATCCTTCTCGTCAGGTTCCGGATACGGACCAGTCAGGCTATAGCTGCTTGTCTGAAAAATACCAGGATGTCCGCCTTCCTTCTTTATCAGCATGTGATACATGCAGTCCGACTCAAGATAGTTTATGTCGGCATCGATAGTAGCGTATCCCCAGTCGAACAGAATGCGTGGTTTTGTCAGTTGTGTGAACGAATGGTCAGCATAGCTATAGTACATACGGTCGTATCCTTCCTCGTTTGGATTCCACATCGAGTAGTATATCATATATCCCCCCTTCGTACCGTCAGCCCATGTGTAGTTCGGATCCCAGAAAATCTGCGGAGCCCACACACGTTTTATGGTGCTCCAATCCTTATATACATCGGGGGACTCCGGGTCGCAGAATATGCTGCTACCCTTACGGAAGTCAAAGGTCTTCGCCGTCCAGTCTGTCAGGTTATCCGAGCGCAGCAGATTGATTCCGTAATTATACCACGAACGGCTCTTTCTGTTCGACATATCAGTGGTTACCATCAAGTAGCCATCACCCGAATCGCTCTTGCGGCAGATATACGCATCGCGTGCGCCTCCCTCAATCTCCGACAGTTTCTCTGTGTCGTACACTTCCTTTCCATCAATCAAATCGTGGTAATTCAATCCGTCGCGACTCAAAGCATAGGCAGTCCATTCACCCTCGCCCGACATGTGGCAATACAAAAATCCATAGTCACCCTTTTGCAGATTCTGCGCCTTCACGGTCATCGCCGCCAGAAGGCACAGCATTGTAACAATTCCTTTCATAGTATCTTGTTGTTTTTGGTTTCTGCCACAAAGATATGAAAATATTTTTTAGTTGCAAAGCAATGCTGCAATTGCTGTTCCGACCACGGCTCCTGCTACGATTCCAACAGCCGACGAGTGGTGTACCACAGGTCTTGGTGCCGGTGCCACATAAACCGGTTCCACACATACAGGCTCTACATATACAGGAGCCGGGCGGTGTATCACATGTACTGGACGCACTGGGTGGTGAACCACTCTTACCGGAGCTGGAGGAAGAGGACACGGCCTGCACTGGCGTTCTACTATAACCTCGCGACGTGGAGCCCCGTAACATCCGCCGCCCTGATAATATACTGATCCATGAGAACCCATGTGGTGACCTCCACGGCTGTACTGTGCGTTTTCTACTCTGAAACCTCTATTCTGACGATTGCCACCATATCTCTGTGCCTGCATTGTTGTAGTACCAAGAACTAAAACTGCGATGATTGTGAAAACTGACTCTTTCATATTACATATATTTTTTAGGTTAAACATCATTTGTTTCTTGTTTACGATGGCAAAGATATGGTATCTCCCAACCCTATACATAAGTGTTTTTCCTACTTCATCCGATGTTTTTCCTATTCTTCGGGGAAATCCCTACGGCAAAAAAAGAGCAAACGACCATAAAGAGTTTCTCTAAGTCGTTTGCTCTGTGGTACCGGAGGCGGGGCTCGAACCCGCACGGACGCAATGTCCAAGGGATTTTAAGTCCCTCGTGTCTACCATTCCACCACTTCGGCTCCAATTCGGTTGCAAAGGTATAAATAATAATTAAACTGAAAAAGGAAAAACGAGAATTTTAGCAAAGGGGTACAGTTTCAGAACTGCTTAGGAACTGCTATGCTTCTTCCTCGTTGAGTGGCAGCATAGTCTGCTCCTCTCCTGATTCCTTAGGTAATCGCACCTTGCGTTTCGGATTTTCCGTGGCACCATACTTCAGCAATTTGCCAGCTGCCACAGTAATGCTCGGTCCTGTGCTGGCAGTCACCGTCTTCACATCGTCAAATGCCTTTCGCGTTTTCTCCAGTTGTTCGTCCACCTTCATGAATCGTTCGTAGAACAGTTGCACACGGTCCACCACCTGATTGGCAGCCTCAACAATTTTTTGTTGGTTCTCCACCTGGCGCACCTGTTTCCAAGTCATCTCCAGCACCCTCAGCATCATATACAGGTTCTGACTACCAGAGATAATTACTCCCTGGTCGTATGACTCCTTCCACAAGGTCGGAACACTGGCAAGTGCCAATTGCAGAGCACTCTCCTGGAACACATACATGATTACAAAATCCAGACGCGAACTATCCGTTTTTATATATTTAGTGTAATTCTTTCTCGACAACTCATTCACATGCTGTCGCACCGAAGCGATGTGACGATCCAGACACAGTTTCTTCTGTTCCTCCGTCTCGGCATTCTGATAGTCTACCCATGCCGTGAACGACATCTTCGAGTCTATTATCACATCGCGTTTATCAGGGAAATGCAAAATCACGTCAGGAATCATTCTGCTACCATTCTCAGCATCATATATCACCCGTCCGTTCTCATCCTTCATCGTGGTCTGTTCTTCAAACTGCACGCCCTCTTCCAGCCCCATATCCTCCAGAAGTTGTCTCAATCGCAGTTCTCCGAAATTACCCTGACTCTTATTCTCTCCCGTCAGGGCATTAGCCAGCCTATCCGCCCTTTCCGACAGCATATTAGCCTTCTCCATATTGGCCTTTATGCTGGCATCCAGTCGTTCCATCGACGTAGCATGTTCCCTGCCGCTCTTATCCACGGTCTCCTTCATTTGATTAATCTCCGTACGAAGCGGATTCAGTATGGCAGCCAGCTGCTCCTGATTTGTCTGCGACAGCTGTTCCGACCTCTGTATCAGAATCTTTTCGCTCGCAGTCGTCATCTGTTCGCGCAGCAGACTGATCTGCTGTTCCATCTGCTTTCGCTGTTCCTCCCTCAGTGTCTGCATCTGCTGGGCATAGTCAGCCTTCACACCAGTCAACTGCCTTTCGTTTTCCTCCTTCTCGGCCTGCAGTTGTTGGGCATACTCTTCCTTCTCAGTTTGCAACCGCCGGGCATACTCCTGCTTCATCTGTTCCTTCTCTGCCTGCAGTCGTTCATTCTCGTCAGAAAGCATATCAAACATAGCCTGCAACGATGCAGTCTTTCCATGTGCAAACAGATAACCCAACAGCGTTCCCACAGCCAGGCATCCCACTGCTATAATTATCATTGTCACCATAATAATTGTCTGGAATTTATAATACCTTTGTCGTTTAGATATTCTACTGATTGCCGTCAAACTCCACGATAGTGCTAACCTCATCACCAATTGAGAGAGTAATCAGAATCTTGTAATCTGCGATACGATAAAGCATCGGAGTCAGGGCATCGCCCAGTTTTGCAGGCACTCTGTACTCCATTCTCATTCCTCTGACCTCAAAGCCATCAGGCAGCAACTCCATCGCCATGCGGATATAATTAGCATTATTCACATGACGATTATAATCGATGTCAGCCTTCATTACCTGAATCGGGGCAAGCAGTTCCCCACCTTCCTTCGGCACGATGATTCTGCGGTCGCCATACTCCATCTCCAGCTGCGGATCCAGTGTCATCGACTCAATCATCTCCTCGCTCACGCGCTTCAGTTTTCCGTTTGCCCTATCTACAAACGCACCCATGCTCCATGTCCGGTAGCATGGTTTTCCTTCCGCATCATAGATAAAAGTATTACGGAACCCGAACATCGGCTTCATTCCATACACCGAAGTCGTCACCGTCAATTCTTCCTTGAAACTCGGCACTCTCACCACCTCCACCTGTCGTGAAGCCAGCAACTGTGCCATATTCTCCTCCGTGAAAAACTTCTTCACCCCAGGTTCCGAATCAATCCACATCTCCGAACAGTCCTGCATCATCTGCAGAGCAGAATACAACTTCAGCCTTCCCTCGCTATCGCAGGTACTCGTTGTCACTTTATACTTCAAACTATACATACTCAATACACTTTCACTGCCCATCATCAGACAGGCACATCAAATTCGCTGCAAAAATAGTCAGAAAAAATGAAAATCAGAACACGAATTGCACAAATCTCACAAACACCTTTTCCAGAATCATAGAATCAGACATCTTCTATAAAGTCGAAATGAAAAGTGTAAAGAAAATTGGAGAATGTATTGCTTGGGAATAGGAAATACTTCGTATATTTGCAAACCAAAGGTTTTTAACGATAATCACATGAAAATAGGACTTGTACTTGAAGGTGGAGGTATGCGCACAATGTTCTCGATGGGCATAGTGGATATGATGCAGGAGGAAGGCATCAAGGTGGACGGCATAGTCGGAGTGTCGGCTGGTGCCTGTTTCGGATGTAATTATAAGTCGCACCAACCGGGGAGGGCTCTGAGGTATAATATCGCAATGAAGGACGAACCAAGGTATATGGGGTGGCGTACGTTTTTGAAGACGGGAAATATCCTGGGACCGGAGTTTGCCTACCATACGGTGCCTATGGAAATCGACATCTTCGACAAGGAGACGTTCGAGAAGGATCCTACAGAGTTTCATGTAGTTTGCACGGATATAGTGACTGGCGAACCTGTGTATAAGCAGCTGAAAACTATCGACTATGACGCACTGGAATGGATTAGGGCATCGTCATCGATGCCGCTGGTTTCGACTCCGGTACCATTGGAGGGCAAGCTTCTGCTCGACGGAGGCATGACGGACAGCATCCCGCTGAAGTATGCCCAGGAGCAGGGATTCGAGAAGAATATTGTAATTCTGACGCAGCCAGAGGAATACGAGAAAAAACCTTCGAAACTGCCACTGCTCTTCAAACTGTTTTTGGGGAAATACCCGAAGATAGCAGAGACGATGTCGCGCCGCTATCTGATGTACAACGCACAAAAAGAGTTCATCAAGGCTGAGGCGGCAAAGGGAAATGCCATGCTCATATACCCTGATGAACCATTGAATATCAGTCGCACGAGTCAGAACGAAGCTGACATACGACGTGTGTATGAGAGCGGACGCCGCAAGGGTACCGAATTACTTACTGAACTGAAGTCCTACGTAGAGTCCGTTCACGTTCTTTAGGAGCGTGTTGAGTGTGGATAGTGCAGAACTTGCCGATGCAGCAGTAGAAGAGACTGCATTGACGAGTGTGAGCAGTTTGTCTGCTTTCATTGCAAGCTGGAGTTTTCCGCCAGAGAGTTTGCAGTTCATCTTTATTGTTTTCTTGATTTTTGTAAAGGTAAGCAGGATATCTGAGCCTTCGACCTTGTAGGTGGCAGAAACTGACTTCTTACCTATTGTTATGGTTGCCTTACCGCAGTCGTCAAACGCAATCTTCATAGTTCCAGCTTTGATGCCAGCCTTAGTGAGGGCATTGTTGAGTTGTGACTGCGCTTTAGATGCAGCAGCTGTGGCTGCAGCCTGAGTGAGGATGTTGGACGATTCCGCAGCGATGCATGGACTGTCGTATGTCCATGTGCCCACGAGACTGGACGCGCTAACCTTACCTGTGCCGATAAGACTTGTGAGTACGTTGGCAATAGTAGAACCAGTCTGAGAGTTGCCGGTTGCCTTGCTTACTGCTTTTGTTGCAGCACCTTTGAGAAGATCACCCAGCTGGGCATTGGATGCAGTCGGCATAATGAATGCCACTGCGGCAGCTAATGCTACCTTGAGAATTGATTTTTTCATTGCAAAACAATAATTTAAGATAATTTGAAATAATTTTTTATGATTATATTTTCGAAGTCCTAACTTTCAACTACCTTCTGCCTGGTCCGCCGCCGGGGTTAAAGTTTCCGCCTCCCATACCGCCATTGCCACCTGAATAGGATGAGAGTGTGACGGTATTACCGCCGGAGGCTGAAGGATAGCCATAGCCAGTCCAGAAGGGTGTGCCGGAAGTGGTAACACCAGAGGAGAGGGTCGGCGTAGAGGATGTAGATACAACCATTGGACTTCCCATGTTGCCTGAAGGCACCGTGAAGGCAAGCGCAAGTGCAGAACCATTGTAGAGGGCATAGCTGACACCTCGGCTGAAGGACGATACCTGGTAGCAAGACTGCGAGAGGTTGGCTCCGTTTTCAAGTCCGCCGATGGCTACGAGGTTACCGTCTGTGACGTAGAGTTGACAACCGTCCTCTGTGTTTGCATCGAGGGCTACTTCTGGCGATGACTGTCCGATGGCAAGTAGTGTGCCACCCTGGATGTAGAAGTTGCCGTTGGCGTCAAGTCCGTCGTTGCCTGTGGAATACCCCATGAGGTAACCGCCTGAAATGGTGAAGTTGCCTGCAGAGTTCATCGCATCATCAGATGCGTTTACATAAACATATCCACCTGAAACAGTGATGGTACCCTTGCTTTCGATACCCTCATGCTGAGAGGACGAAACTGCTATGTCGCCACCGGAGATGAGCAGGTTGCCGTCGGCTTTGATTCCCTTTGGAGAGGAGGTGTAGTCGGACGAGCGGCCTGAGCCATAGGTGTATTTACTGCCAGTGGTAGCAATGCGCATCGTACCATTATAAATATATGCAGCGCCATCGGTGGAAAGTCCCTTGCCTCCTTGTCCTGTACTCTTCAGGCAAACCGTTCCCCCACTCTGCTCGTAGTCGATGTCGGCCTTGATGCCTGCACAGGCAGAAGTAGAGTTGTCGGCAGAGTCCCATGTGCCGCCGCCAGATGTGATGACTGTAGTACGACCGCCGCGAATTTTGACATATCCATCGGATGAAAGGCCTTTGCCTGCTGTGGAAGAGACCTGTATGTTGAGTATGCCGCCCTCGACGACAATTGAGTCGTTTGCTTTTATACCATTATTTGCATTGGCATAAAGCATCATACGGGTATAGGGACGGATGCGGATGTAGTCGCTGCTGTGGATGCAGTTCTTGTAATTGGCAGTAACGGTGAGGGTACCCTTACCGCTGACAGCAAGTTTTCCGGCAGAGAAGACCGTAGCCTTGTGGTCGGATGCCGTACCGTCGGAGAGAGTGTTGGCAGTTCCGTCGGCAAGTTCGAGATAGAGTCGTTTATCGGACACCTTGTTGATTACGGCACCGTCAGTACTGCTGAGGGTGAGTCCGTTGAGAGTCACCCATGCTTTCTTTTCGGCTCCGTCAATTGTAAAGGAACCGTCGGATGCAGAACCGCTGAGAATGTAATGGGCTTTTTTCTGAGCTGTTATGGTCACGTGAGCCCCTGTCTGTTCGACTGTAAAATCAGCATCGCCAGCTTCAAGTCCAGTTATCTCAGCACTTCCCTCACTATATGCTATATAAATGGCGTTTGCCCATCCGGCAGCATAATCTTCATCGAGTTCGATGTAGTCATTGTATGCCTCGAGTGTAGGATCGGCGGGGAGGGTTTCGGTTTCGGAGAGAGAACCAGTGTAGAACTGGATGTCGAGTGTAGAAGCCGAAGTTGCCGAGGATGATGAAGACGAAGACGAAGCACCCGTCTCCGGGTTTGTACGCAGGTTGTCATCATCATTGCTTGTGCAGGCTGAGAAGAGGCACAAGCAGAGTAATTCAAGATAAATTAGTCGTATCATATTCACATTTAATTGAGTTTATCGAACTACAAAAACAAAACGCACCAGTTTTGTCTTTTAGTATTCCAATAAACTCAATTAAAGTTTTATTTCAGTTTGTTTACAATTCAATATTCTCTACGTTTTCCACTTCACAGAACTTTTTGGTGTATTTGCCGACCTTGAGGTTCTTGATGGTTACGTCGCGGGCAGGAAGGCGAGAATCTCCCATGAGGGTGATGACTTTCTCGCAGGAGTCAACCTGAACGTCCTCGATGTGGAGTCCCTGTATCTTAGTGAGACGAGTCTCGTAGTCGGGGAAGTCTTTCCACTGATACACCACGTCGGTGGCAAGTGCGACGACCTCCTTGCAGTATTTTACTTTAGCTCCGCGCAACCAGATATTCTCGACAAATCCCCCACGGCGATGGTTGGTCTTCACATAGTAGAGACGCAGCACATTACCCGGTGTGGTACAGTTGGTCATATATACATTGCGAATGCCGCCGGAGAGTTCGGAACCGATGCCAAGAAGGGTGTGTCCCTTCTTGATGGTGCAGTTGCGGATTACGATATTCTCAGTCGGACAGTCGATTCGCCATGCATCCTGATTGCGGCCCGCCTTGATAACTACGGCATCGTCGCCCTGGTCGAAGGTGCAGTTCTCGACGAGGAAGTTCTTCGTCATGTCGATGTCGATTCCGTCGTTGTTGTGTCCGTGGGCATATACATCAAGTCCGCGGGCGATACCACCGTTGCACATATATATATGTATGGTCCAGAAGGGACTCTCGCGGATGGAGAAGTTCTCGAGCAGGACGTTCTTGCAACGGTTGAACTGTATGAGGTGAGGACGCATACGCGAGAGTGTGTCGGCTACCTGACGCTCCTGCATAGGTGTAAGTTCAGAACACCAGGTGTAGAGACGGCGAGTGGCCTCGATATGCGACTTGGGGCGAGTGAACCAGGTCTTCCAGTATGCCATACGTGGAGCCAGGCGCCCCTTTCCGCTGATGGCTACGTTTTCACATTCGTAGGCAAAGACCAGCGGAGAGTAGTTGTAGCACTCCACGCCCTCCCATGTGGTGTGGACAGCAGGAAGGTAGTCTTTGGGATTGTCGGTAAACTCAACCACAGCACCCTCGTCGAGACGCAGGTTGCAGTTTGACTTGAAATGGATAGCTCCGGTAATCCACTTGCCCTTGGGCACCACTACATAACCGCCGCCTGCCTTGCTGCAGGCAGCCATAGCACGTTGGAATGCCTTTGTACAAAGAGACTTTCCATCGGACTTGGCACCATATTTAGTTATGGGGAATTCCTTGTCTGGGAAGATGAACTCCTTGATGGGATTCATGGGGAAAGGAGCATCGGTAATAACCGTCTCGCGATACTGGGCTGATGCCAGCAGGGAGATGAATGATACAAGGATGACAAAAAGAGTGCGCATATTTAGGAGTTAAGAGTTAGGACTTAATCGATTTTTCGCCGAAGTATTCGGTGTCGGCAAGTTTAAGTAGATACTGCCCGTACTGGTTCTTTATCATCGGCTGGGCGAGTTCACGTAGTTTCTCTGCGGTAATCCATCCCTTCAGGTAGGCTATGCCTTCGAGACAGGCTATCTTGAGTCCGGTTCGCTTTTCGAGGACCTCGATGAATGTGCTGGCTTCAGAAAGAGAATCGTGTGTTCCTGTATCGAGCCATGCAAAACCGCGTCCGAGAAGTTGCACCTTGAGGTTGTGCTCGTTGAGGAACTCCTGGTTTACCGTGGTAATCTCCAGTTCGCCTCGGGCGCTGGGCTTGATGTGCTTGGCTATTTCAACCACTTTGTTGGGATAGAAGTAAAGTCCCACGACGGCATAGTTGGATTTGGGTTTCTGAGGTTTTTCTTCGATGGAGAGGCAGTTGCCCTGGCGGTCGAATTCTGCCACGCCATAGCGTTCGGGGTCCTGTACCCAATAACCGAATACGCTGGCCTTGCCCTCTGCGGCATCCTTCACGCACTGGTGGAGCATACCCGAGAAACCGCGTCCATGGAAGATGTTGTCGCCCAAGACGAGACACACATCATCATCTCCGATGAACTTCTCACCGATGATGAATGCCTGTGCCAGACCGTCGGGCGAGGGCTGTTCGGCATATTCAAAATGTACGCCGTAGTCGCTGCCATCGCCCAGAAGACGCTTGAACCCGGGCAGATCGTATGGGGTGGATATGATGAGTATCTCCTTGATTCCCGCCAGCATGAGTACGCTGATGGGGTAATAGACCATCGGTTTGTCGAAGATGGGCAGCAGCTGTTTGCTGACTCCTTTTGTTATGGGATAGAGACGGGTACCGGATCCGCCTGCAAGAACGATTCCTTTCATGGATGTTTTAATAATGTATGGAGTTGAGAAGTTAAGACAATACGGCTCCGTAAGAGGAGTTATTTGCTTTTCTTTGCCTTTACTTTCTTGAATGGAGACTTCTTGGCAGCCGGGGTTACCTTTGAAGCCTTGACGCTTTTCTTTGCCGTAGCCATTGCGCCGCTGACTGCCTTCTCGACTTCTTCGCCACGAAGTCCGCGAGCCACGATACGTCCGTCGGGAGCAAAGAGGATAATCTCGGGGATGCCCTGAATGCCATAGGCATCGGAGCCGGCTTTCTGCGCATTCAGCATCTGAGGATAGTTGATGCCCAGTTCGGTGATGGCCGAGCGAGTGTCGTCGGGTTCGTCCCATGTGGCAACACCCAGCACTGTGAAGTGTTCGCCCTTGTACTTGTTATAGACCTTGATTAGGTTTGGAATTTCGCGGCGGCATGGAGGACACCAGCTTGCCCAGAAATCTACGAGAACGTACTTTCCCTTGCCAACGTAGTCGGACAGTTTGGTTGTCTTACCATCGTAGGTTGCAGAGAAATCGCGAAACATATCGCCTGCCTGCTGTGCATATCCGGCAGAGAATGAGAATGCCATAAGGAGGCATGCCATGAGATACTTTTTCATAATAATTGTCATAAATAATGTATTAAACAATGTGATTTTCGATTTGTCGGATGCGAAGGTAGGTGTTTTTGTTTTAATACATTATATAATTTGTGATTTTTTTTGAAAGAAATACATGTGTTACCGAGCACTTCTCTTGATTTATATCATAAAAACAGAGAAAAACAAAATGTTTTCGCACACAATTCTTGCAGGCAGTCAGAAAAGCCCTACCTTTGCATCGTGTTTTTCATAGTATTAGATTTAAGGTTATTAAGGTAGGGGATACGTCGGTATCCCTTTTTTTGTGTCCAGTCAGGTTTGAGGAGTTAAGTAGTTAAGACGATTCAGATTCCTCTTAGGAGTTAAGAAGTTGAAGTAGTTAAGACGATTCAGGTTACTATGATGGAGAGATGGGAGTTAATCTATGCCGACATGGAGACCGAAGGTGAAGTAGAAGCGTTCGGTGGCAGGATTGGCGATGAGATTAACATAGATGGGAAGGTGGAACGACTTGGTGATTGGAATTTCCTTGGTAACCTTCATGGCTAATTGGTTTATGCAGAATCCGTGACAGCCATCATACCATCCGTGTGGATTGTAGGGGACGATGCCGAGTGTGCCCTCCCAGTCGAAACCTGCCAGGCGGAACGGGGCTTTGGCTTCGAAGTAGGAAGCATAGGCATGTTTCAGGTTTCCGTGTTCATCTTCGTAACATTCGAGGGTTCCGCTGATGTTGGTGTACCACTTCAGTTCAAGGAATCCGAAGTCGTAGCCTACGTTAGCTTCGAGCACGTGGTTGCTGCCGCGTTTGAAGTAGAAATATTTTGGTTTGAAGTCGCCCCAGGTGACAAATTCGTCGCTGAGTTCTATGCTGAATCCCTTATATCGCCAGCCCAGGTTCACGTCGAGTTCGTTGATGGTCCAGTCCTCGCCGTTATTCTCTACGAGACCGTAACTGCCCCACAGACCGAAGTACAAGCCGCGCCAGCGGACTTCAAATTCCGGCTGGATGGCTGCATTGCCGTCCTGTTCTCCACGCCACATGAAATGGCTGACGAGGTCGGCACCGATGGATGCCTGCACTCTTTTCTGGGCAAACGAGGAGCAGGGAAGGAGGGAGAGGAGTAGAAGGAGGATATGATGACGCATAGTGTATTTGAGTTATGTAGTTAAATGATATTGTTGAGTTACATTGGCATTACAATCTGCTTTTTATCGAAAAACCTCGCAAAGGTAAGTAAAATTCTTCGTACCTTCGCAGCGATTACGTAATTGTTTACGAACTTAGATATGGAACTGTTTCTCGACATTGTTTATTTCACCATCGGTCTTATCCTTATTGTGAAGGGAGCCGACTGGCTGACCGACGGAGCTGCAAGGATAGCTCACCGTTTCGGAATCCCCACCCTGGTCATCGGACTTACCATTGTTGCCATAGGCACTTCGGCTCCGGAATTTGTAGTCAGTATGCTCGGAGCCATACATAAGAGTCCGGACATAGCCATCGGAAATGTGGTGGGCAGTAATATCTTCAACATATTGGGCATGATCGGCTGCACGGCGATGATTTCGCCTATTCTGCTGACCCGGAACAATGTGTTGCGCGACCTTCCGATTATGACTCTTGCTGTGAGCATGCTGCTTGTGCTGCTGGCCGACAATCTGTTTGACGAGGGGACCTCTAATACGCTGTCGCGCGGCGACGGCCTGATTCTGATGGGTCTCTTCATCATGTTTATGTACTACACGGTGTGGCTGGCGACGAAGGAGAAGAAGCGCAATCGCCTGACTGAGTCGGGTGCGGAAGACGACGAACTGGAGCAGAAGTTGTCGGCGCAGACGAAGGGTAACGTAATCGGGAAGGCGGCTCTGCTGTTTCTCGTTGGACTGGCATGTCTCATCGGCGGGGGCGAGCTGATGGTTGACGGTGCGTCGGGTATAGCCCGTTCGCTGGGTGTGAGCGATGCCATCATAGCCCTGACGATTGTCAGTATCGGCACTTCGGCACCGGAACTTGCCACGAGCATCACGGCGGCACGCAAGGGCGACAATGCCATGGCTATAGGAAACGTGGTGGGCAGTGTGGTGTTCAATGCGCTGCTGATTCTGGGTGCCTCGGCACTGGTCTATCCTCTGCCGATGAGCGGCATCACGTATGTGGATATGCTGGTGCAGGTGGGTGCTGCGCTGATGTTCTGGTTTATAGGTTTCCGGGGCACGAAACGGTATGTCATCACCCGCATGGAGGGTTTCGTCATGGTGCTCCTGCAGGTGGCATACTATGCGTATCTTATAGTAATGCAAAATGCGTAGATAATGCGTAATGCGTGATTCATAATGCGCAGATAATGCGTAATTGCTGCGCACTTTTAATTCCTAACTTATAATTTACTCAACTGGATGGAAACGATGATTGAAATACGTCGGTTGACTACAGGCTACAAGGCGAAGCACGCGGCGGCGGTGGTGTCGAAGGGACTGAGTGCGTCGCTGCGGACCGACGAGCTGACTTGTGTGCTGGGACCGAACGGGGCGGGCAAATCTACCCTGCTGCGCACTCTGTGTGCCTTTCAGCCGGCGCTGAGCGGCGAGGTATTGCTGATGGGGCGCGACGTGAACAGTTATACGAAGGGTGAGTTGTCGAAGCTCGTCAGTGTGGTACTGACGGACAATTCCGGCATCAGGAACATGACGGCATGGGATGTGGTGAGCATGGGCCGCAGTCCCTATACGGGTTTCTGGGGCAGGCTGTCGGCAGCGGACAGGGCGATTGTGAGCGAGAGTTTCCGTCTGGTAGGCATCGAGTGGCTGCAGGAGAAGAAGCTGCAGCACCTGTCCGACGGCGAGTGCCAGAAGGTGATGATAGCGAAGGCGCTGGCTCAGCAGACTCCGATCATCATTCTCGACGAGCCCACGGCATATCTGGACTACCCGAGCAAGATTCAGATGATGCTCCTGCTGCAGAGGCTCGCCAAGTCGCTGCACAAGACTATTTTCCTGAGCACTCACGACCTGGAGCATGCGCTGCAGATAGCCGACCAGCTGTGGCTGCTCGACCGTGAGCACGGGCTGACGACGGGTTCGCCCGAGTCATTGAGCCGGGACGGTTCGGTGGAGAGGTATTTCAACCGTCCGGGCATACATTTCGACAGGGATAACTATACTTTCAGAATCGATACGGCTTTCGGGGCAGCAGCCACAGACCGATGAAGGTGAGAAGGCCGTTGAACAGCAACATCTCGTAGCCGAATTTATACGACCAGAGTTGCTGGCTCAGATAATCAACAAACAGACACAGCAGGGGGGAGAGCACCGACACCAGGATGACTCCCCTGCCCTTCGGCGACCATTTCGTGAGCAGTCCGAAGGCGAAGAGTCCGAGCAGCGGGCCGTAGGTGTAGCCGACGAGGGTGTAGATGAGGTCCATCACGCTGCCGCCGCCGATGGCGTTGAAGAGGAGTGTGAGCAGCAGGAAGGCTGCCATCATGCCGATGTGGACTCGCTTTCGGATGCGTTCCTTGCGCTGTATGGCTTCGAACTGCAGGCGCTGGTCTTTTTCCAGTTCCAGCATATCGACACAGAAGGATGTGGTCAGTGCGGTCAGTGCGCTGTCGGCACTGGAGAATGCGCTTGCCACCACTCCGACGGTGAAGAAGATGAGGGCTGCCTCGCCCATCACGCCCGAGAAGATGATGCCGCTGAGCAGCTGGTCGCCCGCGGCAGGCAGTGCGATGCCGAGTTTTCCGTAGAGCATGAGCAGGAGGATGCCGAGCGAGAGGAACAGGAAGTTGACGGGCAGGAAGAGCACGCCGTAGCTGCACATGTTGAGCTGTGCCTTACCCAGGGAGCTGCAGGTCAGGTTCTTCTGCATCATGTCCTGGTCGAGTCCCGTCATCACAATCACGACGAAGACGCCGCTGAGGAACTGTTTCCAGAAATTCTGCCGCGAGACGAAGTCGTCCCACTCGAAGATGCGGCTGTGGGGGTCGTTCATGACGGCTGTGAAAGCCTCCTCGGGATTCATCTCCAGCATGCTGCACACGCGTAGCAGGATGAGCACGAGGGCTGCGAGGAGCATGAAGGTCTGCAGGGCGTCGGTCCACACGAGCGAGCGAATTCCGCTGCGGCGTGTGTAGAGCCAGATGAACAGCAGCGTGAGTGTTGCGGTGAGGGCGTATGGAATGCCGTACTGGTCGGCGATGCAGGTCTGCAGTATGCGTATGACGATGTAGAACTTGGCTGCGGCGCTTACCATCTTGCTCAGGATGAAGAAGGCAGCTCCGGTCTTGTAGCCGGCACGGCCGAGCCGCACCTCCAGGTAGGTGTAGATGGAGGTGAGGTTCAGTTTGTAGTAGAGGGGCAGGAGGACGAATGCCACGAAGACGTATCCGAAGATGAAGCCGATGCACATCTGCAGGTAGGTCATGTCGGTGGTCA
The DNA here is from genome assembly GCA_002353575.1 of Prevotellaceae bacterium UBA2744. Taxonomy (GTDB): domain Bacteria; phylum Bacteroidota; class Bacteroidia; order Bacteroidales; family Bacteroidaceae; genus Minthosoma. The sequence continues at coordinate 44,516 of DEJQ01000003.1, forward strand.
TCACCCATCCGGGCACGCCGATGAAGGTGAGTCCGCTGATGCTGGCACCGATCATGCCGAATGCCACGAGCCACCAGGGCGACTGGCGTCCGGCGCGGAAGAATGTGTCGTTGTCGTCGCGCTCTGCTGACAGGTATGACACGATAAGCAGCAGTGCGAAATAGCCGAGTAGAATGAGAAGCATAGGGAGTGAAAAGTGAAAAGTGAAAAGTGAAAAATCTAAGTTACTGTCTTTGCGCAGCCAATTATGCATTATGCATTATGCATTATGAATTATGCATCAATCCGTCGTGTTGCAACGATGCAGATGAGCAGGCAGACGAGGATGATGCCCACTTCGGTGCCCAGTCCCAGGTAGTCGTAGTAGCGGATTTTGCCCGACTCGCCTGCCAGGAAATTCATCTCCAGTACGGCAATCGAGTTGTTGACGATGTGTATGATGGACGTAAGCACAATGTTGCGCATACGGTAGTAGATGAGTCCGAAGATTATTCCCACGGCGATGGCGAAGGGAATCTGTATGGGGTTGCCGTGGATGAGTCCGAAGAGCAGTGCGCTGAGCACGACGGCGCTCCACTTATCCACTCCGCCGCGGAGCATCTGCCCCAGGATGGCCTCGCGGAAGACGAATTCCTCGACCACGGGCCCCACGACAGCTATCGAGGCTATGCCCCACCAGTTGTGTGCCATGTCCATGAACTGCTCTGCCATGATGTCGGGCAGTCGCAGCAGTTCGCTGAGCAGATCGACGGCGATGATGCACGAGAAGGCTGCGACGACCGATGCCTTCCAGCCCATGCTGCCGGGGTGCTGCAGCATCTGGCGGCTCAGGCGCACCATTCCGATTTTCCACAGCACTGCGACGGTGAGCACTCCCGCGAGCATCACGGCGATGGAGAGTGTCGTCGTGCTCACCCCCACTCTTGCGAGGAGCACCCCGCTCAGGGCCTGCATTGCGCCAAACACCATCAGGGGCACGAGACTTCTGAGATATACGTTTTTCATAATCCGAATGAGTTTACGGCTGCGAAGGTATGAAATAAAGTTGAGAATCGTGTTGCAACCAGAAATAAATGTCGTATATTAGCGGGCGGAAACATTTAGCAAAGTGTATATATGGCTGCTATTATGTACGCATTTTGCTATTTCACCCTACCCTGTCCTTACCTTTGCAGTGTTCCTCCGGTCCGGCTTCTGCTTCCGTATAGCTCAAGTACCATTCCCGTTCAGTGTTCGTTCAATGTCTGTTCAATGCTCGTTCAATGCTTGTCCAATGCTCGTTCAATGCTCGTTCAGTGTTTGTTCAATCATAA
>DEJQ01000012.1 GCA_002353575.1 Prevotellaceae bacterium UBA2744
ACGCCATACGCTGACATGGCTACTGTGACGCTGACCGGCGACCTGGAGTTGTATGCCCAGTGGGATAAGTATGACAACACCGTCACATGGAAGAACGGCGACAATACGCTGGAGACGGACGAGACCGTGGCATACGGCTCGATGCCGAGCTACGACGGCGACGTACCGACCAAGGCATCGGACGAGGAGTACAACTATGTATTCACGGGATGGTATCCTACGCCTGGGGTCGTGACCACGAATGTCACTTACTCTGCCATGTTCACTCCTGTGCCAAAAGCGCAAAGCCTTGCCGACAATGCCGACAACAGTACGCTTATCAGCACACTTGCCGCAAACGGAGGAACATGGGACGTGACACTGACACGCACGCTGCAGACGGGCAGCTGGAACACGTTCGCCGTGCCGTTCGATATTAATCCTATTCCTTCAGGCTGGACAGTGAAGAAACTTACTGGTGCAACTGATGAAGGCTCTACTCTGACGCTGACGTTTGGCGACGCATCGAGCATTGAGGCCGGCAAGCCTTACCTGGTGGAGGTGGAAAGTGTGGTGGCTAATCCTACTTTCAATGACGTAACTGTCAGCAGTACTCCTGCTCCAACGGTATTCGATGGCATAATAAGCTTCGTGCCCACTTTCGGCTTGACCCCTCTGACAGGAGACAAGGATAAGATACTCTTCCTCGCCGCAGGTAACACTCTGAAAAACCCAAGCGCAAATGGTCAGAATCTGAAGGGTTTCCGCGCTTACTTCCAGTTGCTGAATGTGAATCAAGTCAAGTCGTTCAACCTTAACTTCGACGACGAGACCGCTACGTCAATTCATAATGCAGAATGCATAATGCATAATGATGATGGCTGGTACACTCTCAGCGGCGTTCGCCTGAAAGGCAAGCCAACTGAAAAGGGCGTCTATATTTTGAACGGAAAGAAAGTGGTGGTGAAGTGATAATGAAGAAAAAATAAAAAGAGACTTATGAAGAAAAAATATATTCAGCCCACTGTAGAAGTGGCAAAGATACAGGTTCAGACAAACCTTCTGCAGGCGAGTGTAACGACCACTGGTCTTACGACCCCTCTCGATTATGGTGGCTCAGGTAATGCTGAAGATGAAGGTATGTAAGAATAGGGTAGCGGCCCTTCTGTGAGGATACAAGAGGCTCTCTGAGCCCTCCTGATAACCCTGGCACGGGCGGCGGCACTGTCACTCCGACTCCGGGCGGCGATAATAATGGCGGCGGTTTCGATTCAGGAGACTAAGCGAATTGATAATTGGCAATTGACAATTAGCCTGCGGGGTGCGTTGAGTTTTTCAGCAGAAATTATCATGAATCGCCCATGAATGGGAACAGAAATATTTTTATTCATGGGCAATTCTTGTCAACAAAAATATTCATGGGCATTCATGTTTAATTCATGGACATTCATGTTCAAAAGAAATTCTAATTTCTGTCTTAAAAAAACAAAAAGGACGTTGACAACCGAATGTCAACGTCCTTTTTTCTTTAACCTTTAACTCCTAACTCCTAACTCCTCACAGGCTCATTTTTTTGATGATTTCCATGCCGCGGCGGATGGCTTCTTCGTTCATCGGGATGAGTTTGTGGTGGCGCTCAGGCAGAGCCTTGTGCAGACCCTTCACTACGTCTTCGACGGTGGCTATGGGGCGCACCTTCAGGTAGCCGCCCAGGACGAGTATGTTGAAGATTTTGCTGTTGCCCGAACGGGCTGCCTCTTCCAAGGCGTCGATACGATAGACGGCGATGTCATCGCGTCGCGGCGGGGCGATGATGCTGTGGCCGTCGTAGATGATGCAGCCGCCGGGCTTCACCAGCGGTTCAAACTTCTCGAGGGAGGGTTGGTTGAGGACTATGGCCGTGTCGTAGGCACTGACTATGGGCGAACTGATGAACTGGTCGCTCACGATGACTGTCACGTTGGCGGTGCCGCCGCGCTGCTCAGGCCCGTAGGCTGGCATCCAGCTCACTTCTTTGCCTTCCATAATCCCGGCGTAGGCAAGTATCTTGCCCATGGAGAGGACTCCCTGTCCTCCGAATCCTGATATGATGATTTCTTCTGTCATTGTTCTGCTGTGTTTTTAAGGTCGCCCAGAGGGTAATATGGGAACATATTCTCTTCCATCCATTTGTTCGACTCTGCAGGTGTCTTCTTCCAGCCGCTGGCGCAGGTGCTGACCACTTCGACCACGGAGCAGCCCTTTCCTTGCATGGAGTTTTCGAATGCCTGGCGAATGGCGCGCTTCGTCTTGCGAATGTTGGCTACAGTGTGGACTGACTGGCGCGTCACGTAGCAGGTGCCCTCGAGTGTAGCTGCTATGTCGGTGATGTGCAGTGGGTAGCCGTGCAGGTCGGCCTGGCGGCCGTAGGGACAGGTGGCTGTCTTCATGCCCATCAGTGTGGTGGGCGCCATTTGTCCGCCCGTCATGCCGTAGATGGCATTGTTGATGAATATCATTGCGATGTTCTCGCCGCGGTTCATGGCATGGATGGCCTCACCGGTGCCGATGCATGCCATGTCGCCGTCGCCCTGGTAGGTGAAGACGAGTTTCTTAGGCCAAAGGCGCTTTGCAGCGGTGGCACAGGCTGGAGCACGTCCGTGACTTGCCTCTATCCAATCGACACTGAGGTAGCGATAGGCGAATACTGCGCAGCCCACGGGACAGATGGCGATGGTATCTTCCTCGATGCCCATCTCTTCGATTATCTCGGCAATGAGTTTGTGAACGAGTCCGTGGCTGCAGCCCGGGCAGTAGTGCATCGGAGTGTCGTTCATGAGAGCCGGCTTACCGTAAACGCGGTTCTCGGGTTGTATGAGTTCTTCCTTTGTTATCATTGTTATATTGTTTTTCAAAACCTCAGACCTTTGACCTTTGACCATCTCACTTCATCCAGTAGCCTTTTGGCCAGTTTTTAGTTACACATTCGCGAGCCATCTTCTTGAAGGCGTCCATCACTTCGTATGGCGAAGAAATCATACCGCCCGAACGGCCGTAGTGGAATACGTGGGTCTGTCCCTCGACGGCAAGGCGCACGTCGTTTACCATCTGTCCCTCGCTCTGTTCTACGCAGAGGATGCCCTTCACTGTCTCGGCAAACTTGCTGATAGGTTTGTTAGGGAACGGCCAGAGGGTCTTGGGGCGCAGCATGCCCACGCGGATGCCCTCCTCGCGCAGCAGGTCGATGGTCTTCATGCTGACGCGCGACGAGATGCCGTATGCCACGATGAGGAATTCGGGGTCGTCGTCGGCACGGTACAGTTCGTAATCTACCTCCTCTGCCTCGATGCGGCTGTATTTCTCAGCCATCCGGCGGTTGCGCTCCTCCATGACGAGAGGGTCGAACTCCAGGGTAGAGAGGGCATTGTACTTTCGGTTCTTCAGTCCGATGCCGTTCGTAGCCCATGGACACTGGCGGCTGATCTCCTCGTCGGTGCGGCGTGGAGTGTAGGGCGGCAGCTGCACCTTCTCCATCATCTGTCCGATTACTCCGTCGGTCAGGATGATTACCGGTACACGCCACTTGAACGTCAAGTCCTTTGCCTTGCCCATGCAGTCGCACATCTCCTGCACACTGTTCGGTGCAAGCACGATGAGGTGGTAGTCGCCGTTCCCGCCGCCATAGACAGCCTGGAAGTAGTCGGACTGACCTGGCTGGATGGTTCCCAGACCCGGACCGCCACGACCCACGCTGACGATAACACCCGGCAGTTCGTTGCCTGCCATGTAGCTCAGACCCTCCTGCATCAGTGCAATGCCAGGGCTGGAACTCGACGTGAACGCCAGTTTGCCCGTACAGCCTGCGCCGTAAAGCATGTTGATCGATGCCACCTCGCTCTCTGCCTGCAGCACCACCATGCCGGTGGTCTCCCACGGTTTGTCGGCTGCCAGAGTCTCGAGCACCTCGCTCTGCGGCGTGATTGGATACCCGAAGAAGCCGTCGTAGCCGTAACGCTCTGCGGCCTTTGCTATCACTTCGTTGCCCTTGAGCAACAATACGTCGTTATGCTGTGCATCCATCTGTCTTATTCCTCCTTCTTTCTATAAACGGTTATACATCCATCGGGGCACACAATAGCACACGACGTACAGCCGTTGCACTGTGTCCAGTCGGTCTGCTCGGCATAGTTGTACCCTTTATGGTTTACAGTCGCGCTGAGACTCACCAGGTTCAGCGGACATGCTATCGCACATAGGTTGCATCCCTTGCAACGCTCTATATCCACGACGATAGCGCCTCTCATTTTTGCCATTAATTATTGTTATTTAGTAGTGTAAAGTTAAAAGTTAAAAGAGAAGAGTGAAAAGTGAAAAATCTACGTTACTGGGTTCGGTAACCTGAAACTTGAAACCTGAAACCTGGAACCTGAAAATCTAAGTCACTTTAATTTTTCACTTTTCACTCTGCACTTCCTCTACGGATTAAACCTGTCCTTATTGTAGAACTCGATAATCTGCATTGCCATCTCGCGCAGGTGCACAGCCTCGGACTGCGGATTCAGGCGTATGGCCTCGCTGTAGGAGTCGAGGCATGTCTTCCAGTCGCGCCGTGCGAATGCCTCGCGCCCCTTATCTATCAGTTTCTGCTCTGCGCTCATCCTTCTCGCGAATCTCCACACGGCGAATCTTGCCTGAGTGGGTCTTTGGCAGTTCATCTACAAACTCAATCACACGCGGATACTTATACGGAGCTGTCGTGTGCTTCACGTGGTCCTGCAACTCCTTCACGAGTGCCTCGCCTGCTTTGTCCTTCCATTCCTTTGCCAGCACGATGGTGGCTTTGATAATCTGTCCGCGTATCTCGTCGGGCACACCCGTGATAGCACACTCCACAACGGCGGGGTGGGTCATCAGCGCACTCTCCACCTCGAACGGACCGATGCGGTAGCCAGAACTCTTAATCACGTCGTCGGCACGGCCCACATACCAGTAGTAGCCGTCTTCATCGAAGTAAGCCACGTCGCCCGTGAAGTAGAAGTCGTCGTGCCATGCCTGATTGGTAAGTTCAATATCCTTATAATATCCGCAGAACAGACCCGTCGGGCGTCCGTCCTTCGTGCTGATAGCTATCTGTCCGTGTTCGCCCGGAGTAGTGACGATGGTGCCGTCGGAGCGCACGAGACTCACCTTATACTGCGGCATCGGCTTTCCCATAGCCCCTGGCTTGGTCTGCATCCATGGTGTAGTGGCAATGATACAGGTGGTCTCACTCTGTCCGAATCCCTCCTTGATGTGAATGCCCGTCTGCTTGTAGAATTTCTCGAACACCACGGCATTCAGTGCCTCGCCTGCCGTAGCGGCATAGCGGAGCGACGAGAGGTCGAATTTGCTCAGGTCCTCGCGTATCATAAAACGGTATATCGTCGGTGGCGCACAGAAACTGGTTATCTTGTACTGCTCAATTTTGTGCAGGATGTCGGCAGGGGTGAACTTCTCGTGGTCATACACGAAAAGCGTTGCTCCTACAATCCACTGGCCGTAGAGCTTACCCCATCCGCATTTTGCCCATCCGGAGTCGGACACGGTGAGGTGGAGCGAATCGGGAGTCAGGTTGTGCCAGTAGGCAGCCGTGCCTATGTGTCCCAAAGCATAAGACTGGTCGTGGAGCACCATCTTGGGCTGACCGCTCGTGCCCGATGTGAAATACATGAGCATAGGGTCGCTCACTTTTTTCTTATATCGGATAGTCGGCTTGTAGGGCTCTGCCTGTTCCACGCCTGCATTCCAGTCTTCCCATCCCTCGGGAACTTCCGGACCTATGCTGATGCGGTTGGCAAATGCAGGCCACTCGTCCTGGGCATCGTTCACGTGCTTCAGTATATCCTTGTCGCCACAGCAGACTACCGACTTGATGTCGGCACACTTTACGCGATATACGATATCCTTCTTCGTGAGCAGATACGACGCCGGAATGGCCACGGCTCCAATCTTGTGCAGTGCCAGTATCGTAATCCAGAACTGCCAGCGGCGCTTCATAATCAGGAGCACCATGTTGCCCCGTTCAATGCCTAAGGAGAGAAAATAACTTGCTGCCTTGTCCGAAAGGAACTTTATATCGCTGAACGTGAAGCGGCGTTCCTCGCCCTTGTCGTTGGTCCATATCATGGCAAGACGCTTGGGAGCCTCTGCTGCCCAGACGTCCATTACGTCATATGCAAAGTTGAAGTCTTCAGGTACTATGATGCTGAAGTTTTTTTCGAAGTCTTCTTGCGATTCAAATTCAGTCTGTTTAAGAAATCTCTCTAACATGGCAAAGTGTTCTTTTTCTTTTTCAATAAAGCCATTTTGTGTGGTGTGGAATTGCACACATGGGTGGCTGTCCCATGTAATTTTCAGTCAAAATTAGCAACAAATAGCGTTTTGCGACAAATAAAATATGCTAATTTTTAATGTTTTACACACATTGATTCTGAGTGTGCAGAAAAGCAGCAAAAAAAATGCACACCCTGCCAAAAGGGTGCGCAAAGACTTGAGGCTTCCACCAACCTGTAGTTTATGGTGAGTCAGAATGACTCTGCTAAGTGATGCCGGGCATTATTTCAGTCCTGCCTTCAGGCTGCGAATTACGGCAGAGTTGAATCCGGCATGGTCGAGTTCGTTCAGTCCCTTGATAGTGACGCCACCAGGGGTAGTGACCTTGTCGATAGCCTCCTCTGGATGCCAGCCCGTAGCCTTGAGCAGAGAAACGGCACCCTGCATGGTCTGCAGCGCAATCTGCTTTGCCTGAGCGGGATAGAAGCCCATCTCGCAACCGCCCTCCATCTGAGCGCGGATGTAGCGCATCACGTAGGCAATGCCGCAACTTGCCATCATCATGCCCGGACCGATGAGCCGTTCCTCGACTACAAGCGTGTCGCCTACCAGTGCATAGAGCGACTCGATGGTCTGCTGGCTCTCCGCCGTCGCGTCCTTGCCCTTGGCGATAAAACTCATGCTGGCACCGAACTCGGCTGCAATGTTGGGAATCACGTAGAAATACTGCCCGCAGGCGGAGAGCTGTTCTTCAAGCATGGCTGTGGTGAAGTTGGCTGCGTCGCTGACGATAATCTGGCGGCTAAGGTCGAGCACGGGGCGTACCTCGTCGAGAACGAGCTTCATGAGCCAGGGCTTTACGACCAGCACCACTACGTCGGCATCTTTTACGGCTGCCACGTTGTCGGTTGTCGTGCTGATACTCGGATATTCTGACTTGAACTGACGGAGCAGAGCCTCGTTCTTGTCTGCAATGGTGATGCTTGCTACCTTGCTGGATTTTGCCCAGCCCTTGATGAGTGCGCCGCCCATGTTGCCGGCGCCGATAACAGAGAGTTTCATAAGCTTTTTGGTTTGTTATTATAGTGCGAAGGTACGTCTTTTTCATCTACCTGTCAACTAAACTAAGCAATTTTTTGAGGATTTATACGTTTCTATTATTGTGCAATTTTGTTTTTCACTCACTTACTCTTACCTTTGTCGGCGAAATGAAGTTAGTACATTATAATATTTTAAAGACGGTCTGTCTGCTCGTGCTGCTGACTATAGGCTCTCTGACTGCAGGAGCCCAGAAGCGAACGGTGATGAACAGGCCATATATCGACCAAAGACGTTTTCACTACGGATTCCTTGCAGGTGTACATATGCAGGACCTGGAACTGAAGATGAACGGATATAAGGATGCGGATGGCAACCAGTGGTTTGCAGAAGTGCCAAACTGGGAACCGGGCTTCTCGGTCGGCATCCTCGGCGAACTCTTTCTGACGAAACACCTGGCTTTGCGACTGATTCCGACGATGCACTTCGGAACGAAGAACGTGACGTTCAGGAATGCAAAGAATAACGAGCGGCAGTATCAGTCGATAAAGTCCACTTACGTGTCGTTGCCGATAGACCTGAAGTTCTCGGCGGAACGATTCAACAACTACCGCCCGTATGCCATGATTGGTGTGAACCCGATGTTGGACCTCACCGTGAAGAAGCAGAAACAGTTGCTGCTGAACACGTTCGACCTGTATCTCGAAGTCGGTTTCGGCTGTGATTTCTACTCACCATGGTTCAAGTTCATCCCGGAAATCAAGTTCTGCTACGGACTGATGAACGTAATCAACAAAAACCGAAGCGACGTGATAGACACTTCGCAGTTGATATTTACGGAGTCGGTGGATAGGGGACGCAGCAAGATGATTGTGCTGACATTCTATTTCGAATAAAAAACAGAGAAAGAACCGCGTATATGAAGTATAGTGTTGTAATACCTGTGTATAACCGTCCAGACGAAGTCGATGAACTGCTTGAGAGCCTTGTCGCCCAGACAGAGAAGGACTTTGAAGTCGTAGTAGTGGAAGACGGTTCGATGGTGACGTGCAGGGAAGTGGTGGATAAATACACCTCGCGCCTGCAGATAAACTATCTGGAGAAAGAAAACAGCGGACCCGGTCCGGCTCGCAACTACGGAGTGAGCCATGCACAGGGGGAATACGTGCTGATACTCGACAGCGACTGTGTACTGCCCGCAGGATATATGGCAGCGGTTGACGAAGAATTGAGACGGCAGCCGTGCGATGCCTTCGGCGGACCCGATGCCGCAAACGAATCGTTCACTCCGATTCAGAAGGCCATCAACTACTCGATGACTTCGTTCTTTACTACAGGAGGTATTCGCGGCGGAAAGAAGAAAATGGACAAGTTCTACCCCCGTTCGTTCAATATGGGCATCCGACGCGATGTTTACAACGAGTTGGGTGGCTTCAGCAAGATGCGATTCGGCGAAGACATAGATTTCAGTTACAGAATTGTTGAGGCGGGCTACACCTCACGTCTGTTTCCCGAGGCATGGGTGTGGCATAAGCGACGTACCGACTTCGATAAGTTCTTTAAGCAGGTGTTCAACTCTGGCATTGCCCGCATAAATCTGGAAAAGCGCCATCCGGGTACCATGAAACTGGTGCATATGTTGCCAATGGTCTTTACGGTGGGGGTCATCGCACTGATAGTAATAGCATTGATTTTACGCTTCGCATTCCCGGATAAATCATTCTTCATCATTCCTCTTTTACCGATAATCCTGTTCATACTGCTGATATTCTGTGATTCCACGATGCGGACAAAGAGTGTGGTGATAGGGTACTACTCGGTGATAGCCGCCTTCCTGCAACTGATGGGCTACGGCTTCGGATTCCTGAAAGCATGGTGGCTGCGCTGCGTGCTGGGCAAAGATGAGTTTACTGCATTCGAAAAGAATTTCTATGACTAATCCAGGTGAGACATATAGCGGCAATGTTGTGATGGAACCTAAGCGGAAACATATCACTATTAAGGATATGTCGGAGAAGGAACGTCCAAGGGAGAAGTTGCTGGAGAAAGGAGCTGAGGCACTGACAGTGTCGGAACTGCTGGCTGTCATCATCGGCGGCGGCACAACGACCCATACAGCTGTGGAACTGATGAAGAATATCATGTCAGACTGCGAGGACAGTCTTATCAACCTGAGTCGCATGACGGTCGATGACCTGATGCAATACAAGGGGATAGGAGAGGCAAGGGCACTGAGCATCGTGGCTGCGGCAGAGATAGGCAGACGGCGGTTGGAAGAGAAGGTGTCGGACAAGCAGGTGTTTTCGAACAGTGGCGTGATATGCAGTTATATGCAGCCGAAGATTCAGGACCTGGACCACGAACAGAGTTGGGCTTTGCTGCTAAATAACAGCATGCGGCTGATTCGTTGTGTGAACCTGAGCCGCGGAGGTATATCCGAGACCGCCGTGGATTCGAGACAGATAATGAAATATGCACTGCTGGCAGGTGCCACGTGTTTTGTGTTGGTACATAACCATCCGAGCGGGTCGCCGCGCCCCAGCATGGCGGATAATGACCTGACGCAGAGGGTTAAGCGGGCAGGCGAAGTGATGAATATAAGATTGATTGACCACGTCATCGTTACCGATGGCGATTATTATAGTTACGCTGAAAATGGAAAAATCTGAAATAACAAAGGCTGGTATCGAGGATAGAACTGTCGAAATGCTGAAAAGCGTATTCGACCCTGAAATACCGGTAAACGTATATGATCTGGGAATGATATACAAGATTGATGTGACAGAAACAGAGAAACCCGAGGAGGAGAAACTCTACGACATCAATATCGACATGACTTTCACTGCACCAAATTGTCCTGCAGCCGATTTCATCATCGAGGACATAAACCAAAAGCTGGGTTCTATCCATGGCGTGAACAACGTGAATGTGGAAGTGGTGTTCGAACCGGAATGGAACAAGGACATGATGACCGAAGAGGCAAAGCTGGACCTCGGTTTTATGTAACATCTCAAAACTCAATATATACTTAATGAAGAATATCTACTTTATTTCCGATGCTCATCTGGGTTCCCTGGCACTGAAACACAATCGTACGCAAGAACGCAGACTGGTGAATTTCCTTGACCAGATAAAGGATAAGGCCGAGGCTGTGTATATGCTTGGTGATATGTTCGACTTCTGGTTCGAGTATAAGTCGGTAGTTCCTCGCGGCTATACACGGTTCCTGGGAAAGGTGTCGGAACTGACAGACAATGGAGTAGAAGTGCATTTCTTCACGGGCAATCACGATATGTGGACTATGGACTACCTGGCGACGGAGTGCGGAGTGATCATTCACCGCGAACCCGCTACAATAGAACTGAACGGGAAGGTGTTCTATCTGGCACACGGCGACGGACTCGACTATCGCGACCATAACTGGAAAACACGTCTGCTGTTCGGCTTTTTCCATAATAATACAATGCGCAAGCTGGCGGCGTTGCTGCATCCGGACTTGTTCATTCCGTTCGGAAGAAACTGGGCAAAACACTCGCGTATGAAACGTATCAAAGCCGATGTGCCGCAGTTTGACGGCGAGGTGAAGAATCTGGTAGGATATGAGAGCTTTGATTTTGAGGAGACTCCTTATATGGGCGAAGACAAGGAAGGGTTGGTGCTGTATGCCAAGGATTACCTGAAGTCGCACCCGACAATAAACTATTTCCTTTTCGGCCACAGACATATTGACCTGGACCTGATGCTCAACAAAGATACCAGACTCGTCATACTGGGAGAATGGATGTCGCTCTTCACCTATGCAGAGTGGGACGGCGAAAACCTCTCTGTAGAGAATTTTGTAGAAGGAGAGACGAAACTCTGAATACCTTTCGTGCAAAATATAAAATAATACACCTTGTTTACCATGAAATTTCTAAAAGAATACCTGCTGTTTCTCTCTCTGTCAGTCGTTGCCATGCATGCTGATGCACAGCAATTTACGATTACGAAGGTTTCTTCATACAATCGCTTGCCTGTGGTTGGCGTAAACTGTCTTATGCAGGATGAAGAGGGATATATGTGGTATGGAACTAATCAGGCGGGACTTTGCCGTGACGATGGCTATCAGATTATGACATTCGGGTATAATGCCGCACCCGAGATAATGAATAATCCAGATGTGCTTTGTATGGCAGATGCCGGCAATCAGCGTATATGGTTCGGAACGCGCGAGGGACTTTATATTCTTGACAAACATACTTACCGCATATCAGTAGCCAATGACGAACTTGCACATAGACGAATGTCAGACATGACGTGTGCAAAGGACGGAACAGTATGGGCTGTGTCGAGTTCGCATATCTATCATCTCGATTCCGAAGGCAATATTCTGGGTAGATACGAGTCTATGCAGGGCGATTCTCCGCGTACCACCAATGCCATTTATGTTGATAGCCATAATACGGTGTGGGTTGCACAGTGGAAGGGTGAACTGTTGCGAATGAAATCGGGCGAGAAGAATTTCAGACCCGTAAAAGCCATGAGCGGGGTAGATGCGTTCTGTATCGTGGAGGACACATTGGAACATTGTTACTATGTGGGTACATGGGGAAGTGGCATATATATTATAAATGATGACGGCGAGAGTGCCAAGCCCTCTCCGATAAAAGAGGGGTATATTGCCAGTCTGTTGCTGGATACCCATCGTGGAATTCTGTGGGCTACTACCTATAATCAGGGAGTTCGCTGTTATGGTTTCTTTGAAAACGGACTCGAAGAGATGGAAACCATCTATGATGCCCAATTGCACATGCCGATGGTTATCGGCCGAATAATAGAAGACAGGTTCGAGAACCCCTGGGTGCCTGGACATTCGGTTAATACATTTGCTATTTGTCATTCGAACAACAGAATCGACGCAAGAAAAATTTCAGATACCGACGATACCTTTGGGCTGTTGGTTATTACAAATGTAGTAGATGCGGGCAGGCACGGATGGTTGCTGAGAGAGAATGGCGGTGTGTCGTACTATGACTTTGTCAAGGATGAATCCCAAAAACTTACGTTCTGCTCCGATACTGCAGTTATTGCTCCTGCACCAGACGGTCAGGTGTTTGTGGTGAATAAAGACCGCCGCATATATAAGATCGGTCCGACGACAGCGGGTTTCGATTCACAATACATGGGAAGGTTAGGCTTTAATGCCAATACCTTACTCTATTCTGAAAGCGACAGGCAAATCTACATAGGCGGTAAGAATGGTTCCCTGGCCGTGAGTGACGATAAAGGCACTCCGCGTGTGATATGTGATTCGTTAGGATGGGTCTTCAAAATCTGTGAATCGGTGGATATGGGTTCTTTGTTCCTGCTTACTTATACAAAGGGAGTGCTAAGGATGGATAAGAACACAGCCAGGATGGAGGTGTTAGTCCCCAATAATTACAGGTTTAGCGATATGGCAGTATCGGCTTCCGGCGCAGTGTGGGCATCGAGTAATATTGGAAAACTATATAGGATAGAGAAGGACAGGGCCATTGAATGTACTGAGTTGGCGACTCCGAACGGTGAAGCCATTCTGAAGATTCTCTTCGATGAATTGGACCATCTGTGGCTTATGTCTAAAAGCTTTGTGCGGGAAGTTGACGTGACGACAGGAGCTTTCCGTACCATATACGCTAATGACAACCAGTTAGGCATGCATGCCTTTGAAAACATATCTGCTTCGACGGGCGGTGTGACTATTTCCGGTGTAGGAGGCATAGCACGTTTCAAATCATCCTCTAACCTAAATGAGCCAAGTAAGCATGTAAGACTTGCAGTAAGCGAATATTCGTACGGAAACAAACGCTTCATAGCTAATTATGGGCAGAATGAGATTGTAATTCCGGCCGATTCATCGGATTATGTTACTTTAAGTCTGACAAGTTTCGACTATCTGAAAGCTGAAAATGATGAATTCCGATTTAAGATTGAGGGACTGAACAGGGAATGGGTAAAGCTGAAACGTGGCGATAACGAGATTCATATGCAGAAGGTCGGAAAGGGAACGTACAAGGTTCTGGTCATGGCCACCGATGGATTCGGCAATTGGAGCGAACCTGTAGAACTGATTACAATCCGACGCCTGCCTGCATGGTGGGAGAGTTGGTGGGCTTATATAATATATACTCTGCTGATATTACTCTTAATCTACGGATGGCGTAGGTTCAGCCGTGAAATGCAGGAACGGCGTATGCGTTTCGAAAACCTGCTGAGTGTATATCATGAACTCGAAAAGAAGGTGGAGAAGTATGAAAACAATACTGTGCAGAATGATGAGGAAGGAGATTCTGCCGGTGAAATAACAGAGAATACTTCTGAAGTGTCGTTCTTCAATGACCAATTGCTACAGAATGCCATTGCGGCCATAGAAAAAAATATTGCGAACGAGAATTATTCTGTCGATGAATTCGCCAGCGATATGTGCATGAGCAGAATGACACTTTATCGTAAGATCTATGCTGCGTCGGGGCAGACTCCGTCCGACCTTCTGCGTTCATATCGTTTGGATAAGGCTGCAAAGCTGCTTAAATCTACGAATCTGTCTGTCGTGGATATTTCTGAGAGAGTAGGTTTCTCTTCTGCGAGGTATTTTTCTGTATGCTTTAAGAAGAAATACGGAGTATTACCTAAGGAATTCCGCAGCTGATTCTGTAGGAAGATATGTTAGGTCGTCAGATTGTTACAAATTTTCCTTCCTTTTGGTACAAAATCTGACTTGTGCTGTGTTTCAAAAGCCATATCTTTGCATCGGAAAATTCTAAAAATCTATATTATGAAAGCAAAAGTACGTATTTTTTTGTCTGTCCTCTTGGGACTGTTTATTACCTCCAACGTTTTTGCATCTGCAAAAGGCGAGCGTAAGATGTGGGCATCAATCATGAATGTCAGCAATGCTTCGCTCGGCGGGTATAAAGATCATACTGGTAAGATGCTTCTTTCGTGGAGAATGCTGCCAACGGACAATTGGGATGTCAAGTTCTATCTCTACAGGCGCGGAGCCAACAGCTCTTACATCCTGCGTGAGACGACAAAGCCAATCAATGCGACCAATTATCAGTTGGCTTCAGTCCCGACTATAGCAACAGTCTATTACCTTATGAGTGAAGACTTCTTTGACCAACTCGGCTTGGATAAGGCTCCTTCGTCTGTTTCTGCTGATGTGCGTGAGGATTTCAAGGCTGTTGCCTTAGATTCAGTATTGATTGATTCCAGACTCTATTCCGAGAAACTGCCATATCTGACTATTCCGCTGAAAACGACTGAAGACGTAAGTCCTCTTGTCGATGAAATAAAATATCAGGCAAACGACTGTTCAGTCGGCGATCTTGACGGCGACGGAGAAATGGAAATCGTAGTGAAACGTCTTCTTACAGTTTACAATAAAAAAGGTGAAATCATTGCTACGAGTGAAGGTGCAGCAGATACAGATACTCGTGCACATCATGTTATCGTATGGGATGCATACAAAATGGACGGAACTCTTCTGTGGCGCGTGAAATCAGGTCCTAATATCATTGCGGGAAACAGCTCTGCCGTAACTTTGGGTGACCTTGATGGCGACGGCTGTGTTGAGTTTGTCCTGAAGAGCAGTGAGGGAACTGTATTCGGGGATGGATATGAAATACCAGATACAGATGGCGACAACAAAACAGACTATCGTGATGTGTGGCCTGCCGGACACTATATTGGTGACGGACCTAAGGGATATGGCGGACCTGAGTTTTTCTCCGTCGTAGATGGAAAGACTGGTAAGGAACTGGCTCGTGCTGACTATATAGCACGAGGCAAGGAGGGAGAGACTCCAGCAGAACTCGCTGCCAACTGGGAGACAAACGACTGGAACTGGGATCCTCGCACAAAGAAATATACTTGGAAATTAGCTAATTCATTCCGCATGGGACTTGCTTCGTTTGATGGTGAGGGGTTGCAGATATTCCTCGGACGTGGTGTCTATGGAAGGACAATTGTTGAGGGGTGGCGCTATGAACCAACTCCTTCGGGCGGTTTCGCTGGTACTCTGACTCGTATGTGGAAGTTTGATACTATGGATGCCGGAGGAAAGGACAAGAATAAGGACGGAAAACCTAATAGTGCCTATGCCGGTCAAGGTAATCATGCCTTCAATGTTGCAGACCTCGATGGAGACGGTAAAGACGAAGTGATGTATGGTTCTTGTGCATTCGATGATGACGGTACCGGTCTGTGGACTACCGGTCTTGGTCATGGAGATGCAAACCATGTAGGGCGATTCCTTCCTGATCGAGAGGGAATGCAGGTATATCATTGCTTGGAGAGCGGAAAGACTATGGTTGCCCTGCATGATGCAAAGGATGGAAAGGTAATCTGGAAGAAAGATGCAGCCTCTGACAATGACATGGGACGATGTCTGGTTGCCGATATAGATCCGAATTCTCCTGGGTGTGAGTTCTGGTACTATGGTTCTAACGCCTTATCGCAGACAGGAGAAAAAGACTTAGGCTACAAGCCGTCTTCATGCAATATGGCTATCTGGTTCGACGGTACATTGTCGCGCCAGCTTATCAACGAGAATATAATCGACAGCCCTGCTAATGGACGTACGTTTACTATGTATCGTTATAATGAATCGTTCAATAATAGCACAAAGTCTAATCCATGCTGGTATGGCGACTTCCTGGGTGACTGGCGCGAGGAGGTAATCCTGACTGACCAGACTAAACTGGCTGATATCAAGATATTTTCAACCTGGTATCCCAGTGGCTATATGTTGCCTTACCTGATGAGCGACCATACTTATATGATGCAGTGCATACATGAAAATGTGGGTTATAATCAGCCTACTCATGTCGGAGGATATTTCCTTGGGACAGGTATGGACTTCAATTCAGTGCCTCTTACTACTGCGATTCAAGATGTGACAGTCAGTCAGGAAAAACAGTATGCCGACGATGGAAAGATTTATGATCTCATGGGACGTCAGGTGGAGAATCCTACTGCCTCAGGCATTTATATTAAGGACGGAAAGAAATTTATTGTGAAATAAATAAGGTTTTGGTTTTATACAAAAAAGAAAGGGTAATAAAAAGGAAGAGTGGGGAAGTCAATCGACTTCTCCACTCTTTACTTTTAGTACCCCGGGCCGGGCTCGAACCGGCACATCTTGCGATATTGGTGTTTGAGACCAACGCGTCTACCAATTCCGCCACCGGGGCGAAAGCGGGTGCGAAGGTACGACTAATTACATAAATAAGCAAATTTTATCTCCGTTTTCTTCTGTAGAGCCAACTTATGTAATCATCTGGTTAAAGTCAGTCAGGGGCTATACCGTTACTTATTTTCCAAGAAATGCCTTGCGCATCTTTGCCGCTTGCTTTGTTGGTTTCTCAATGAGTGACAATTGCCAGGTCTCGTGGTTGAGTGCTATTCCTATTGGATTTAGCAGGGCGTCATAGTCGATTTCGTCTGTAGTATCTACATAGCGGCGGAGTAGGGCTGTGGCATCGTCGGCTTGCTTGCCGGTTCCGATTACTTCGTGCAGAGCCTGCCAGAACTCCTCTTCTGTAAATCCGCGCTGCAGTTCTTTGTAATAGCGGTTGTAGAGCAAACGCATGAAGTCGTCGAGCGAACGTTCACCATTGGTTATGGTTCTGATTTTTGCATCGAAGAACAGACCCATGTATGTTCCCTTCCTGTAATATGAGATTGTTACATCGCGGTAATTTTTGTTGTCGCTCATGAAGTCGAGCCAGATATCATAGCTGCATTGGCGCAGTGACATATGCTTTTGTCCCTCATTCGTTTCGATGTCGTAGATGTGTTGTGAGTAAATACCCAGCAGTTCTTCTATGCTGATTACCTTTCCTCGCAGCAGCGTCTGTGCTGAATAGTAGCTTGTGAAACCTTCGCTGAACCATAACAGCGGAGTAAATGCTTCCTGAGAATAGTCGAACGGACCGAGTTCTATCGGTCGGATGCGCTTCACATTGTAAAGGTGGAAATATTCATGTGCGATAAAATCGAGTTCCCGAATGTAGTTGGCACGATCTTCGACTTTGAATCGTCCGTTGCTGTAGTCGGCTTGTGAATTCAGATGCTCCAGTCCGCCGCCAGTGCCTTCCATATTGATGATGCAGTAGTTGTCGTATGGGATGTCTTTCATTATTCCTGTGGCGGCATCGACCATTGCGATAAAATCCTGTTTGAAAGTGGAACCTTCGTAGTCGTCGCCGGGGTCGAATGCAAATTCGTATTCGTGACCGTTGTGGGTGAACTTCTCCACGAAGTGGTTGCCGATGAGCAGAGGCGAGTCGTAGAGAACGTCGAAGTCAGGAACGACGAACGTGCTCTTCGTGCCTTCCTTTGCTTTCAGTCCGGTGCTGATGTGCTGCCAGTTGTCAGGAATGATGTAGCTGACTTCTACGGGTTCATATTTGTGTCCGTGCTCATACATGAAGGTGCCGTTGCCTGTGATGAATGCGCCCTTATTGGTGATTCGGTTGTCTGCCACGTCCATCTTGTCGGCATAGGTGCGGTAGCTGACGATGATGGTGTCGGCTCCTAACATATCCACAATCCATGTACTGCGTCGGTACTTACGCCAGCTGAGGGGTGTCCCGTCGGTTTTGGTTGCTTTGAAGTCGGTCAGATATTTCGGGTAATTGATGATGTCGTAGTAACCCGGAGCCCATACTGGCATTTGTAGCTCGGCTATCTGTTGTCCCTTTTCAGAAGCTACATATTCAAGTCTTACGTTCAGGTATTTCCCGACTGTGTCGATTTCCACTGTGTAGTTCATCTTGGCAAACGAGGCTACAGCAGTCAGCATTGCTACTGAAAACAAAATTATTTTTCTCATATTCTTGTTGATTAAGTGCTGCAAAGGTATATAAAATATTGAAAAGAAATGTCTGTCGGGGTTATTTTTGTTATGGCTATTTCGTTTTTAGCTGAATAATCTCTACTTTTGCTGCATAAATTGATTCTGCTATGAAGAAACTGTTCGCTTTGCTCAAAGACAAACCTCGCTTGTGGCACATAATATTTGAGTCTGACGATGCTCCGTCGCGTGGATTCGACTTGGCTGTAATGATTGCCATTGTGCTGAGCCTTGTTGTTGCCTTCATCGAGAGTATGCCTCGTGTAGCTGGCATCTATAAGGATGTCCTTACTGTTATGGAATATACCCTTACGGGTTTCTTCACAATCGAATACGTCCTGCGTGTCTATTGTTCGCCGGTGAAAAGAGATTATGTCCTTAGTTTCTTCGGAATCGTTGACCTGTTGGCTACATTGCCGCTTTATCTTGGCTTTTTGTTGCCCTCGGCAAAGTATATGTTCATCCTGCGTACATTCCGACTGATTCGTATCTTCCGTGTCCTGAAACTCTTCGTCTTCATCAACGAAGGTTATCTGCTGATGGAGAGCATCAAACGCAGTCTGAATAAGATATTGGTCTATTTTCTCTTTGTTATTGTGCTCGTTACCATAATCGGCACGATTATGTATATGTTTGAGGGTCAGCAGCCTGGTACTCAGTTTACGGATATTCCTTCCAGCATCTACTGGGCTATTGTCACACTCACTACTGTAGGCTATGGCGACATTACTCCGGTTACAGCCATCGGCCGTTTTCTCTCGGGGCTTGTCATGATACTTGGTTACACAATCATTGCTGTGCCAACGGGTATTGTAAGTGCCACAATGATTGATGAGACACGCAAGAAGGGAGTTGACGGACGTTGTCCGCGTTGCAACGAGAAGACAGATCTTGATGCCAACTATTGCAAGCATTGTGGCGAACGTCTATAGTTTATAAATAATGTATTGGGACTTTTTCACTTTTCTACCTTATATATTGTATTGTTGATACCTTTACACAATAAATCTAAAAAAAATGTGGTAAAAACGGTATAAAAAAAGAAATAGATTGCCCTAAAAGTCCATAAACAAAAAAAATAAGCGCACACAATGACTTTTTTTTGTTAAAAATTTGGTTGGTGATTCTTAAACCCCTTAACTTTGCATCGAAAATAAAACGAAGGGCTATTAAAAGCCTCAAGTTTGTAAATAAGATAATTCATTTATTAACTTTAAAAATTATTTAGATTATGAAGAAGGTTATTCTTGCTGCTCTCGTAGCAGTTGCTTCACTCAGTGCAAACGCACAGGTGTTCTTAGGAGGTAAGGTTGGTTTTGGATCTCTCAAGGCAGATTCTAACACTCCAGCAGTTACAGCATTCTCTATCGCTCCTGAAGTTGGTTATATGTTCAACGAAAAGTGGGGTGTAGGTCTCGCTATCGGTTTCCAGACAAAGAATGGTCTTGCTACTTATGATTCAGAAAATGGTGGTGTTGTTGCTGGCAAGTTTGCTAAGTCTCACAGCGCATTCACTGTAGCTCCATACGCTCGTTTCGTATTCGCTAAGACTGGTATTGCTTCTTTCTTCCTTGATGGTGGTATTGGCATGCAGTTCATGAATGATGGACGTGGAAACGTATTCAACATCGGTATCAAGCCAGGTGTTAAGCTTTCAGCTTCTGAGAAGGTTGACTTCGTAGCTACACTCGGTGCACTTGGTTACGCTTGGTCTTCAAAGAAGGCATATGAAGGTGGCTATGCTCCAAAGTCTGTTTTCAACATTGGTGTTGACAACACAGTTATTAACTTCGGTGTTTACTACAACTTCTAATCGACAGATTACAGTTTAAATATAGAGAATGCTCGGCCAAGTGCTGAGCATTCTTTTTTTTTGTTTCCCTTCTGTTTTTTTTGCCGTTTCGTCAAAATGCTATACCTTTGTGACTTACTTTGTTGATTGTTGGTTGGCAAAAGAATCTGATGATTATGGAAGATACATTTATGTTGTGGGGCTTTGACCTTCATGCATGGATTACTATAGTAACTGTGCTGAGTATGTTTACTGTTATGTTGTTTACAAGGTTACGTTCCGACCTGGTGTTCCTTGCTGCTATCGGTGTGCTGTTCGTGACTGGTGTGCTTGATGCCAAGGATGCATTCTCTGGTTTTAGTAGTCCGTCGGTGATTGTCATAGGCGTGCTTTTTGTGGTTGTAGCCGGACTGACATATACAGGTGTGCTGAACTGGATAGTAAGGAATCTGCTCGGTCAGCCGCAAGGCTATTCCAGAACAGTTGTCCGGTTGATGCTGCCAGTGGCTTTCCTGAGTTCGTTCTTGAGCAATACCACGGTTGTGGCGCTCTTCGTGAATATTGTGAAGGTGTGGTCGAAACGCCTGAATATCTCGCCTTCTAAGCTGCTCATCCCATTGAGCTATGCTTCGGGCATGGGCGGTGTGTGTACGTTGATTGGTACTCCGCCTAACCTGATTATCAGCGGTCTGTATGAAGAGAAGACGGGCGAGACGATGAATATTTTTACAACTACCATTCCTGGTCTGTTCTGTCTGGCAGTCGGCGTGCTGGCTGTCATCGCTATGCGCCGTCTTTTGCCCGATCGTAAGTCGCCCGAGAGTGCCTTTGAGGAGACTGGAGACTATACAGTGGAAGTGCAAGTGCCGTCGGACAATCCGTATATCGGTATGACATTAGAGGAGGCAGGACTATATCATGTTGATGGCGGCAGTTTGTTGGAATTGTATCACTTCGACAATATTTCGTCATCGGACCTTAAAGATGAGATGCTCATGGGCGGCGACCACCTTGTATATTCCGGACAGATTGAATCAATAGTGGAAATGGCATACGAACATAAGTTGGTGAGTGCTGATCACCATCTTTTCTCGTATGACGAGTTTGACCAGGACCAGAAACTGCGTACGGCATACGTCAATTTCGGTAGCAGTCTGATCGGCAAAACGATTGGAGGCAGTACGTTCGAGAAGGACAGTAACACAACTCTCGTAGCTGTGTCGCGATATGGCGAACGTATCAATAAGCCCCCGAGACAGGTGGTGTTGCAGGCGGGCGATACGCTGCTTCTGCTGTGTCCGAAGCACATTAGGCTTGATGCTACTTCTCCAAGAAGCGATATCCACTTCTTCGACTCTGCGGATGTGCCTGATATCGGTACGAAGACGCTTATATCTACTATCATCATGATTGCAATGGTGGCTCTTTCAGCCCTGAAAGTGATTTCTCTGTTGCAAGGTGCTTTCATAGCCGCCGCAGCCATGCTTCTGTTCCGTTGCTGCAGTCCTGAGCAGGCAATGAAGAGCATCAACTGGGATATACTGATGGTATTTGCTGGCAGCGTAGTCCTGGGACTTGCCATCCAACAGACTGGTATTGCCGAGCGTATGGCATTCGGCATTCTCGATGTGTGCGGCTCCAATCCGCTGGTGGTGATGACGGCTATTTGCCTTGTCGGCACCTTTATTACTGAGTTCATATCGAATACGGCAGCCGGAGCAATGTTCTTCCCGATTATGTACGAGGCAGCCCTGAAACTCGGCTACGAACCGTTGCCCTTCCTTATCGCACTGATGATAAGCGTGAGCAGCAGTTTCGCCACACCTATCGGTTCGCCAACCCATATGCTGGTGTACGGACCTGGAGGTTACCGCTTCAGCGACTTCATCCGCATCGGCCTGCCGATGAACTTTATCATCCTTGCTGCAAACATATTCATTGTGAATGTAGTATATCCACTTACACCTTTACACTAATCTTTACATCAAGTTTATGAAAACGCTTTATCATCCATTGAGCAAATCAGTCAGACTGATAACTCTGATTGCATTACTGATTATGCAGACGGCCCTGCTTTCTGCAGAAGTTCGTGTCAGCAGTGTGGCATTCGAAAAACAGGTGATGACTGTGGCAAAGGGCAAGACCCTGTCTCTGACACCTCAGATACTGCCTGAGAATGCTACCAACAAAACTCTTAAGTGGACTTCGTCGAACGAAGAAATTGCTACAGTCGATGCCAGTGGAGTAGTTACAGGTGTGAAGGGTGGTAAGGCAGTCATAACGGCGACGGCTACTGATGAGTCGGGTATTTCTGCGAAGGTGAACATTACTGTCTATAATATCCTTACGTCCGACAGAACGTGGGTTGACGTTACGGATGATTACGTCGTGAACCCAAGATACGACGGTAATGACCTGAAGACAGGTTGGATGGGTACCGGGCTCGGCAGTGCGAATCCGAAGGAAAATGCAGAACACTACAATCGTCTGTTCGACACATATCAGCAATTGAGCGGACTGCCTGCGGGCAGGTATCGTCTTAGTCTGAATGCTTTCTATCGCATGGGTAATTCGGACAATGACTATAATCTGTTCAAAAGCGGTAACTACGCAGACTATCAGAATGCACAGCTGTATGCTGTTTCTGGTGAAAATACATTTACGAAATCTGTTGCTCCGCTTTCATCGGGACTTAGCCAGACAAATTATGGTGGCGGAACCAGAACGTTCTACAATGAACAGGAAAATAGAAATTACTTTGTGCCAAACAACATGGTGGCAGCCGATGCCTGGTTCACAGCCGGTCATTATCAGAACACCCTGGAGGAAATCACTGTGGGCAGCGACGGAATACTCACCATCGGAATACGGAAGGAAACCGGTCTGGCAGAAGACTGGATCTGTCTGGACAACTGGAAACTGGAGTACTATGGCTCTGTAAAACTCATTACGGGTCTGACTCTGTCCTGCACTTCCGCGCAACTTGTCACCAGCGAAACCCTGCAACTCACAGCTTCTATCCTGCCGGCAGCGGCTATGTTCCGCAAGTTGGCTTGGAGTTCGTCGGATGAAAGTGTAGTCAAGGTCGATGCCAACGGACTGGTTACTGCCATCGGTACGGGTGAGGCAGTGATCACGGTTGCATCTACTGACGGCTCTGAAAAATCTGCTTCATGCGAAATCACTGTTGTTGCCAACAATGTGTCTGCTGATAACATTGTGATAAACGAAATCATGGTACACAATGTAGATGTGTATCTCGACCCTTCGTTCAATTACGGTGCTTGGGTGGAAATATATAATCCGTCAGGCACAACTGTCTCGCTCGGAGGATTATATGTGAGCGACGATGCTGCGAATCTGAAGAAACATAAACTTGTAGAAGACTATGGAGTGTTACCGGCTAACGGTTTCGCTGTCCTTAATTTCGACCACCATGAGGTGTGGACCAAGGCAAGTTACCGTCAGATTGACGGCGATCTTGACTCTAAGGGTGGTACTATTATTATTTCCGACGGCAAGACTATACTGGCACAGCAGGACTATCCGGCTCCGATAAGCCGTATGTCCTATGCCCGCACTGCCGACGGAGGTACGGAGTGGGCTACTGCAGGCAATCCCACACCGGGAGAAAGCAATGCAGACGGAAAATTTGCCACGACTCAGCTGTCTGCTCCGGCAGTAGATACTCCGGCTCAGCTGTTCGACAGTCCGCTTACGGTCAGAGTGACAATTCCCGAGGGTGCGACTCTGCGTTACACAACCGACGGAACAGCTCCGACACTGACTAACGGAACAATATCACAAAACGGAGTGTTCACGGTCGATGCAACTACATGCTACCGTTTCCGCCTGTTCCAGGAAGGAAAGCTGCCAAGTACTGTGGTGACTCGCTCTTATATCGAGAACAACAGCAACGAACCGTTCCCGATTATATCAATCGTGACGGACAACCGTAATATTTTCGGTACTGCCTACGGTGTGTTCTCAAAGAGTGCGAACGGACGCCCTGGCAACGGACAGACAGACGCCTGCAACTGGAATATGGATTGGGACCGCCCTGTAAACTTCGAATACATCACTACCAAAGGCGAATGTGTTGTCAGTCAGGAGTGTGACTTTGCTACTTGCGGCGGATGGAGCCGTGCGTGGACACCACATGCGTTCAAGCTCAAGGCAAAGAAGACTTACGATTTGCAGAATGCTTTCGAATATCAGTTCTTTGATAATAAACCATATCTGAAACACAAGACCCTGCAGATACGAAACGGAGGCAATGACACCTCTGCCCGCATTAAGGACGGAGCCCTCCAGGGCATTGTCGAGAAGAGCGGTATCTATGCGGACTACCAGTCGTGGAAACCTGTCCATGTGTTTATCAACGGTTCTCCCTATGCTGTGATGAATATGCGCGAGCCGAACAACAAAGACTTCGCATACAGCAACTACGGCTACGATACAGACCTGATAGACCAGTTCGAGATTTCTCCAGACTCGGGATATGTTCAGATGCGAGGCACGGAGGACAGTTTCCTGCGTTGGTACGACCTCTCGGCTAATGCTGCCGACGATGCTGCCTATGATGAAATATCAAGACTGGTGGATCTCGACAACTATATCAACTATATGGCAATCGAGTTGTATATAGGCAACTGGGACTGGCCGCAGAACAACGTGAAGGGATTCCGCAGTCAGGAAGACGGGAAGTTCCACTTCGTGCTCTTCGACCTTGATGGTGCTCTCTCGACCGATTATCCGTTCTATGAATTCTTCAGAAAGCAGAATTACCAATTCGATGTTCTCCACGGCTACGACTATTCGCAGAGCAAAAGCATTGAGGGACGGCGCAACAACCTGGAGATTAAGTTTGTCACCATATTCCAGAATATGCTGAATAATCAGGACTTCTTCAAGCGGTTCGTCGATGCCTATTGTCTCGTGGCTGGTTCGGTGTTCACTCCGGAACTTACACGCGATGTGGTTTCCTATCGTGCCAACCTGCTTGCTCAGGGCGGATATGTGGCTCCCTGGAATACTGCCAACGACCTAATCAATAAACTCTCGAATCGTCAGTCGGCTCTGATAGACCAGCTGCAGTATTACCTTTGGCTCGACGAATCTACACGTTTCTCTGCGTCGCTCTCCAGCAATATCGACGAGGGGCGCATCTTGCTGAATGACCAGCCGGTGCCTACGGGTAGGTTCAGTGGTCCGCTCTTCCTGCCTGTCACGCTACGTGCCGAGGCTCCTGCCGGCTATCGTTTCGCAGGGTGGGGTGCTCAGGGGGAGAATGTCTTTGTTACGGTGTTCCCTATGGGCTCTGCATGGAAATACTACGATGCAGGCAGCAGGAGCAGCACTTGGAAGTCGGTTAACTTTGCGGACGGCAGCTGGAAGTCGGGCAATACGCCTATCGGTTACGACTATAACAACCAGCATCCTGAAATCGTGACTACTACAGAGGGCTACCTGCCCACATATTATCTGCGCAAGAACATAACCCTGAGCAATGTGTCGGCAAAGAATACGTATATGCTCGACTGGATAGCTGACGACGGATTCATTGTGTATGTAAACGGAACGGAGGCAGGCCGCTACAATATGCCGCAAGGCTCTGTCAACTACAATACTTATGCGTCGAGTTACGCAAATAACAATCCGGACAACGGAACCATGACTCTCGATGCGTCGCTTTTCCGTAACGGTAACAACTGCATCGCTGTAGAACTTCATAACAATGCTAACAACTCGACCGATATCTTTTGGGACGCAGCTCTTCGCGTGCAGGATTCGGATGCTGACATGCAGATTGTATCGACCGAAGCCGAGTATGAGATAACAGGTGCAGAAACTGTCAAGTTGCAGGCAGTCTGGGAACCGCTTGCTGCCGATGAGCTTATCGCTGCCGCTGCCACTCCGGTCAAGATTAACGAGGTGAGTGCATCCAATTCGGTCTATCTGAATGAATATTTCAAGAAGAACGACTGGATTGAGCTTTACAATACTACCGACAAGGCCATTGATGTGGCTGGCATGTATATCTCTGACAATCTGAATAAACCGCAGAAGTATCAGATTCCTGCTGCTGCCGATGTGATGGCTTCTTACTCTACCGTTATTCCTGCCCACGGGTATATGGTGATCTGGGCAGACCAGTTGCAGCCGGAAAGTCAGATCCACACTGGATTCAAACTTGGAAATGCCGACGACGAAGTAGTTATGCTTACCGCAGCCGACGGAGCCTGGAGTGATACACTTGCTTACAAGATGCACGACGGAGTACAGTCGGTGGGACTCTATCCCGACGGAGGCACCCAAGCCTACGTGATGGATTCTCCGACAATCGGAAAATCCAATATCTTTACTTCCTATGCAGCTGCCTTTGAGCAGTTCCGTCCTGAGCCGACTCCACCACAGCCCGATGTCGTTCGCGACGTGAAGTCGGACGGCGACCTGCGCATAGCCTTCACGGGTTCTGCCCTTGCCATCACAGCCGGTTCGCCGATGGCTGTTGCTGTGGATGTATATAACGCTGCAGGCCAGCGTGTGCTCTCTACTTCAACCGATGTGTATGGTTCGGCGTCAGTCTCACTTGGCGAGCTAAGCACTGGAGTGTATATTGCAAAGGTTAGCAGCAGCGACGACAACCGCTGCCAGCTGAAGTTCATAAAGCGTTAGGCTCGTATCGACACGAAAACAATATCGGGCAGCCTGGAATCTTCTCCGGACTGCCCGACTTCTTTTATGGAGTGTACTGTCGTTTAGTTTACATAGAAAGTTACTTCAACGTTGACTGCGTTGTTGCCGCGGCGGTATTGCATTGTTACGATGTGGCGGTCACCTGTCTGGCAGTTTTGCGGGTGGCATCCGAAATTCCAGCTGTATAGGTCATCGCTTTCGATATATACGTGTCCCTTGCCCCATGAGTTGGTGTTGCCGTCTTCGTCGAACCATGCTCCGTACTCGCCGTTGGCTGTGTTGTTGCCTTCTTCGCCATTGGTGTCGAGTGCTACGAGACTCGTCGGTGCGCCTCCAAGGGCTGTGGTTATGTCGTTCTGGGTTATAGTTATCTTGCCCGACTGGGTGTAGCCATTGCTGAATGATACGGCCTGTGACTTCTGGATTGTCTTCACCACATTCACCTCAAGCGGAACTATCTCGTTGTCGCCGGCGGGGTAGGCCGCAATGACTCCGTCGAGATAATTCTTGCGGTTCTTTATCCAGCGTTCCATCTTTCCCAGTTCTGTGGCTGGTTCGAAGGTAGTGGTGCTCCACCAATCAGAAACGACCAGCGGCCAGCGTTCCGTGTCTCTCTCGTATGCCCCCTCCTTGGCCAGTGCGTCGGCATACTTCTTTGTCTCTGCCCAGTTCTGTTCCACTACGGCAGTCGTGTGCTGCTGCCATGCCTCCTTGTATTGCTTTACGAAGGTGGCATTGCCGAATAGTGAGAGCCAGAACTTGTTGATGCGGTATTCCGCGTTTGTATAGTTCACGGGGTCTGTGCCGTATATGAGTTCGCGGTAGTTGGAGAAGAAGGTGTGCCCTTCGTACATATTACTCCAGTCGAAATCGAAACCTGCATCCCAGTCCCACACCGGTCCGAAGGTGTACTTGCCGTCCTTGGCCTTGTGTACGTATATACTGCGTGGTGCGTCTATTTCGACGTTATAGAGAAATTCGTGCATCTGCAGTATGGATATGAATGAAGGTATGTCCATCAGTTCTTCGACCTTCGCTATGTCGCGTGTCTTGACGGCCTTCTCCAGCACGGCGAACTCGGCTTTGACGGAGTCGATCTGTTCTTTTGTGTAGCCCTCGGGCGACTTGATGCACACAGGCAGCTTGAATATCTGCGACCAGAAGTTGTCGCCGTCGTCGGGTGAGAGGTCTGGTCCGTCATCCTGGTCGAAACTCATCAGCAGGCCGGTAGCTTCGTCCATCTCTATGCGGTTGGTCTTTATCTCGATTTTCTCTGTGAGTTGGTATAGTCCGATGTATTCGTGGTTCAGGAATACCTCCACATAGCGCGAGTGGTTGGTGTAGGGCATTCCCATGCTGCGTGCGGTTTCAAATGCAAAAGTGTTCATCATGTCTGTCACGTCGCGATAGTTTGCCAGCAGATTCCAGTTTTTGGCTTTCTCCAGTCCCAGCAGTTTCGACTTGGAGTCGAGTTTGAACTTATAGGGTTTCTTATCGTACCAGTCCCACGAAGAATTGCCGCGTCCGCGGATGCGGCCTGTGCCGCAAAAGTCGGAGTATTCGCCTTTGCCGTCGATGGTGATCAGACAGTTCAGCCATACGTCGCGGTCTTCGATATACTGCATGTCATCAGTCAGTATGTTCATGACGAACGGTCGGTATTTGTTATGCCCCTTCTCTGTGTCCGACAGGCTCCGGGCAAAGCTGATACTGTCCAGTTCGTCGAGATAGAACGGAAAACTGAACGTCGAGCCGTCTTCCTTCGGGATTTCCGTGGTTATCAGTCCTTCGTTGTCCGACATGTCGGTCTTTACTCCCTGCTGCATCTTGACGGGTATGGTGCAGTCAAGTCCGTTCTCGTCTGTGTGGTGCATCTTCATCCACTCCTGGGCTGCGGCTATCTGTGTTGCTGCCATCAGCATTAAGGAGAATGTCAAATTCTTCATGGCTTTCCTTCTTTATGTGTTTTTAAAGGTTTTGTAGTGATATCAGATGCAAAAGTACGAATAAAAAACAATATCCGTGCAAGTATGGACAAAAAAGAAGTGCGCCACTTACGTAGCGCACGCCTTTCAAAAAATGAAGTAGTTATTATTAGATTATCGTGCTTCTGTTTTTATACGATACCCTGAGCCATCATTGCCTTGGCTACCTTGATGAAGCCTGCAACGTTTGCTCCCTTGACGTAGTTGATGTATCCGTCAGCTTCCTTACCGTATTTCACACAGTTCTCGTGGATGTTCTCCATGATCCAGAGGAGCTTGGCATCTACTTCTTCTGAAGTCCATGACAGACGCTCTGAGTTCTGGCTCATTTCAAGACCTGATACTGATACACCGCCGGCGTTAGAAGCCTTACCTGGAGAGTAGAGGAGCTTAGCTTCCTGGAATACCTTGATAGCAGCAGGAGTAGTAGGCATGTTAGCACCTTCGCAGACTGCGATTACGCCATTAGCTACGAGAGCCTTAGCTGCCTCTTCGTTGATTTCGTTCTGAGTAGCACATGGAAGTGCAATCTGAGCGCCTTTCTCAAACCAAGGCTTAGCACCTTCTACATATTTAGCAGTTGGGTATTTGTCAACATATTCCTTGATACGTCCACGGTAAACGTTCTTCAGCTCCATGATGTAGTCGAGCTTAGCACGGTCGATACCGTCTGGGTCATAGATGTAACCGTTGGAGTCAGACATTGTCATTGGAATACCGCCGAGCTGGAGAACCTTCTCTGCTGCGTACTGAGCTACGTTTCCTGCACCTGAGATGAGTACCTTCTTGCCTTCGATAGTGTCTCCCTTAGTCTTGAGCATAGCACGGAGGAAATATACAGTACCGTAACCTGTAGCCTCAGGACGGATGAGTGAACCACCGAATTCGAGACCCTTGCCAGTGAATGTACCGCTGTATTCACGAGTGAGCTTCTTGTACATACCGAACATATAGCCTACCTCACGACCGCCTACGCCTATGTCACCTGCTGGTACGTCGATGTCTGGACCGATGTGACGGCCGAGTTCGAGCATGAATGCCTGGCAGAAACGCATTACTTCAGCATTGCTCTTTCCACGTGGAGAGAAGTCTGAACCACCCTTGCCACCACCCATTGGGAGTGTAGTCAGTGAGTTCTTGAAAGTCTGCTCGAATGCAAGGAACTTGAGGATTCCGAGGTTTACTGAGCTATGGAAACGGATACCGCCTTTGTACGGACCGATAGCGTTGTTGTGCTGTACGCGGTAGCCCATGTTTGTCTGGATGTTGCCTTTGTCATCCATCCAAGTTACACGGAACTGATATACACGATCTGGAATGCAAAGACGTTCGATGAGGTTTACTTTGTCGAATTCAGGGTGCTTGTTGTACTCTTCTTCGATAGTACCGAGAACTTCTTCTACTGCCTGGTGATATTCAGGCTCGTTTGGAAAGCGACGTTTCAAGTCTTCCAATACTTTTTTTGCGTCCATTTGATAATGTTGTTTTAAGTTGTTAAAATGATGTTTGAATTATATTTTCTCTCAATTTCCGCTGCAAAGTTATGGCATTATATTTAAACCTGCAAGACTTTTGTGTAAAAAATAAAGTAAAACCATGAAAAAAGTTACTTTTATTTACAAAACGCGCAGTTTCTTTGACTTTTTTCTGATTTTTGATGAGTTTTCAAGCATTTTGTTACTATTGTATTCGCGTGTGTTTGCGAAAACAATCGTAAAAGCACGGCTGCAAAACCTTCTCCGGTTGGGAAGTTTCGTGTGAAAATGCTATCTTTGCGCAAAACTTGGATAATAATAAATAATGTAAAGATAATATGGCGACAGTTGACGACAAGAAAGTAATATTTTCGATGGTGGGCGTAAGCAAAACCATCCAGCAGAATCAGAAACAGATTCTGAAGAACATATACCTCTCCTTCTTCTATGGAGCTAAGATCGGTATCGTGGGTCTGAACGGTGCAGGTAAATCTACGCTGATGAAGATCATTGCCGGACTCGACCAGCAATATCAGGGCGAGGTCGTGTGGGCTCCAGGCTACAGTGTGGGTTATCTGCCGCAGGACCCGCCGCTCGACGAGGAAAAGACAGTGAAGGAGAATGTGATGGAGGGTGTGCAGCAGGTCTATGACACGCTGAAGGAGTATGACGAGATTAACGATAAGTTCGGACTGCCGGAATATTATGAAGACCCTGACAAGATGGAGAAGCTCATGGCGCGTCAGGCTGAGTTGCAGGACATCATCGACTCTACTGATGCCTGGAATATCGACTCGAAGCTGGAACGCGCTATGGATGCCCTGCACTGTCCGCCGGCGGATTGGTCGGTGAAGAACCTGTCGGGAGGCGAACGCCGCCGCGTGGCTCTCTGCCGCCTGCTACTGCAGAAACCCGATGTGCTCCTGCTCGACGAGCCTACCAACCACCTCGACGCCGAGAGCATCGACTGGCTGGAGCAGCACTTGCAGCAGTACGAGGGAACGGTGATTGCCGTCACCCACGACCGTTACTTCCTCGACGACGTGAGTGAGTGGATTCTGGAACTCGACCGCGGCGAGGGTATCCCCTGGAAGGGTAACTACTCGAGCTGGCTGGAGCAGAAGTCGCAGCGTATGTCGCAGGAGGAAAAGACTGCATCGAAGCGGCGTAAGGCACTCGAACGCGAGCTGGAGTGGGTGCGCATGGCTCCGAAGGCGCGTCAGGCAAAGGGTAAGGCACGTCTGAACTCTTACGACAAGATGCTTAATCAGGAGCAGAAGGAGAAGGAGGAAAAACTCGAGATATTCATTCCGAATGGACCGCGCCTTGGCAACAGGGTCATTGAAGCGAAGCATGTGGCAAAGTCCTTTGGCGATAAGACTCTATACACCGACCTTAACTTCAACCTGCCCCCAAACGGCATCGTGGGCGTCATCGGGCCGAACGGAACGGGTAAGACTACTCTCTTCCGCCTCATCATGGGACTGGAAACACCCGATGCAGGCGAGTTTGAGGTGGGCGAGACCGTCAAGCTGGCATACGTCGATCAACAGCATAAGGACATCGACCCTGGGAAGACTGTGTACCAGACCGTGAGCGGCGGCAACGAGACTATCCGCATGGGCGGACGCGACGTCAACGTACGTGCCTACCTGAGCAAGTTCAATTTCAGCGGTGCCGACCAGGAGAAACTCTGCGGTGTGCTCTCCGGAGGCGAGCGTAACCGACTACAGCTGGCTCTGGCACTGAAGCAGGAGGGTAATGTGCTACTTCTCGACGAACCGACTAACGACATCGACGTGAATACGCTGCGTGCCCTTGAGGAGGGTCTTGAGAACTTCGCCGGCTGTGCCGTTGTCATCAGCCACGACCGCTGGTTCCTCGACCGTATCTGTACCCACGTGCTGGCATTCGAGGGTGGTGGCGAGGTGTTCTACTTCGAGGGTAACTACACCGACTACGAGGTGAACAAGGCAAAGCGCCTGGGTCTGGAAGAACCCAAGCGCATAAAGTATCGCAAGCTGATGGATTGAAAATAGAATGTGATAAGTGCAACGAAGCCTCCCTGTGCAGGGAGGCTTCTGTGTTTTTTTCTTATTCAATTGGTTTGCGGTAGCATCGGCGACGCTTCGGAATCGAGGGGTCCAGATGTTGCCATGCACCCAGATTCTTGAAGTTGTCTTCCAGGATGCAGTTCGTCTCTGCCCATTTGAATCCCATCTTCTGATAGACCGGAATCAGGTCGGTGAAGAGCAGTGCGTTAACTCCGCGTCCCTGCCATTCGGGCAGTACGGCTATGAGCAGCAGTTCCACTCCGTCTTCGTGTTTGAACTTGAGCGACTTCAGCAGGTGGAACCATCCGAAGGGCAGCAGGTGTCCGCGTGCCTTCTGCAGTGCACGGGCTACCGATGGCATTGATATGCCTACGCAGACGAGTTCGTTGGTGTCGTCGGTTTCAATCAAAGTGATCATGTTGAAGTCGAGCAGCGGCATGAACGTCTTTACGAGTTCATCTATCTGCCGTTCTGTCATGCGCGAATATCCGTAGAGAGGGCTGTATGCCTCGTCGATGAGCTTGAAGATACGCTGTCCGTAGCCTCGGTCGAAGATATCCTTCTTGCCGTCCAGCTTCTTTATGTGCACCTTGTTGCGCTGCATCACTATCTTGCCTATCTTGGTGTATTTCTCGGGTACTACCTTGGGCACGTCCATGTGCAGTTCCACCCACTCGGCATCCTTCTTGAATCCCAGTTGCTCGATGAACTGGGGGTAGTAGGGGTAGTTGTAGAAAGTGTTCATCGTGCTCAGCTTATCGAATCCCTCGATGAGCATTCCCTCCTTATCCGTATCCTTGATGCCCATAGGACCCTGTATGTGGTCCATGCCACGCTCCTTGCCCCACTGCTCCACGGCACTGATCAGTGCCCTGCACACCTCGATGTCTTCGATGAAGTCTATCCAGCCGAAGCGCACGTTCTTCGAGTTCCAGGTCTTGTTTGCCTTGTGGTTTATGATGGCAACCACTCGTCCGGCTATCTTTCCGTCCTTATATGCCAGGAACAGTTGCATATCGCTGAACTCGCAGCCCGGATTCTTCTTCGGGTTGAACGTATTCTTCAGGTCGAATGCCAAGTCGGGTACGGCATATGGGTTGTCCTTGTACAACTCATAGTTGAACTCGATGAATCGGTCGAGATCTTTCTTTGTTTCGACTTTGCGTATTTCTATATTTGCCATAGCTAAAACATTTTATCTCATGTAAATGTTAATGGTTTCGCTCTGTGCGGTCTCATTGCCCGAAGCGATGCCGATGGTCAGCGGCACTGCGCGTCCGTCCTTGGCCTTGCGGCAGAAGATGCGGGCAGAGTACTTCACTTTCTGGTGTGGTTCCAGTGTAATGGTCAGCGGCGACGACACAGTCACGTATTTGCTCTTCTGCGTATCCAGCACGATGTCCACGCTGTACAGTGTGCGTTCGCTTATGTTCTCAATGTAAGTCTCCACCTCGATGGTTTCGCCTTTCGATAGATACCCGTCGCCGTTGCCGTCGAAGTATGTTACCTCGGAAATGCGCACGGGCAGCCGGCTCGGAGCCGGGGCATACTCACGCTGCGGCTCGCTCTCCTCGTATTTCTCATACTGGCGCATCTCGGCATTCTCAGCACTCTTCTGTATGGCTACACCCAGTGCTGCACCTACACCCATACCGATCAGACTGCCCAGAGCCGCACCACGTCCGCTGTAGTGATACCCCCAACGGCTATAGCCGCCTCCGGTCGAAGCTCCTATGGCACCGCCTATGTTGCTGCCTATGGCTGCCCCGGTGAGTCCTGCCAGTGCCTGCCCCGACGTCTGGCAGCTGCTCAGCATAGTCACAGCAGCCATGGACAGGGCTATTATGGTTGTGAGTCTATTCTTCATAATCTGTTGTTATTAAGAAAACACGACGCGAAATTACGAATAAAAATTTGAAAATGCCTATCTTTGCCGCACATTTATCCTTTTATAACAAATGAAACGAATCAATATAGCCATTTTTGTGTCGGGAAGCGGAACCAACTGTGAGAATCTGATCAATTACTTCAGCGGATCGGCAGAGGTGAACTGCGCAATGGTGGTAAGCAATAAGTCCGATGCCTATGCCCTGGTCAGAGCCGGGCGTCTGGGTGTGCCCATTAGGGTGGTGAGCCGCGAACAGCTGAAAGACTCTTCTCTCGTCTTACCTCTGCTCCGCGAGTTCGGCATCGACTTCATCGTCCTGGCAGGTTTCCTGCCCCTCATCCCCGAATACCTGATTGATGCCTATCCCCGCCGCATCATAAATCTCCACCCTGCGCTCCTGCCCAAGTATGGCGGTAAGGGCATGTGGGGACACCACGTACACGAAGCTGTCAAGGCGGCAGGTGAAACCGAGACCGGAATGACTGTTCACTGGGTCACTCCCATCTGCGACTCGGGCGAAATCATAGCCCAATTCTCCACTCCGTTGCTGCCCACCGACACTGCCGATGACATAGCCGAGAAGGAGCATAAGCTCGAAATGGAGCACTTTCCCAAAGTCGTAGAGCAGGTCCTGCACCAGACATTCGGATAACCCGTCCCTTGGCTCCAGACCTCAGACTCTTCCCTTTATTGAGCAGAAAAATTTGTTCCTGCGTGAGGAAAAAAGTGTTGTCTCGTGCAGCCACAAATTTTTCTCTTCTAACGGCACTGCAAAGGTAAAGTGAAGCCAGTGCGGTTTCCAACGAGTAACTAAGAATTTTTCTTCTTCTTCAATTGTCGGTTTTTTTATTTTCTTGCCGATGTCTCACTTTTAATAATGTAACCGATTGGTAATGTGTGTATTGACATGAAGGGTGTCTCGCCTGCCTTCATCCCGGTGTTCATCATCAGATTAAGCCCAAATCAGCTAAAGCCTGATAAGGAATATGCCACCCGCTTTTAGGGGCTTTGTGAGCAGCGAGAGCACCTTTGTGTATAAGGTCGTAAATCTCCTGCATTGAAAGCCCCGTTAGCCGGGCCGTTTCTTTTGTACCTATGTATTTGTTCTGTGGCATAACCAAATGCAAACTACTAATCTAAGCTATTGATGACATTCAACATCGTATCATAGTCCGTTATCTCATGGTAACGAACTTTGCTTGTCGATACATTGTTGAAGAGTTTCTTGGCACATTCTATCTTAGCCATTTCAGCCCCTTTCAGGTTCATGGATAGCATACTGCCTTTGGTCTCTGCCACGAAGAAGACGTGCTTCACACCCATATTGTCATTGAAGGCAATCGCCCAGTCTGGCGCATACTTGCCCACTGGCGTAGGTATTTGGAAACTACGGGGCAGACGGGCATAGACGCAAACCTCATCCGCTTTATCAAGGGCTTCAGCAAACTTGCGCTCGCCCTTACTGTCGGTAAATACATAGTCCAAGATATGCTTCTTAGCCTCGTATGCCTTATCCAATGGCTGGCGACTCTTCTCTTTCGTGAAAATGCTGGCATCATACTGCTGCTCAGTGCGGTTGTAGGCAATATGTTCTACAATCATCGTGGCCTTCTGGTCTTTTATCAGGCGTACCACGTTTCGGATAAACTCTTCTGGATTATTCTTGAACTTATAAAGTTGGTTCAGGCTGATTCCCTTCAAGATTCGTACAACAGTACGTCTTGTAAGTGTAGCACCCTTGGCAATCTCCCCCACAAGGTCGTATGGCACATCGCTTGTTGATACTTCCTTCATGGTCTGTGTCCGAGTATGCTGGTCGCCAGTGAAATCAAGGTCATCCGTTCCCTGTTCGCCTGTTGTCACCACATACTTCAGTTCAGTGACACGCAGATTCTTGTTGATGGATGCTACGGCTTTCTGTATCAGTTCCTCACTGTCATAGTGAACGGTATAGACATAACGATGGTTGATTTCCTCCCACAGCCGCTTGAACTCGTTCTTGCTGGCATTGTCGTTCAGATGATCGTTGACGGCTTCTGCCGACTCATTGGCATTCTCAATCATGTCATCAAGAGCTGATGGGTCGAAGATTCCTTGTACTAACTTATGAACCTGCTCACTGATGGGAGCCAGTTTCTTACTCATCGGTGCAAGGTTGCCTGTGCGCAAGTCTTCGTGATAAGACTGCTGGATGTTGCCCTTGTCATCTACATAGTCATTCTCAAACAGATAGTTGACAATGGCTGATGCCTCCATTGTTGAGATTTCATGTACTTCTTCACCGACCTTGAACTTGCGACCCTCAAAGTATGCCACGGTAGCCAACGTAGGACGCTCACGCAATGCTTCACGCGTCTCTTTCTGCAACGCATCAACAAAAGTACTATAGCTCTCGTTGGCTATAACCGTCAAGACATTGATGTCATGCACGGCTTCGCTCAGACGTTCTGCATCCATGCGAACGCCTTGCTGGTCAACGCAGATACGCAGTCCACGGCCTACTTCCTGTCGTTTGGCTGTAGCACTGTTGGCATGGCGGAGTGTACATATCTGGAACACATTCGGGTTGTCCCATCCTTCACGCAGTGCAGAGTGCGAGAAGATGAATCGTGTCGGCTCGTCGAAACTCAGCAACCGCTCTTTATTCTTTAGGATAAGGTCATAGGCTGATATATCTGAAGAGAAGTCTTCGCCACGTTTCACAACACTGTCGATGGCGTGACCTTTCTTGTCGATAGAGAAATAGCCGTTGTGTACCTGGTCGGCAGTAAAGCGTTTCAGGTAACGCTGGTAGTCATCCTCAAAGAGTGATAGGTTCTCGTTCAGAAAACGTGTGTATTCCTCTTCAAAGACTTTCCATAATGGGCCTTTTACCACCTCGCCTTGTTCATCATAGCCCTTATAGTTGGCTACTTCGTCGATGAAGAAGAGCGAGAGCGTCTTGATGCCCTGCTTGAAGAGCGTGGCTTCTTTCTCAAAGTGTGAGCGGATGGTTTCCCTAACCTGAATGCGTTGTATCTGCTGTTCTGATACATCGCCCGTCACTTCACCCTTGCGCAATGTATCACCGTTCATGAAATAGACGGTGTTCGTCAGTGGATTGATGTCGGTAATGACAAAATCCTTGTAGGCTGGAAGCCCGGATGTGTCATAGAGGGAATCGTTCTGTCCGAACTTGCAAATCTGCCTACGGGTGCTGGCAGCTCCCTTGACTTCTATCTCTAACTTAACTTCTGGTGCTTTGTTCTTTGATAGAACAATACTGTCAAAGTAGATATAACTCTGGTTTCCCAACAGGTTTTGTAGGGTGATAGCCTTCACCTGAATCTTCTTCACCAAGCGCTGGCGGTAGGCGTCGAAGGCATCCAGTGCATAGACGCAGTTGTGCGAGGTCTTGTGAGTTGCCGAATAGTTCAGCACAAACAGTGGTTTGAAGTTCTTCAAGGCTCGCTGTGTGGCTGCACCTTCCATCTTCTGTGGCTCATCCATGATGATTATAGGGCGATTGGCAGCAATCACATCGATAGGACGGCGGCTCTGAAAATCGTCACGCTTGGAGTAGATGATACGACTCTCCTTGTTGGCAGCTCCTTCTTTGAAAGAGGTGTTGAATGCCTGCGCGTTGATAATCATTACATTGATGCTGGCATCACTGCTGAAGGAGTCTATTTGCGTCAGGTTGCCGCTATTGTAGATGAAGTAGCGCGCTTTCTTGCCGTACTGCTCCATGAAGTGGTCTTCCAGCATCGTGAAGCTCTTGAATACACCTTCACGGATAGCGATACTTGGCACCACCACGATGAACTTTGACCACCCATAGCGTTTGTTCAACTCGAACATGGTCTTGATATAGACGTATGTCTTACCAGTACCAGTTTCCATCTCTATGTCGAGTGAACAGGCACCAAGTCCGTCAGGCAGACTCAGTTTCGATGACTTAGGGATATTGCCGATGACTTGTTGCTGCTGTATATTGGCAAGCAACTGATGACCTTGCAGCTCTACATCGCTGTTACGCCATCCAACATACTCATCCTCAAACGTAATTTGTCCCTTACGTTTGCCAAGGTCACGACGGTACTGCGCATTCGTCTTTGAGGGTTGTCCGGCAAACACGCTCACCGTCTGCTCTACAGCATCCGTCTGGTATTGTTGTATCTTAAACTTAAACTTCATTTGCCACCCTCCTTTGAGTCATCGTCTTTTCCTATATTACCCAAACGTTTGATAGAATCCAGATAGTCCTGTTCTACGTCACTGATGGTGCGCTGTTTGTATTTGCGATATTCGTTTGTGGCATATTCCATTGCTTCGGCATGAGAAACGCTGCCAGCATCTTGCAATAGTTGCTCCCCTGACATAGTGAGAATGCGGTCCAGATAATTGGCCCAGTCGTTCATCGTCATTGGTTGCTCACGTTCTGCCTGCCGTTCGGCAAAGTCCAGATATCCCGAAACCAATTGCCCCATAGCTCGAAGTTCCTTGGCATCAAGATAGTTTTTCGCAGTCTTGGCTTCAACTAATGTAGGCTGATTTCCTTTGAAGGTGAGAAGTCCCATGAAATCTTTCTCTGCATCTGCTCGCTCTACTATCAACTCTGCTGCCGTGCGCCCGTGGATGGCATAATGAATCTTGTTCTGCACCTTCTTAAAGAACTCCTGAGATATAGATGCTCGTGGGTCATAGTCAATGCTTGTAGCATAGATTTCCAGCACTTGCCTATAGAGTACCTTTTCTGTAGCGCGGATGTCTCTGATGCGTTCGAGAAGTTCCTTCCAATAGCCACCACCGCCAAGCCTTTTCAGTCGTTCATCGTCAAGTGTAAATCCTTTGACGATATACTCTTTAAGCCGTTCCGTTGCCCACTGTCTGAAGCGTGTCGCAATAATGGAACGCACACGATAGCCGAGGGCTATAATCATGTCAAGACTATAGAAGGTAGTTAGGTATGACTTGCCGTCTGCGGCAGTTGTTCGGAATTTCCGAACAACTGCTTCTTCCTGCAGTTCGTCTTCTTCGAAGATGTGTTTGATGTGTTCACTGACGTTCGATTTACTCGTCTGATATAGTTCGCACATCTGAGCCTGTGTAAGCCATAGTGTATCTTCTGTCAGTCTCACGTCAATCTTCGTGAGTCCGCTGCTGTCTGTATATATGAGTATTTTATTGTTTTCTTCCATAACCTTTTACAGTATTCTTCTTACTGTGTCTTTGCTATACTCTTCCCAGATTTGCTCGAAGTTGTCGGCAACCTGATCGTTGGCGAGGCTGCTGTCGCGCATCACGAAGTAATATGGTTGTTGACGCGCTATCTCTGTGATGGTCGTCTCGTTCACTTCTTCATCAAAGCAAGCCATCAAGTAGCCGTCGCTGACACTCCAGACTGTCTTGCCTGCAATGCTCCGCTTTTCAATCTTGGCACTCAGTTCAATGCCGAGGTCTATCATCGTCTGGAAAAGCAGGTCTTCCTCTGTGCGGTCGGGCTTGATATTGTCGTCAAAGAGTTTCTGCTCATTGAACTCCGATGGGGTGTAATACACATCCTGCATATTCGACGAGTCGAGTTTCAGCACACGGAAACCAGTATCAAGGTCTTGTGTTGTCAGCGGACTTTCTTCCTTAATTTTCTTTCCTGCACGACGAATACGCTCTTTACCTATTTCGCAGATATTCTTATAGCCCGCCTTGTATGCTTCACTCTTTTCATCTGTTGCTTCTGGCAGTTGAACCATAATGAACTTTCGATTACCACCATCCTCTGCATTAAGTTGCATAACCGCATGAGCAGTAGAGGCAGAACCAGAAAAGAAATCGAGTATAATGGAATCTGATTTAGAAACGAGCTCTCCTAAGCACCGAATTAAAGTTGAGGGCTTGGGATAGTCAAAGAGCATTTTCCCAAATAATGATATTTGCTCATCACAAGCTGTTTTATTTGTGCCGAAATCAGTAAGCATCGAGCGAAGTACCTGACCACCTTTTAAATAAACCTTATGATGCAGACTCCAACCATTTGAAGTTTTCGTGAACTTTACAGTACCATCCTTCAACCCACTTTCTACACGTTCCTGAGACCATTGGGAATTTAGTGTAATTTTATTTCCTTCAGGGGTATTCAATGTTACAATTATAGGATTCTGGAGACCATTTCTTACCAAAGTATCCCAGTAATATCGCTGTCCATTAGGTTCAATAAGATTATATCGTTTCTGATATTCTTCCGATTGTGAGACCTTCCATTTTTCAGTTTGACTAAGGATATTCTTTGTATATATTAACACATATTCATGGTCACTTGCAACAAATCGAGAATCATTACCTCCACCTTTTCTTTGTTGCCAAATTAATTGAGTTATAAAATTACAGCTTCCAAAGATCTCGTCACAAATATTTCTAAGATTCTTCTGTTCACAGTCATTCATCGAAATAAAGACTACCCCATCCTCACTCAACAAATCCTTTGCCACTTTGAGCCTCGGATAAATCATATTGAGCCAGTCGGTATGAAAACGCCCGTTGCTTTCTGTATTGGCAACAAGACGGTTACCTTCTTCATCCTCTTGCCCGCTATTGTGCATATACTCACCTGTTGTCTGCGAGAAGTCATCGTTATACACAAAGTCGTTGCCTGTGTTATATGGCGGGTCGATATAAATCATCTTCACCTTGCCCAGGTAGTTCTCGCGCAGCAACTTCAGCACCTGCAGGTTATCACCCTCGATATAGAGGTTTTGCGTGTTGTCAAAGTCCACGCTCTCCTCACGGCAAGGACGTAAGGTGTCTGTAGTAGGCGCATTTGCCAAACGAATGGCATTGCGCTTATCGGGCCAAGTGAACTGATACCGTTCTTCAGAGCCCTCCACAATGTCCTTCGACAACTCCTGTCTAAGTAGGTCAAAGTCGATAGCCATTTCTGGCTTCCCCTCATCGTTCAGTCGTTCTGTTAAGCAGTTGGGAAATAACTCCCCAATCCGCTTTATATTCCCATCCACGATGTTCGTGGTCTGCATGTTCAGTTTCTCCATATAATTATTTCAATATTTTTTTTACTTGTATTGCTATCTCTTCAGGTGTCATAACAGCGGTTGACAAAGCCATTTTTGCGCCTAATGAAGGGCTGAATTTAATAACCTCAGCCTTTGTTATGTTGTGCCAAATGGGCAATATTCGACTTACACCGCTTTCTTCTAAATTGAATAAACCATCTAATTCGTGGTTTGTCCAATACTTGCGAATAAAATCATTTGATATAACAACAATACCAAATTTGGAGTTTCGTAACCCTTCATCTATTTTTTTACGGATTGAATCCCCCCACTGGATAGCATCGTTATCATACCAAACAGCAACACCTAATTTCTTAAGCTCATCCACAAAAGGTTTTACGAAGGTCTCTTTATCTTCTGAGGCATGAGAGATAAAGACATCATATTGAATATCATCGTGCTTTATCATTTCGTTTCGTGACAAGAGCTTTGTCTGGGCAGAGACCTTTGAAGTAAGTTCTTGCTGAAGTTTCTTTATTTGCTTATTGTAGTTGTCTTGGATTTTTTTTTGGTTTTTCTCAACTTCTTCTTGCTGCTTCTTGGCTTCCTTAGCAAGCTCTTTTTGCAGAGTTGTATTGGCGTTATTCAAGTCAACTTGTTTCCTTGATATTTGCTTTTCTACTTCTGCTCTTTTGCCTTCTAAATTTGCAGCGTCATTTTCAAGCTTATTTATCTGATTCAACTTGCTTGTTAGTGAAGAACCCTTAGCATTCTTCAACGAAGAACTAAGAGTAGCAGCAGATTTCTTTTTGGCAGCAATTTGCTTTGAGAAATCAGCGCGTTTAGCTTCAAGCCTTTGAATTTCTTTACTTAAGCTGTTGACTTTGTTTTGATATAT
Source organism: Prevotellaceae bacterium UBA2744 (assembly GCA_002353575.1). Lineage (GTDB taxonomy): Bacteria > Bacteroidota > Bacteroidia > Bacteroidales > Bacteroidaceae > Minthosoma. The sequence continues at coordinate 41,962 of DEJQ01000012.1, forward strand.
GCTACTACTCATTTTAATTCCTCCTTTAATTTCATTAGTTGTTGATGCAGTTCGTATTTCTTGCGAGTCTGCTTCTCTGTACGGCATTGCCTTTCCAGAGATTCTATCTGACGAAGCAACTTCTCTCGTTGTTCACGATGGATAATCTGCTCCTCAATGCTTTCTTCTGCCTGAGCATCCAAACCACCTATGGTCGCTACGATATTGTTCCAGACATCATCAAGCGACAAGCCTTGCAGGGGGATGGCGGCTTCGTCTGTCGGCATCCAATCAGACTTTTGCAGTCGGGTATGGAAGATGCAGAATTGTGTCTGCTCTTCATGTTGCATGGCAAAGACCATCTTCTGCGGTATCAACTTTTGAAGCATGAGGATATTCTTCGAGTCATACTCCTTTCGTTTCAGTGCTACTTGCATGACATAGAACCCTTTTATCTCACGACCTTCAGCCAATGCAGGAACTGTGGCAGGAGAGATGCGAGCCACGAGAGCCATACGACTGATGTCGGCATCAAACCGTTCTCGTTCAGCCGTATTCAGGTTGAACTTTTCATACACCACTTTCTTATAGAGTGGCTGATTGATGAGAGTTGATGCAGGCAGTCCGTACATAGGCATTACTTGATTACTAAGAAACAAATTAGTTCAAAATCATCAAGCCCAGTGATGCGCTCCTCAAAGAGTTCACCCACATAGCCATCAAGGAAGCTGTCAATGTCAGACTCTTCCTTCTTGGTTACGATAGACTCTATCGCCTTGCCAAGCAGTTCAGAGTATTTACCCATGCGCAGACCGTCGCGGGTCTCTTTGTTGAAGGCACTACATAGCTTGACATCCGGCTTAGTCATGGGTTTGCAGAGCAGACGCATCTTGTCGAGCAAGTCTTTCGGGTGCAGATGGTCAACAAGCACTTCGCCATCGTCCTTGATATAGACCATATAGAACGGATGCAGCTGGTTTTTGTGGTCGATGTTTACGCCTGCCGTGCGGTTTTTCAGAACGAAGACCGTTCCAGTTGGAGCTTGTTCCGTTGCACGGACAACGGCATGAAGTCCAAAGGGGGTATGCTCCACATCATGGTTACTGTTGATGTGTTCCAGCAAGTCAAGTCGGAACTCATTCAGCCCCAAGTCCATGATGCTGACACCTGTATTCATTTCTTCCAAATCGACGACATCTTCTTTCAGTCTCTCCAACTGCTGCTTGCGGTACTCCAAATCGTCTTTCTCTTCAGGCGAAAGAAGGTTGTCGTCACCCGTAGCTGTCATCACCGTTACCTTCATGCGGCTCTCTACACGTCCCTTCAAATTGATGTATTCATCCAACGTCATGTCCGGCCAATAGTTCACCAACTGTATCCGGGCATTTTGGGAACCAATACGGTCAATACGTCCAAAACGCTGAATAATACGTACGGGGTTCCAGTGGATATCATAGTTTATGAGGTAGTCACAATCCTGTAGGTTCTGACCTTCGCTGATACAGTCGGTTGCTATCAGCACATCAATATCCTCATGCAGATGGGGATAGAGCGCTTCGCGTTCTTTGGATATAGGCGAAAAGAGCGTCAGCACCTTGTTAAAGTCTAACTTCTCTCGTATTTTCATGGTGCTTCGAGCCTCCACATCGCCTGTAACTAAGGCTACATTCAGACCATATTTCGACTTAATTTTGCCTGCCAAGCACTCGTAAAGATAGAGGGCGGTGTCAGAGAATGCCGTAAAGACAAGCACCTTTTTGTTATTCCCGTTGATGGGATGAGCAAACTTGGCTTTCAGGTCACAGATAAGCTGTTGCAGTTTGCTGTCATGCTCAGGCGTAATGCTCTGGAGCATGAGAAGGAGCAGACGAATGATTTCAAGGTCATCCTTGATTTCCTTCTGCCACGATATATAGTCCATATCCTCCAAGAGGATGCGGTTCTTCTTCTTACCGATGGTGAAGTCTTGTTCGTCCTCGTCGCTATCAACGCTTTCATAGTCATCTACCGACACACGTCTCTCGCCATTCTGGAAACGGGCGATGGCATCAAGTGTCTCCTGCATATAGTCGCGAATGCGAGTCAAGGTCAAGCGGAAAGAGTTGACCGATGACTCCAGACGCTTCAACAACTGCATGTTCATCAGTCGCTGAATACCCTGTTCACGCTCCTCGATGCTCAGACGGTGGCCTGTGGTGCTTTCCTCTTCTTTGTACTTCCAAAGCTGACTCGGAAGGATAAAGGCAGATGGCGCATAGATAGCCAGATGCAACATTTGCAGTTGCTCAAATATCTCATTATAGTTGATGGCTGTATCGAGATCAGTCAGATGTGGTTGGCGAGAGATTGGCTTCAGCCGTTCAGGAAATGTGCCTATGTCTGCTGTATCGTAATACTGCTGTATATGCTTGCGACTCCGGGCGATGGTGACAGCATCGAGCAAACGGAAGAAATCGAAGTCAAGCATCCGCAAAAGTCTTTCCGTGGTGCGCTCCTCAGGTGGGAGATCTGCCCAGATGTTATAAGAGCCTTGTGCCTGTCGGAAGATATCATCAATGCCCCGATTGGTGGGTAACAGTTTGTCAAAGGCTTCGGATTCTCCTTCGTATGCCAGTTGGAGCTGGTTCTTCAGGTCATTGAAACGGTTATTGACTGGTGTGGCTGAGAGCATCAGCACTTTAGTCTTCACGCCTGAGCGGATGACCTTGTTCATCAGACGGAGATAGCGATTCTCCTTTGGGTTCTCGCCATTTTCGTCAGTGCTCACCTTACCGCCATTACGGAAATTATGGCTCTCGTCGATAACCACAAGGTCGTAGTTGCCCCAATTTACTCGCTCTAAATCGAGGTCGTTACTGCGGCCATGTTCACGCGAGAGGTCTGTGTGATAGAGAATGTCGTAATTCAAACGGTCTTTCGCCAACGGATTGTTGACGTAGTTCTGGCGATAAGTATTCCAGTTCTCAAAGAGTTTCTTGGGACAAAGCACTAAGACGGTTCGGTTTCGACTCTCAAAATACTTGATGACCGACAGGGCGGTGAAGGTCTTTCCCAAGCCCACACTGTCTGCAAGGATGCAACCATTGTACTTCTCCAGTTTGTTGATAACTGCCAAGGCCGCATCACGCTGGAAATTATAGAGTTTATTCCAGATGGCAGAATTCTTGAAGCCTGTTGCCTCTTTGGGTAGCTCATCTTCACTGATGTCTTCAAGAAACTCATTGAAGATGTTGTAGAGTGCCACGAAGTACAAGAACTCAGGAGCGTTCTCTTTGTAGGCATTGCTGATGCTGTCAATGACCTCTTCCGTCACCACTTGCAGGCGGCCACTGTCATTCCATATCTGGTTGAAGAGGTCGATGTATGCCTTGGAGAAGGGTGCTTCTGCCTTTTGAATCATCGTGTAGGCATTGTTGCCCTTCTCACATCCGAGGTCAACAGTGGTAAAACCGTTGATGGGTGAATAGCTGATGTCATCAAGGTTGATAAAGCCCATCATCTGTTCGTTGGTCTTGTTTGACTTGAAACAAGCTTTCTCCCTTATCCAGTCAGCACATTCACGGGCAATAGCCTTTTGGGTCAGTTCGTTGCGGAGCTTAACTTCAAACTCTGAACCGTAAAGCGTCCTTTCACGGTCTAACCGTGGAATGTAAAATTCACGTTGCTGCTTGGGAGTCTTCTCGGTTGTAAACGTCGGCGAAGTGAAAATGAAGCGAAGTTCCTTGATGTCCTTCAATGCCTCCTTCAACTCCTGAAAGGCATAGATGGAGAAGCAGGATGCCGCTATGGATAGTCGGCTTCCAGCTTTCATTTGCGCTACGATGTCATCCCGTAGCGTCTTGTTGATGTTGTTAATTAACTCCACCTATCTAAAACAGAACCCCAAGCAGTGTCTCGACAGGCGACCAAACCTTTGCATACACCGCGAGGGGATTCCTTATATTGTTTGCCTATTGGCTCTCTGGGTCATTTGTCGAATGCGAGCACGATTGTTTGTCATGCGCACATTGCATGGGCGTAAAGTTACAAATTTTTAATGAGATAACGGCCTTTCTCTTCCGTTTTTATTGTTGTTTAAGCCTGATTACTGACATTTTGCCATACGAGACACCCCAAAATGAAAATTCAAGGTGCTGTTTGCGAAAAATTTGGCTTTTAAGGGGATTCGTGTGCTCAAATCGGGAACACAGAGACCTTTCGCTTGCTGATTTATCCTTATAATCAACAACTTGCGCCACATTTATTTCATGCAAGGTCGATGAACAATGAATATAATAAAAAGGAACTATTTGCATAGTGTTCGCAGGAAGCCCCGCATTAAATACTCAATAAGCGAAGCCATGTGGCCTCGCTTATTCTGTTTGCTAAATTCCTGATTTATCTATCAATTAGCGTATATTCATTCTTGGCTTCCTCATCAGTCGCTTCAGGTTCCTTTATCCAGCCACCACGATAATCAGCAATGGGCGCTATCTGCAGTGGATGACGGTCAGTAATCTCGTAAGTCAGCCCCTGCTGATGCAGCTCGTCAAGGAATGTATCAAGATAGACATCGGTCGTAAACCGCTGCATGAAACTGATGCTGAAAACACCTGCGGCAGCACTGACTTCCACTACAATCATATAGGCAGAGTCGGTCTCTGTGCGCATCTCCCTTACGTACTGTTCGGCTGCACCCAGACGGGCCTTCCCCACATAACTGAACATACACGAACCGTACTGCTGACTCAGTTGGTTTGTCGGAGCAAAGGCCTGATAGCGGGCTTCAAGCGTGGGCAGTTGTTCCACCCTTTCCATCCGGTCTTGGGTCTGCCAGAAATAGTCTTGCAGGTTGTCTGGATAAGTCTGCTCCTTCACCATCTTACGGAATGCGGCTACCTGCGCTTCGAAATTTTCACACTGTATGTCTTGCCCAAACGAAAGGAACAGTCCGCCGACTTGTGAATGGTGTGCCGCATCGGTTCCAAGGGTGTGCCTCAGATCTACCGCTACGATAACGGTTGGTGCCAGAGGCGCACTCTCTGGATGCAGACGGGCGATGGCTCTTGCAAGGAGCAGAGACAGAAAAGAGGTTGGCGTGGCACCGCAGGTGCGTACACGCTTCATCATCTGTTCCTCAGAGATACGTATCTGCACCACTTCCTTCTTATCAGCAAGGGGTACGATGGCATCGGTGGCCAGATTGATAACCTTGGGACGCTCAGGCAGTTGCTGCGGATGAATGCTCGTTGGTCTTGGTCCTGTGGCAGGATCAGTCCATTCTGCCTCGTCGATGATGTTACCTGCCACCCAGACTCCTGCAGAGTCTAATCCACAATCGTAGCGTCTGCGGCAGTATTCATAAAGCAGTGTCCGAAGGATGCGATAGGCGGCAGTCCCGTCGATGAGCGCATGAAAAAAATCCAATGCCATGCAATCGTCCCACCACGCGAATGCCATCAGATGCTCATTGGCTTCTTCACTGCACAAGCATACCGGCTGACGACTGTCCGTGACTTTCCAAGGCCGTGGATTGTCGTGATAGACATAGTGCTCGCTGCCATCAGCATCGCGTACTACACCGAGTTTGACGCACAGGTAGGGGTATCTCGTCCGTGTTGCTGTAACTGCTTCTTCGAGCAGATGCCCATCCACACCATCCTTCATCTGCAGAATGATGCGCACAGTCATAGGGTACTCGTCATCGGCCCTATTCAAGTAAAAACGCTCAATATATAATCTTTTCATCTGTCGGTTGGGATTTGTCAAAGTCTATTTACTCTGTTTGAACAGCCAGTCGCGAACTGCGGCAATCTTATATCCGTAGTCGAACGAGGCCATGTGCTCCATGCCCTTGCCCGATTCGGGGAGTACGCTTCCTGCCTCCCAACGGATGAAGTTGATATTGCCGTCACGGGCAATCAGTTTTTCTGCCAACTTCTCTTGTTCCGCAGACGGCAATTTTGCACTCCAAGATGCAGAGTCAACCCTTGCATTATTCTCCTTCAGCACCTTCGCCAGGTCTCTCATGCCGCCGGAAGCCTTTTGGTCGCCACCAGCCACGATGTAGAAGAAATGCTTCTTGCCAAAGTCCTGCATCTTCGAGGTGTCCCACTGGCTGCTGACAAAGAGTGAGGCGGCAAAGAGGTCGGGATGGGTGATGTTGAAGTAGAACGACATCATGCCGCCCATCGACTGGCCGGTGGTATAAAGTCGGTTCGTATCGACGTTGTATTCCTTGCANNCGGATGGTCATCTCCACCTCATCCGTCGTGCTCCAGTCGTCCTGTACGGCCCAATCGGTATATTGAGGCACGAGCACAAATGAGGGATGCTTCTGCTGATCCCTGTCGGAAGCGAACTCCAGGGCGCCATACCCTTGTGTGAGCGGAGCCGTCACCTCCTTTCCGGCGGTGCTGGCATCGGCCATAAAGAGTACTAAGGGGAGTTTCTGTCCAGCGTCTGCGCCTTCCGGAACAAGCAGATTATACTCCATCGTCTTACCTGTCAGTTCATCGTTGAACGTCAGTTGCTTGAACTTGCCTAGTGCTTCCTGCTTCAATGCCACGAAAACGCTATCAGAATCTTTGTTAATCACCATGTGACCACCTTGGCGAGTACCACGTTCGCCACCCTTTTTCTGAGCGCAGGCTGTCAGGCACATCACACCTACCGCCAATAAGAACATTACTTTCTTCATATTTTTGTGGAGTGTTTCGTGACGAGGCACTGGTCTCTGCCAAGACCTTTTTAAGTGAATTATATTATGTGTTTGTTTGCTAAATTGGAATTTATAAATCTATTTTATTTCGACTTGTTCAACTTTATATCTTGCGTCACGGAGCATCCGGATGACACCATCCGGGCCTGTCAGGTGGCCGGCTCCAAAAACAAAGAGCGTAGGCATCTCTTTCACGGCTTCGATGATGGTGGGCATCCACTTCTTGTTGCGCTCGGCATAGATGGCAGGGCTCGCCTCGTTCTCTGGCTTTATGAAACGCTCAAAACCCTCGTAGTCGCCCACAGACCAATAGTCGCTCGCATTCTGCATTCCTTCCAAATATTTCAGTATTTTCTGTCTGTGTTCATCGAAGTTGTTAAGGAGCTCCATGAGCGAATCGACCTGCTCGTCGATGGGCGTTATTGTCTCCTTGATTTTTTCCATTTCTTCGGACGTTTTTTGTTGGTCGAGATTCCCGACTTTCCATCCGCGGGCCTTGGCCCTTTTCATACAGGCTACATCCATCATGTTGCCGTTTCGCATGGCAGGATACTTCTGTAAGGCCTCAATTTGAATCATTAGATTGAGCGATAATGTAAAAAATAAAGGCTGATAGTGCTGGAGATTCTGTGCTGCTGAATCGGCCAGATTGATGTGGCACGACTCCTTCATCCTTTCTTGCAGGATAGTCATTCTCTCTTCACCCAAGACATCGGAGATGGTCTTGCCGTCGGGCAGTGTCATTAACTGTTGGCTTTCGGCTCGTCTGTCTTTTTTGTTTTGCGGGTCAGTAACGTCACTCTCCACGAACAACTGCTGACATTGGCTCTCAGCTTCCAGAAAGGCGGGGATGCTGTCGAGCAGGTCGCCTGACATTACATGCAATGTGCCCAAGATGTACGAAGGATTTTCGAGCCCATTGCCGCTGATGCGGAATATGAACTGGGCATTAGCCGTTATTTCTGATATGAGAAACAGAATGATGATGATAATACGTTTCATGTTAAATTCCGATTTATCTGGCTGCAAAGGAACAAATTTTCTACGGCTTTTCCTTCAAAAGCTGTGTCAAACTTACTTTTCTTTTCAAAGATTAACCTTGTTGACTGCATCAGTAACTATTCAGCGATTGCCATATAGCGATTGTCCGTGCTTAGAATAAAGCCTGGATAGCAGCGTATGGTGAGTTATTGTGTTTCTTAGTGGTCTTTACGATGGAGATCAGATCGAGGAATGCATTTGCTCCACGTATCACCCTCGCTCCTACCTCTCTATTACCTCACACTAACTTCGGTTGTTGTGCGTTATATGTACAGTATATGTACAGTATATGTTCAGTATAGTACTGTACAAGTAGTGTACAAGTACTGGACAAATACTGTACAAAATTAGACGTTGTTGTGACGTAGAATAGACGTAGATTAGACGTCGAATTGAGAAAAGGCTATGATCTTACAATGGACGTTGATGCGTATAGAAGAAATGAGAAAATTTCTTTCAAAAGATACTTTGCTGCATTTTCCATTGATAATATAATGAATATGGTCGTTGATGAAAAAAGAGCACCCTCCCGACTTGGGAGAGTGCCTATTTGCGAGACAAGAGAGTGGGCTGATTCCTGATTTCACTTTTTATTCGTCTGCGCGGTGGATGTTCGCCTTGATGATGGTTTCAACTATCTGCGGGTTGTCGCCGTGGTCGTTGTAGAAGTCGAGGAATACGACTCCGAAGTCGGAGTAGTCTTTCAGCTCGATTACTTCGCGCAGACTCTTGTTCATAGGCTTGCGGATGTTCTTCGCGTTGCCGCCCCAGGCGTAGCTGTATGGGTTGTGGCGACGAGGCGACCATGCGATTGAGTTGAATGTGAAGTACCACTTGTTCGGGTCTTCATTCTCGTATGCCTCGCGCAGGTGCTGCTCTACAATTTTGATCTTTCTGTAGGTCTTGTGCTCCTTGTACTGGTCGCTGACACAGAATCCGTCGTATTCGAAGTTAGTGTTGTCCGAGAATTTGAGCAGACGGCCGAACGGACATCCTTTCTGACGCTTGATGACGAGAATCTTGCCGCGTACGCTGTCAAGAGGAGTGCTCGGTCTGAAATTCTCGATGAAGCGATGGGGATATTTAGCGATGAGCTTGCGGAAGTTGTTGGTGAGTTTCTCGCCCCACTTACCACCTTCATCGCTGCCGATAAGGGCAATGATAAATTCTGACGGATGTTTGTAGAGGAATTCATCCCACTGAACCATAGTGGAGTCGAAACGGTCGCGACACTTAACGGTGTGTCCGTAGTGCAGGTCTTCCTTCAGGCGGATGTCGAATGCACGGATTCCGTCGTAGAGTTGTGCCACAGGCGAGAAGTTCTGTGTGTGACTGCCGCGGAACACTGCTGCAGGCTGTTCTGGAACAGAGGCTGCACCCGAGTCGTGAGTACCTGGAATTGAAAGTGTGCTGATTGGACGTTTGCCATTGATATGTTCCATCCAAGTGCTGTTCGATTCGTAGATGCGGGCTATGTACATATTTGTCAGTTTTCCGCTGCGCTTCTGCTCAATATATACGCGGCAGTGGCGGCCGTTAATCTCTGTGTGACCCTCGATGCTGTAGCCAGAATTGGATTTGTAAGACTTCACGCCGAGCTGGAAGAAACTCTTCGTTTCCCTTCCGTGGTTTATACAGAAGTCATCGATGACGAGTGTAACGGGTTTCTTCGTACCGAATACACGGCCGCGGATGTTGAGCGTGAGTTTGCCTCGCAGTGCGTAATGGAGCAGCTCAGGATACCATTTGTTTGGAATCTGATCGATTTGCAGCTGTGATTTCCACCAGTTTCCGGCACGTATGCTCTGATCGTGGCCTGCCTCTACGAAGAATTCACCATCCTTATTGATTTCGTACACCTTGCCTGTGTGCAGGCGACCCTCTGTGTCCTGACCCGGGGTAACGAATCCGTCTTCGATTTCATACCAGCCGTAGCGTCCCGTAGAGTCGGCTACGAGGTCGCAACCGAATATGTCGATGTCGAAGCGGTCGCTGTGGTATCTCTTTGTCTTGCCTTCTGTAGCGAGGAAAGACGGTCCTTCGTTGATGTTGCTCTCTGGCAGTGTGTCGCGCATTTCTGCTATCTGCTTCTTCGTCAGCGCTGCATTGATGTAGTCCTGACGGAGTTCTCCGCCGTGGCGGTATTCCTTCTTACGTCCGAAGCAGTAGCCCACATAGACGGCTACGTTTCCGTATCCGTTGTTCACACGCATGCCACCCTTGTTGAAGATGTAGTTGCTGAACGATGCGTTGATGCCGGCACGCCAGCGGTTGTAGTTCCATGTGAGGCTGGCACGGGCAAAGAGGTTGACGTTTACGTTTGTCTGGTCGTAGTTGTTGCGGTAATAGTTAGGATCATGGAATTCTTTCTTGTTGGGTTCATTGCGCTGGAAGATACCTGCGTAGCGGTCTGCCATGTCATAGGTAATACTGCCTTCGTTTGTAGCTCGCACACGCTTGATGCCAGGAGAGGCGATGAGTGACATTCCGAGCAGCAGACGGCGCGAGAACACAAGGTTGAAGGCATAGCCGAGCTGCAGGTGCCAGTCATCGATGGTAGTAACTGTAGGAATGCGGTTCGTAATCATGGTTGTAACGGTGTTATGGCCGTTTTCATCCTGATAGTCTCTTATGTAGCTCCATGAGTCTTCAATATGTCCTGCCAGCTTATCGTAAGCCTTATTCTGATCCTGCTCCCATATGGCGTCCAATTCGTCATAGTCCTTTTCTTTGAATGTGCCGTTTGGGTCGTCGAGCAATAGTCCGGTGAACATACTCATTACGATGTCGGAGAAGTCGCTTTCGACTTTTTGATGAGTATATCCGAGACCTACGATAGGAGAGCCTGCAGTGCGCAACTGGATGGCTCCGTTGCTGAACGCTGCTGGGTTGGAGTATTTCTTGTGGTTGAGGAACATATTGATGTTCACACCCGTCAGGCTGTTCTTGATATAGTCGCCTAGGTCAACTCCTTTGAAATCGTCTGCAAAGTCCATGTCAATATAGCCGTTGTTGATGTGCATCTTGTTTACGTTGAAGTCACCTCCGGTGCGTCGGCGGATGAGGTCGATGTTGAAGAGCGCAGAGTTGATGGAGAGCGTGAACTCGTTTTTGCGTGTAGCGGGTTTGCCTATGCCGTTCAGATCAACTGTGGCTCCAAAGAATATCCATCGCCAGCCGAAATAGGGACCAAGGCGGTTGCTTATACTGGAGTTCATGTTGATATCCACACCTTCCGGAGTCGTCAGACGGAGCCACTCCCACGAGGTGTTGTTCTGAATCTGACCTGCCCAGTTGTAGAATGAGGGCAGGGCATAGCGCGGGTCGGTAGCAACCCAGTTCTTGATAATCCACTTGATAGGAGTGAGAAGTTTCTGTCCGAAATTCTTCTTGCTTTTCACCTTTTCTCCATAGGTTGTTGTGGTAGGGGATATAGAGTCGGACGGGGTCTGAGCGGTGATATCCGTCACGCCAGCCATAATAATCAATATAGCTAACAGAAACTTTAGTTTTCTCATAAGATATAAATATAATTTTTAGGACTTAACACAGTTATTTTAATTCTCGCTTATTGTTGTTTCGAGTCATACTTGTTGTTGTTGGTTCATACTTATTGTCTCTGAAGATTCATGTCTATTCCAAAGCCACCTTGCCGCCCATAATGTCGATGAGTTCGTTGGTGATGGCCTGCTGGCGGCTCTTGTTGTAGAGCAGTGTGAGTTCCTGCAGAAGTTCGTTGGCATTGTCATCGGCAGTCTGCATTGCCATCATGCGTGCTGCGTGTTCGCTTGTCAGGGCATCGAGCAGCAGACCATACATCTCGGCATTGAGCATACGCGGGTGGAGCATTTCTGCCAGAGTCTGCGAATCTGGTTCGGTGATGAAGTCTTCTGCGTTCTCACTGCCCTCTGTCTGCTGTGCATCTTTCTTTACTACCAAAGGTGTTGCAAGGGGCAGCAGTTTTGTTTCGATTACCTGTTTACCCATGCTTACGAAGTGGTGGTAGATGACTTCTGCCTTTTGTATCTTACCCTCGCCGTACATCTTTTGAAGTGTTGCGATAAACGACTGAATGGCACTGAAAACGTCGCCTCGCTCCACCAGTTCGTTCAAGTTGCCGAAAGTGGTGTCGGCAGCCAGATCCTGCACTTTCCTTACTTCTTTTATTATCTTTTTACCAATTGGCATTACCAGCACTTCGGCTCCTGCCTGTCTGTATGCGTCGAGGCGGCTCTGTGCAGCCTTCGCTATATTGGAATTGAACGAGCCGCACAATCCGCTGCTTGAGGAAATAGGAATCAGCACTACGCTCTTGGCTTCTGCCGCTGTCTGTGATACTGCTCCGAGTTGTTCGGCGATTTCGCGCAGGGCAGCAGAATAGCGCAGGAAGTTGGCTGTCATCGCTTGGGTGCGATGCAGTTTCGCACTTGCCACCATCCTCATCGCATTCGTAATCTTCTGCGTGCTTTGTACCGATGCTATCCGTCCTTTTATTTCCTTCAGTGAACCCATCTGTCAATCTTCGTTTTGTGTCACTTGATGTTCAGCTTAATACTTATACTTTGATGCTTGCAGCCGTAGCCTTTATGATTTCGGTTATGCTGTCGTCGATCTTGCCTTCGCCCAGAGGGTCGAGCACGTCGTGCTGGTGTGTTGTGCGCAAGAGGTCGAGGAACTTCACTTCGAAGTCCTGCACTTTCTCCACCGGAATGTCGCGCAACAGGCCGTTGGTGCCAACGTAGAGTATTGCTATCTGTTCTGCCACTGGCATCGGACTGTATTGCTTCTGCACGAGCAGTTTCGAGTTCTTACGTCCTTTGTCGATGGTGAAGGCTGTCACTGGATCCATATCACCGCCGAACTTACTGAACGACTCCAACTCGCGATACTGTGCCTGGTCGATTTTCAGCGTTCCGGCTACTTTCTTCATTGACTTCAGCTGGGCATTACCACCCACACGGCTCACGGAGATACCTACGTTGATGGCAGGGCGAACTCCCTGATTGAAGAGTCCTGTTTCGAGGAATATCTGTCCGTCGGTGATGGAAATCACGTTCGTCGGGATGTATGCCGATACGTCGCCTGCCTGGGTCTCGATGATTGGCAGGGCTGTAAGCGAACCTCCGCCCTTTACCTTTCCCTTCAGACTTGCAGGCAAATCGTTCATCTTCTCAGCCACTTCCTGTTGTGCAATTATCTTTGCGGAACGCTCCAGCAGACGGCTGTGCAGGTAGAATACGTCACCCGGATATGCTTCACGTCCTGACGGACGCTTCAGGATGAGCGATACCTCACGATAGGCAACTGCCTGTTTCGAGAGGTCGTCGTAAACGACCAGTGCATGGCGACCGGTGTCACGGAAGTATTCTCCGATGGCAGCTCCGGCAAACGGTGCGAAATACTGCATGGCTGCAGGGTCGCTGGCTGTGGCACTGACCACGATGGTGTAGTCCATTGCGCCCTTTTGCTTCAGTGTGTTCACGATGGTTGCAACGGTACTTCCTTTCTGTCCCACTGCCACATATATACAATATACCGGGTTGCCGGCTTCGTAGTTGGCACGCTGGTTTATGATAGTGTCGATGGCGATGGCTGTCTTACCCGTCTGGCGGTCGCCGATGATAAGCTCACGCTGTCCGCGTCCGATTGGAATCATGGCATCCACAGCCTTAAGTCCTGTCTGCAGCGGCTGGTTCACTGGCTGACGGAAGATTACTCCCGGAGCCTTGCGCTCAAGTGGCATCTCGAAGAGTTCGCCTGTGATAGGGTCGGGGGTGTCGATAGGCTGACCCAGTGTGTTTACTACGCGGCCTATCATGCCTTCGCCCACTGAGATAGATGCTATGCGGCCGGTACGCTTCACGATGTCGCCCTCTTCGATGTTGTCGGTCGGACCCAGGAGCACTGCTCCCACGTTGTCTTCCTCAAGGTTCATCACGATGGCCTGCATGCCGTTCTCAAACTCCAGGAGTTCGCCGGCTTCTGCGTTGTTCAGACCGAAGGCGCGGACGATACCGTCGCCCACCTGCAGTACCAAACCCACTTCAGCCTCGCTGCCCAGTGTGTCTTTCTCTTCTATCTCAGCCAACTGCTGACGCAGCATAGCCGTTACTTCGCTTACCTTTATTTGTTCCATAATGATTTTCTGATGTTTTGCAATCTGGTATGATAACTGTAGTCATACAGTTTGTCGCCTATGACAACCCAGAAACCGCCTATCAGTTCGGGTCTGACGAACATTTCCAGTTCTACTTCTCTGCCTGTCTTCTCGTGTATCTTCTCCTTTACCTTTTTCTCTATCGACTTATCCACTGCTACTGCTGTCGCAAACATCACGTGGTCGATGTTGTGATGCTTACGATACAAGTCCTGATATACGAGGATGATCAGTCGCATGAGGCTTATGCGGTCGTGTTTCAGTACCAGCCACAGAAAACGCTGATACAAGTCGATTCCTTTCTCTTCCGTGCCCTGAGGCGTATCGCCCTGCATCAGTTTCTTGCCTTCGTTCTTGAAAAAATCAATCAGATTGTCCCAGAATCCCTTGTCGGCGTTCTTTTCTTTTGTCAGACCGCTACCGACAAGAAGGAGTTTGAATTTGTAGTCAATCTTGATGCGCGGATTCAGCAGGGCTCTATGTGCTTCAGGCACTGCGCTCATGTTTTGGTATAGCGCACCCAGGTAGTCGTAGATGTAGTTATCTACCGACTGAGCCTGAGCTTCCTCGAATAGTGCTCTGCTATATCGTGTGGCTATACTTCCTAAATTCATAATTCTTTAAGCATTCGTTCTATGGCAGCTTTCTGCTCTGCATGGTCTTCCATCTTGGTGCGCAACACCTGTTCGGCTATCTGCAGTGCAAGTCCTGCCACCTCGTCGTGTACGTCCTTCAGTGCTTCCATCTTGGCTGCCTCGATACTCTTGGCTGCCTCTGCTGCTATGCGATGGGCTTCGCTTTCGGCTTGTTCCTTGGCGACTGCGACAATCTTCTGCTTCTCAGCCATAGCCTCGGATATGATGTCTTGCTGGCGTGAACGGGCATTTTGCAACAAAGCCTCACTCTCAGCCTGGATGCTTGCCAGCTTCTCATTGGCTTGCTTTGCTGAGAGCAGTGATTGTGCTATAAATTCCTGTCTGTCCTTCAGTGCCTTTACTATTACCGGGAATCCGAATTTCGCCAGTAAGAAGAAAACCACACCGAACGAGAGCACCATCCAAAATAGCAACCCCGGATCTGGTGTAAGTAATCCCATTGCCGAATCAGAAGAACAAAGTTAACAGACAAACAACGATGGCAAACAGTGCCACACCTTCGACGAAGGCTGCTGTAAGAATCATTGAAGTACGGATGTCACCGGCTGCACTTGGCTGACGTGCGATGCTTTCGACTGATGACTTACCGATATTACCAATACCAAATGCAGCTCCGATAACTGCGATCGCAGCACCTATTGCTGCTCCAAACTTTGCGAGGCCTGCGCCTGCTGCTGCTGCTTCTAAAATCATAGTAGTATAAGTTTTTAAAGTTATGTTTTCGTTTGTTATGATTCTCTATGCTTTCCCGTGCACTCCTATGTGTGCCTCAGGCTGTTATTCTTCGTGTTGTGCCAGTCCGATGAAGTTGGCGGTCAGGATGGTGAATACGTATGCCTGGATGAATGCCACGAGCAGTTCGAGACAGTTCATGAAGATACAGAACGCTACGCTCACAGCCGTCATTGGTGCTCCGACAGACGGACCTACCTGCCAGGTGATGAACACGATGCTGGTGAGCGAGAGTATGATGATGTGACCTGCCATGATGTTGGCAAAGAGTCGTACTGTCAGTGAGAATGGTTTTGTGAATACTCCGATGAATTCGATTGTAGGCATCAGCGGAATTGCCTTCAGGGCGAGCGGTACGTTTGGCCAGAATATGCTCTTGTAGTATTCCTTGGGGGCAAATGCGTTTATTGCTATGAATGCCGTTATGGCGCATGTAAGCGTCACGGCAATATTGCCCGTCAGGTTTGCTCCGCCAGGGAAGATAGGTAAGAGTCCCAAAAGGTTACATGTAAGAATGAACATGAATACAGTGAGCAGGTAAGGTGAGAAACGCTCATAACCGTGTCCGATGCTTGCTTCTGCCACCTGCTTGTCGATGAAGTTCACCACCACTTCGATCATTCCGATAAATCCGCCCGGAGCCTTCTTGTAGCCGTTCTTTCTGTACCAGCGAGCTGAAAGCAGAATGACAGTGCAGAGCAGGATGCAGACGATGAAAAGTTCAAGAACGTTCTTGGTGATTGAGATGTCGAATGGTCGCACGCCGGCTGCATTGACAATCTTCCCGCTCTCTTTGTCGATGTGGTAGCCTTCATATTCCGCGCCGCCTTCCAGCTTGTCGGACATGAAAATCTTTAGTCCGCTTTCGCTGCTATACACGATACAGGGAAGATGTATTATAGCATCGCCTGCGATGTGCCACTCGTAGGCATCGGACAGGTGACCGAAGATTATTTCCTTCACGTCAACCTTGCCTTCGCCCTGATTGCTTGCCCTGCTTGCTGAAGAGTAGGGCAATAGCAGCAGAACTGCAACCGCAAACTTAATTATGAATTTCCAATCGCCTCTCATTTTTTCTTTGTTACTACAAATGTTTCTCCAGCCAGATGCAGGAGGTAGAGTGCTACTGCCGAGACGGCAAATGCTCCTGCGTTTTTCTGTTCTGTACCGCCCATCAGTACAATGCCTGCTATGATATATATAATGGTAATCAGCAGTTTTATTCCCTTTGCTACCATATATGTAGTCATGAAGCGTTTGCCTTCAAGTGTCGGCTCGTTTATGTGTTGTTCAAATTTATTCAGAAGGAACGACATTGCCATTTCCATCAGCCAGAACAATGCTATGCTCGCGAGGTAGCCGTTCGTCCAGTATCCGGGTGCTGCCTTCTTGCAGATTACTCCGCATATGATTGCTATCACACTGATGATGGTGGCTATAAACTGTAGTTTTACTCGCATACTACTTCCACTTCGTTGTTCTGAACCCTCATTACACCGGCTCCGCACTCGATGTCTTCCTTGTCGGTCACGATTATGCCTGCCTTTACTTCAGCTATCATCGGAGCGTGGTTGTCGAGCACTTCCAGCAGTCCGGTAGTCGAACGCAGTTGCACGCGGCCTGTCTCGCCGTCGTAACTGATACCTCGTGGTGTGATGACTTTCAGTTTCATGCCAGCTGCTCTTTAATCTTCTTGGCTTTGTCGAATGCTTCTTCGATGGTACCCACGTTGAGGAATGCCTGCTCCGGCAGGTCGTCGCACTCTCCGTCGAGAATCATCTTGAATCCCTTGATGGTGTCTTCTATGCCCACCATTACGCCAGGTACTCCGGTAAACTGCTGTGCTACTGCAAATGGCTGACTAAGGAATCGCTGCACCTTACGTGCACGCTGTACGGTCAGTTTGTCTTCGTCCGACAGTTCTTCCATACCCAGGATGGCAATGATGTCTTGCAATTCTTTCTGGCGTTGAAGAATCTGCTTCACGCGCTGAGCGGTATTGTAGTGTTCTTCGCCTACGACGTTCGGGTCGAGTATTCGGCTCGTAGAATCCAACGGGTCAACAGCTGGATAGATACCCAGTTCGGCAATCTTACGGTTGAGCACTGTCGTCGCATCCAAGTGTGAGAATGTAGTTGCCGGAGCAGGGTCGGTAAGGTCGTCGGCTGGTACATAGACAGCCTGGACAGACGTGATAGAACCGTTCTTCGTAGATGTGATTCTCTCCTGCATCTGTCCCATCTCGCTGGCGAGAGTCGGTTGGTAGCCTACGGCAGAAGGCATACGCCCGAGGAGTGCCGACACCTCGCTTCCTGCCTGGGTGAAACGGAATATGTTGTCGATGAAGAGCAGGATGTCTTTCTTCTCGCCTGTAGCCTTGCCCGAATCGCGGAACGACTCGGCAATGGTCAGACCGCTCAATGCCACACTTGCACGTGCGCCTGGAGGCTCGTTCATCTGTCCGAACACCAGCGACACCTGACTCTTCTTGAGTTCTTCTTTATCTATAAGTGAAAGATCCCACCTGCCTTCGTTCATGGCTTGCTTGAACTTCTCTCCGTAGCGGATTACTCCACTCTCAATCATCTCGCGCAGCAGGTCGTTTCCTTCACGTGTACGTTCGCCTACGCCTGTGAATACCGAGAAACCGTTCCCGCGTTTTGCCACATTGTTGATGAGTTCCTGGATGAGCACGGTCTTACCCACACCGGCTCCACCGAAAAGTCCGATCTTACCACCTTTGGCATATGGTTCGATAAGGTCGATTACCTTGATGCCTGTATGGAGAATCTCCTGTGCCGGCGACAGTTCGTCGAATTTTGGTGCTGCGCGGTGGATAGGCAATGCACCCTGACGGCTCATTTCCTCCATCCCGTCAATCGGATCACCGCTCACATTCATCAGTCTGCCCTTCACCTGTTCGCCTATAGGCATCGTAATTGGCTGTCCCATAGCCACTACTTCCATACCGCGATGGAGTCCGTCGGTACTTTCCATAGCCACACAACGCACGGTGTTCTCACCCAAGTGCTGTTGCACTTCGAGAACCAATCTTACTTCGCCGGGACGTTCTACAATCAATGCGTCATGAATCCGAGGCAATTTCTCAGTAGGGAAATAGACATCCACTACGGGACCGATAATCTGAGAAATAGTACCTTTAATATTTTCCATATCCAATTAGATTTGTACCGCAAAAGTATAAAATATTCTCAATACATACAAAAAAATGAAAAAAAATGTAGCAGTTGTGCGTTGAAATGACAGGTTTCTCGAAAAATTCATATCTTTGCGTTTGTTTTTTTGTAATGAATATAAACGAAGAGAGTCCTAAATATTAATCGTAAACGTATTTCTCCATGATTGACTATGTAAAAGGTGCGGTAGCCGAACTGACTCCTGCCACTGCCACAATCGAATGTGCAGGTGTGGGTTTCCTTTGTAATATTTCTGTGAACACATACTCGGCATTGCAGGGTAAGAGAGAAGGCAAACTATATGTGTATGAGGCCATTCGCGAGGACGCGTGGGTGCTGTTCGGGTTTGCTACCCGTGAAGAGCGCGACCTCTTTCTCTTGCTTATCAGCGTGAGCGGGGTCGGAGGCAATACTGCCCGCACTATGTTGAGCAGTTTTTCCGTTGCGGAACTGGCTACGGTGATTATGGACGGGAATGAGCGTATGCTAAAGACTGTTAAGGGGTTAGGTACTAAAACCGCACAGCGTGTCATAGTGGAGTTGAAGGATAAGGTGAGCACTTTGGCCCTGAGCGGCGGATCCGCTTCTATAGCAGCCGGTGAAGACGTTGCAGCACTCAATAAAGAAGTCTATAACGAGGCTGTCGATGCTATGCGTGCATTGGGTTTCCCGCCTGCTCCTGTAAGCAAGGTGGTTCGTGCGATAATGAAGGACGACCCGTCGCTGCCGGTGGAGAAAGTCATCAAGCAGGCTCTGAAGATGATGTAGAAGAAAATCCCAGGGAATACAATATTTTCGGTTTGTGTACGTTCTTTATATTGCGTGCGTACGAAGCTGAAAATATTATATGTGTTGCTCCTTGGCCTGAGCATTAGCACTATAGCCGGCAATCTGGCTAATAGTGCTTTTAGTGTATATACGCCCCCCGCAGCTTCTGAAGCACCTGCAGAAACAATACCCGAACCAGCCCCCGGAGACTCTGTAAAGGTAAAGAAGACAGATTATCTGCATGGAGAACACGCAGAAGACTTCAGTCTTGATCTGAACGACCCTGAAAACCTGAAACACGACGAGGGCGAGTATGTCGAGAAAACTAATCTCTACAAGGTCGGTACTAAGTTGGGCGATAATTATCTGAGTGCCCCGACGCTGATGACTCCTGAGGAATATCTGAAATGGACAGAACGCAAGTCGATGGATGCCTATTTCAAGATGCGCAATGACTCGCTCGCGCAGACTAAGGGCAAAAGTAAGTTCGACTTCACCAATATGCACTTCGACCTGGGTCCGGCAGAGAAGATTTTCGGTCCCGGAGGTGTCCAGGTAAAGACTCAGGGTTCGGCTGAGGTGAAAATGGGCTATAAACGTACGTTTACTGACAACCCTTCACTCTCGGAACGCAACAGAAAGAACAGTATCTTCGACTTCGACGAGAAGATAAACGTATCGCTTAACGCATCGGTGGGTGACAAGATGAACTTCAATCTGAATTACAACACAGACGCTACATTCGACTTCGACTCTAAGAATCTGAAACTTGCCTATGAAGGAAAGGAAGACGATATAGTAAAACTCATCGAAGCAGGTAATGTGACTTTCCCTACAAACTCCAGTCTTATTCGCGGAGCTACTTCTCTGTTTGGTATCAGAACCGACCTGCAATTCGGAAAACTGAAACTGCAGACCGTGGTAAGTCAGAAGAAATCGCAGTCGAAGAGTGTGAGCACCAAGGGTGGCACACAGCTTACTCCGTTTGAAATCGAAGCCTATAATTACGATGAAAGCCGACACTTCTTCCTCGGAAATTTCTTCCACGACAAATACGACACCTGGTGTGCTACCTTGCCGAATGTAATGAGCGGAGTGACACTGAAACGCATCGAAGTGTGGATAACGAATACAGGCGGTGCTACAACCAATACACGTGATGTGGTGGCTTTCGTGGATTTGGGAGAAAGTACAAACCTTGACAATACCTATTGGACTGCTACAGGCAGTCTCCTGCCTTCCAATGCCTCGAACAACCTGTACTCTACGATGGTTAACGACAGCAACAATGTAAGGGCGCGATACATAGACCAGACATCAATGATTATGAGTGCGCTTAACGTAGATGGATTCCAGGTAGAGCTGGAAGGAAGTACCGATTACGAAAAGATTGAGAATGCACGTCTGCTGAGCAGTTCTGAATACACTCTCAATTCACACCTCGGATACATCTCTCTGAAGAGTATGCTGCAGCCGAATCAGAGTCTGGCAGTAGCATATGAATACACCTATGGCGGAGCTACATATCAGGTGGGAGAATTCTCTACAGATATCCCTGACAACAACCGCGCCCTGTTCGTCAAGTTGCTCAAACCCGTGAACAATGCACCCTCTTTGCGTAGCTGGGGATTCATGATGAAGAATGTCTATTCGCTCAATGCCCTGAGTGTGCAGCGTGAGAAGTTCAAGCTTGACATCAAATATCTCAGCGATACTACAGGCGTGTATATGTCGTATCTGCCCGAAGGAGTCTATAAAGACACTACCTTGCTCAGGGTGATGAATCTCGACCGCCTCGACGACAACAACAAGACCCACCCTAACGGCAAGTTCGACTTTCTCGACGGCTACACCATCATCCCTTCTACGGGCCGTGTCATATTCCCAGTCGCAGAACCGTTCGGCAAGTGGCTTAGGAAGAAACTGGAGGCGAAGTTCGGGAAGGAAGTTGCCGACAAATACTGCTACGACGAACTCTACGACAGTACAAAGATAAAGGCAAAGCAGATATCCGAGAAGAACAAGTTCACTCTTACTGGTGAATACAAGGCTTCGTCGGGGTCTGAGATTGATCTGGGTAGCATGAATATCCCTCAGGGTAGTGTGGTTGTCACTGCCGGAGGTGTTACCCTGACCGAAGGCACCGACTATACCGTCGATTACACCCTCGGCAAGGTGACCATCATAAACCAGAGCATCATCGATGCTGGTACGAATGTGAACGTAAGTATGGAGAGCCAGTCGGAATACGCCACGATGCGTAAGACGATGCTCGGCTTGAACTGGCAGTATGAATTCACCAAGAATCTATCTATCGGCGGTACGCTGATGAGGCTCACGGAGAAGCCCCTGACGTCTAAAGTGGCAATGGGTGCCGAACCGCTTAACAACACGTTGTGGGGACTGAACATAAACTGGAAACAGCAGTCGCAGTGGCTTACGAATATAGTTGACAAGATTCCGCTTATCAACGTAAGTGCACCGTCAAACATATCTTTCACAGGCGAATTTGCTCAACTCATTGCGGGCAAGTCGCGCGACACGCAGGGGGGGGCGTCATATCTCGACGACTTTGAACAGACGAAGAACAACGTAAGTGTCCTCTCACCTAAGGAGTGGATGATAGCAAGTACTCCGCATGCCTTCACAGAGTCTTCACTGTCTAATAATGTGGAATACGGAAAGAATCGTGCCCTCCTCGCCTGGTATCAAATCGACCCTCTGTTCACCCGTCGCAGCAGTTCGCTTACTCCTGCCCACATTAAGACCGACCTCGACCAGCTCTCCAATCATTATGTACGTGAAGTATATGTTCAGGAAATCTACACCAACCGTCAGACAAACTACGGCGAGAGCAATACACTCGACATTCTGAACCTGGCATACTATCCTAATGAGCGCGGACCTTACAACCTCGACACAGATGTGGATTACAATGGCAGACTGAACAGTCCGGAACGCCGTTGGGGTGGTATGATGAGGAAACTGGACACAAGTGACTTTGAGACAAGCAACGTGCAGTACATCGAGTTCTGGATGCTCGACCCCTTCATCTACACAAGGGACAGTGCCAACGTTTCCGACTTTACCGGTGATCTTTACTTCAACCTCGGCGAGGTAAGTGAAGATGTGCTGAAGGACGGAAAGAAAGCATACGAAAGCGGCAACCCCGTCAATAGTAATTCCACATACATGGAGACTGTATGGGGCAGGGTGCCGACTGCGAAGAGTGTGGTCTATTCGTTCTCCAACGAAAGCGGAGCCCGCACGCAGCAGGATGTGGGTCTCAATGGACTGGGCGACGCAGACGAACGTACATTCAGTACTTATGCCGACTACCTGAACACTATGCGCGGAAAGGTGTCCGAGACTGCATACAACGCAATCTGGAATGACCCTGCGGGCGACGACTACCATTACTTCCGCGGAAGCGACTTCGACGATGCCCGTACCTCTATCCTCGACCGTTACAAGCGCATCAATATGCTCGAAGGCAACTCCCCCTATTCAAGCGGCACGGGCGAGTCTTATTCTACTGCCTATAAGTCAAGTCCTGACTGCGAGGATGTCAATATGGACTACACCATGGACGAATACGAAAAGTATTACAGCTATCATGTGCATCTTGACCCGAACTACCTCGAAGTCGGTTCCAACTATATCGTAGATAAGCGCGAATACACAGCAAAACTCAGAAACGGAAGCACCAAGGATGCCAAGTGTACCTGGTATCTGTTCCGTATTCCTGTCGAAGCTGCCGATTCCACCATCGGTAGTATCAACGATATGTCGAGCATACGCTTCATGCGTATGTATATGACTAATTTCAAACGTCCTGTAGTACTCCGATTTGCAAGTCTCGATCTTGTCCGCGGCGAATGGCGCCCATACAAGAAAGCCCTCTATACCGGTGACAAACCAAGCAACACTGGAACGATGAGCGTCGCTGCCGTCAATATCGAGGAGAACAACAGCAAGTCTCCGGTCAACTACGTCATGCCTCCAGGCATCACCCGCGTTGTTGACCCGGCACAGCCGCAGCTCACCCAGCAGAACGAGCAGGCACTTGCCATTACCGTCAACGGACTGGCAAGTGGAGACGCCAGAGCTGTCTATAAGACCATGCACATAGACCTCCGCCGCTATAAGCACCTGCAGATGTTCATCCACGCCAATGCGTTGGAGGGCGAAGAAGACATGCTCGCCGACAAGGAGATGAGTGTGTTCCTACGACTGGGTTCCGACTATCAGAACAATTACTATGAATACGAGATTCCTGTAAATAAGACACCGAAGGGACGTTACGACACATACAGTGCTGCCGGTTGCGAGGCTGTCTGGCCTGCAAGCAACATGCTCGACATCGACCTCAGCGTGTTTACGGGCATAAAGCATGAGCGTAACCGTGCCAGGGCTCAGGGACGTGCCAGTTATACAGAGCTCTTCCAGCAGTACGATGCGGCGAGTCCGAACAACCGTATCAGTATCATGGGAAACCCCTCGCTGGGCGAAGTGAAGACCATGATGATTGGTATCAGAAACAACAGCCGCAGCACGAAGAACATCGAAGTGTGGGTAAACGAGCTGCGCTTGCAGGACTATACCAACGAAGGCGGATGGGCTGCTCAGGGAAACATGAACATACAGATCAGCGACTTGGGCTCTGTCAACCTGACCGGTCATGTGGAGACTGCAGGCTTCGGAGGAATTGAGGAGAACGTAAACCAGCGTCGCGATGACAACCTATATGAGTGGAGTATTACTACGCAACTCGAACTTGGAAAACTCTTCCCCGAGAAGTGGAAGATGCAGCTGCCGTTCTACTATTCTTACAGTTGGCAGAAACTCTCGCCAAAGTATAATCCGTTCGATACCGACGTGCTTCTGAAAGACGCTCTCGACGATCTTGCCACAAAGACGCAGAAGGACTCCCTGAAGAGCATGGCAGAGACAGTCACGAAGAATAAGAATATTTCGCTCTCTAACTGGAAGTCAACCTACCGCAGCCGTAAGCCGATGCCGTGGGATCCTACCAACTTCGCCCTTAGCTATGCACATAGCCAGAAGTATATTGCAGGCAGGACTACGGTCTATGAGAACGATGAGACCTGGAAGTACGTATTCAACTACTCTTATGCCCCCAAATACAATGCCTTTGAACCGTTCAAGAACCTGAAGGGCAAGTCGAAATGGCTCGACATAGTAAAGGCTCAGAACCTGCAGTACTTGCCGCAGAGCTTCCAGTTCAACTCCGACATACAGCGACACTATTATGAATACCAGGAGCGCGACCTCGATGCCGGTGTCCGCAGTAAACTGCCGGTAGTCTGGAGTGACCAGATCCTGTGGAATCGTGAACTTTCCCTGCGCTGGGATATCTTCAAGAGCCTGAAAATGTCATATACCTCTGCCACCCATGCAGAAATCGAAGAACCGTACAGGGTTGTGAACAAGAGTCTCTACCCCGATGACTACTCTGCATGGAAAGACTCCGTGATGAGAAGCTTCTGGCGGTTGGGTCGTCCTCTGACATACAATTCAACGTTCAATGCCTCCTATGCTGTGCCGCTGAACAAGATTCCCGCCACCGACTACATGACAGCCAACGGTTCGTACAGTTCATCCTACGGATGGAAACGTGGTACAGAAATGGAAGACGGTCGTTCGCTCGGAAACATAGCCAACACCCAGCGCACTGTAAACCTGAATGGAGATATAAACTTCGAGAAACTCTACTCTAAGTGGAAGTTCCTCGACGAAGTGCAGAAGAAGTTCTCCGGTCAGGGAAAGAAACCTGGTCAGAACCTGAAGCGTAACCAGAGGAATGGCAGGAACGTCAAAACTGTCAAAGCGGGAGGCACAGATGCCGGGGCAGAGAGCCAGGAGGAAAACGACACGAAGGGAGGAATCAAGGTAGTCAAGAAGACAAAAGGATTCAGCAAGGAAATCGTGCTGACCGACTCCGTTCCGTTCGAACTGAAACACGGACAGAAGTCCAAACGCTTGATAGTACGTGCCACGACAGAAGAAGGAAAGACCTTCAAGCTGAAGTATAAGAAAACCGACGAGAACACTATCCAGATAAAACCGTTCAAGCCCGTAGCTGTGAAACTCAAGGGTGACTCCGTCGATTCTGCCCAAATCCTCCCGGCCCCCGAATCAATAAAACTGAAGGTAAACGTGGTTGCCAAGGAACCGCTGGAGAATCAGACTTGGTACAAGGTGGCACAGGTCGTTGCCCGCGGACTCATGATGGTGCGCAAGGCAAGCATCTCCTTCAGGAACACCTATGCGATGACACTTCCTGGCTTCCGCACTGAGATCGGAGATGCCTTCGGACAGCGTAATACAGGCAGCGGACTCTCCCCAGGTCTTGCTTTCGCCTTCGGTATGGTAGGCGACAGCTATATTCAGAAGGCTGCCGACAGGGGCTGGCTCATGACCAACGACTCCTCTATCACTACTCCTGCCACGATCAATAATATGACCGACCTGCAGGTGAAGGTGACCCTCGAACCCGTACGCGATCTGAAGATAGACCTCAACGCCAGCCGTGTACAGAACCGTGCAAAGAGCATTCAGTTCATGTACTCTGGTATGCCACAGACACTGAGCGGCAGCTTTAACCAGACAACTATATCCATCAAGACGGCATTCTCGAAAACAGGCTCTATCGACAACAACTACTCTTCGAAGCCTTTTGAGACATTCCTCAGCAACCTGCCGATCATCCGCGACCGTGTAGCGGCACAATATGCCGGTGCCGTATATCCTACGGGTGCAGGCGAACTGGCAGGTAAGAAGTTCGACGCCGCCAACGGAAACGTAAACCCCTATTCAGCCGATGTGATGGTTCCCGCCTTCCTTGCAGCCTACTGCGGAGGAAGTGCCACACGCAAGCCGCTCGACATCTTCCCCACACTCTGGAGTATGCTGCCTAACTGGAGCCTGCGCTACAGCGGACTCATCAAGCTCTCGTGGTTTGCCAACCGTTTCAAGAGCTTCAACGTGAACCATGCCTACAAAAGCATTTACACCGTCGGAGCATACAACTCCTACACATCTTGGATGGAGTACATGGGCGACCTCGGTTTCGTCAAGGATGTAACCTCCGGCAACCCCATTCCAAATAGTATATATAATGTGTCAACGGTCAGCATCAACGAATCGTTCTCTCCTCTCATCGGAGTCGATATGACCTTCAATAGCGGTATCACTGCAAAGATGGAATACAGGAAGACCCGTACACTCAACCTCTCGATGACTTCAATAGCCATCACCGAGAACTATTCCAACGACCTTGTCTTCGGATTCGGCTACAAGATAAAGGACATCAGCCTCTTTGGTGCAAAGCGTATCCAGGATCCGGGTGCCAAGAGCAAAAAGAAAAGAAACTCGAAAAGCAAGAAGACAGACTCCAACGACAGTCAGTCTTCATCCTCATCGCAGAGCACCAGCCGCCGCGGTTCAGTAAGCCACGACCTCAACCTCCGTGTCGATTTCAGCTACCGTATGCAGAGTGCCATCAACCGAAACATACAGACAGCAATATCTACAGCAACCAGCGGAAACACGGCATACAAACTCGCTATCAATGCCGACTACACCTTCAGCCGTCTGCTCACGATGACTGCCTTCTTCGATTGGCAGCGAAACGTCCCGCTCGTTTCCCAAAGTTCATATCCGACCACCACGACCGACTTCGGTATCAGCATCCGCTTCTCGCTCACCAGGTAGCCTCCGACTTTGCATTCTTATTCAGAATGTTTATTTCTGAGATGTTTTTGGTTTTTAAGTCTTTTTCGTACCTTTGCACCCGTGAGTACGAAAAAGAAGAGACATATAGCTTCTTGGGTGTTGTTGGCAGTGTTCGTGCCAATGTTTATCTTATCGTCTGTCCATGTTCACCGAAGTCAGTGTGAGACGTCAGGCGAGTGGTGCGAATGCGTCCAAAACCATTGTCATGGTCATCTGGTGCAGACGGTATCGCTCCTGCAGGATTGTGTGTTGTGTCAGTTCATGACATTGCCGCTGTTGCCTGTGACGGCTCTGATTGTTTCTTTTGACAGGGTAATAGGTTTTCTGCTTGCCCGATGCCAGTATTTCTTTTATTCTGATACTTGTAGTGTTCCGCCGCTTCGTGCTCCTCCCGCTGTTTGAATGACTCTTCGGAAGAAGGAGGATGGATAGTCCCTTTTTTATCTAATTCAAACAGACAATCAGTATGATAACAATGTTGTTGGCTGCCGCGCTATGTAGTGCGGCTCCGAAAGATACTACCGTCAGACTGGATGCTGTCACTGTTACCGGGCTGCAGCGTCGCGACTACTTGATGCGTACGTCGCAATCAGCAGTGCAGGTAAGCAGTGAATTCCTGAATCAGAACTTTGCAGGAAGTCTTATGCAGACGCTTGAAAGTCTGCCGGGAGTGAAGGCAATGGCTATAGGTTCCGGACAATCGAAGCCTGTGATACGTGGTATGGGTTTTAACCGTCTGGTAGTTTCGGAAGACGGTATCAAGCATGAAGGACAACAGTGGGGTGACGACCACGGTCTGGAGATAGATCAGTTTGCTGTTGATCGTGCCGAGGTCATAAAAGGACCTGCGGCTCTGCTCTATGGCAGTGATGCCATCGGCGGGGTGCTCAACCTTTATACCAATCATGTGCCGGCAGAGCCCCTGAAGGGCAGCGTCCAGGTGTTCGGGCGTACAAACAATGAGCAGATAGGTCTTTCGGCTAAGGTCGGAGGGCGCAGTGGCGGTTTTTTCTATCGTGCCAATGTGACGCTGATAGACTATGCCGATTTTCGTGTGCCTACCGATAGCATTCAGTATTATTCCTATTGGATCAAGCTGAAGGACCGCCGTCTGAGAAATACAGCCGGTCTGGAGCATGACGGCAGTGTGATGCTGGGTTATCAGGGATATAATTTTCATACTGACGTGCGCATAAGCGACAGCTACCTGAAGAGCGGTTTTTTTGCCAATGCCCACGGGCTTGAGGTGCGCCTCTCTGACATTGATTATGATCGTTCGCGGCGTGATGTTGACTTGCCATATCAGTGGGTGAACCACCTGAAGGTTCTTAGTCATACGACGTGGCGTAACGATGTGCTGTCGGCAGAACTTAATCTGGCATATCAGAATAATGTTCGCGAGGAACTGTCCGAGCCTGTCAGTCACGGATATATGCCCAAACCCGACGGCACTCTGGAGCGGCGCTTCAACAAGAATACCTATACGGCTGCCTTCCTGCTACGCTATGAACTTGGACGCCATAGCCTGCAAGGTGGCGTGAATGGTGAGCTGCAGCATAATCGGCGCGACGGTTGGGGATTCATCATTCCGGATTTCGAGACAGGAAGTGTGGGTGGTTTCGTGCTGGACCGCTTTACCTTGCGCGAGAACCTAATACTTAATGCTGGTCTGCGTTTTGACTATGCACACACCCACATCCACAGCTATCAGGACTGGTTTGCGACTCCTGTTGGCGGAACTGCCGTCTATCAGCAGCGTTCCGCTGATTTGAGACGTAACTTCACCAGTTTCACTTGGTCGGCAGGCATAAACTACAGCCTGGGACAGTGGGTGATGAAAGCCAATGTGGGTAAGGCATTCCGTGTCCCTATCCCCAAGGAATTGGGTACTGACGGAATCAATTACCACATCTTCCGCTACGAGAGGGGCAATGCCCAGCTTGATCCCGAAGAGTCATATCAGCTGGATATTTCCGTGAACTGGGCAAACGGCACTTGGGAGATAGGGGTGGAACCTTATCTAAACTATTTTCCCAATTACATCTTCCTGACCCCTACGGCACAATATGTGGAGGGATTGCAGTTGTATAACTACACTCAGGCGCGTGTGCTGCGCTTCGGTATGGAGGCGCAGGTCACTTGCCGCCTGTCCGACCGCTGGCATCTGCATGCGCAGGGTGAGTATCTTTATGCACGTCAGAAGTCCGGCGAGAAGAAAGGGTATGCACTTCCGTTCTCCATGCCCTGGTCTGCTGATGCTGGCGTGAAATACTACTTCGATAAGCGGGCTGAAGGCTTTATTGGATTCAATGCACGCATCGTCGGACGACAGGATGAGATTGTACCACCTGAGAAGCCGACTGACGGCTATTGGACCCTGAACCTATCGGGTGCTAAGAAGTTCCAGCTGAATGGCAGTATTACGCTCAACGTGGCATTGCATGCAGACAACCTGCTTAATCGCCGCTACTATAATCACACCAGTTACTACCGCCTTATCGATGTGCCCGAACCAGGACGCAACATAGCGCTGAAGGTAGGAATGGAGTTCTGATAGAGGTGAGAAGCTTAACTCCTCCCCAATAAATAAGCTAAATAAAAATTTTAAGACAATGAAAAAACTGAAATTTATGAGCCTCATGGTGGCTCTCGTGAGTATAATGACTATTTGTTTCACTTCTTGTAGCAACTTGCTGAAACTTACCGTCAGCGATGCGAATGGTAAGTCAACGACTGCGCAGATGACTGTTACTGAAGAAGTTGATGATAATGATGAACGCCATCACGACTAAGTATAACATAAAATGAAAAAGAACATCACGTTACTCTCTCTGTTGTGCGCACTCTGTGCGTGCAACAGTTCCGATGAAAAGGAGTCGAAGGATATGACTCCGCCTGTAATCTCTGACACTGGTATCACGGCTAATCCAATAGAATGCCAGGAATATCGTCCCGGTGACGTCATCCATTTCCAATATGTATTCACCGACGATGTGGAATTGGGCAACTACAACATCGAGATCCACAACAATTTCGACCACCACACTCATTCCGGGTCGGCTGTGGATTGTGAATTGGAAGCAAAGAAGGAGGCAGGGGAGAAGGCCTGGGTGTATAATCAGGATTTTGCCATTCCTGCAGGTCAGCGTACATATACAGCGCATGTTGACATCCAGATACCTGACGATGCTGAGACGGGCAACTATCATTTTATGGTTCGCCTTACAGACCGTACGGGCTGGCAACAGCTCAAGGGCATTGCTATCAAGTTGAAGTGATTGCCGGTTAGATACGGTTTTTATAGGGAACCGCAAAAAAGAAGCAGGTGGCAAAATTTATTGCCTCCTGCTTCTTTTTATTTTATAATTTCTATTTTCTATTTGTTCAATTTATGAGCATTTCAGAACCTGGCCTATGCGAAGGACTGAATAGCGACGAAGTCCGTTGAGTCTGCGGATTTTCTCTACCGTCGTGCCATGGCGTTTTGCGATAGCATAGATTGTGTCTCCGCGTTTTACCTTGTAGGTCTTTGGCTTCTTCTCCTGTTTGACAGCCGGTTTCTCTTCCACGGGGGCTGGCTGAGATGGGAATACGGAGTAATCTGATGTGCCGGAGGCATTCTCAACCAGGTTTTCTGGTCTTGGCAGGGTGTTCTGATTAGCCAGCACGTTTGTGTTGCCCTTCTGCATGGATTGCCTTACGACGTAGTAGTCGCCTGTTACGTCTTGATTCTGGAAGTCGAACATAAGAGCGGGGTTGATTGGCTGTCCGAGCAGACGGGTCTCAAAGTGGAGGTGAGAACCGAATGAGCGGCCTGTGTTTCCGCCGAGTCCGATTACATCGCCGGCACGTACCACTTGATCTTCTTTCACGAGTTGACGAGAGAGATGACCATAAAGTGTTTCAAGACCGTTCGGGTGACGGATCACAACGTAGTAACCATAGCCACGGGCATTGTAGTCAACGATGCGTACTTTGCCGTCGAATGCTGAGCGGATAGTGTCGCCAAGATATACCTTGATGTCAAGTCCTGCATGAAGACGACCCCAACGTCTGCCATACGGAGAGTTGATCTGGCGGCTTGGGGTAGGCATATGGAATCCTCGAAGATCTACGTGGTAGTTTGACGGAACTATGCCCTGTGCATTTGATATGGTGCGAGTCCAGTTGGAATATATGTTGGCAGCTGGGTTTTCCAGTTCTGCCTGCTGTGTGTCGAATGTGTTGAACTGGATGAGTTGTACATCCTTGAGCTTTTTGTCGGCAGGTGCCTGGCGGGCAATGAGGTCTTGCGCAGACATGGACATGCTACAAAAGCTGACTGTTGCTAATACGAGTGTTTTGAGTGCGTTCATTTTATTCTGGTTAGTAATCTTAATATTCATCGTTTGCATAGAGGTACTGGAATACTCCGGGTACGTAGTCGAATATTTCGTCAGGACGGAAAAAACGATTCAACTCTATGATTGCGTTTTCAGGTGAATCTGAGGTGTGTATGATGTTTTCTTGGAATGACATACCGAAGTCTCCGCGGATAGTTCCAGGAGCTGCTTTGCGAGAGTTGGTAGAGCCTGTCATGCTGCGTACGGTTTCAACTGCATCGACTCCTTCGTAACAGCAACATACCACTGGGGATGCCATCATTGAGTTCTTGATGCGCTGGAAGAATGGCTTGCCGGCCAGATGGGCATAGTGCTCGTTGAGCAGTTCGTCTGTGAGCTGCATCATCTTCATTCCGGCAAGGCGTAGTCCCTTACGCTCGAAACGTGCTGTTACTTCTCCCACAAGTGCTCTCTGTACGGCTCCAGGCTTGAGTATTACTAAGGTTTTCTCCATTTCTTTCTTGAATATTCTTGGGATAGCGCAATGCGGATGCATGATACGCCAAATCGTGGCAAAGATAAGGATTTCGGTTTTAATAGACAAGCAATCTGTTTGATTATTAAACTTTTTTTACATTTTACGACTATTCTGTTTAGTCATCGAGAATGTTTTTGATGTCTGATTCCACTTTTTGCAGTTTGCTTTTACAGAAGGCGACCAGTTTTTTTGCTTCTTTCAGACTGTCTGCAAGTTTGTCAATGTCTGTCTCTCCGTTTTCTATTTCTGCCACGATGGTCTTGAGGCGTGTTACGGCATCTTCATATTTAAGTTCTTTATTCATAAGAGGTTGTTAGTTGTTTTTGGTTTACGGGGCTGGTGAGGGTTGAGTATATTGTTCCATCGGCAAGGGTTGTTTCAAGTGTAGTACCTGCAGTCAGGCACTTGGCTGAAGTTATGGCCTTGCCGTCAGCACGTGTAATGCTGAATCCGAGTTTTAGGATTCGCTTCGGGTCTGCACTTTCGATACGGATGGAAAGGTTGTCCAATGTATTTTGCCGTTGACGCAGTGTCAGCAGGGCTGAGGAGTCCAGTCGGTGCAGTATGAGGTCTATTTGTCCCTTGCCCTCGGTAAGCTTGCTGATAATGATGTTGCTGAGTGCAGAGTTGATGCGTTCCAGAGTGGTGGTCTCCCTGCCCAGTAACGATGTAGTGAGTACGGGGAGTTTTTGTGTTATCATCTGCAAGCGTATCTTTTCTGTTGAGAGGATTTTATCGACCTGCATCTTTATTTCCGTCTGGCAGTCGTCGAGCAGTTCGAGTTGCCGTGCCCCATGCTGAATGAGAAATTCGGCAGCTGCCGTAGGGGTCTTTACTCTGGTGTGCGCCACCATGTCGATGACAGTGTCGTCGCGTTCATGTCCTATGCCTGTGATGATAGGCAGGGGGAATTGTGCTACGTTCTCTGCCAGTTGCAGGGTGTCGAAGCCTGACAGGTCGGCTGCTGCTCCACCGCCGCGAATGATGACTACGGCATCCCAACCTGATTCTTCTGCCGCGATTTGCTCCAGAGCCGCTATTATGCTGCTTTCCACGGCATCGCCCTGCATTATGGCAGGAAAGAGCTTAGTGTCGAATGCAAGATTGTAGGAGTTGTTTTGGAGCTGGTCGCAGAAGTCGCCGTATCCGGCTGCCGTAGGTGAAGAGATGACAGCAATCCGATTGAGCAGCAGGGGCAACGGCAGTTCTTTGTTCATAGTGTCAACACCTTCTTCTTGCAGGTGCCGGAGTATTTCTCTCCTTCGGCGTGCTATGTCGCCAAGGGTATATGCAGGGTCGATGTCAACTACGTTGAGCGAGTAGCCGTATAGCTCGTGGAATGTTACGCTGACCTCCACGAGCACTTGCATTCCGGCTTGCAGCTCCTGGCCCGTCGTGTGGCTGAAGTACGCACTTAGCATTGCCCACCGACTTGCCCATATCTGTCCGCGTGCCTTCGCGACGAGTCCTTCGCTATGGTCACTTTTCTGCACGAATTCTACGAAGCAGTGCCCGTGACGCTCGTTTACTTCGCTTAGCTCTGCCTGAATCCAATATGTGTCTGGCATGGTGTGCTGCAATACGCCATGCACTATGTTGTTCAGTTCGTATAGGGTGATTGCTTCCATGTCTTATATGTCAACGTTTGGTCTGCGGCCTGCCAGCAGGTGGTAGAATGCCTCGCTGCCGTTGTCAAGTAGCGAGAGTTCGTAGGGTTCTATGTGTAGGGAAAAACGTCCGTGCAGTTCTTCGAGCCCGTAGTATGCTTTCATGATTGATGCCATATTATATGCCATGTCATTTCCGTGTTTCATGATGAATTGTGTGCATTGCATAGCCAGTCGCTTTCCTTCAGGTATCCTCCTCAGGGTGTTGAACAGGGTGAAGTAGGCCAGTGGCGATTCCACTCTGAGCAGTGCTGCGATGTGAGCTTTTTCGTCGTTCGGGGCGAATGTGTTCAGTAGAGCGTCAATCTGCTGCTCTGTCTTGAGCAGCGGAAGTGCCATGTTTACCGCCTTGCCGGCTGCCTCGGGACATTTGTCAAGCAAGAGCCGTGCCAGTTGTTGCGCTCCGTCGCAGCTGAGATCCAGAGTGTTGTCTTTTGCCAGATGGTCTATGGCAAGAATGCCGCTGAGGAATGCCTGACGGCGGTATTCTGTCAGGTGGAATAGGGCATCCCAAAAGTGGTCGTTGCGCAACGAGGGGAGGATGTCGGTACGGATGTGCCGCTCAGCCCGCCTGAACTCCATGTTGCTCATCGAGTTTAGTTTGGCTAATGCCTGCTGCCAGTTGCTTTCTACTATTGCCTGATTCAGATATTTCATGATATGGTTGCAAATGTAAGAAAAAAAATCTTTACCTTTGCGCCTACTGTCTAATATTTATATAATATGTTATGAAAAAACTCAACTTATTCTTCCTTTCTCTTCTTGCATTCTGTGGTACCTCTGTACCTGTGGAAGGGCGCGAGAAACCAAGTCCGGCAGATACTCCGCTAAGCCAACAGGAAAAGCTGGATCGAGGTTTTATCCGTATTCAGAATGGTGTCTTCAGTTCTTTCCTTTCCTGGCGTCTGCAGGCAACTGATGATGAGCATACTTCATTTATCATATTGAAAAACGAAACTCCGGTCACTAGCGCTCCTTTGCGTAATGTTACCAGTTATCGTCCTACATTGGCTCAGGCCTCTGATGTGCTGAAACTGGTTACCCTGCAGAATGGGGAACCCGTGGATACGATTGAACCGAAGGTGTTCAGTGCAGCGACTCACCATGTGATTCAGCTTCAGCGACCGAGTGGGGGTACTGTAGGTACAGGCAGTGATGCCAATGAGTACACCTACACCCCAAACGACTGTTCAGTGGGCGACGTGGATGGCGACGGGGAGTACGAGCTCATCGTCAAGTGGTATCCTACGAATGCCAAGGATAATTCACAGAATGGATATACCGGATTTATCCATTTCGATTGTTATAAGATTTTCACCGGAGAGCGTCTGTGGCGTATCTCGTTGGGAAAGAATATACGTGCCGGTGCCCATTACAACCAGTTCCTGGTATATGACTTCGACGGTGACGGCAAGGCAGAACTTATGTGTAAGACTGCACCTGGCTCGAAAGACGGACTGGGTAAGTACGTAAGCGAGGCTGCAACGATAGATGCCATAAAGAATGTGTCGAACACTGCAGACTATCGCGTAAGCGGAGGACGTATCAATGGCGGACAAGAGTATCTGACTGTGTTCAACGGAGAGACTGGCGCAGCCATCCATACCATTCCATATCTTCCTAATCGCAATGCAAAATATGAACTGAGTGATGCCACGGGTACTTTCAACTGGTATTTGAGCAGCAGTAAGAACGATACCGGTTCGTATGGAAACCGTGGAGAACGCTACTTGGCAGGTGTTGCCTACTTGGACGGTCCCGACAAGAACCCGTCAGCCGTTATGTGTCGCGGTATGTACACCCGCTCTTATCTGTGGGCTGTGAATTTCGATGGCGAGGAACTGAGCACTAAATGGGTTCATGCTTCGCTCGAGGATAATACAGTTCAGCTTACCGACGGTGAGGGAAAAACGACCACGAAGAAATACACAAAGCAAACGGGCGGCTCGAATTCACATGCACGTTATAATGCTTACGGACAGGGTGCACACAGCCTGACTGTCGGTGATGTGGATGGTGACGGTTGCGACGAGATAATCTATGGAAGTGCCACAGTGGATAATGACGGTTGGATGCTTTATTCTACAGGCTTCGGTCATGGTGATGCAGAACATTTGGGCGACCTTGACCCAGATCGTCCGGGTATGGAGATATTCATGGTTCACGAGGAGAGCCCTTATGGTGCACACCTGATAGAAGCAGAAACCGGAAAAGTCATCTGGTCGGCTACAGGCACAGAAGATAATGGACGCGGACTGGCAGCAAATATCATTGATAACTTCCGCGGCTATGAGTTCTGGTCTGCCAAGGTGGCTAATACCCGTGCCGTATGCGATAGTAAGGTTTCGCAGGTAAGTGAAAATTATCCGTCGATGAACTTCCGCATCTTCTGGGACGGTGATCCGCTCGACGAACTCCTCGATGGTACCAATATTCAGAAGTGCACATATAATAGCAGTAATGCGGGTATAGTCCGCAGTGACATGGGAGTCTATACTTCCAAGACTGCCATGAAGAAGTTCGCTGACATAGCAAAGCTCTCGTCTTGCAATGGTACGAAGGCTACTCCTTGTCTGCAGGCTGATATCCTGGGCGACTGGCGCGAGGAAGTCATCTGGTACAATGCTGACGATCCGTCACAACTGATGCTCTTTACCTCTACTGAGGCAACTAATTACCGTGTGCCAAGTCTTATGTATGATCATAATTACCGCATGGCTATTGCTTGGCAGCAGACAGGCTACAACCAGCCTCCTCATATCAGCTATTACCTGCCAGACTGGATTGAGTCGTTCCAGGGGGTTGAGGATGACATCCCTGATGGTGTGACTACTCTCGGAACACAGGCAGCCTCTGTTGCTGGGCGAGAGTATTTCAGCATTTCGGGTCAGCGTTTGGAGGCAGAACCGGAAGTTGGTATATACATTGAGCGTATTATCTATACAGATGGTAACAATGTGGTAAGGAAACAAATAAAATAGGGTATTGTATTTAAAGTATTTTGTAAATTCGAGGGCAGTTCCGTCGTGATGACGTGACTGCCCTAACTTATTGCTCCCCAGTTGATGTCGCTATGCATCTGTGCAAGGCGTTGCCAGCAAGTTTTGTTTTCGGGTGATGATTCGGCAGGGTCAGAGTCAAGCAGGTGTTGGGCGGCAGTGCGGGCATAAGTGAGTATTTGCCCGTCACGTGCTATATTTGCAATCTTCAGGTCGAATGCCATTCCCGACTGTTGGGTCCCTTCCAGATCACCCGGACCGCGCAGTTTGAGGTCTGCTTCGGCAATCTCAAATCCGTCAGTGCTATCCACCATTATTTGGATGCGCTTGCGGGTGGTTTCGGAGAGTTCGTATTTCGTTACGAGTACACAGTAGGACTGTTCTGCGCCACGGCCTACACGACCACGAAGCTGGTGAAGCTGCGAGAGTCCGAAACGCTCTGCATTCATGATTATCATCACACTGGCGTTAGGCACATTCACTCCCACTTCGATAACAGTGGTCGCAACGAGGATTTGAGTCTCTCCACTTGCAAAGGCACTCATCTCCGCATCCTTCTCTGCTGGTTTCAGTTTGCCATGCACCCTGCTCACACGATAGTCAGGGAAAGCCTCACGTAGTTGCTGATATCCCTCTTCAAGGTTTTCCAGGTCCATCTTCTCCGTATCTTCAATTAGAGGATATACCACGTATATCTGACGTCCCTTACGCAGTTCGGTGCGCATGGCCTCGTGAATACGGTCCATGTGCTTGAGGAATTGATGAATGGTATGGATTGGTTTACGTCCAGGCGGTAACTGATCGATGACAGATACGTCGAGGTCACCATAAAGTGTCATGGCAAGAGTACGCGGAATAGGGGTTGCTGTCATGACAAGTACATGAGGCAGAAGGATCTTCCCGCTTTCCCCGTTTTGCGAGGTAGCTTGTTCGCCGGCTGCATCAATACGTTTATCCCATAGTTTTGCTCTTTGCGCCACTCCGAAACGGTGTTGCTCGTCAATAATGGCTAATCCCAGATTGCGGAATTGTACGCCATCCTCGATGACTGCGTGTGTGCCTATGAGAATATTGACATTACCTGAGATGAGGCTGTCGAGTATTTCTTTTCGCTTCTTGCCTTTAACAGAACCTGTGAGCAGTTCGGTACGAAGCCATGGCATACCGCTCAGAAGTCCGCTGATAGTTTCCTGATGCTGCTCTGCAAGGATTTCCGTCGGTGCCATGATGACAACCTGGTAACCATTGTCGATGGCAATGAGTGAGCATAGCAGTGCTACGAGTGTCTTGCCCGAACCGACGTCGCCTTGTAACAGGCGGTTCATCTGAAATCCTGCACGCATATCCTGGCGTATCTCGCGTATGACTCGCTTCTGTGCATCCGTCAAAGGGAAGGGCAGAAAGTCATGGTAGAATGTGTTGAAACTGTGTCCGACAGTCTTGAAGATAAGTCCTCCCTGTTTCTGTTTCCGGTTTTGTGCATAGCGCAGTATGCCTAACTGGATGTAGAACAGCTCATCGAATTTCAGTCGGGCCTGGGCGCGGCGTAGTGTATCTGCCGAAGAGGGGAAGTGTATATTGCGGATTGCCTCATCATAGGGCATCAGATGATATTCATCTACAATCCACTGCGGCAATGTTTCAGGCAGTGGTTCGGTGATGAGTCTGAAGAGGTTGCCTATTAGTTTAGCCACTGCAGACGATGCCAGAAAACCCTTTTTCATGCGTTCTGTCGTGTGGTAGTGCGGGCGGAAAGAACCTCCCTGAATCTCTGGTATGTCGGCATTAGCTTCCACTGTTTCTATGTCGGGGTGGTTTATCTGTAACTTCCCATTGAATACAGTAGGTTTACCGAAAATAAGATAGCGGGTGCGTACTTTGTATGCTTTGCCTATGAAGCGTAACCCCTGAAACCATACAAGATCAATAAATCCGGTACCATCGGAGAAGCGACCTATAATCCTGCGACTGCGCCCCTCACCGATTGCTTCCATCGACACAATCTGACCAACGAGTTGCACGTAGGGCATATTGCCGTCTATTTCGGCTATACGATACACCTTGCTGCGGTCCACGTAGCGGTATGGGTAGTACGTGAGCATATCGCTAAAGGTGTGTATGCCAATCTCTTTTTCCAGAAGGTCGGCTCGTTGCGGTCCTACGCCGCTCAGGAATTTTATTTCGGTCTGAGGATTGAACATCACTGTATGAATATGCGGTCGCCCAGTCTGTGTGCCAGTTCGCGTCGTATCTCGCTCAGTTCCATGTATTGTTTCATGGCTTCCTGACAGAGAAGAGGATCGTTCATGCGCTGCTGGCATTGTTTCAGCTCATCGTCGATAACCATGAACTTGTAGTCGAGAAGCAGATGGGTTATATACTCTGCTACCATCGTTTCTTCTGGCACAGTCATTTGATTGTTCTTCGCCAGTTGATAGCGTTCGGTCATAAGATTGGCTGCCTCGCGGCTTATCTCTATGTCGGGATTGTTCAGGAAGAAACGGCTGCAAACGAAATTCTCGTCTTCAACGTGTTGGATAGCTTCATTCAGCATCTTGTTATAGATCGGAGTGCAGAGTGTTATGCCGTCGTTGGTCAGGTCTGAATATGCGTACTTCACAAGTCTTTCTGCATGCTCTGCGTTTTGTTCTCCTATATTATCTGATTCTATGTTGACGGGTTGCTCGCCATAGCGCACTATCAATGTCATAATCATTCGTTCTATGCCATGATAGCGCGATGGGACAGCCGATTGCGCTGAAGCAGAAGCAACTTGCTCAGATGTAACAGGGGGGGTAGGAGAATCCTCTTTCTCATTCTTCCCGTCATTCTCGTTCTTCTCGTTGTTCTCATCATTCTTATTCTCTCCGTCCTTTTTGTTCTCTTCCAAACGCCGCTGTCTGTCTTGCTCGATTGTCTGTTGTTTCTTAAGTTGCTCGAGGGCTGCCTGTTTGTTTTTGGCAATCTCGCGCAGTAGTAATGCTTCGTCCTGTTGCAGCAGTTCAGCACATTCGTGTACGTATGCAGCACGAAGAATCTCGTCTGGAATTACCGAAATACTATATACTATGCTTTGGGTGAGTTGTGCACGCTTCAGAGGGTCGCGCCCAGCGTCTTTAAGCAGCAGATTGGTCTTGAAGATGATGAAGTCGGTCTGGTGTTCTTCTACATACAAGCGAAATTCTGTGGCGTTGTGCTTGCGTGCAAAACTATCCGGGTCGTCTCCGTCAGGCAGAAGGAGTATCTTGACGTTCATGCCCTCGGCAAGCAGCATGTCGGTTCCGCGAAGAGCGGCGTGTATGCCTGCCTCGTCACCATCGTATAGCAATGTGATATTGTTTGTGTAGCGGTGGAGCAGGCGTATCTGTGCTTCTGTGAGTGCAGTACCTGAGTTGGCTACCACATTCTCGATGCCACATTGGTGCATGCTGATTACGTCGGTGTAGCCCTCCACCATATATACGCGGTCATCCTTTGCTATCTGTTTCTTTGCCTGGTAGATTCCATATAACTCGCGACCTTTGTTGTAAATGTTTGATTCTGGTGAGTTAATGTATTTCTGACTCACTCCCTTAGTACGGGAGTCGAGTACACGGCCACCAAAGGCTACGACTTTACCGCTCACGTTGAACCAAGGGAACATAACCCTGCCGCGGTATCGGTCGGTCAATAGTCCGTTATCCTTGCGGAAACAAAGACCGGTCTTCAACAGGTAGTCGGGGTTGTAGCCCTCTGCTTTGGCCGCCTTGGAGAGTGCCTCGTATTGGTCTAATGAGAATCCTAAACGGAATTTCTCAATGATATCATCACGGAATCCACGCGAACGGAAATAAGCCATACCGATAGCTACGCCATCGGGATTTTCTTTCAGAATCTTATGGTAATACAGACTTGCCCACTCATTTGTGTTGAACATGGCTTCACGCTCGTTGAGTTGAATGCGCTGTTCAGGGGTGATGTCTTTCTCTTCTACTTCGATACCGTATTTCTTTCCTAAAAACTTAATGGCGTCAAAATATCCGAGCTGTTCCATTTTCATGATGAAGTGGACAGCATTTCCGCCTTCGCCGCAGGCAAAACATTTGCAGATGCCCTTGGCGGGAGAAACATGGAATGATGGGGTCTTGTCGTCGTGAAACGGACACAGACCTTTGTAGTTTGCACCTGCACGGCGCAAGGTAACATATTCTGATACTACATCGACAATGTTTGCAGCATCAATAATCCTGTCTATGGTGATCTGATCTATCAAAGGCTGGCGTCCTGATTATTTTATTTCGTGTAAATAAGTATGATGTCAGGGAGAATCTACGACCTGATCATATCAAAAAATTCCTGTCGGAGAGCTGGGTCCTCTGCAAAATCTCCTGTGTACTCACGTGTGACGGTTATGGCTCCTTGTTTTTCCACACCACGCATCTGCATACAGAGATGCTGCGCTTCAAGCACTACCATTACTCCTCTTGCGTTGAGGGTGTCTTGGATGCACTGACATATTTCACGTGTCAGTCGTTCTTGTACTTGCAGACGGTGCGAGAATACATTTACTACGCGAGGTATTTTGCTTAATCCAACTATATATCCGTTGGGGATATATGCTATGTGAGCCTTTCCGAAGAACGGCAGGATGTGATGCTCGCAGAGAGAGTAGAATTCGATATCCTTGACAATGACCATTTTGTTGCTGGTCTCAGCAAATTTCGCCGAGTTGAGCACCTGGACAGGGTCCTGGTTGTAACCGCTGGTGAGTGCGAGCATCGAACGTGCTACCCGGTGTGGAGTCTTCAGCAGACCTTCACGGTTTGTATCCTCTCCGATGACTTCAAGATTTCTGCGGACTATCTCTTCGATAGCCTCAATTTGTTTCTTTTCTTCCATTAAATAAGTTATTTTTTTTGAAGGGGTGATAGAACCCTTTTGCTCTAACCTGTATCTGACTACTGATAGATGAATATTTCAGAACGCACAATCATGGCTTCGCGGGCAATGCCGGCTTTCTTCAGCTCGCGGAGAGCTTCTACGGCTTCGTGGCGCTCTTTGAAATCACCTACGCGACATCTCCAGTGTGGTGATTCGAACGAGGTGTAAGCTTTGTATTCGGGGAAAAGTGTCATGGCTTGATTTGCAGCATGCTGTGCACGACTCTGGTCGGAACGTGTACTACCTCCCCAATATATTTGGACACGATAGCCCCTTACCTTGGTCTTCTTCCCTGTGGGAGTGACCAAGGCTGGGTTATCTGTGTCTTCTTCTTCCTTCTCTTTGTCAACCTCTTTGTCGCTTTCGTTGTCGGTGTTTTTTTGCCTGTCGCCATTGATGATATCGGTGAGACGCTCATCTTGGCTGACAGTTACCTTGCCCTGTCCGGCTACGACACGTGTCAGATTGTCTATGAATCGAACCTGTGCATTTGCGAAACAGGCAAATAAAAGAAGAATGAAGATGTTTGCGAGTCTTTTCATTTACTCTGCTATGATAAGTTGTGCTCTTATTTCCAAGCGTCGATGATGCCCTTGAAGTCTGCTACCTTCAGTGA
This sequence comes from Prevotellaceae bacterium UBA2744, assembly GCA_002353575.1. GTDB lineage: Bacteria > Bacteroidota > Bacteroidia > Bacteroidales > Bacteroidaceae > Minthosoma. The sequence continues at coordinate 84,012 of DEJQ01000012.1, forward strand.
AGCACCGCCGATGAGTCCGCCATCGATGTCTGGCTTTGCGAAGAGTTCAGGAGCATTGCTTGCCTTGCAAGAACCACCATAGAGGATTGATGTGTCAGCTGCAACTTTGTCACCGTATTTCTTGGCGATGACAGAACGGATGTATGAGTGGATTTCTTCAGCCTGCTCAGCTGTAGCTGTCTTACCAGTACCGATAGCCCAAATTGGCTCGTAAGCGATAACAACGTTTGCAAACTGTTCTGCAGTGAGGTGGAATACGCTTCCTTCGAGTTCTGCTTTACATACAGCTTCCTGCTCGTTAGCCTCGCGCTGCTGGAGTGATTCGCCGATGCAGAAGATAACCTTCAGACCGTTTGCCAGAGCAAGGTCAACCTTTTCTTTCAGGATGGCAGGAGTCTCGTTGTAGTATTCGCGACGCTCAGAGTGGCCCAGAATTACATATTCAGCTCCTGTTGACTTAACCATCTCTGCTGATACTTCACCAGTGAAAGCACCTGATGCCTTGTCAGCACAGTTCTCGGCTCCCAGCTTGATTGTGTTGTGGTCGAGCAGATCTGATACCTTGGCGAGGTGGATAAAAGGAGTACAAATGATTACTTCACAATTTGGTTTGTCAGCAGCAAGAGCATCCTTCAAGCCCTGTGCCAATTCAATACCTTCCTGAAGATTCTTGTTCATCTTCCAGTTGCCTGCAACAATTTTCTTTGCCATAATAAATTCTTTTTTTTATGCCCTGATTCCCTGTGGGGTGGGGCGTTGTTAATATTTATTTTGTTTGATTAATTATTTGTTCACTAATGTTTTCTAACTGCAGCTTACGCGACTTCTGTCGCCAGTGTCGATACCGTGAGAATCCAGAACCGATGCGGTCTATGATAATTATCAGTACCAACGGAAGGAGAAAGTAAAGTAGCCAGTCGAGTAGCTTTTTGCCTTCAACATCGTGTAGTTGTCCTATCGGAAGATCTTCCAATCTGCCTCCCAGACGTTCTTCTCCCGGCATCATGTAGTTACTCCATTTGCCGATAATTACTCCGTCCTTCAACAGAAGCAATCCTGGCGACGTGCGCACCATCATCCGCAGTTCTGTCTCGTCACTCTCGTAGTAAGGGTATTCAGCTCCGGTGTGGTCTCTCCAGTATTCCTGGATGTCCTGGTCTGTGGTAGATGTCAGACAATAGAATCTGTAACCATTCTCCTGACTATATTCATAAATCTCGTTCACAAGATCAACACATCCTTCGTCAGCTCTCTGCAGATTGGCAATCGTCAGGACGAATGAATATCCTTTGTCGTCGATAATCCGATCCGTTATGTCTTCATCACTCTCCGTATCCGTTACGTAGAACCCTGCTGTGGCTTTTCTCCCTTCCGGACTTCTCATGTCGGTTCCAATCTTATACGGACTGGTGTCCAACCAGGGCAAGGCGTAGAAACATACGAGTGAGTAAATGAATACATATACTACGCAGAAGAGTGTTATCAGCCATTGGGTATTGTGACCTACTATCTTGATGTAATGTTGTTCATACTTCACGTTAACTATCGCTGCAGCCAGCAGTACGATGTTTTTTGCAAAGGTCATACCATTACTTAGGATAATAACATCGCCAAAACATCCACAGTCGGGTACTGGGTCTTTCCACCAGATGTATGCTGTCAGCAATGTCATTACTGACATGAAGACGAGCACCGTCTTTGCTATGATGACCCTGCTCATGCCAAATAGCAGATGTACACCCATCGAGAACTCTAATATCGCCAGCATTATCGCTATAATCACCAGCGTCAGAAAAGGTATGCCATCCATGCCGAATGCCGTGGTGTACTCAAACAGTTTGAATACTGTGCCGTACGGATCGTTTGCCTTGATGAATCCTGATAATATAAACACTCCTGCTAACAGGAACCGGCATATATTTACCAAGACCTTTTCTGAAAGTATTTTTTTCTTTTCGTCCATTATTTATCCCCTGCTTCGTCTAATTTAATCAGTCCGAACACGGAATAGTTTATCATGTCGAGATAGTTGGCATCGATACCCTCTGAAATCAGGGTCTTGCCATCGTTCCCTTCGATTTGTTTTGTACGATTCAGCTTCATCAGAATCAAGTCTGTGTATGAACTGATGCGCATAGAACGCCATGCCTCGTCATAGTCATGATTCTTTTTTATCATCAGCTTCAAAGCAGCATCGGCATACTTGTCGTATAGCTGCATAGCCTTGTCCACATCTATGTCTTCTGTCTCGGCATAACCCATTTCCAGCTGTATCAGTCCGACTATGCCATAGTTTACTATAGCCTGGAATTCCGGGTAGATGCCCTCTCCGACCCACGATTCACCTTTTACTTCCAGACTCCTTATTCTATTGGCTTTGATGAATATCTGATCGGTTACGCTGGATGGTCGCATGATTCTCCATGCGGCTCCGTAGTCGTGAAGTTTCTTGAAAAAGACATCACGACATCCTGCCATAGCCAGTTTGAATTGTTCTTCTGTAGTCATAGATGCTTGTCTAAAACGCTGCAAAGGTAAGAATAATATAGTGAAATGAGAAAAAGGAATATACAAAAATCAGTTATTGTGTTTCCTCTTTCTGTATGACATCACTCCTGAAACGGCTGCCATGAGCAGGAATATCGTCAGAGAGGTGTATGCGATTGTCTCTGTAGTGTGAACAGATGTGGGATCATACGAGAACTTAATCACATGCTTTCCTGCAGGCACGTTAATTGCCCTGAGCACGTAGTCGGCCCTTCCTATTTCTGCTGGTTGGTCGTCGATGGTTGCATTCCATCCGGGATAATATACTTCCGAGAAAACTGCCAACCCGCCTTCAGCTGATTCTGTTTCGTATGTAGCTTCCGTGGTAGAGTAGTCTGTAAGACGTATCTCTCCCTTGCCGCCTGCCTTTAGGAATCCGAAGTCTTTCTGAGCTACTACGGCAGTCTTTTTGGGGCTGACCTTGCCCACCAGATCCAGTTCTTCATTTGCATTGGCTGCATAGGCGACGTTATCCACGAACCATGCATTGCCGTTGGCACCGGTATTTTCTATCGGCAGTTTTATCTTTCCGCCTTCACCTGCTGCCAGAATGAACCAACGTGTGTTAAGCATATTGATTACAGGGTAGAGCGAGTCCGTATTCTGGGTTGTGAGGTCGTAGATAGGATAGGGCGATTGCTCTTCTGCCATCTTTACGGTATCCATAGGAGCATTTCTTAGGGCTGCATAGATATTGTTTATCTCATTGGCTATATGTGTTTCTATGAGTTCCTGGTATCTGCGCAGCTTAGCTGCATGGTATCCGCCTACAGAGCTGTAGAAGGCACTTGTGGTGTTGTCGTTGAACGTAGATACTGTCAGGTTGAGCACTCGGTAGTCTCTGCCTGTGCCGCTCTTCTCGAGGATGTAATCATCTGCCTCCGTTTTCTGTATGCGAGCCAGTCCCTGTGGCTTTACGAAGAATCCGTCGTTCAGGTAGCGCTTGTTTACCTGCCACATATCTATAAGACATAATACACACAATACGATGACAATGGCATTTGTCAGTTTTGTGTTTTCCTCGTCCTTTTTGCTTGAGGCATAATAGAAGAGAACTACTGCTGCTATCAGAATGAATATCATCGAACGCCATCCGTCTGACATTAGCATGGCCTTGCGCATAGTGCTGATGCTGTCCAATATCTGCTGACCTGTAGCTGCATCGAAATATTCTTGTGCCACATAGCTCTTGATAGACATTACGTCGTTTGTGCTTAGGCATTCGCCTGCTGTAAACATAAGCAGGAGTACCACTGCCACTGTTACTCCGGTAGCAATGACAAGGTGGAGCTTGTTCGGTTTCTCCATCCATATCTTCAGTCCCCACATAGCCATAAAGGGAACGGTGAATTCCACGACTACGAGGATGCTTGCTACGGTTCGGAACTTGGCATACATCGGTATATGGTCGATGAAGAAGTCAGTGAATGGCATGAAGTTATGTCCCCAGCTAAGCATCAGTGTGATGGCTGTCGCAAAGAGCAGGGTCCATTTCATCGGGTTTTTATTCGGGATGACGATGAGGCTGAGTATGAAAAGCATACATACTATGGCTCCAAGATAGACGGGGCCGCTGGTACCTGGCTGTTCACCCCAATACTGGCTGAACGCTCCATAGATACCTGCGCTGGCGAGTCTTGGGTCAGCTTTCTTCATGGCTGTCTGGTTCGTCGAAAGCGGCATGCTTGCTCCGCCTCTGTAGTTTGGAATCACGAATGTCATGGTCTCATCGATTCCATAGCTCCAGGCAGTAATGTACGAACGTTCCAGTCCCGTATCGGTTTGGTCTTCTGCCTTCGTAGTCTTTACCAGTTCCGACTTTCCTCTCATCGTTTCTTTCTGGTATTCATAAGTATGATAAAGGTTCGATACGTTCATGCCTATTGCCAGGATTGCGGCAATCAGTACTGCTACTGATGCTTTGCAGAAGTCTTTTATCTCTTTCTTTACGATAGCATCGATAAGGAAAGCCAGTACGATCATTATCTCGGGCAGCAGGAAGTAGTAAGTCATCTGAACGTGGTTGGATTTTACCTGAAGTGCTGCGAACAGTGTGGTGAGCACACATCCCCAGATGTATTTCTTTCTGTAGCACAGCACTATTCCCGCAATCGTTGGCGGAATGTAAGCCAGAGTCATCACCTTCCAGATATGTCCTGCGGCTATGATGATGAAGAAATAAGAAGAGAATGCCCAGATGATTGCACCCAGTGCTGCCATCCATTGTCTGAAGTCGAATGCACGGAGCAGAATGTAGAATCCGAGCATTGAAGCGAAGATATACCATACGTAGTCGGGCAGCCACAGGTGATAGGCTTTCTCAAGGAATGACATAGACTCCATAGAGTCGTACGATGGTGCTATCTGGTATGTAGGCATACCTCCGAACAGAGAGTTGTTCCAGCGTGGGGTTTCTCCATTATGAGTTGCCCTGTATTGGTTTATTACTACGTTTATTCCGTCATTAGCATTGTTGTCGTGCTGTTCTATGCGTCTTCCCTCTGTTACGGCAGGGTAGAAATATGCGAATGAAATAACTACGAACAGTACGACACAAAGTATGTCGGGCAATATCTTCTTGTAGTCCATATTATCAGTTGTAAATTTTTATATCTTCAAAACTATTGTATCGTCTTAACTTCTTTGACTTTTAAGCCTTTGCCAACCCATCTACTCTTGTCACCACCTTTGCAGCCATACTCATCAGGGCCATTCCCTGAGGCGATGCGGGGTCGAGTACGGCGGGAAGTCCGTTGTCGCACCCTTCGCAGATGTCCTGAATCAGAGGTATCTGTCCCAATAGCGGTACGTTCAGTTCCTCAGCCAGTCGTTTTGCTCCCTCTTTGCCGAAAATGTAGTATTTTTCTTCGGGGTGCTGGGCAGGAGTGAACCAAGCCATATTCTCCACAAGTCCGAGAATGGGTACGTTCACCTTCTCGTTCATATACATATTCACACCTTTACGTGCGTCTGCAAGAGCTACTTCCTGCGGAGTAGATACGATTACAGCACCTGTCAGTTGTAGGGTCTGTATCAGTGTGAGGTGTATGTCGCTTGTGCCAGGAGGGGTGTCCAGAATCATATAGTCCAGTTCGCCCCAGTTGGCTTCTTCTATCAGTTGCTTTATGGCATTGCAGGCCATAGCCCCTCTCCACAGGGTTGCCTGACTCGGGTCAACGAAAAAACCGATAGACAGCAGTTTTACGCCATATTTCTCGATTGGTACGATCAAATCTTTGCCGTTTACGTTCTCTGCATACGGACGGGCATCTTCCACCTGGAACATCTTAGGCATCGACGGACCGAATATGTCGCAGTCGAGCAGACCTACTCTATGTCCCATCTTTGCCAGTCCTATTGCGAGGTTGGCTGTCACTGTGCTCTTTCCCACACCGCCTTTTCCCGAACTTACGGCGATGATGTGTCTTACGTTCTTCAGCACCCGTTCCTCCTCAACATCAGGTTTTTCTTCTGTCTTTTCCTTTACAGTCACCTCGCAGTCCTTGGAAACGTACAGTTTTACTGCTGCTTCGGCTGCTTTCATTACAGACTTGCGAAATGGATCTGTTGCCTTGGGGAAGATGATGGAGAATGACACCTTCATGCCGTCAATGCGAATGTCATCTTCTACCATTTCGGCTTCTACCAGATTCTTTCCGTTGCCTGGGTAACGCACCGTCTTCAGTGCGTCAATTATCAGTTGTGGATATATTGTCATCTTTAAGTTTTTTAGTTTCAGTATCGTCTTAACTTCTGATTAATCACTTCCTTGTTGCTTTTGTGCTCACCACTTCGTGTCCGTAGGAGCGGTAGCCATCTACAGGGATTTCTACATCAGGCTCCTTAAGTTCTCCTGCTCTTGGCAATCGGAACTGAATGTATTTTATTGCAATTCCTTGTTCCAGCCACATACCCTCATAGTAGGTCTGGATGCTTGTCAGCGCCTCGTCCATTCCATCTGTAGCATAGAGGTCATCGGTGTATGCCATAAGAGGCAGGTCGTTTTTCTCAATCAGATACTTGGTGTATGTTGCAAGGAAATTCGAGTCGGTCTTCACGTTGATAATCCCTCCGTCAGTCAAGAACTTGCGGTATCGTTCCAGAAAGAAAGTCGATGTGAGTCGTTTCGTGGCTTTCTTCATTTGCGGATCGCTGAACGTAAGCCATAGTTCGCTTACTTCTCCCTCTCCAAACAGTCCGTCGATACATTCTATGTTGGTGCGCAGAAAGCCTACATTCTTCATGTCTTCGCTCAGAGCCTCTTGTGCTCCGTGCCATATCCTCGATCCCTTTATATCTACTCCTATGAAGTTTCTGTCGGGGTATCTGCGTGCCAGTCCCAATGTATATTCGCCTCTGCCGCAACCCAATTCCAGTATGATTGGGTTGTCGTTATGGAAGAAGTCCTTGTGCCAGTTGCCTTTCAGACCGAATCCTTCCTTTTGCAGTTGCCAGAATGGGCATTCAATAACCAAGGGGTTGGCTGCCACATCTGCAAATTTAGCTAATTTTCCTTTTCCCATAAACGGATGCGAAGGTACGACATTTTAATTATAAATAGAAATCCTTGGTCAGTATTTTGTACTCTTTACTCCATTCCCCGGTCTCATCACGCAACAGGAGTTCACTTTTCGTGGAGGGTTGTGCCAATCTGCTGAATTCCATCAAAACCCTCATCACCGTTTTCCGAGGAGTGGTCTTTACGTCAGTGCGTCGTGTCAGATAGAGTCCTGCCATGGCAGCTTCGCTTATAGTATCCGATGCAGCAGAGTAGGGGACTATGACAGCCAGTCTTCCCTGCGGCGAAAGCAGTTGGCTGCTATTCCCCATCAACACACTTATCGGCAGGGAAGCCATGTGTCTGGCTTTGTCCCTCGCCTCGTCGGGGCATCTGGTGTTTTCTTTGTAGAATGGCGGGTTGCTTACAATCAGGTCGAATGGTTCCGTTGTCTGGAACCTCTCGTTGAAATCATGTTTTATGATCTCAATCCGGTCTTTCCACGGACTATTCCTGATATTTTCCTTCGCCTGTCCTACTGCATCGTCGTCAATGTCTATGCCGATGATGCTTAGGTTGTTGTTTCTCTGTGCAAGCATAAGGGCGATGAGTCCTGTGCCGCATCCTATGTCGAGAGCTTTATGGCCTTCCGGGCAGACCCACGAACCAAGAAGCACGCCGTCTGTGCCTACTTTCATGGCGCAACGGTCGTGCTTCACTATAAATTGTTTGAATCGAAATGTATGTTGCCCGATTATGCCCACTGTTACAGTTTATAGTCTTAATTCTGATGGTCTATAACCTATAACCCATAACCTTTATCATTCAATAACCACACGGGTCCATCCGTGTACATCCGGCTCTGTACCATACTGTATGCCGCGGAGCAGGTTGTAGAGTTTTGTAGATATAGGACCTGGCTTGCCGTCCTTCGAGAATACGAAACTCTTCTTCAGTTCCAGATCGTCAATCTTGCTGATTGGCGAGATAACTGCTGCAGTACCGCATGCGCCAGCCTCTTCGAATGTCTCCAGCTCCTCTTCTGGAATCTGGCGGCGCTCAACCTTCAGACCGAGATCCTCGGCCAGCTGCATCAGCGACTTGTTGGTGATTGAAGGCAGGATAGAAGTTGATTTCGGAGTTACGTAAGTATTGTTCTTGATTCCGAAGAAATTGGCAGCACCACACTCGTCCATGTATTTCTTCTCTTTTGCATCCAGATAGAACTCACATGCATATCCAAGGTCGTGTGCCATCTTGTTAGCACGCAGACTGGCAGCGTAGTTGCCGCCTACCTTATAGATACCTGTGCCAAGAGGAGCACTGCGGTCATATTCGCGGATGATTACATATGGGTTGCAGCTGAATCCGCCCTTGAAGTATGGACCTACTGGTGTTACGAAGATAATGAACAGATATTCTGTTGCCGGGTGAACTCCTACCTGAGCACTTGTTCCGATGAGCAACGGACGGATGTAAAGTGTCGCACCAGTCTCGTATGGAGGGATAAAACGCTCGTTCAGGCGTACCACCTTATCTACCATCTCGTTGAACTTCTCAGTCGGAAGTTCAGGCATAAGAATGCCGCGACATGTTGACTGCAGACGGGCTGCGTTCTCATCGCTGCGGAATACTCGTACCTTGCCGTCAGGGCAACGGTAAGCCTTCAGACCTTCGAAGGCTTCCTGACCGTAGTGCAGGCAAGTTGCTGCCATGTGCATCGGAATAGTTTCTTCCGATGATACTTCAATTTCACCCCATTTGCCATCACGATAGTAACAGCGAACGTTGTAATCTGTCTTGTTATAGCCAAAACCGAGGTTTGACCAATCAATGCTGTTTGCCATATTGTATATTATTTAAAGATAATGCTTTTAGTATCGAGTGCAAATGTAGTAAGTTTTCTCCTTATTTGTGCAATAATTTAATTTTTTTCATTTTTCCTTGCTAAAATTCAATTATTATCCTTACCTTTGCACTCGCTTTTCGAAAGGGAAGCTTTTTTAGGTAGATCCGCTAGCTCAGTAGGTAGAGCACAACACTTTTAATGTTGGGGTCTTGGGTTCGAGCCCCAAGCGGATCACCAAAACCACGTTAAGGGAACCGTTCAGGTTCCCTTTTTTAATACTTGATTGTCAATGATTAAAGTGAATTTTTATAAATAAGTTAAGAATGATTAAGCAAGTAGAGATAACGCTTACCCCTATGTCGAGAGGTTTTCATCTGGTGACGGGCGAGATAATGCGACAGTTACCCAAACTGCCTGCGACTGGAGTTATTAACATATTCTGCAAACATACGAGTTGCGGACTGAGCATCAACGAAAATGCAGACCCTGACGTTCGTGTGGATATGGAAACCATTTTCAATCATCTTGTACCGGAGGGACGGCCAGACTATGAACATACCTTGGAAGGATCTGATGATATGCCTGCACATGCAAAGTCAACACTGAGCGGAGTAAGCCTGACTATCCCCATCACCAACGGACGCCTTAACATGGGAACCTGGCAGGGCATCTACTTTTGTGAATACCGCAATTATGGTGGGGCAAGAAAATTAGTGGTAACGATAATTGGAGAATAAATCTAACGGCAATTGTTATCATCAATTTTGTAATCTGGAGATTGAAAAATGCGGTTTCAGATTCAAAATCATGCTGATTTTAACGAAAAAAGTTCGCAATAGTTGATGTCATTTTTCCAGCGATTTTTATATATTTTTAGGTGTTTTTCCTAATGAGATTCACAATTCAGTTGACCTCAACTGAAAAAAGTCTTTAATCAAATTAGCATATTTTCAAGTTGCTCTACGGCTTGTGTGATGTCTTCCCGGAATCTTTTGTGGTCGCGGAGGAAGTCGGTTCTGCCTTGGGAGAGGGTGGAGTAGAGTTCGGGACTCATTTCATCAACATAGGAACCGATGGTATATTCTATGTCATCCTTCTGCCAGTCGAGAGAAGAATGAATGTAAACGTTTCGCTTCTGATGCAGGAAACTATATGCTGTCTCTATGCTGTATTTTGTTATCATAATTTCGGTTGAGGCTGCAAAATTAGTAATTATTTCTGTTAACTTTTTGTTGCTTTTATTTTTTGTTTTAAAAATAAATCAATATTTTTGCGGCGTGAGATATTAATCCATTATTAAGTATGATTACAACATCGCCACACACGACATTAACCATCGGTCAACTCCATATCTTGGAGATGATGAATAGATGTAAAACAGAAGATTCTCTAAAAAAATTGAAAAGACTTCTGTTCGATTACTATTCCAAGGAGGCTGTGGATGAGGCCGACCGTTTATGGAATGACGGAGTGATCAATGAAAGTAGAATAGAGGAGTGGGGCAGAGAACACATGCGCACTCCCTATATCCATGCGACATGAGAAGGGTAGTTCTGGATACCAATTGCCTGCTGATGAGCGTTTCCTCCAATAGCCCGTACCACAAAGTTTGGACAGAGTTTGTGGAAGGAAAGGCGGCATGGTGTGTCTCAACTGAAATACTCTCTGAGTATATGGAAATATTGGAACAGAAGACAAATGCATGGTTTGCCGAAGTCGTTGTAAACGCTATTGTAAATAACGAGAATACCATCAGAATTTCTCCTTCATATTTTTTTAATCTGATTTCAATAGACCCTGATGACAATAAATTTGTTGACTGTGCAGTCTGCGGAAATGCTGAATACATCGTATCCAATGATTCTCATTTCCGTATCCTAAACGATATAGATTGGCCAAAACTTCAACTTGTCACCATTCAGGAATACGTTAAAGAAATAAATGATAATGTATAATCCTATAAAACCATAAATGCCTATGGGGAGAGAAAGAAATTAAGTACATCGGGATGAGGCAGCACTAAGTGTAGTCCGCCCACGGGAAACCTTATTGGGCATCAGCCCAATATTAGATAATACTTATTAACTTACAGGTAAGCGTTCCTGTTCGTACTTATTAAAATATGATTTGAGCTTTTGCTCTTGTTCTTAGAACTTGAATACCGCCAAAAATTCATCAAAACAAGAACAAGCAGATAAAGGTTCACGTCGCAAAGGCGTGTACTGTTTGTGCTTGTTGTTTTGATTGGTCACTTGGCGGTAACCAAAGTTCTGATAAGCATCGAATGGTTCCGCCTTTTTTTTATTTTATGAGTATGAAAAGATTTATTTATTTTGCATTCCTTGCTCTGACACTCTGTGCATGTGGTGGCGGCGACGATGATAAAAGTGGAAATAGTGGCAATGAATCTAATAGTACTAGTACCGATGCCGGCATTATCGGCTGGTATACCCGGCAAGATATGGCAGGCTTTTGGCTTGACCTGGTGTCCGATGATACCACCTATAGCTTTAACACGGAAGGTGAAATAATTGGAGTTTCTTCTATGTGGGGAACTGAACAAAATTTCTCTGGAAGCTTGGCCGATGGCAACGAGGTCTATTATATTCCTGATGATGAAACATTTATTAGGTATTATGTAGGCACCTATAAGGAAAACGCTCCGGCAGCAAATGGTAAGACTCTACTTTACAGATTCAACTACTCCTATCTTGGTACACTTGGACTTTATGCTACTTCAACCACCTATTATACATATTGGAGGGAAGGCAACAAGCTGTACACGACGGAAGACGGATGGACGGTCTATACCGTCACTCCAACAGGCATAATCCCCGATGGAAGCTCTTTCGTCTATTCCAAGTACGATCCGAACAAGGTTTACTAACAATAAGCAATGACAGTGACTATGAAAAGACTAAATATTTGGAGCATACTGATGCTCATGACTTTGACCTTCCCCCTAATGATTGCCTGCGGTGACGATGATAGCGGCAATAAAGGGAATAACGGTGGCAATAATGGCGGTAGTACCCCTACAACCACTACCGACATTGTAGGCACCTGGCGCGCCTATTACCAGAGTAATGACCCAACTCGAGGTCAGGTATATGATTTGGTGACATTCAATGCTAACCATACGGGAACCGTCATCGAGGAGGTTGGCTATGGCAGTGACGGTTCTAACACCTTTACCTGGACACAAACAGGCAATGTCATTACAGTCATGTTGGAAGGTAATTACGTCATTACTTGGACAATTCAGCAGGTTATCAACAACAATACAGTGACTATCAGTGATGGCAAGCGGATTTATAATGTTGTCAGAGATAACACTGGCGGCGGGTCAGGCGGCAATACATCAGTTTCAGATTCACTCAACTATCATTAATACTAATTCTAAAATGATTGCTATGGAAACCATTAAATGAGGATACTTGAGCAGTTCGTGGAACGGATAGATTGATTCTTCCATTCATAGTACAAGAGCGGGAAGTAGAGCTGACATTCGTAGGCATTGGCTTCTCGCTCTCAATTTCATGGAACTTCTATGCCGTTTCCCCAATTCGTAATCTCTGAAAAAAGAGAAAAATGAAAATGATGCTGATTGCTCATTGGAAAAAGTGTATCTTTGCAACAGAAATACATGGCTAACGAAATATAGAGAAGATGGACTATCTACCCAATGACCCAGCTATGCTGGTGTCGAGTATCAATATGCTACTTCGCGACGAGGAATACGATTCGCTCGAATCGCTTTGCTATTCTTTTGATCGGGAACCCGATGAGATTAAGAGCCGGCTGAAGGCTGAAGGATATGTGTGGAATGAGGGGCAGAAGCAGTTCCGCCCGGAAGGATATGATAAAAACTATACTTATGACTGACGAAGAACTGGATGCGAGGGTCGCCCGAGCAGTGGATAATTTCATGCAGGGGTATGGATGCTGCCAAAGTGTGGTGGCTGCCTTTGCCGATATATACGGACTGGACGAGGTGATGGCAAAGCGGATTGCTGCTGGCTTCGGAGGCGGAGTGGGCAGGCTGCGTATGATGTGCGGCGCCGTTTCCGGCATTGTGATGCTGGTGGGACTGGACTGCGGACAGACGGAAGGCTCGGACCGAGAAGGTAAGTCTGCCTGCTATAAGGTGGTTCAGGAACTGCTTGCAGAGTCGGAGGCTGAGAACGGGAGCCTTATATGTGCCGAGATATTGGGCTTGAAGGGACTGGAGAAAGCAAAGTCGAGTTATGTGGCTTCTCCTCGCACTGCAGAGTACTATAAAAGCCGTCCCTGTGTAGCAAAAGTGGAGAGTGCAGCCCGTATCTTTGCAAACTATCTGAAAAAAAAGTGAAATTCATTTCTCCATTATCATTTATTTGCGTACCTTCGCACCGCTTTTGAAAAAGCACGGGATGTAGCGCAGTTGGTTAGCGTACACGTCTGGGGGGCGTGTGGTCGCCAGTTCGAGTCTGGTCATCCCGACTGGTCGTTTATTTTTACGGGATGTAGCGCAGTTGGTAGCGCACTACGTTCGGGACGTAGGGGTCGGGCGTTCGAGTCGCCTCATCCCGACCAAATGGAGTAGAAAAATGAATATTTTGCTAGCCGACAACCAAGACATTACCCGATTGGGTATGCATTATGTGGTGAGAATGGCACTCGACAAATCGCAATATGACGAGATTGCAGATGTGCGAACTCACAAGGATTTGGTGTCTTGGTTGAAGAAAGACGGACAAGCAGTCGTAGTCATCGACCTTACTCTTTTTGACATGAACAATGCTGATGAACTGCTGAATATGAGTTCGCGATTCAGCCATGTTCATTGGATTATGTTTTCAGATAACCTTTCGGAGGGATTGATCAGGCGGTTGAGTCTGGAACAGTCGTTCAGCATGGTGCTGAAGGATAGCAGTGCACAGGAGATACAGACTGCCGTGCAGTGTGCCATTCGTGGCGAACGCTATCTGGGACACCAGATTACGAATATCCTGCTCATACCGCAGACTGGTGCGGACAAGCAGGATAAGCTGACGCATACGGAAACGGAAATCCTGAAACTGATTGCTGCAGGCAAAACTGTAAAGGAGATTGCCAATGAACGTTGTTCCAGCAATCACACTATCATTACTCATAAGAAGAATATCTTCCGGAAGCTGAATGTGAACACAACCTACGAGGCTACGAAATGGGCGATAAAGAATGGAGTGGTGAATCTCGTAGAGTATTATATTTAACCCAATAATAAGTGAAAAGTGAAAAATCTGATTTATTTAGATTTTTCACTTTTCACTTTTAACCTGCTTACTTAATCCGTACTTTCTGTCCTGCTCCGTTGATGTAGATGCCTGGAGTGGTAGGACGCTGGATGCGAATGCCCTGAAGGGTGTACCATTCGTTTTGTGTGGCATCGGCTTCGCTCTCAGGTACGATGTTGCTTATTCCGGTTGAGATTGAGCTATAGGCACGCAGGCTTACTGCTGAATTCAAACCGGATGGTACGAGATTCCAACTTGCGAAGGAGTCTTTTGTAGTGCCCTCGGCACTTGAGATGACACTGATGTTGATGTCGTCGAATATACGCCATTCTGTGCCGTCCTTATCCATCTGACGGATGCGGTTTGCCGGCAGATTGGTCACATCGATGCGGATTGTGTTGGAACCTGCCTTGAGTGCTTTGCCGCAGTTGAGTGTGAACGGAACACTCCAGGCTGTGCCTATGTAATCATCATTTATATATACACGTGCTGATTCGCGTACGTCACCAAGGACGATTTCAAACTTGTCTGCTGCACTGATCTGTTCTTCGGTGAGTGTGATGGCTGTCTGATAGGAACCTGTTCCCATGAGCTGTGATGTGTTGTCGTCGAGTCTTTCCCAAGTCTTGGGAGCATCAAGCGTGTAGCTGCTTGAGAATGTGGTGCCGTTGGCCAAATGTGCGCCGTCGAATGTGAGTGTCCATGCGCCGTTAAGAGGAATTTCAGTAGTAGTGAAGTTTGTCTCTTCTTCGTCAACAGGAAGTTCGCTACTGGCAATGTCGCTGTCGTATGTCTGAAGAATCATTGATTCGCCAGAACGCAGGTTGATATAAACCTCACCTTCTTCATTTACCAATGCCTGACGAATGCTGCCGTTGAGAGGATTGAAGATTGCTGCAGACTGGAAACTGACATTCAGGGCTGTGTAGGCTGCAATGTCGTTACCTGTCAGGTTGCTTATGAAGTAATGGTAACCTGTAGGATTGGAACGTCTGATGAAACGCAGACCTAGCTGGCGGCGCATTGGTTCGGGTGCGCAGGCTGCATTGATGGTCGCTTCGTCGCGTGTGGTTTCGATAATCGTTGCTCCCTGTGCCTTCAGGGCCTCCAGTTTCGCAGTTGTTGCCGCTGGCATATTGCTCTTGGTCGGAATATGCATGGCTTTGTATTTTGCCCCTCCTTCAGTTACAAGATAACCACCCTCGAAACGGAGATTCTGAATCATATTGTCTGTGATGTAGTCGCTGCCATAACCGAACGCGTCAAGAGAGTCGGTGACTCTGTCCATTGCTTTGTATTGGTTGGGTATCTCGTCGATCGGGCACAGGCGCAACCAGTTCGTTCCCGATGTGTGCCATGAGTTGTAGCAGGGGAAATAAACAAGGATGTCGTTGTCGATGTCGCCCCACTGCAGGAAACTCTGACAACGGTTTACGTATGTCATAAACTCGCCTGCATCAGCCCAGATGCTGTTTGTAGGCGACATGTCGATGCTGGCATAGAATTTATATCCAGGCCACTGAACGGACTGGGGGGAATAGGTGGTGCCGTGGAAAAACATACGGTTAACACCTGCAAGGAACATGAGATCCATCTCTGGCTTCATCTGTGAGAGTGAGGTGCGGAAATGCTCAGTGAACCATGTGAATGTTTCGCTCGAAGTGAGGGGCTTGCCTGTGACGTGAGCAGCAGAGGAAGCGAGTTTCAATGTGGCAAAATCGCTTGAGTTGACTGCATAGAAACCTTCGTCTGCACGTATCCCCTTTATGTCGAGCAGTGACTTGGTGCGTCCATATCCCTCTATTTCTGGAATGTCAACCGAGGCATATGTGTCGATGAGGTTTGATGGAGAACCATGCGACTGGTTGCGTGTGAGGACTCCATGACGATGAGCGAAGTCATTCCAGGGTTTGATGAAGTTGTCGAGGTACATGTCTGCCATAGTCTCGCGGTAGTCAGAGCGTACCTGTGCATTGACATCTGAAGAGAGGCCCAGCAGTTCCTGCATGTGCTTTTGCAACTTGTAGCCGCGACGAGTTTCAAACTCCTCGAAGAAGTTGCGTGACCAGTCTGCACCGAATATCTCGTACGAGTCGTTGAAGAACGTTGCAGGGTAGGGTGAACCGGCCTTGTCAAATGCGTCTTCAAATACTTTTATGTAATTTTCGACTGCAGTCTTGTCGAGATGGTCAAGTACGTATCCTTCGCCTCCGGGTGATGCACGTTTCACCATCTGCCGGGTATGACCATTGTAGATTGCGATGATGCGCCAGCGTCCCTGCACTTCTGGTGTCCAGGTGAGGGCGTTGTCCTGTACGAAACTGGTTACATCGAGTGTGTCAACGTCCTTCATTCGTTGTGGATAAGCCATCACACAGTTGAGTGTGCTGCTTGCCGGTGGAGTCACGTCGAATGTTATAGTAGGATTGGACTCGGAGACATCTACATATCCTGTAGTCTTGGTCTCCAGTTTTCCGGCTGCCTCGTCGAGGGTGACGGAAGGACCTCCATAGGGCCATCCTGTGCCCATGTTCATGTCTATCTGAATGCCATATTCCTTTCCTAAACTTTCGGCTTTCTTCAGCATATTCATCCATTGGGATGAAAGGAAGGTGATGTTGGCGGGCTTGCCTGACATATATTTACTCTGAACACCATAAATTGGTGTTATTTCAAGAGTTCCGATGCCTTTGCCGGCATATTCAGCCATAAGCGCCTGAAGGTTGGTCTCGTCAACAGCTGAGCCGAGCCACCACCAGCGGGCTCCGGGTTTGGTCTGAATACTGGTTTCAGGCCATGATGGAACCTGAGCTGAAATGCCAGTGCTTGCGAGCAAGGCACATGAGAAGAGGAGGTCCTTAAGTTTCATTTC
Organism: Prevotellaceae bacterium UBA2744; assembly: GCA_002353575.1. Classification (GTDB taxonomy): domain Bacteria; phylum Bacteroidota; class Bacteroidia; order Bacteroidales; family Bacteroidaceae; genus Minthosoma. The sequence continues at coordinate 101,036 of DEJQ01000012.1, forward strand.
TTTACGGTTTTAGTGTGATTATTTCTTGTTTTGAGCTTCTTTCAAACGTGCAATAGCCTTTTCGATAAGGTCGTGAGTACCGGAACCGTCGTTTACGTAACGTACTACCATGTCGGCATAGCGGAGAGCCGAGCGAAGTTCGTTGCTCTTGTTTGGCACATTTTCCTTTAGGCTGGTCTCCAATGCGAGCAGTTCAGCCAAGTCTTCCGGTTCTGCCAGATTGCCTGGGCGCATAGAGTTGATTGCTACGTTGAGGGCAGAAGTGGCATTGTTGATTTCTTCTTGCATCATACCTTTCTTGTCTTTAGTGCCTGCCGGGATGGCATTGGATATAGAATCAGCGATGTTCATCTGTTTTACCAGACGCTGATAGCCATGAGGTGCCCAAGGGGAGAAGTTAGGAACCTTTACTGACAGGGCTTCCCATTCCTGCTGACTCTTCACACGTTCCTTGGCAATCTGGATGGCATGTTCGAGGTTTGTCTTATCTACTTTGCCGTGGCGGCTTTGCTTCTTCTGAGCTTTTACGTTCAGACGCAGGTAGTGAGTAGAGTTTTCGGTCTGGTAATAGTCTGGGGTGAACTGCAGGTTGCGGGAAGGAATGGCCAGGGCATAAATAGGCCCGCCGGTGTCATCAGTACTGTTGGAAGGCAGAGGCTGAATCTCGGAGAGAGTTGAAGAGAGGTCAATGTCCGCATTCTTCCAGTGGCGGATGTCTGTTGTCGCCATGGCGAGTGGTCCGTACATAATGGTTCCAACCCACATGGGAGAGAATGCCGTGCGGCTTTCGTTCTTACCTGTTGCAGCTACGTCCATCTTGTCCGGTCCCCAGAAGATGTGGGTGGTGAATGGCATGATTACTTCCACCTTATCGCTGTCGCTCCAATTACGTTCTGCGATTTCAACGTATGAGCTGGGGCGATAAGACTTTGCAATGGATTTGCCGTTGAGTTGTATGTCAAAACCTTCGGTTGCCCAATATGGAACTCGCAGTTTCATGGCAAAGCGAGCTGACTTCCCTTCAGATTGAACAGTAATGGTGCTGCGGTCAGCAGGCCATTGACAGTCTTGGATAATCTTGACGTCATTCCATTGGGCTACAGTTGGCATATAGAGTGCAACCCAGATGGTGTTGTCATTCACGAAGTATGTGGCTTCTTGATATTTTACATGATTTTCAGCACCTGTGCCTCCGCAGCATGTGCTTTGTGGGGTTTCATTGCCGTAAGGTTTACGTGCATTCATTCCTACGGCATATTGATATGTTACAGCCCAGTGCTCAGGGTGTACGGAACCTACAATCTGATTGTAGAGTACACGTTCGTAATAGTCCATGTAGGCTGCATTGTCGGGATCGAAACAATTAAGGTCCTTAGTCAGTTTTGCAAGATTATAAGCGCAGCATGTTTCGTTGATGTCTGGGTTGGGATAGATATTTCCGCTGTGGTCAGACTGCACATTGGTATTCATGCTTAGAATCTGAGAATAGGGCTGACGCCACATCTCACCGTTGCCTACGCCTCCCATTGCATAGGAGTAGCGTCCCTGAATGAGTGTCCAGAAATTTTGTGCCAGATTGTAGTAGTAGGGATTGCCGTTACCCAGATATGAGCGGAGTGCGCCGGTAATCATAGGGATGTGCTGGTTGGCATGACGAGTACGGATGTCGTCTATGTTTTTTGATACAGGATCGAAGAAAGCAGGTGCGTCGAAACAGTTTGCTGCTTCGAGCAGGCGGGACTTCTCAAGCGGGTCGCTAACCATTTCGCTGAGTCGTGACAGAGACTCTGCCATGCCTCCTACTTCTCCGGCTATGTACATATTCCACATCTCGTAACGGTTGCCGGGACGTGCCTGGCGTTCTGCCTTGTTGCCGTCCTTCTTCACGTATGTGCGATAGTGCATGCGGTTCCATACCCACAAGCCCATATCCTTTGCGATGAGAAGGGCTTTGGCTGCAATGGCTGAGTTAGACGGGTTGTTGTCGGCGGTAGCTGACTGGTTCATTACATTTGCAATGTCAATGAGACCTGCCAGCTGCTTGTGGATGGTATAGTAAGGAGCCCATACCCAGTCTTCGTTGTTGTAGGCACGATAGTATTCAATAAGAGCGGGATGCGCTGCGGGAATGGCGTTCAAGTAGCCGTAACCGTAGTGTTTGTAGTCCTTTTTGTATTCGTTGAATGCTGCCCATGTGCCTTTCATCTGTTTCAGTTCTTCTTCAGGGGCATAGTCGCGTGCCTCCCAATAGCGGTTCAGGGTGCTGTCCCATACGAATGTGCGTTCCTGGCACATACGCAGTTCGTTTACCATACGCTCTATGCGTTTGAGGAGTTCTGCTTTCTGCGTTTTATCCTCGGCAGAGGCATAGGCAAAGGCAAGTGCACTCATATAGTGACCTGAGCCGTGCCCTTTCAGTTTCGTAGTTGGCGAGTCCCATCCGTCAGCCTCGGTGTATCCTTCCGTAGGCAGACCATAGGTGTCGCGGTAGTTATACAATTGTTGTGATACGTCCCATGACAGGATAGTCTTTATGTCCAGATCGCGATTGTTTGTCAGACGGTTGTGCCCTGTAATTTGTACATTGGTAAGTGGAAGCGGCTGTGCCTTGAGCCTGTTTGCGGGTGTAAGGTAAGTTCCGGACGTGACCTTCACATTCGCTTTCAGAGGGTAGCCGTTGTCGGTTGTGTTGTCTCCGATGATATATCCGTTTACAGTGTATTCCTTCCCTGCCGGATAGAGTGTGGCATTGGCTTCCTGCTGCTCGGTAGAGAGTAGTGAGTTGTCCCATTTTACCTGACGCCATTCCTTTTCCCCATTGGAGTATGTGACGTAAACCTGATAGGGCAGGCGCGGAACAGTCCCGATCGGAGACTCTACATTTACTGCCTCAACGTTCTTAATCAGACGTTCCTTAGCGGCATTACAGTGTAAAGCCCCTAAAATAAGCATTGCAAATAATATTCTTCTCATGGTATAAGTTGTATTTGTTATTGTTCGTTATAGATTCTCTGATGTGTTGTCTTATCCTCCATAAAACAAGGATGAACGGGGCCGAAACCATGTCCGAACTCGTACTCGGCTCCAAGGCTGATAGCGCGGCTGATAAATTCTTCTCCCTTTTCAACAGCTTCCTCAAGACTGTATTTCGTGGCAATGTATGTCGCGATGGCTGACGAGAAGGAATCGCCCGTACCGTTTACGTTACGGGTTATGATACGTGCCTTGCGGAATTCCCTGACTGTATTTGTAGTTGCATTGTACAGGTAGTCACTCAGTATGCCCTGTTCATCGCCTGCTATAGATTTGATGATAGCCGAGCATCCCCACTTACCCAGTTCCTTGATGTCTTCTTCTATGTTCTGAATTTTATGTCCCAACAGAACCTCTGCTTCACGCCAGTTGGGGGTGATAAGTGTGGCAAGAGGAAAAAGTTCGTTCTTGTATGCATCAATGGCATTGTCTGCGACAAGCGGAATTCCAAGTGAATTGACGATTACAGGATCCACGATGAGTGGAATATGATTGAATTTCTTCAACACCTGCGCAACCCCCTTGATAATCTCTTCGCTGGGTAATACTCCTGTCTTTATACATCCGGTCTCGATGTCTCCAAGGAAGGACTCTGCCTGCGACATAATCAGGTCAACGGGCAGGTGAAAGATGTTCTTTACCCTGCGTGTGTCTTCATCTACGATGCTTGTAACGGCACATGCGGCATATCCCCCACATGCTGTGATGGCCTTTATGTCTGCTTGCATGCCGGCGCTGCCTAACGGTTCGCTGCCTGCTATCAGGAATACTGTATTAAGTGATTTTTTCATGTAGCTGTCTGTATGGTGGATTGGTATATCTGCCAAACGGTGCAAAGATACAAAAAGAAAAACATAATTTATGCTTAGGAATAAAAAAAGTCCTTACGACCCTCGTAAGGACTTGAATTGTGTAATGGATTTTCTTACTTTGTTGCAGCTGCAAGATTAATCTGGGTTGTTACGCTGCTGATAAGCTTCTCCATAATGATAGGCTTGTTGATGAAGTCGTTAGCTCCCAGTTTGAACCCTTTTACTATGTCGGCTTCAGAATTGAGTGCCGAGAGGATGATAATTGGCAGTTTCTTTGTCTTCTCATCGGCGCGCAGACGACGAATGACCTCGAAACCGTCGATGCCTGGCATCATCAGGTCAAGGAGCAGGAGATCAGGCATATCTTGTGCAATGATGTCCAGTGCGGCTTGCCCACTATTAGCAGTCTTTAGTTGGAATGTGTATTGAGAAAGCATTTTCTTGATGAGCAACACATTAAGTGGCACATCATCTACTACGAGAACGGTAAGCTTGTCAACATCAATTCCTGGATTGATAAGTGCATTCATAATTGTTCTTTAATTTAATTTCTGTTTTTTATATATTTGTTTAAGCTCGTTCGAGTTGTGCGTATCTTGAGGTCTTTTCAGGATTCCACGGATCTTTGTAGGATGAGAAGAAGAATAACTCCTTCGTGTGGGCAATCAGTCGTACAATACGCATGAAATAGCCTGTGTAGAGCGATGTGAGCGGCAAGAAACGTATGAGGAACAGTTCCTCGCGCTTACGTTCTGTCACTGTTAATATGACGCCAAAGGCTACGACCGCAAGGCATAGACGGATGAGGAAGTCAAGCAACATTACTTCGAAGATGTGATTGCTGAAGTTGGTTATCAGTCCGATGAAGTAGAACAACCAGATGTAGTTGAATACGCAGTCGAAGATGATACTCTCCATATTCGATACGAAGTTGCTCAGCGACCAGTTGCGGTTCGGATAGAGTATATCGCGGTGCTTGCGTATTCTGAATCGGATGAGCGACTTGGACCATCTGAGTCGTTGTTTGAAGAGTACTTTCCACTTGACGGGAACGTTGGTAAGGCATACAGCATCTGAGGCGTGTGAGACTTTCCAACCTGCCTTGCGTATTTTTTGGGTAATATCTCCATCGAGACCGGGACCGATGTCCCAATATCCGATTTTCTTCAGAGTCTCTACTTCGAAAGCTCCGAAAGCTCCGGAGATTATGTGAAGGATTCCCAGGGTATTTGTAACTTGGCGACCTACCATGATGGTCTTAAGATATTCTATTGCCTGCATGGAGGCGCAGATAGAGTCTTTATAGTTGCGAACCTTAACCGTACCGCCTACGGCCTTGATTTTGGGGTCAAGGTAGAAAGGCATCAGGATCTTTTCGATGGCATCGCGGTCAAGAGAAGAGTCGGCATCAAGGTGCACGATATACTTACCCTTGGCGTGATAGGCACCGTAGTTTGCCGCAGAAGCTTTTCCTCCACGAACACCACAGCGTAAATACAAATCTATGAAACCATGCTTCTCCAAGTCAGAACAGATAAGAGGAGTATAATCATCAGAACCGTCGTCAACAACGATTACCTCGTAGTTCTTATATGTCTGTTCTGCAAGAGACTTTACCAACTTATAGATGTTTTTTCCTTCGTTCTTACCTGGCACGAGAATAGTAACCAGTGGGTTGTCCTTGAACAGACGGAAACGAGCATAGAAACGTTTCTTTTCCAGACGTCTATATGTAAGTATATTATAGGTGACGATAATAATCTCCAGCAAATAGTATCGAGGTATCTCAATAAAGAAGATAAACCAGTATGTATTGATTATACTGGATATGGACAAGTGCTGAAGCCATGTCACAAAGGTGTCTAATGACTCGAAAATATATGACATATAGAATCTTTTACCTTGTTGAGAAAACTTGTATTTCCTGACTCTTGAGTGTCTTCTGTGTCGTTGGGAACCTCGGCCGGTTTATTCAGGTCGATTGCTTCGATTTCTGTTTCTACAGTTCCGTCGTCTTTAAGCAGTGGAGAATCCACTTGTCTGTCACCATTGGGATTGATGGCATTGGGATCGTAGTCAACGCTGTCGTCAGGGTTAGTAGCCACAAAGTTGAGGTCATTCAGGAAATCGTCGATATTTGAACCGTTTCCTTCCAGTTTCATGTATGTGTAACAGATCTTTTCCCCGGGGCGCAGTACGTATGCCGCGGCACGGATGGCTTCCGATAGCATTATCTGGAAGTCGAGTACTGCCTGTTCCTGATCGCCTTTATAGTCTGTAGCAATAGCATTGATGTATGTGATGTTATTAGCTGCTGACACCTTGTTATTAGGGAAGTATTGGCATACCTGTGCAAGCAGTTCGGCGCGGTTTCTCACCGTTGCGGATGTGGAGTCGATAATCCAAATCTTACCGACAAGTACGTCTCCGAGTATCCGACCTGAGAATTTCTGTTCTGCCAACAGGCGAATTCGATTGACAAACCGGTTAAATTCAAGGAAGTTGTCATGGAACTCAGTGTAAATAGAGAAGCCTATGTTGAGAGATGTGATTGCATAGATACCCTCTTTCGTAATCTCGTAAACGTAAACATTAATAGGAACGAGTGATTTTACGTCAGACACTGATTGGCAGTTAGAACACAGAGCCTGCATCTTTGCCTGCAGGAATGAGTTGTTGCACACATCGCATGTGAATACTGTTGCCGGGCGGTCGTAGTCCACACCTATGTGGTGAAGCATCTGGTGACATTTGGGACATCTGAGCTGTCCGCCAAAGTTGTAAGTATGTTCCGGAGTGATGTTGGCGCAGCGGAAGTGGTGGATAACCTCTTCGCTGTGAATCATCGAATTGTTGCACTTCGGACAACTCTCTATATAGAGAAGGTGAGAATGCTGGCATTTGGGACACAGGTAAATACGGTTGAGGAATTGGGTCGTGCGGAAATATCCCTTTTCAACCATAGACTGTACGAAGACGAAACTCTCGCTCAATTTGTACCATCCCAGTTTGTAGAACAGATTATATATCGGTATGACGTATCCTGAAGAAGAGCCGTTCTCCAATACCGGATGCATTATCAAGTTGTTGCGTATGATGAGGAAACGCGTCAGACGTACGAACAACTGGTTGGATGAGAGAATCTTCTCCTCTGGGGTGTTTAGTCCCAATTCGTTTCGCCTGTTGATGATATCCTCGACTTTATTCAAAGCGTCCTTGTCGTTCCAGTCATCGATGTATCCGTCAATGACTGAGGCGTAGTCGCCCATTTTACCTTCTAATGAGCGTGCTACGAATAGGGGCTTGTAGCAGCATTTCTGGGATGTTATCGGATTTATGTCGTTCAGAATATTCTGAGTCTGTTCAACAGATTCGTTGAATATGAAAACCGCATCAAACAAATACTCTGGAAAGTCGGGCGATTCTTCAAGATTGAACTGACTGTCAAGCAGCAGTATTCGACGTTCGTTATTGTTGTTTTGTATGGTTATCATAGTTAGAAATTATGGTCTTTAGTAAGTTCGCGGAATGTTGCTGTGTCAACAGGGGCGAAGATTTGATTTTCTTGTATCTCGAATATACGACGAGGACTATATTCAATAGAGTCTGGTTCTGAGAAGAGACCATTGAAAATGCCTCCGAAGGAGTTGTAGAATGCTTCGTGGAATACGTCGTTGCGAACTCTTACACGTACCGGCAGGTGGTTGTTGAGTACCCAGAACGGAACGTATTGGTCTTTGTCGAAGAGGAAGTATGCGATGACAGCGTCAATGTCGTGGCTGAAGTTGCTAAGCAGGTGCTTAGGAATGTCTTCAACACGCAGTCCCAGGAAAGACATGTGAGCATGGAGTACTATGTCGTCATTTACAATGACATCCACCTGTTTCTCGTTGTTGATATATTTTACCTGATGAGCCGGGATATATGCCATGACACCAATGTGGGATGCTTTGTAGTCGGTGTGTTGCAGATCTACAATGTTTTCCTTTTTGAAAACAACCGTATTCTTTGCTACTTTAATATCTGTTACGATGGCTTCTTCCGGCGCACAGCAATACTGAATGACGCTATTTTCATAATACATATCTCCGGGGGAATAGGGTAGGTGGTTGCGTCCATAGCCGGAGTTCATGATGTATCGGTTTGAGTTGCCAGCCATATTCTCGTAGATATGGATTTTGTTGCGCAACTCTGAAAGTTTTTCCTTGTATTCGTTCAGCTCTGCTTCTATAGCCATACGTTTTGTGTTGTCTGTAAGACCATAGAAGATGTCGTTTTGTTCGCTTTTTAACCGCTTCTGCAGTTCGTTTATCTTGGTTTGTATGACGGGCAATTCCTGTCTCGCCAATGCAGCACGTAGTTTCAGGTTCGCATGGTCGAGGATGATAGACGGAACTGTGTTGACATTGAATTGTCCAAGCAGGTTTTCCAGAAGGATATATGAGTAAAGGGTGTCGCCAGACTGTACGACATCACCTACATCTTTGTAAATATCCAGAATGTACAGATCGTCAATTGCACGCAGATTGTTCTGCTCCAATTTGATGTATCCATCATAGTATGTGTAGAACACACGTCGATAGGCGAAAATCAACATCAGAATCAGTATGATGATAAATACTATAGCATATACTGTCTGTTGTTTCGCAAGCTTTTTGTTCTGATAATTCAGAAGTTCGTTTATATCTTGTTCCTGTGGCTGTGAATTATAGCTGAAGTTGTTCATTTTACAGGTGTTTCGATAATGAGAGATTGTAAATTGTTGTAGTTCGTAGTTTTTTGGATGTCCAAAAGTGCGAGAGTACGATTGAGCATCAACTTATACATACGTTCCATGCTCTTCAGGTACTCATTATACTCTTCAAGACGTATGATAAAGTTGTATCCCTTTGGCTGTTTGAGGTATGCATTCTTTCGAATCTCTACAAACTTACCAAGTTGCTCTATGTGATATGCTTCTGTTCTTATAGCTCTGTTGAGTCGTTCAATACGGTCAAGCCTCAGGCGGCAATACGACCTCATCTGATCGGTGAACTTGTCCCTGCTTTCTATCAGAATCATCTTTTCTGTTTCTATGGCTCTACGCTTGGGAGCAGATTCATCGTATAGCGGGAACGTGAACCTTACACCGAGATCGAGGTTGGCAGATGGTGACATGTTGCGACGCAGGTATGCCGATGCCCGGAAGAACGGTGTCAGTCTCATGTCATGTCCGTAGTTGGTGAGTTTGCGTTCCGCATCAAGCAACTGCTCCTCCACATAGCTTGCCCTTAGATCCGGATTGTATCTGTCCACTTCTTCAAAGAGTCGTACAGAATCCACAATGATTATAGATGGATTCAGTATATAGAGCGGCTCGTTTTCTATATCTTTTATGTCATAAGTCTGAGCGAGTTCGTATTCGAGCTGCATCTTGTCGTTGATGTTTTCAAGCAAGTCTTCGTTGCTTACCTTATCCTGTTCAAGCATATATTGATATGCCTGATTCAGAATGTCGATGTTTTGCAGTTCGTGATACAGTACAATGGCAATATAATAGTTGTACTCCAATGTCAGCAGATTTTCTGCTGCCTCGTATATCGCTTTGTTTTTATCTTTGCTTGTTTTGATATGCTCCAGCTCGTTGGCAAATCTGATTTTAGCAAGTCCCGTCTTTCTCTGAAAGAAAGCACTATTGAAGAAGTTCCATCCGATTTCTGCGTTTATCTTAGCAAAGTAGGAAGAGTATGGGTCGTCTTCATCATGGAATATCTGTGTGGCCTTGTCTAAACGGCCGTATGCCTGTCCGGCTATTTCCAGACCAGTTCTGCGCTTGAAAGATTTTGTTTCCCAAATTTCTTTTGCTTTGTAAAGCGAGTCAATCGTTGTGTTCGGAGTCAGTGCGTCATCACCAAATGTGAGGTTTGGTCCCTCCACTCTTATCTTGTTTCGTAACAATTTGTCCATCTCCTCGAAACGCTTCTCAAACTGTTTCAAAACATCCTCGTTTTTCAGATTCTCATATACAAGCATTTTGACTGGCACATTTATTGTGTCAGTCTTCGCGAAGGCTCCAAATGTAAGGAGGAAAAAGAGTGTGAAAGTTAATGCGATATGTTTTTCTAAAGTATCCAAGATAGAATATAAAGAAAATTATGGGAATGCCATTGTTGTGGCATTCCCATAGTTATGAATTGGGTTGATTAATTATTTGCAAGGTTAGAAACGTCGTAGATCTGCAGACCATACATACCATATGCTACGTATGCCTTTCCGTTACGAACCTTAACGAAGTTAGCTGACTGCTTTGGATCTTCGTTTGTGATGACTCCGTTGTAACGAGCGTTACCTGTACCAGAGTAAGTGAAACGCTTAACAGTCTTGTTGTAAACAACTTCTTTTTCTGCGTCAAATTTATCTTTGCCGGTGTAAGTTGCGTTCTTGTCGAGAACGACGAGTCCGTAACCACCTGCTACATAGATGTACTTGTCATCAACATCTACACCGTTAGCAGTCTTTCTGGAACCACCTACGCGGTTGCCGTTGTAATCATATACAGCCAGACCATTGTTGCCGCGGCAAACATAAATCTTAGAACCGTCACCTACAACTACGTTCTTACCGTCTTCTGGATAGATAGCGCCTACGTCAAATGTCTTAACCATATTCATGTTCTGGTCGTAGAGTGTAACGGTGCCTGCCTTAACATCGTTCAAACCGATGATGTATGTTCCGTCGTTGTAGAGGTATTTACCTGTGTAGCTGTCGCTGCTATAGATAGCCTTCTTCTCCTGGTTCTTATAATCGTCAAGAGCAAACTTGTTGATACCACCGTTGTTAAAACCAGAGATTGTGATGATTTCGCCATTGTTGATGATAGCGCTGTTTGCAGATGAACCTGTCAGGTTAACACGGATGTTCTTAGAAGAGAAGGTTTCTTCGTTGATAGTACCGTCGGCCTTCAGTTCTACCTCGTGAAGGGCAGCACCAACCTTCTTGCTTGTAGAAGCCAAGTAGAGTTTGTTGTTGTAATAAACTACGTGGTTGTACTTGTGCTCGTTCTGGATGAGAGTCTGATCGAAGAGGTAAGACTCTGGGTTGCCGTAGTTGTTTGTGTTGATTACGTCAATGATACCACCCCAGTCTTCAAGGTTGTCAACAGAAACACTTGAGCCATCAGGGTTCTTTACGAACATATTAGTTCCGTGACCACCCTCATCGTTTCCGATATTTGAGTGCCAGCAGAGGTAGAGTTCTCCGTTAGGACCGAAGTCGAGAGCAGTAGCAGAGTACTTGTGTACTGGAGGTACAACAACAACGTCTGGAGTGTTGTCGTCTTTCTCTGGGTCGCCATCATTGTAGTTGAAGCCTGGAGCACAGTCTGTTGGAGCCTTTGAGAAACTTGCAAGGTCATCGTCCTCAACCAATACGCCTGGTTGCAGATTGATGTTAGACTTTTGCAACTCATTTCCTAATTCGTGGTTGTTGTTGATAAAGTAGAATTTATCAGCTACGAGAGCTAACTCAGAACCGGTCTCAGGCTGTTCTGTACGATATGCGAAAAGGTCCTGAGTAACGCCGTCGCCTGCGTTGTTCGCAATGATGTTAGCCTTGACTACGCCTCTTGCATTGTTGCCAAGAAGTATTAAAGCAGCATCGTTGCCGTTATTTTCATTCTTATAAGCACCAGCAACTTCAACCATACCTCCGTCAGCGAGGTAAATCTTGCTACCTGCACAAGCATATACGTTGCCAGCAGAAAGGTAATTGATCCAAGCTCTTGACTCGTTGGAATTGATGTTGAACAGTCCTGGAGTGATGACCTGACATCCGGCAGCAAACTTAGTGTATGCCTCAAGAGAGATGTTCGGAGCTTCGACTTTACCTTGTACAACAAGTGTCTGCTGTACATTCAAGTCTGTTTTGAGAATCAAATCGCCAGCAACGTAGCACTTAGCATCCTTTTCAATTCTGAAGTTCTTACAGTTGACATCTCCACCGATATAAACGTTTCCACGGTTTACACGGAAGTCAATGTCTTCACCAAGATCAAGGTCTCCGTAGTTGTAGAGAGCACCTGTAGTCTGGTCAATATAAAGTTCCTTCTTTGAATTGTTGACGTTCAAAGTACCATAGTTGTAAATATTGAACTGAGTAGCGAGATCAGTGTTATAGTTCAAAGTACCACCAGGGAGGACGTAAATCTTAGCTGGAACCTGACCGCTGCTTGTCCATGAAGACGTATTCCAGTGATTTCCTAAATCAAGAGTTCCCTGGACATAAAATTCGTCACCATTAAGATTTATGCTGCTTCCATCGTAAGTAACACCTGCTGGGATGAAATACTTAGTGTTTGATTGAGTGTTGTATCCAGCTACTCCTTCCAGCGATTTTGCATCACTTGGAACAGAAGGTGCTGCGGGCATCTCAGCAGTTACTCCAAGTTCTGTAATAACGTCCTGAGCTACGGCACGAGTATTTCCGCCGATGTAGTCGGCATAATTAACGATACGGCCATCACTCTTCACGAATGCATAGTCTGAAGAAGATGTCAAGTTAGGTGTAACTGACTCATTTTCCTGAAAATCATCCTTGCTTGAACATGCAGCCATAAATACTGCGAGTGTTCCGAATAAAAATAATTTCTTCATGTGTAATAAGTTTTATGTGTTTGACTTAAATGAAATCCTGGTTAATAACGTGAATCTTATGTTCACGTTTTCAAACAACGCTGCAAAATTACGTTAATATTATTTTATATACAATGGCATTTTTCTAAAAAGTGCTGAATAACATATTATTTTTCTTGCGATGGCATTGTTTTGGATTTTTTCTTATCAGAAATTCCTTAATTCGAACTGCTTTCGTCCTTGTCTAATATATATCTTTTATAATAAGAGATAAGGAGTGTAGTGAGTGGAAGCGCTATGATAAGTCCTACAAAATCAAGTAATGAACCCCATACAGATAAACTGAGGAGAATCACTGCTGCATTAAGCCCGGTGACGTGTCCCATAATCTTTGGTACAAGGATTGTGTCTTGGATTGTTTGTACTACAGCAAAAACGATTAATGCCCCCAGGAATATCATCCAAAAACTGTCGCCCGTATCATGTGCTTTAAGCAGGGAGAGCATCAGCGTTGGAATGAATCCTAAAGTCTGCATATATGGAATCAGGTTTAAGAATCCGATGAATAGTCCTAGCGGGATAGCCAATGGAAAGTCGATAATCAGGAAACCGATGGCAAAAAGTATTCCTACGCATAATGCGACCAGACTTTGTCCGCGGAAGTAGCTTGCCATACCGCGTTCCACATCTTTAAATATTTGCGATACAATGCCACGTTGGCCGTAAGGAATCATTTTTATCATGCTCTGGCTTAGGTTCTCGTAATCCATTAAGATAAAAAACATATATAGTATGGCAATTAGCGATGCAATAAATCCGATGAGGGCAGACATAGAACTATACATGAATGCTATTACCGGTGATAATCCTTGTTTGACAAAGGCTGATATGTCGCTTACGCTCAGCGCTTGAATGATTTTGTTGATGTCGATGGTGTTTGTTATATATTGTTGCAGTTCGTAAATAACGTGATTGACAGTGGTGTCAGTCTGGTAGAAATGCGTAATCAGATCTTTCAGTTTTGCTGTTTCAGAAACTATTGGAGGGATGATAATAAGACAGGCACCTACTATCACTCCTATAATTGCTGAAAGTGTGACTATAATACTCAGAACTCTATTCTTGAGGTGGCATTTGTACTGAAAAAAACAGACGATAGGGTAGAGTAGGTAGGCTGCCAACCATGCCACGAGAAATGGTATCAGAACTCCACTCAGTTTTTTAAGTAAGAGATAGACGACGATAATCGCACCGGCTGCTAATGCCATGCGAATAAAACGGTCGAAAGTAATTTCTTTGCTTTTCATTGGATTGTAATTTTTGCAAAAATAGATGTTTTAAATTTAAAATATTCAAAAATGAAGCTAAAATTTTATTTTTGCTTTGTTAAATGTTAGTATTGCTATACCTTTGCCGTATGTTATATGTTGTACCCACGCCCGTAGGGAACATGGAAGATATGACTATGAGAGCAATCCGTGTACTAAAGGAAGCGGATTTGATTCTTGCAGAAGACACCAGAACTTCCGGCGTCTTGCTTTCCCACTATGACATCCATACTCCTGTTCTGGCTCATCATAAATATAATGAGCACGAAAGTGTGAATGAATTTGTGTCAAGGTTACAGGCTGGTGCGACAATAGCGCTTATCAGCGATGCTGGTACACCTGGTATAAGCGATCCGGGATTCCTTTTGGTTCGTGAAGCCGTCAAAAAAGGTGTAGAAGTACAGACCTTGCCTGGTGCTACTGCTTTTGTCCCTTCGCTGGTCAGCAGCGGGCTGCCATGCGATAGGTTTATCTTCGAGGGATTCTTGCCGCAGAAGAAAGGACGTCAGACTCGCCTGCTATTATATAAAGATGAGGAACGCTCCGTCATATTTTACGAGTCTCCGCGTCGATTGCTTAAAACACTTGAACAGTTCGTCTGCGAGTATGGCGAGGAACGTCAGGTTTGTGTGTCAAGGGAGATATCGAAAATCCATGAGTCTCATGTGCGAGGCTCTCTGCGCGAAGTGACAGATTACTTCACTCAGCACGAACCCCTTGGTGAGATAGTAATCATCTTGGGACCGGCCATCCCACAACAGAATACAGAAGGGGATGCCGGCAACGAACTGATAATGGGAAAGGGAAAGTCAAAAAACAAATATAAAACTGAAAAAATATGAAGAAGGTATTATTCATTGCTACTATTGGTGTGGCATTACTTGTTTCTTGTGGTGGAAATAAGTCAAATTCGAATGAAGCTAATTCAGAGATAGATTCTCTGCAGAATCTTGTAAACGAGAAAGACCTTGCTATAAATGAAATGATGGGAGCTTTAAACGAAATCCAGTCGGGATTTAAGGAAATCAATGAGGCTGAAGGTCGTGTGAATATGTTGTCTCAGTCGGCAGAAGGAAATAGTAATGTTGAAAACATTCGCGAAACTATGACTTTCATAAAGGAAACGATGGAATCGCAACGTCAGAAGATTGCAGATCTGGAGAAGAGGTTTAATGCCAGCAACTTGAATTCGGCAAAACTGAAGGAGGCTATCAACGGTCTGAAAATGCAGTTGGAAGAGAAGTCGAAGGCAATAGAGGCCCTCAATGCTCAACTTGCTGAAAAAGAAGTGCAGATAACAAAACTGAATGAACATGTTGAGGCTCTTACCGCTGAAAATACTGTTGTGAAGCAGCAACGTGACGAAACAAAGCAAGTTGCTCAGAAACAGGATGCGGAACTGAATACAGCGTGGTACGTATTCGGTACGAGCAAGGAGCTTAAGGAGCAGAATATTCTAAAGAAGGGTGAAGTGCTTAAAGGTGATTATAACAAAGACTATTTCACAAAAATTGATATTCGTACGACTCGTGTAATCCCTCTGAATTCTAAGTCAGCAAAGATTCTTACTACTCACCCTGCTGAATCGTATAAGCTTATGAAGGATTCAAAAGGTGAATATACCCTTTGTATTTCTGAGAATGAATTATTTTGGAGTATTAGTAAATACCTTGTTATACTCGTTAAATAATGCATCGATTTAAAGTTCTGTCTTTACTCATCTTGTTGTGCTCATCCTCGCTTTTGGCGAAGGATTGGGAACCGATAGGTACATGGCCCTTTGAATATCAGACATTTCAGGTGGCCACAGTATATTCTGGTATCTATAGTATAAAGAAGACGCAAGTGCCGTGTAATATTCATCTGGGAAAACAGACGTTGTGGTTTGCACAGAACGATACACTTATGGAGGCCGTGAAGGGCTCTATAATTCGTGTCGAATTCAAGAACGGAGATGTCTTTATTCCAGTGAACGGTGGTGAGTGTATGGGAAAGATTGAACAAGAAGACACATTGGCAGGTAAGGTGGGGCGTGTGTTGCATGTTCGTCTGGTAGATCAAAGTGCTGTTGATCAACGTGCGGTCGATCTGATGAATAAGTCGCAGAACCTGCAGCAATCATCCCTTAATTTAGGTACCTGGGGTGCCCAACTGTCTGATATAAATGCAACCATTAATGAAGAGGAATTGCCAATTCCTCTCATTAATGTGTTTTATTTCCAATATAAGGGGGAGATTTTTGAAGCTAAAGAGAAACAGATTCTTTCTCGCATCAACCCGGCTCGTAAAAGAGAGTATAAAAACTATACACGCAAGGCTGAGATAATCTCGACCAATAAATCGAGTATGCTGAAGGTCTGGAATGACTTCTTTGTAAACTATTAATCTTTTCTTATTCCCAACCAAGGGCAGAGGCTCCGAGTACAGCGGCATTCTTATTCATAAGACCGCTGATGAGGAATTTCGCTTTGTTCCTGAAAAGAGGCATGACTGTTTTGTTGTATGTCTCTTCTATGGGTTTCATAATCATGTCGCCAGACTTGCAAAGTCCTCCGAAGAATATGAATGCTTCCGGACTGGAGAATGCTGAGAAGTCTGCGCATGCCCATCCCAGCATTGTTCCTGTGAATTGGAATACCTCTTTTGCTATTTCATCACCTGCTTGTGCAGCCAGGAAAACATCTAAAGACTCAATCTTATCGACAGGCTTTTCTCTGAGTGAAGACGGGCGATTTGTGTTCTGTAAAAATTCGCGGGCTGTGCGTGCAACACCCGTAGCAGAACAATATGCTTCAAGGCAGCCTTTTCTTCCACATCCGCATAAACGTGCGTTCTCTGAACGGTCTATGATTACGTGGCCCAGTTCGCCCGCAAATCCGTCGTGTCCATATACCAGTTCGCCGTTTATTATAATACCTGCTCCCAAACCGGTGCCAAGGGTAATCATAATGAAATTCTTCATGCCTTGGGCTGTTCCGTATAGTTTTTCACCCATTGCTGCGGCGTTGGCATCGTTCGTTATGCGAACAGGAATGCCCAGTTCACCTGAAAACATACCTGCAAGCTGGACTATGCCATTGTGTGCCCATGAGATATTAGGGGCATATTCAATAGTTCCGGTGTAATAGTTCGCATTAGGGGCACCGATACCCATGCCTTGTATCTTTTCTATGCCTCCTACTTTTTCAACTAAACGATATATGCAGCCCAATCCGGCATTTACAAATTCTGCGGCAGTCTTGAAACTTTGGGTTTTAATACTTTCTTCTGCTATAATTGTTCCTTCTGTATCAACTATACCAAATACGGAGTTTGTTCCACCAAGATCGACTCCAATAACGTATGGTTTCATATTTTTAAGATTTATTATATATTAATATGTGGTTTAGATGCTGCAAAGTTAAAGTTATTCTTTTTTATAACAAATTAAATACGTAATTTTGCAGCGATTTTAGAGATTTTAATAATGATAAGTGCTCTGTGTATTTGGCTATTGAGTTCAACGGTTCTTGCAGGTAGGGAGTTTTTCGGGTTGGATTTCTATAGTACATTCCAGGAATGGATGCAACAAGTAGGTATATTTGACGAGATGATGAAGGGTTTCATTATCGGCGTTATTGTATCTGCTCCCATGGGACCTGTCGGTATTCTTACTGTACAACGAACATTGAACAAAGGACGTAAAGAGGGGCTTGCAACAGGCATAGGTGCTTCAGCAAGTGATTTCCTGTATGCTATTGTTACTGGTTACGGTATGTCGTTTGTTGTAGATATCATCGAGAACCCTGCCATAGCCCTTATCATAAAAATCGTAGGTAGTTTGTTGCTGTTCGGTTTTGGAATGTACACATTCCGTTCTATGCCTAACAAAAACACTATTGTTGATAACATCCCAACTCCACATGACAGTAGCGACATCCGTTCTTATGTGGTTTCCGGATTTGCAGTTACCGTAAGCAATCCGTTGATAATATTTATGTTCCTTGCCCTTTTCGGTCAGTTCACATTTATCTTGACCGACAATATAATACCTCAGGTAATGGGTTATCTTGCCATAATAGCTGGCGCCTTGTTCTGGTGGTTCAGCCTTACTTGGCTGATAGATAAAGTCAGAGCGCGTTTTACCACCAAGGTGCTTTGGTGGATAAACCGTATTATCGGTATAGTCGTGATGGTGGTAAGTGCGATTATGATTATTTATACAGTTACGGGACATGCAATTCCGTTTAAATTGTAGAAAAGCGTATGTATATTTCTGAACAATTAAGGAAGTCGAGTATTGCTGAATACCTGTTATATATGTGGCAGGTAGAAGATGTCATACGTGCTTACGACTTGGATATCGATGAAATTTCAGATAAATATATACCTCGCTTCCAATTGGAACCGGAACGTGCCGTCGAACTGATAAACTGGTATGAGAACCTCATCACCATGATGCATGATGAGGGAGTGGAGGAGAGCGGACATCTGCAGATAAACAGAAATATTGTCATACTTCTGAATGACTTGCACAATCAGTTGCTCAAATCTCCTAAATATCCCTTCTATTCGGCACAGTATTATAAGGCTCTGCCATTCATTGTAGAACTTCGTCAGACAAAGAAGAATAAGGTGGAGGAGGAGAAAAGCGAGATTGAAACTTGTTTCGATGCACTTTACCTTGTTATGCTGATGCGTGCACAGAAAAAAGAGGTCGGGGTGGAGACTGCTACGGCAATAGATAATATATCGAAGTTGCTTGCTATGCTTTCTGAGTATTACAAGCAAGACAAGAATAGTGAATTGGAATTCTAATGTGATAAATGATAGCGAACGAAATGAATATACTTATAACAGGATGTAATGGACAGTTGGGCAGCGAGATGCAATTGCTTTCCCGGCAGAATCCGCATCATAAGTATTTCCTTACCGATATCATAATTCCGGAAGGCTTGAATGCTTCTGTACTGGATATCACAAGTAAAAAAGATGTAGATGATTTTGTGCAGAAAAATCAGATTGACTGTATAGTCAACTGTGCTGCCTTTACTGCTGTAGATAAGGCAGAGGATGAAGTCGAGATGTGTCGTCGTCTCAATAGTGAAGCTCCTGGAATCTTAGCTGAGGCTGTCGGGAAACGTGGAGGATGTATGATTCAGATTAGTACTGACTATGTATTTGACGGAACTTCTCATGTACCATACGTGGAGGATTCACCTACATGCCCTAATTCAGTGTATGGTTCAACTAAACTGGACGGAGAAAAGGCGGTCATGGATGTATGTAAGAACTACATGATAGTCCGTACAGCATGGCTTTATTCCACATTCGGCAATAACTTTGTCAAGACGATGATTCGTCTGGGAAAAGAAAAAACATCTCTTGGAGTCATATTTGACCAGATTGGTACTCCGACATATGCACGCGATTTAGCGGTTGCTATCATGACTGCTATCGATAAAGGAATTGTGCCTGGTGTGTATCATTTCTCAAATGAAGGTGTCATCTCGTGGTATGATTTCACTAAAGCGATACATCGTCTGGCAGGCATCACCTCATGCAGCGTAAAACCATTGCATACGAGTGAATATCCTACACCTGCTGCACGCCCGCACTTCAGCGTGCTTGACAAGACTAAGATAAAGCAGACTTATGGCATCGAAATCCCTTATTGGGAAGACAGCCTTAGAGAATGCATATCAAAACTCATATAAACTGAAACAGAATAAAGAAATTATATATATTAGATGAAAGGAAAAGACACAGCTATACTTTTATTTCACTGTCCTGATCGTTTGGGAATCGTGACAGAGATAACTAAATTTATAACTGATAACAATGGAAATATCGTATATCTGGACCAATATGTAGATAAGTTGGACCATATGTTCTTTATGCGTGTGGAGTGGGAACTGGAAAATTTCCTTATTCCAGCAGACAAAATATCAGAATATTTCGATACTCTCTACTGTAAGCGATTCGACATCCAATACCATCTGTACTTCGGAAATGTAAAACCACGAATGGCAATCTTTGTAAGCAAGATGTCTCATTGTCTGTACGACCTTTTGGCCCGCTATAATGCTGGTGAACTGAACGTGGAAATCCCGTGTATAGTAAGTAATCATGAGGATTTGCGATATGTAGCTGACCAGTTTGGTATTCCATTTTACGTATGGAGCATTAATAAAGACTGGTCAAACAAACAGGAAGTGGAAGCAGCAGAGATGCAGATGTTACGCGAACAGAAGGTGAACTTCATTGTCCTGGCTCGTTATATGCAGATTATCAGCGATGAGATGATTGCATCCTACCCAAACAGAATAATCAACATACACCACTCATTCCTGCCGGCATTCGTTGGTGCCAAGCCATATCATCAGGCATATCAGCGTGGTGTGAAGATTATCGGTGCCACAAGCCATTACGTAACTGCTGAGCTGGATGCCGGACCGATTATCGAACAGGATGTGGTTCGTATCACTCATAAGGATACTCCTGAAAGTCTTGCTCTGAAGGGTAAGGACTTGGAAAAGATTGTCCTTTCACGTGCCGTTAAGAAGCACATCGAGCGTAAGGTGTTAACATACAAAAATAAGACAATTATATTCAGTTAAATCTATACTTAGGTAAAAAGTATGCAGGATATTAGAAACATAGCAATCATTGCTCACGTTGACCACGGGAAGACTACACTCGTGGACAAGATGTTGCTGGCTGGAAATCTGTTCAGAGACAATCAGCAGACAGGGGATTTGATACTTGACAACAACGAGTTGGAACGCGAACGTGGTATAACAATCCTTTCGAAGAACGTTTCAATCAACTACAAAGGCACAAAGATAAACGTAATCGACACTCCGGGACACTCCGACTTCGGTGGTGAGGTGGAGCGTGTGCTTAATATGGCAGACGGTTGCATTCTCCTTGTTGATGCATTTGAGGGACCAATGCCACAGACACGTTTCGTGTTGCAGAAAGCATTGGAGATAGGTCTGAAGCCTGTAGTGGTAGTTAATAAGGTTGATAAACCGAACTGTCGTCCTGAAGAAGTCTATGAGATGGTGTTCGACCTCATGTGTGCGCTCAATGCCACCGAGGACCAGTTAGACTTTCCTGTTGTTTACGGCTCTGCAAAGCAGGGCTGGATGGGACCGGACTTCAAGACACCTACAAATGATATTACATATTTGCTTGATGTCATACTGAAGACTATTCCTGCTCCACAACAGTTAGAGGGAACACCTCAGATGCTTATAACTTCTCTCGACTATTCGACCTATACTGGTCGTATAGCTGTTGGACGTGTTCACCGAGGAACTCTTAAAGCAGGTCAGAACATAACAATCGTTCATCGTAACGGTACATCTGAGAAAACTAAGATTAAGGAAATCCATACGTTCGAAGGTATGGGGCATCGTACTGCGGATTCAGTATCGTCAGGTGATATATGTGCTATCATCGGTCTTTCTAATTTCGAAATAGGTGATACTATCTGTGACTATGAGAATCCGGAAGCACTTCCTACGATTAGCATCGATGAACCAACGATGTCTATGCTCTTCACTATTAATAATTCGCCATTTTTCGGCAAGGAAGGCAAGTTCTGTACGAGCCGCCATATTGGTGAACGCCTGGAGAAGGAATTAGAGAAGAACCTTGCGCTTCGTGTGGAGGTGAAGGAAGGCACAACAGACCAGTGGATCGTAAGCGGCCGTGGCGTGCTTCACCTGTCAGTCCTTATCGAAACCATGCGTCGTGAGGGATATGAGCTGCAGGTAGGTCAGCCACAGGTTATCTATCGTGAAATAAACGGTGAACACTGTGAACCAATCGAAGAACTGACTATTAATGTTCCGGAGGAATTCGCAAGTAAGATGATAGATATGGTTACTCGCCGTAAAGGTGATATGATAAGTATGGAGGCTGCCGACGGACGTGTAAACATAGAATTCGAGATTCCTTCTCGTGGTATCATCGGATTGCGTACCAATGTGCTGACTGCAAGTCAGGGAGAAGCCATTATGGCTCACCGATTCAAGAATTATCAGCCGTTCAAGGGTGAGATGACTCGTCGTACAAACGGTTCTATGATTGCAATGGATTCTGGTACGGCATTTGCCTATGCTATCGACCATCTGCAGGATCGTGGCAAGTTCTTCATTTCTCCTCAGACTCAGGTATATGCCGGTCAGGTAGTAGGTGAACATGTTCACGAGAACGACCTCGTGGTAAACGTAACGAAGGCAAAACAGCTTACTAACGTCCGTGCCTCTGGTACAGATGAGAAGGCGCATATCATACCGCCTGTAATCCTTTCGCTTGAAGAAGCATTGGAGTATATCAAGGCTGATGAATATGTAGAAGTCACTCCTAAGTCAATGCGTATTCGAAAGATTATCCTTGACCATTTGGAGCGTAAACGTGCAAACAAAACAGAAGAATAAGGTTTATAAAACCCTTTTAATTCATTTATTTATTCATTAATTAATTTTATTTCATTATGAAGAAAATTTTACTCGCAATCACAATGGTTGCATCGGCTCTAGCTGCAAATGCAGGGCAGCCTGTAAAGTTGGGTAACTTTACAGACAACTGGTATTTAGGTGTCGGTGGCGGCGCTGCTACATCTCTTCGTTTCAAGCAGGTTTTCCCTGTAAACGGAACAGCTACCATCTTCCTTGGTAAGCAGATTACACCAGTTGTAGGTGTGGAAATCGAAGGAACTGCTTGGTTCGGTTCAAGTGCTTATGATCCAAACACTAAGTCTCGCTATCACTTCAATGCAGCTTCTAATGGTAGCTACAAGACAATTGTCCGCGGTCACTATGTAGGTGTTAACGGAACCCTGAATCTCTCTAACCTCTTCGGTGGTTACAAAGGCGTTCCACGTTCATTCGAAGTAGGTGCTGTTGTAGGTATTGGTTGGAATCGTGTTTATAACCCAGCTAAGGAAGGTTGGAATAACCTCGGTTTCAAGACTGGTCTTGACTTCAACATCAACATGGGTGCATCAAAGGCTCACTCAATCCGCATCCAGCCAGCTGTAGACTGGAACGTATCTGCTGAAGGTGCTAACTTCAAACCACGTTCTCGTTTTGCACAGCTTCAGCTTACAGCTGCTTACGTTTATCACTTCGGTAACTCTGATGGCAAGCACTACATCGTAGCATGCGACAAGAAGTTCTCTCAGGACGAACTTGACGGTCGTCTGAACGAGCTCCGTGCTAAGGCTAACTCAGACCTCGCTGCTAAGGACAAGACTATCTCTCAGCTCCAGGCAGACCTCGCTGCAGAACGTGCTAAGGAGAAAACTGTCGTAGTTAACGAGACTAAGGTGACTGAGACTCAGCTTGCTCCAGTCGTAATCTTCCGTGTAGGTAAGAGCGTTATCGACGCATCTCAGAAGCCATCTGTTGCTATGATTGCCACTTACATGAAGAATCATCCAAACAGCAAGGTTCGTGTTAACGGTTATGCATCTCCAGAAGGTAATCCTGAGTTCAACCAGAAGCTTTCTGATGCTCGTGCTAAGGCTGTTCGCGATATGCTCGTAAACACTTACAAGATTTCTGCTGATCGTGTATCTTATAAGGGTCTTGGTGTAACAGACGAACTCTTCGACGAAAACGACTGGAACCGTGTTGCTACATTCATCGAAGAAAACAAATAATTGATTTCCAATTATACTAATTTATATCCCCCAGGCTTTTGCTTGGGGGATTTTTTTTTCCTTATGCAGTTACAAGTTTTTTTTCGTAACTTTGCAGGCATAATGTCAAAATGGCTATGAAACAATTTCTTTTTCTCCTTCTTTGGGTCATTTCTTCTGCCTTAATGGCAAAAGACAATATGGCCGAGGCTATTACAAAGTCAGAAATGAAACGCTGTCCGCAGGCATGTTATACAGACAGTCCTACTCGTGTGAAGTGGAGTTATACAGGTGGACTGAAGGTCGGTGCAATGCTTGATTATTATAATGTAAGCAAAGACGAGTCTGTGTTCAAATATTGTATGCAATATGCTGATTCGTTCATTACAAATGAGGGGCAGATTCGTTCTTATAAGATGTCCGATTATAATATCGACATGATCAATTCCGGCAAGTGTCTGTTCCAGTTCTATCAGCTGACAGGTGAAGATCGTTTCCGTAAAGCCCTGACATTGCTCCGTACTCAGTTAGACACTCATCCGCGTAACGACGATGGTGGCTTCTGGCATAAGAAGATATATCCCAATCAGGTCTGGCTCGATGGTGTCTATATGGGCACTCCTTTCCTGGCCGAATATACATATCGTTTCGATAAAGACAATAATGCAGCATGGGCAGATGTGGTAAATCAGATACTCATGGCAGCCAGACATACCTATGACCCTCAGACAGGGCTGTTTCGTCATGCCTGTGATGTAAGTCGCAAGATGGGGTGGGCCGACCCTCTTACAGGTCAGTCTTCTCATTGCTGGGGGCGTGCCTTGGGCTGGTATATGATGGCGATAGTCGATGCCCTTCCTTTCATACCAGAAACCACTCAGGGACGAGATAGTATCCTTGCCGTTCTTAATACTATCGCCGAAGGTATTGACAAGTATAAAGATGTGAAGACGGGACTTTGGTATCAAGTACTCGACTCTCCTGGTCGCCAAGGTAACTACCTGGAGAGTTCCTGCTCTGCAATGTTTATCTATTCTATGCTGAAGGCAGTGCGTCTTGGCTATCTGTCAAAGAAATATAGGGCTTTAGCCAAACGTAGTTACAGGAACTTCATTAAGCAGTTCGTATATACCAGTAAAGAACAACTTCCTGATGGCACTATAGATACTTTAGTGAATATAGGCAGTTGCTGTGCAGTGGCAGGACTTAGCAAAGACCGTCCCGGTACATTTGATTATTATATAAATGAACGCAAGCAGGATAACGACCCAAAGGTTCTCGGTCCGTTTATCAAGGCTGCATTGGAAATAAACCGATAAGTGTATGATTTTATATTGGATAATAATCTTTATCGTACTTGCAGAGTTCGCTTATAGCATCACTCTTAGTGTATTAAACCGTAAAGCCAGTCATCAACCTATTCCTGCATTGCTAAAGGGAATATATGATGCGGCTGAATATGCACGTCAGCAAGCTTATTTGCGCGAAAATTCCCGCTTTGGTGTGGTCTCTAACATAGTCAATACAACGCTGCTTCTGTGTCTCTTTGCATTGGGCGGTTTTGCATGGATGGATAGCTATGCGCGTAGTCTTACTTCCAACCCGGTTCTCATAGCTCTCCTGTTCTTCTTTATATTCTATATTCTGGATTGGGTGGTCGGTCTGCCCTTCTCCGTTTACGACACATTTCATATAGAGGCAAAATACGGATTTAACCGCACTACACCCCGCCTCTTTGTCATGGACACAATCAAAGGGTTCTTTGTCTCCCTCCTTATCTATGGCATACTGATGGGGCTGGTCGTATGGATCTACGGGCTTATTCCTGATTATTTCTGGCTCGTAGCGTGGGCTGTTGTCTCTGTGCTGACACTTATCCTGCAGTTTCTTTATAGCGATGTGATAGTTCCTCTCTTCAATAAGCAGACACCGCTTGCTGAGGGCGAACTGCGTACTGCTATAGAGACATTTGCCCGGAACGTAGGTTTCAAGTTGCAGAACATATATGTAATTGACGGCAGCAAGCGTAGTTCCAAAGCAAATGCCTATTTTACAGGCTTTGGTTCCCGTAAGCGTATTGTACTTTATGACACTCTTATGGAACAACTAACGACAGATGAAATCGTTGCTGTCCTGGCTCATGAGATAGGACACTATAAGCATCACCACATCATTAAAGACATGGCATCGGCTCTGATTCTCAATTTTGTCATGTTCTATCTCTTCAGTCTTGTGATTGACAATAAGGAAATAGCGGCAGCAGCGGGCTGCGATGTTCCGTCTTTCCATATCAACATGACAGTCTTTATGCTTCTGTTTACTCCTATTCAGATTATTATATCTCTGATAAGTAATGTTCTTTCTCGCCGACATGAGTGGGAAGCTGATGAGTTCGCCTGTCAGTATGGATTGGGCAAGAACCTATGCAGTTCCTTGAAAAAGATGTCGGCTCAGAGCCTTAGTAATCTCACTCCTCATCCCGTGGTAGTCTATACGCAATACTCTCATCCGACACTGCTGCAACGTGTAGAACATTTCGAGAGTGCATAGAAAGTACATATTACATCATACATGTATTTTGGTATGTGTTCATCAGTTGGTGAGCGAGGGTATGAGGATGGAAGGCATACATAGCAAATTCCTTACTGCCTTCAATCATGCGTGAACGGAGGGAAGTGTCTTCAAGTGCCTTCTGCATTTTTTCTTTTATATCCTCTGGTTCTGATGGATTTGCCAAGAGAGAGTAGGGACCTGCTGCTTCAGGTAGGCAGCTAACATTGCTCGTCACTACAGGACATCCGCTCAGCATGGCTTCAACCACGGGAAGCCCGAATCCCTCGTAGAATGATGGATAGACGAACAATTGCGCATTAGTGTACAGTTGGTGTAGTTCTGCTGGAGTAAGTCCGCCAAGCCACTTGAAGCGGTTCTCCATTCCGTGTTTTGCTATGTAGGTCTTAACCGTATTTTTGTATTCTCTTCCATCGCCTACTATATATAGTGGAAGGTCGATGTCCTTAGGAAGCAGTTCCATCGCCTTTACAATTCCCAACAGGTTCTTTCTGGAATTGACAGATCCTACATAAAGCATATAGGGCTCACATTCGGTCTTGGGAATAGGGCTATAGAAGAGTGGCGCAACGGGTTGATATACCACATTTATTTTTTTCTCGTCAACACCATAGAACCGGATTATGTCATCCTTTGTGCATTTGCTTATTGCTATGATTCTGTCAGCGGTCTCTACGGCATATTTCCACTTCAGATTATAGATGTAGCGGTCAGCCTTGTGATACATATCTGGAAAGGTCTTGAATGCTACGTCGTGAATTGTTACAATACTGCGGACACCGCTATGACGTATTCCAAGCGGCAGTTCGTTACTCAGACCGTGAAACAGGTCTATTTTATCTTCTTTTATCTTCGATGCCAGTTCGAATGTTCTCCATAGGCTTCCTCTCACCAGTCCCATTGGCTGTATGGTGTGGCAGCCGGCTTTCTGCAAGTATGGTGCAGTAGTTTTATTGCAGGTAACCTTTGGGGTGTATAATAAATAGTCATTCTCAGGGAATTCATCCGTGAGAATGTCTATAGTTGTGCGGCTGTGGTTTCCCAGCCCCGTGAAATTATTGAACAGTCGTTTTGCGTCGAATCCTATTCTCATTTCTGTCCGTAAAGAATGGGATTCGTACTTGGGTCGTTGTACATCTTCATCTGCTTATATACCTTCATGTACTTCTTTCCGGCTTCGATATCGGCAATCAGCTGGTCGATAGCTGTCGATAGGTCTTTCTGCTGCTCGTTGAGCACGTCCAGCTTCTTCTGGCATGCTGCCTTGTGCGCTGCATCTGCGTCGTCACGCTCCACCTGCTCTTTCATGTGGTATATCTTTAGTGCAAGAATGCTCAGGCGATCCACAGCCCACGCAGGACTCTCTGTGTTGATGGTAGCATCAGGCAGGGGCTTTATTCCATTGTAGAGAGTAAGAAAATACGAGTCTATCATCTCTACCAAATCAGTGCGGTCCTGATTGCTCTTGTCTATTCTGCGTTTCAGCTGCAATGCATACACCGGTTCGATATGCGGGTCGCGTATGATGTCTTCCAAATGCCATTGAACGGTATCAATCCAACATTTTGTGTATAGGTATGCCTCAATCGTCCCCTTTTGATATGGGTTGTTTAGGGGTTGGTCGATATCGTCTTTCAGGTGGTAGTCAATAATCACCTTGTCGAAGATAGGCATTGCAATTTGTGTGAAGGTCATATTTATGTGTAGTTATTTAAATATCATATTAAAACATTTGTTGGCAGCTCCGGCGTTTCCATTGATGTAGCTACCCGCTTTCCTTCCAGCCTCGTCAATAGTCTGTGGATTGTCGATGAATTTGTCCATGATAGCAGAAAAACTCTGCTCGTCGTTGTATTCGAAAGCGCCGCCACATCTTTTCAGGTCCTGTGCCTCCTTGAACTTTCTGTTGTTCGGTCCGAAGAGTACAGGAATTCCATATACAGCAGCTTCCGGTACATTATGTATGCCGACTCCGAAACCACCGCCTACGAGTGCTATCTTTCCGTAGCGATATATGGATGATAGTTTGCCGAAACAATCTACTATCATTACGCGTTCGTTGGTGACAGAGGCTGTGCCGGCTTCCAGTTCGCTATACATTACAGCGCCCAATCCGTTGTCCTCAAGCAGTTTGTTTATGCTTTTAAGGTGTACGGCACTGATTACGTGTGGGGCAATAATCAGTTTCCAGTCTTTTTGCTGTGCAAGATACGGGATGTAGATTTCTTCGTCGGGTCCCCACGACGAGCCTGCTATGAAACAAGGGCTGTCAGCCACAAATTGTTCCACCAGTGGCAGCGGCGCGGCAGCGTTCTTGATGTCTATCACGCGGTCCAGTCGGGTGTCGCCTACAACGGTTACACAATCTATTCCGTGCTCGTTTAGCAGTCGCTTGCTTTCTTCATTCTGTACGAACAGGTGGTCAAACTGTTTCAGAGGTTTCATGGTGCCCCACCACTGGAAAAAATACTGTTTCTCGCGGAATATGCTTGAGACGCTATATAGTTTCACACCCTTCTTCTTAGCTGTGGTCAGATAGTTCATCCAGAACTCATACTTTATGAACAGTGCAATTTCCGGATGTGCCAGCCGCAGGAAGGAATGTACGTTGCCTGGAGTGTCGAAAGGCAAATAGCACACCACGTCTGCTCCGTGATAGTTTTTCCTTACTTCATACCCTGACGGAGAGAAGAACGTGAGCAGAATCTTGTATTCCGGATGTTCCTCGCGCAGTCGTTGCATGAGTGGACGTCCCTGTTCAAACTCTCCGAGGCTTGCTGCATGAAACCACACGACTCTGTCGTCAGGTTTTATTTCAGCCTTCAGAATCTTGAATGTCTGCGGAATGCCTTCAACCAGCTTGCGTGTTTTCTTTGAAATGAGCGAAGCGAGTAATGCACCCAGAACAAAGATGTACATTGCGATGCTGTAGATAACTATCAACATTTATCCGAGAGTTTCTATTGCAAATTTCAATCGTCTTATTACCTCTTCTTTGCCAAGGAATGCACTCAGCTCGTACATGTCTGGTCCCTGACCGGTGCCTACGAGAGCCACACGCCAGGGGTTCCATGGCTTTATGCCTGTCCGCTCAGCCCAAGGCTCGATGGCAGCTTTCTGGTTCTCAGCAGTGAAATCTGTGATTCCTTCAAGTATCTGCTGCATCTCCTGCATTTCTTTGGCAGTGTTCTCAGTCCAGTTTTTTCTTACGAACTTATCACCTTCCTTGTCGAATTCTGTCGGAGCTATGAAGAAAAACTTTGTAAGTGGCCACAAATCGCTGGCAAAGCTGATGTTGCGTTTTTTCTTGTTACCCAGTCCGTCGGTGTATTCTATCACCTTCATCTTCATCATCCTCACAACTTCTGCTTCCTGCTCAGCCGTGGCATTGATACCGGCCTCTTTCAGAACCTTGTCGAAAGCAGGACACCATGCCGTGTCGGGCAGTTGCATCAGATACTGGTGGTTGAACCATGCAGCCTTGACGTAGTCGAACTTGGCTCCGTTCTTCGAACATTTGCTCAGGTCGAACAACTTAACCATTTCGTCGAGCGACATCACTTCCTGGTCGTTACCTGGATTCCATCCAAGCAGTGCCAAGAAATTGATGACTGCCTCAGGCAGGTAGCCTTTCTCTCTGTATCCGCTGCTTATGTCGCCAGTCTTCGGGTCGTGCCATTCCAGTGGGAATACAGGGAATCCCAGCTTGTCACCGTCGCGTTTAGAGAGTTTTCCGTTTCCTACCGGTTTCAGCAGAAGTGGCAGGTGAGCAAAGCGCGGCATGGTATCAGCCCATCCGAATGCTTCGTAAAGAAGGACATGGAGTGGAGCGCTTGGCAACCATTCCTCGCCGCGAATGACGTGGGTTACTTCCATCAGATGGTCATCAACGATATTTGCAAGATGGTAAGTAGGAAGGTCGTCCGCACTCTTGTACAGCACCTTGTCGTCAAGGATGCTCGAGTTGATTACTACCTCGCCACGTATGATGTCATCTACGACGACGTCTCTTCCCGGTTCTATCTTGAAACGGACTACGTATGGTGTACCCTCTGCAATCAGTCGCTCTACTTCTTCCTTTGCCATCGTGAGCGAATTGCGCATCATGCTGCGAGTAGTGGCATCGTATTGGAAATTCTCTATCTCGGCGCGTTTTGCATCCAACTCTTCAGGTGTGTCGAATGCGACGTAGGCTTTGCCGTTGTCAAGCAGCACCTTTACATATTTGCGATATATGTCCCTGCGTTCGCTTTGGCGGTACGGACCGTGGTCGCCTCCGAAGCTGACGCCTTCGTCGAATTTCAGTCCAAGCCATTTGAACGACTCGATGATATACTCCTCGGCACCTGGTACAAAACGTGTTGAATCGGTATCTTCTATACGAAAAATAAAATCACCTCCGTGTTGCTTGGCAAAGAGGTAATTATACAATGCAGTACGTACTCCGCCGATGTGAAGCGGTCCTGTAGGACTTGGCGCAAAACGTACTCTGACTTTTCTTCCTTCCATGTTGATTTTTTGAATTCCCTGCAAAGGTACAAAGCCTTGGGTAGAAATGCAAAAAAATGTGAAAGTATTTAGAACATTACGCTCATTGAAGCAGTGAGTGTGAGTTGCCCGAATGCTTTCCGTTGTGAATAGTGCTGTTGCATTCGGGTTGATTTGAAGCGTACGTGGTTCATGTCAAAGTCTGCATTCAGGCGCCATGCGATGTTGTTGCGGTATGCATAGGCCAAGTTCGCACCTATACCATATGTCATACCGACTTTCTTGTCAACCGTCAGTTCGTCGCCCAGCTTGAATCCGCTTATGAGCAGTCTGCCAATCATGGCTTTGCCGCCTATTGCAAAGCGAGGTGTAATAGGGTATTGCAGATAGGCTCCTGCGGTCAGGGTATATATGCCCATTACATCGCTGTATTTCTCATAGCTGACGATAGGTGAGCTGACGTTGAAACGTATGCCTGCACCCCCGTGTTTTGTGAAGAAGTAGGCAGCCTCAGCCTGTGCTGTTATCATTCGGCTCATGCTGATGTCCAGTCCGGCAATGTCAGTATTATGGGCTATCAAACCTGCTCCGACGCTGAGGTTGAAGAAATTGGGGGCTGTCAGGAAACTACTTTCGTTTTCGCGTACGGGCCGCTGCAGTTGTTTGTCGCGGAATATAACGTCCCCCAGAAAATAGCCTAAATCAACGGAGAAGATACCTATTCCGGCACCACAGAGCACATCGCTTGCCCAATGGCGGTTGTTCATCACTCGCATTATGCCGGTAATGGAAGCAACGGTATAGCCAGCCACGCTATACCAGAGGGAGCGGGTCTGACCATATTCCTTGTGCAGGATTGCAGCCGAGGCAAAGGCGGTTGCTGTGTGGCCCGAGGGGAAGGAGTTGTGTGCAGACCCGTCCGGTCGCTGTTCCTTGATGGTGTATTTGCCCAAATTGATCAGTCCTGCCATGATTGCGTACGAAAAAGCACTGCTTACAGCATAACGTCCCCATTTGCTGCGGCTCTCTACCCCGGCGGCTTTCAGCCCCGTTGCAAAAACGATTGGTGCGTATTGGATATAGTTGTCAATTTCGCTATGCCAGTTGGGGATGAAATTATTTCGCGCCCCGCGTATGTCATTCTTGCAGGCTTTCACTATGAATGAAGATGCAATGAGCGGTACGGGTACATAGCTGAACTCGCGAAGGTATGATGTGTGACGGGTGGGTTTACTTATGGGTATGCTGTCTTTTGCATTTGAAGCCCTGAGGCTTATGCATGCTGAAATCAGTAGTATGTATATAAGGAATAGACGCACTTTCCCGTTGGTTGTATAATTGGGACTGCAAATTTAGCAAATTTCCATGTCATATCGTGCATAAGTTGTAAAAAGATGTGAAATCACGTTGTGAAAAAGTCTTTTATGTATCCCATTATTCCAAAAACAATTATATTTGCAATCAATCAGTAAATCTATATATTATGGAAGAATTTTCAAACTGGTTTGCAGCGTTGCCGCCTACTTTACAACTTTTCTGGGGCTGTGCAATTGTAAGTTCTGTGGTTTTTTTTGTGCAGGCAGCTCTTACCCTGTTGGGTATGGACGGAGACTCCGACTTCGACCTTGATGCTTCGGTCAGTGGCGATACTATGGATTTGGGTGGGGGACTGTCACTCTTTTCCGTGCGTAGTTTCGTAAACTTCTTTGTAGGTTTCGGATGGGCTGGAGTAGCTTTCTATAGCATCATCTCGCAGACTTGGCTGCTTTATCTGATTGCAGCTGTCGTGGGCTGCTTCTTTGTGTGGCTCTATTTCTTCATTCGCCGTCAGGCAATGCGGCTGCAGTCTGATGGTTCTATCAACGTAAGGAAATGTATCGGCGTGCATTGTGAAGTATATCTTCGCGTACCTGCAGAAAATGCCGGAGCAGGTAAGGTACAGATAAGCATAAACGGTTCTGTCCACGAGTTTCCTGCTGTGACCTATGGTCCTTTGCTCCCGAGCGGCTCGCGTGTGAGGGTGGTAGATATAACAGACAACAATGTCTTTGTTGTTGAAAAAGCATAGTCTGTCTGGTATTATAATACTTATCATAAAACAACTCAAAACCTAAAATAATATGGAATCAGCACTTGTTTATCTGATTTTTGCGGTTGTCATCGTAGGTGGCATACTCGTTATGGCTATCATCAACCGCTATCGTCGTTGTCCTTCTGATAAGATTCTCGTAATCTACGGAACGACAGGTAATAAATCTGCTAAGTGTGTGCATGGCGGAGGTCAGTTCGTATGGCCTATCATACAAGACTATGCATACCTCTCGCTTACTCCTATCAGCATTGATGCAAATCTGACCAATGCCCTCTCGCGCCAGAACATCCGTGTCGATGTGCCTTGCCGCTTTACAGTGGGTGTCTCTACCGAACCTGATTGTATGGTCGCGGCAGCAGAACGACTCTTGGGACTTACAGCCGGTCAGATTCAGGAACTGGCTCGTGATATCCTGTTCGGTCAGTTGCGTCTCGTTATTGCAACCATGTCTATCGAGGAACTCAATGCCGACCGCGACAAGTTTCTGGAGGCAATCTCAAGCAATGTGGAAGTAGAACTGAAGAAGATAGGTCTGCGACTCATCAACGTAAACGTAACCGATATTAACGACGAGAGCGGATATATCGAGGCACTCGGCCAGGAGGCAGCAGCACGTGCCATCAACGAGGCAAAGGTGCGCGTGGCAGAACAGGAGAAGTTCGGAGAAATCGGTAAGGCGGAAGCTAACCGTGAGACGCGTGTTCGTACTGCCGAAGCTAATGCTCAGGCCGTACAGGGAGAAAACGAAGCCAGAGTGCAGATAGCTAATTCCGATGCCGTACGCCGTGAACGCGAAGCTGAAGCTCAGCGCCGTGCCACAGCTGCCGAAAAGGTTGCTCAGGCAAAGGCTCTCGAAGAGGCTTACTCAGCAGAAAAGGAAGCAGAACAGGCCCGTGGAGAACGTGAACGTGCCACTCAGTCAGCCAACGTCCTCGTCAGTCAGGAAATCGAGAAGAAACGTAAGATTATAGAGGCAGAGGCAGAGGCAGAGAAGATTCGCGTGAATGCCAAGGGTGAAGCCGATGCAGCATATGCTAAGATGGAGGCAGAGGCTCGTGGTTTGTTCGAGATTCTCTCTCGTCAGGCTTCTGGTTACGACAAAATGGTACAGGCTGCCGGAGGCGATGCTACAAAGGCATATATGCTCCTGCTGCTCGAAAAGCTTCCTGACCTCGTACGTACTCAGGTCGAAGCTATCAAGGGTATCAATATCGACCACGTAACCGTATGGGATGGTGGAAACAACGCAGATGGCAAGGGTTCTACTGCCAATTTCCTCAGTGGACTCATGAAGTCAATTCCGCCGCTCAACGAACTCTTCGAACAAGCTGGTCTCTCCCTGCCGGAATATCTTGCAAAGAAACAGGAAGCAAAGACACCGTCAGAACCGGAATTTATAGTTGAGGCTCCGGTTGACGATGAAGAAGTAAAGTCGGAAGGTAAGAAAAAATAGTTTGTCTTCAGCATAGTTTTTTTTCCTCTTCGGTCGAAAACTTTTTTCTCCGAAGAGGAAAAAGTTTTTCTCTTCGGAGGAGAAAAAATCCCTTATAACTGAGAAAAAAGTCGTTTACCCTTGGCGTAGTATTGCCAGATGATTGAATAGGGAGCCAACAGGTTCTCGTCTGATACTACAGCAGGAGCATTCAGTGTTCCTGCTGTTTTGCCTTCAGGGGGCATTTTGCATCGCATGGCACGCAGAACTGCTCTCATATTCTTTATGTCGCCCTTCATGAGGAATTGCAGGGCTGCCACAAGGTCGAGCACGTTGCGTATGCGTAGCAGTGGACGCAGCTTATGCTCTGGCAGATTCTTGTGCAACATATATCGGTTGTTGCGGAAGTTCAGGAATGTCTTGCGTGGATTCCCCTGGTTCAGTGTTGCTCCGCCCAGGTGGTAGGCAGTGCTTTGTGGTACGCATACAATCTGACGTCCCATATTGCGCAGTCGCCAGCAGAGGTCTATCTCCTCCATGTGGGCAAAGAAACGTGTGTCAAGACCGCCGCTCTTTTGCCAGTCCTTGGCGCGGCAGAGTAGGGCAGCTCCCGTAGCCCATAGCACAGGGCAGATGTCATCGTACTGTCCCTTGTCTTCCTCCACGGTGGCAAGGATTCTGCCTCGGCAGAACGGGTATCCGAATCGGTCTATATAGCCTCCAGATGCGCCTGCATATTCAAAATGAGTCGGGCGCTTCAGGTCAAGCAGTTTAGGCTGACAGGCTGCACATTCTGGGTGGGCATCCATATAGTCGGTGAGAATCTTGTCCCATCCCTGCTGACGTATTTCTACGTCGGAGTTCAGCAATAGGTAATATTCGTATTCGGGCAGCTGTGCCAGTGCTCTGTTGTAGCCCTCTGCAAATCCGTAGTTCTCTGCAAGCACTATGGTGCGCACATCAGGAAACTCCTCCGCAAGCATCTTTAGCGAGTCGTCGGTCGAGGCATTGTCTGCCACGATGACATCTCCGCATGAATGCTTAATGACTGAAGGCAGGTAGCGGCGCATCATGTCGCTTCCGTTCCAGTTGAGTATTACTATTGCCAATTTATGCATATATCAGCTTATTTTGCGACAAAGGTAGTAAATGTTTTAAAAGTATAAAAGTAGGAAAATAAAAAAACCATCAGAAGCGGGATGCCTCTGATGGTTTCATTTATTGAATATTTGTTAGTTCAAAACTCTTGCAGATTACTTAACGTAAATCTTCCTTACTGTGCCGTCATCATACTTGACAATGTTGATGCCCTTTACGTATGAGTTAACCCTTGCACCGGAGAGTGTGAAGATAGCTACAGCCTTAGCACCCTTGTTCACTACGATTGGTTCAACACCAGTAGCGATGTACTCTTCTTTGTCCTTGTAGTACTGCTCAGATGGTCCGGCATAAGTTACGGTTACAGAACCGAATCCGTATGCATTTGGCTTATATGTCATACCGAGTTCTCCTGCTGGTTTCAGACCGTCCATACCGAAGCGGAGGGTTTCTTCACCATCAGTAGCCTTGTCATATTCTAATTCGAACCACTGTGGAGTCCAAACTGCAACATGTGCGTTTCCTCCCATATCGCCTGATGTCCATACGTCAATCGAGTCAACTTCCTGATTTGTTACAGAACCGAAGACGAGATAGATACCAGACTGATATGTAGTGTCGCGACCGATTTCTACTTCTTCTTCTACGTAGTCCTCAAGCTCTTCGTCCCAAACTTGCTGAGTTTCGGTGTAGATGTTAATCTTACGTACGTTGTTGTTGAAAATCTCAGCAGCCTTTGACTGACCGCCGCCGTCAACTGTACAGTATGCCTGGCACTTGAATGTGTAGTGACCGGCTCTTGTAACTGTGATGTCCTGAGTGAGGCTGCCGCGTGGGTTACCAGTCCAACCACGCCACATAGCTGCTACACCGCCGCCAACGTATGCTGCGTCGTTGTTGTTCAGACGCCAGTATTCAGAACCGTTTGTTGTGTAAGAATCCCAACCGCCAGAAGCGTCTTTCTTTGATTCACCACCTGTAATATTTTCTTTCTTGTATGTGAAGTTAGGATTGATAACAGCGAGCTTAGCCGGTCTGTTAAATGAAGCACCGTTCATGTAGAATTCGGAAAGAACTTCCTTGAGAGTTGTTGTCTGGGCTGCGAATTCTTCTGACTGGTTCTCTGCTGTTGCACCATTGATAAGAGATTCAGCTTCTGTGATTGCACCATTAAGGTCGGTTGCATCGACTTTTGCGTAGTAAGGATCAGCAACAGCTGCCTTAGCCTCTGCTACGAGTGCCTTGAGGTCTGTGTATGGCTTGTTCTGCTCCTGAACGAATGAGCTTGCATACTGGTAAGCACGAACGAGTGGGTACTTAGACATCCATTCCGGATCGACACCTTCTTTATACTCGTATCCCTGAGTAGTAGCCCATTCAGTGAGTTCGTCATTAGTTGCTACGCCAAGGTCTTTATAGTCATCGCCGTCAGCTTCAACCCATACACCGTTAACCTTGTTGTAAAGGTAATCCCACTTTTCGAGAGCTCTTGTGAGTGAATCCTGCTCCCATGGGAAGTCTGCATTGCCCTGCATGCTGGTGATGCTGTTACGTGCTTTTACAGCTTCTTTCCACTGAGCGATGAATGTGCTCCATGCATTGTTACGTTCAATCTTTGCAGTGATGTCGCCGAAGCCACGTACTTCTACATTCTTAACCTTGAATGAAGAACCTGCATCGTGACCTTCCCACCAGAAGCCTGCTTCGAATTTCTCGCCTTCCTTCAGTTCGCCTATATAGTAGAACTTGACGAAGTCGCGACCAGAGATAGTCTGAGCATCTGTAGAGTCAGAACCTACGAACAGCTTGATGTTCTTCTCAAGTGTATAAGTGTAGTTGTAGTTCTTGTCGCAGAGAGAGTTTACAAGTTCACCGGCGATGTAGTATTTGCCTGCCGGGAGGTTCTCATTGTAAAGAGCTACAGAGCCTGCACTGTTACCGTATGTTCCCTGAATCTGCTTGTTGAGTTCTGCAGAACCTTCGCCGTGCAGCCAGTTGTCGCCACGGAATTTGAAACCGCCGATCACCTGTTCGTTTGCAATGCTGCCACGATTATATTTTCCAATACCTGTGATACCGATGTTTGTGAAGTTTGAAGACAAATCTGAAGAGTTGGTGTTCATGTAGCTCTGAAGGGCTTCGTTAAGCTGTGACATCAGACCTTCCATAGTAGCGATGTCGTCAGCTGCGCCTGCATCTTTCATTTCCTCATAAGTGCCGATGATTTCTATGAGTTCGCCTGAGTCAGCTCCGTCGTTGAAGTTCTTATCTGCCATGATAGCCCGTGCGAAATCAACTGTGCGGTCAGAGATACGAGTGTCGTAAACCTGATCTACAGGACGTACTTCTGCGTCAGCGATAACTGTACCAGTTGTCAGACGACCGATTGTGATATTGAGGTAATGAGTGTCAGCACCGATTGTAGCCTCAGTACATGTATCAACGAATGCGAATGAGATTTCTGACCATTCACCGTTGAGGAAGTTCTGAGAGTTTGCTACCATGAAGTAGTCAACGCCAGAAGTACCAGTGAGTATGCCATCTGCAGATGGTGCACCGTTAGTGATGAACGCGTTGACCTCGTTCTGAGCACCTGCGGTGATAGATGTAGAGCCGTCGGCAACTCCCTTAATCTTCAGGGTAACTACATAGCGAGTGCCGGATACAAGTGCTGTACTCGTTCTAAGAAGGACTGAACCTTCAGAACCGTCAAGACTTTGCAAAGCTGCAGTAATGCCTTCTTCTGCCTCTGCAGTTGACCAAGTGTCAACATCGTCTGCGCCATTCCATGATGTAATTGGATCAACCATGTTGTTGTCCGTCACCTTGTACTTTGCATCAGATGTGTAGATGTAATCTCCGAGTTCATAGGCAAAAGCGCCTGCGAATGAGAATACAGCTACAAGCGATAGTAAAAGTTTTTTCATAAAGCTTGTTGTTAAATGGTTAATAAAATAGGTTAATAGAGTAATTTCTTTAAGGCGCAAATATAGCGTTAATTTTTGTTTGTCTTCAAAAATTTTCAAAGAAAAATCAAAAATTAACGCTATATTCACAGTGTTTGATTACTTTTTATCGTAATCTGTATGCTGTTAAATCATTTTCTTATTGGTAAGTACCAGTTGGATTCTGTAAGTAATGACTTCACAGGGTTGTTGGATTTTACTTTGTCTGCCAACCATGCATTACCCTGCAGACCTGCACGGTTCTTATGACGTGCGAAGCGCATCAGGTCGTACCAGCGGGTACCCTCGAAACAGAATTCCATAGCCTCCTCGTCGCAGAGCAGTTCTTCCATTGCCATGATTGTGTCGGCTTTGGTTGTTGTACCGGCTGCTATGCGGGCAGAAAGTCCCGGATAGATAGCTTCTTTGTTTTCAAGAGCGTCAATCTCTTTGAACTTACGGGCGATTTCGTCCTTGAACTTGTAAGGAGATGCATCTGGATAGTTTCCGTCAGCAGTATCTCCGAGTCCGTGTCCATGGATAGGATTTGTGTTAGCTTTGAAGATGTCCTCGTTTGCAGCATTGAAGAAGGTGTTCAGGAAGTAGTTTTTAGCTTCGTCTGAGAGCCATGTTGTCTGTGGCTGAATGAGATTCGTGGTTAGACCTTCCTTCAGGAATGCAAAGGCTGCATCTGGCAGTTCCATGCGGTTGAGGGCTTCGCAAAGGTGTAGATAGACAGTAGTTACGCGGTAGAGGATGATATTTCCACTCTGGAATTTGTTAATCCATTCTGTGGTCTCCTCCTCGTCATCGCTTATCATTGGTGTTGTCGGACGATTCGGGTAGATGTTTGAAAGAGAACGCATATCACCGAACTTGCCGGAGGCGAAGTTTTGACCTGGCAGACCGCCTGATACTTGCTTCCAATAGTAATAGTCGAGATTATCTACAAGCTTGTTGTATGCATCGGACTTCTCAAGTTGTACATTCTCAATCCAGCGGTCGGTTGCAGACAACGCGTAGTAGTCTAAGCCAAATGCTTTCGGTACGTTTGTGACTGTTCCTCTGAGGCTGTTCACAGACATTGGTATGTAGGATACAATATCCAGACCGGTTGAAGAGTTTCCTGCTGTGAAGATGTTTGAGTAGGTGTTTGCCCAAATTCTTAAGATGTCTGTAGGATATGACAAGTCGCCAGAACGCATTCTCAGTTGCGCTAACACAGGAGGCATAAGAGTCTTGGTCGTACTAAGATACTTGAAGTAGCTGTCGGCTGCATCTTTGTATTTCCCTGTTTCAAGGTAGAGATCACCGAGGATTACATCTACTGGGATGAAAATCTTTGTAGTGTTCATTGCCTTGGAACCGCCGCTATTGGTGTTTCCTATGTTGATGTTTGTACCGTAGTTAGGTACGGGAGTGCCGGAATAGCTTGCTAATTCGGGGCAGAGTGCGTTGGCAATCTGGTCGATGTTGTAATCAGGGAATTGATTGTCATCAATCTGTGAGATGCTTGTTAGAGGCTCGGTGAAGAATGGAACTGTGCCGTAGTTGCGAGCCAGTTGCAGGTATGCCCAAGCACGGTATGCAAGTACTGCCGCATATTCGTTCTTGGTTACGTCTGTAGCTCCCGTACGCAGGTCTCTGTTGCGATGCGTCAGGTAGTAGTTACAGTTGTTGATAACACGATAATATACATAGGCAGAGTCGTATTTGTTTGCTATAGTTGCACTGAAGTCCTTCAGCTGTGATAGCATACTGTCTGTATATTGGGTTGTCTTAACAAGTTCGCCACGCATCTCACCCTGGAAGAAATACTGGTCTGCCAGTTGCTGCATGCCCTGTGCGATACCAAATGCATAGAATACAGAGTCGGTCTTTGAATTGAGATCCGGCTCAAATGCCTGACGGTCGCTTTCAACATCCATACAAGAGGTAAAGATGAAGGAGGCTGAAAGAACAGTTCCCAACAGCATTGCAGTGGCTCTTTTCATATTTTTGTTTTTCATTGTTGTCAAGTTTTTAATATTATTAGAGGTTAATCTTTACACCAAGAAGGAATGAACGGCCCTGTGCGATGTTGCCTGCGTCGATGCCCTGATAGAGAACACCATTGCCGATGCTGAATTCGGGGTCTGATCCCTTGTAACGTGTGATTGTAAATACATTGCGTGCCTCTGCCCATACGGAGAGTCCCTGAAGCCATGACCATGATGTAGGAATAGGAATCTTGTATGCGAGGTTGATAGTCTTCAGACGAAGATAACTGCCATCTTCAATCCAACGGTCGCTGAAACGGTTGTTGCCCAGTGGGTCGCCATAGTTCAGACGTGGAATGTCTGTACGCTGACCTTCATAACGCCAGTGGCTGGTCTCTGCTACCTGCTGGTTGTAGAAGTTGCTTCCTGAGTTCAGGATGGAACGCTGGTAGTTGTAGATGTCATTACCAATGCTGTAGTTGAAGTTCATGCTGAGTGTAAGACGCTTGAAGTTGAGGCTCGCAAATATGTTACCATAGATGTCTGGGTTAGGATTGCCTATAACCACCTTGTCTGCTTCTGAGATAACGCCGTCACCGTTCTGGTCAACGAAATGAACATCACCTGCTGCGAAATCCGTTTTCTGACCTGCTGAGTTAACCATGTAGAGGTTAGTTGTGGTCTGACCGTCTGCATTAATGTGTGAAACACCATAGCGGGAAGCTTCGTCAGCTGATGCAAACACTCCTGCAGTCTGGTAGCCGTAGAATACTCCTACAGGCATGCCGACAGCTGTGAGAATGTTCTTGTCGCCATAGATTGATGATGTGTAGTTTCCGTCAGGCAGAGCTGTAATCTTGTTCTTGTAGTGACCTATGGTGGCACCGAGTTCGAAGTTCCAGTTCTTTGTTACGACGGGTTTTCCGCTGATTCTTACTTCAAATCCTTGGTTGCGCAGAGAACCGCCGTTAGTCCAATAGTTGTTTATACCGCCAATCGGGTTCTCGAATGTCTTTAGAGTGAGAAGGTCGGTAGTACTGTGGATGTAGTAGTTGAATGCGAATGTCAGTCGGTTGTCAACAAAATTACCTTCAAGTCCTGCGTTGAATTTCTTTGTCGTTTCCCACTTGATCTTGTCATTACCGATGTTAGTCAGTTGAGAACCGGTAGCATTGTAGTTGTAACGTACTGA
This sequence comes from Prevotellaceae bacterium UBA2744, assembly GCA_002353575.1. Classification (GTDB taxonomy): domain Bacteria; phylum Bacteroidota; class Bacteroidia; order Bacteroidales; family Bacteroidaceae; genus Minthosoma. The sequence goes on from DEJQ01000012.1 coordinate 142,249, forward strand.
AGAGAAGGCTGTGCGGGCAGCGTAGTTTGAAATGTTGTCGTTACCGCTGACGTCGAAACCTACATTCACACGCAGATAGTTAACACCCTTGTTCTTCTTGAACCACTTTTCGTTGGTGAGGACCCAACCGAGTTGTACGCTTGGGAAGAATGCCCAGCCAGTTCCGAATATCTTAGTACCGGCCTTTGCACCAAAGCGGCTGTTTGCCTCAGCAAGTGCGGAAACTGTAGCGAAATAACGGTTCTGATAGTTGTAGTCTGCATTTACATATAACTGCATCTGCTTCCATACGTCAGCTGTACCATTCACACCCTGATAACCTGAAGAGAGTGACGGGTTCTTGTCATCTGACTGAGTAGTGTGCTGAGTATAGAGGTGAGTTGCGTCATACTTGAATCTGTTGTAACGGAATCCGCCAAATACCTTGATGCTGTGACTGCCTTTGTAGAGGTTTTCCCAGTCAATACGAGTGTTGCTAACGATATTGTTTTCCTTAGCCTGGAATGAGGCAACCTTGGAAAAGACTGTTCCCAGACCATCGATGATGAAACTTGGAACGCCTGTGTATGGACGGATATAGCGCTGTGAGTTACGTATCAGGGTGTAGCTGATAGTCTCTGAAACCTTCAGGTGCTTATTGATCTGCAAGGTTGGAGCGAGCTGCAGATTGAAGTTAGTATTCTCGTTTTTGTTCTTGTTGTCACCCTTGCCATATTCAAGAATTGAGGTGGGGTTGGCCAAAGACTGCTTTGTACCAAGACCGTTCTGAACAGAGTTGAGCTGACTGAAGATGTCATCATAGTTAGACAGAATGTTTGAATATGCCTTGATGACACCGTTGTACTCGTATGGTGCAACGATTGGAGACTTTATGAGTGAGAGGAATGTAGGGGATGAAATAGTACCCTGTGAGAGGTCTGCAGGAATGGCTGTGTCGAATACATTGCTGTTGACGCGTGAAATCGAAAGGTCGAATTTGGTCTTCAGCTGCGGAATGATTTCGATATCTGTGTTGAAACGGATGTTCATACGCTCGAAGTCGTTCTTCTTCGCTGTCTGCTGAGCCTTCATATATCCCATTGACAAATTGTACATACCTACGGCGTCACCTCCCTGGACATTGATGCCATAGTTCTGTGTGATGGCATTCTTGTATGTTTCCTTTGTCCAGTCGGTGTTGTTGTGATATGTGTTGTAGTAGTAACCGTTCGGATCGTCGTTGAGGAAGTTGAACGAGATAGTCTTGTTGTAGTTGTTCTGCCTCATCACGGTTCCTATCATCTCGGATGCATATGTACGATACTGCGAAGCATCCATCATCTTGGGCAGGGTCGGGATGAGCTGCACACCTGCGTAGATGTTGGCATCAATACGTGTAGCCATCGAGTGACCGCGCTTGGTCTTGATGAGGATGACACCGTTACCGCCACGCGAACCATAGAGTGCTGTGGCATTCTTCAGTACTTCTACACTCTCGATGTCGTTAGGAGAGATATTTGCCAACACATTCATGAACTGGCCTTCGTGCAGTGCTGTGCGGTCAAGCATCATGTCCTGCTCGATACCGTCGATGACGATAAGTGGCTGGGCATTTGCATTGAGTGAGTTGAGACCGCGGATGAACATCGCTGCACCGTTCTCCACTACACCGGAACGTGTGATTGCACGTACATCACCATTCAACTGCTTTGAGATGTCTCCGTCAATAGTAGAATAACGGGAATTGATTTCAGCTTTTGCACTTGCAGTGATATTGGTGTTCTGGTCATACATGGTGTTGAACTTGTCACTGAGCATCTTGATGTCGATGGTTGCGATAGAGTCGCTTGGGTCTATTGCAACCTGCTGGCTTATGTATTCAGGAGAGAATACATAGAGTGATGTGACGAATTTGGGTACTTTGATTTCAAATTTACCTTCCTCATCACTCATGGCAGTGTATTTGTTGTTGCCTAAAGCCTGAATCTGTACACCGGCAAGAGGAGCCTTAGTTCCCAAGTCGATGACGTTACCGTGGAGAGTAACCGTAGGATACTGCTTGACAACTCTTGTTGCCTTAACGGGCTTGCGCTCAGGAGCCTGCTCTTCAGCCTCGTCTTGCGCGAAAGCTGCTGTGCCTGATGCTATCATCATAGCAAAGAGCGGCAGGCGTAAATACTGATGCTTAAACATTGAAAATATATTTTTCATATTCATATTACATTTTAAAGGTTACTCTTCTTCTTCTTTCAGATAGTCATCGTAGTCAACAGGACGCAAAATGATTCTGGCTATGCGGATGGTTTTGTCGAATGCGGCGGTATGACCTCTTGAGGCGAGTGTGCTGAATTTAGTAGAACATGTCACCTTGATGTTTGGATATACATCTGTCAGACCAACATAGCAGTACGGGAAAGTAAATTCACCCAAGTATAAGGTGTCAACTCTTTCCGGGTCATTGAAGAAGTCTTTGTTGTCGATAGTAGTTTTTACTTCAGCTCCAGTTGTTGCGTTATAAGTGGTAATTACGTTGTTGTTCGGATCAAAGCGTTCATTGGTGAACTGATAGTCTGTGAGCCTTGTACCGTTGAAGTAGTTCATGCTGAATGAAAGCCAGTTTGGAAGGATGGCCTCTGTTTGGTCATCTACGTCGATGTCAGCCGGAGGAATTACCACGTAAATGCGATATGTACCAGACTTTACATCTGTCAGATAATAATCTACTTCAGGTTTTACGAAGTTTGAAGTTGCCGGAACCTGGATATATGAGAAGGTTGTAGTTCCTTCAGGCAGGTCAATCTTCTCTGTGTCGATTTGTGAGAGATTCAACATTTTTCTCTGAGGTGTTCCGTTCAGAACACGGCATGGCATAATACCTGCAGTTACGTTTGACGTGTTGTATGTTTCCCACGACTTGAAGCCCAGTGAATCTACAATGACAGCTTCACCATTAGAAAGCCGTTGTCTTGCTACAATGTGCTCTTCATCGAAAATTCTGTCAGGTTCGGAGAACTTGTTGCGGTAAGTAGAGAAAATAGTGTCGAGTGATAAGTTGCCGTCTTCGAAATAAGCCTTGTTGTATCTGTTGTAGTGGCTATAGGCAAGGTTGTTCACAATCTGGCGGCGCGTGAGTGAATCTGCAAGGAAGTTCAGGTATTCTACGTTTGATGTACCTGTAACTGTAGCATAGGTTGATGAAGCAGCGTCAGCTACGTTCTGTCCCAGTGTGCTTTCCTTGTACTTATAGAGAGACTTGATAGTCTTATACATTTTCTCGTATGCTTCGTTGTTCGGCATGATGAATGTATAAGTTGAGTCTTCGTTGTCCAAACGGGCTCTCATAGAGTTTGTCATGGAATTGTATGTTATCATGACTGAGTCTATGTACGTCTGATGACCATTGACAATAGGACCGGCTACAGACTGGCTCGGATCCAATTCTGTCAGCTCGTAGCGCTTGAAGTACTTTGCAATAGAGTCCATGTCTTCTGCCATCCAAATGTACTGGTATGCATTTGGAAGGAATGGAGAGTTGCTCGCAAGTATGTGCATCGTTCCGTTGCTGTTTGGTATGTTAGCCTGTGTCAGCTTGACATTGTTGAATGTATATGAGTTGTTGCTACCGATGAATGCGTATGCCTTGTCGTTAAGAGTGTGGATACGATTCTCCTGAATGCCGGTTGCCTGGTAGTTGTATTCAGCAATGTGGTTGTTTATGAACTGGTCTATGATTACACTGTCTTTGAGCGCGAGTACAGAGTCGCGCTGTGTGTCAGTCAACATAGGTGCCCAAATAGTGTAGAACTTATTTGATTTGAACAAGTCCTGTCTGTTTACCTTCTCCAGAATTGTCTTGAAGTTCTGCAATTCTGACCTGCTCGAAATATTTTCCCAAAGGGTCTTGTCAGCACTTGGATTTGAGTCTGCCATAGTCTGAGTGTCATTCCAGTCGTTCCAGTCGGAACATGATGCGGTTGCCAGAGCAGTTGCAACCAACATCGTAAAACCTATATATTTGTATATTTTCATAATCGTATTTGATATTAGATTTAGCTTACATCCAGTCTTCTGAATATTCAGTGCTGTTTACGATATCTACTGGCACAAATTCGATGTAGTCGAACTGCCACTTGAGTTCAGAGTCGTCTGAAATCATGTTCTTGATACGGAACCAGTAGTCTTCGCTCTGCTTGAACTGCTTTGTGATAAGAATCTTACGGAGTGCCCAGCTTGAAGCATCGCATGTGGTACGCATATTCAGGTTGCCCGTAGTACCTTCGTCACGACTCTCAGGGTGCTGACGATAAGACATTGGGCTACGCATGTAACCACGGTTGCGAAGTGCCTTGTCGGTTGCAATACCAAGGTCGTCCTCTTCGTCTGCAGGTGTAAGACCTATACGCTCGTCTGTAGCAGGAACACGTACGTCAAGCGGAAGTCCGAGGATTTCCATCTCCTGTACGTTCTTGCTTGTTCCAAGATAGAACTGCATGAATCCACCGTGTGACATAGGTACATACATAAGACGCAGTTCGTATGTTCCTGTCGGAACGTGTGGCAGTTTGATTGCGAGGTCATACTGTCCCCAACCCTGGAAACAGTTTGCTTGCCAAGCATTATATGCTCCGTTTACATTGTATCTTACTTTAGTACCTTCACCATTATAACAATATACATTGTTGAAGTAGTTTACCGGGAATGCGATACGAGCGCCAGAACCCTGACCGCCATTGAGAGCAAATGCTTCGTTTGATGAGATAAAACGTAAACCGTTGTTTCCAAATTCCGGTAAGAATGTTGTAGTTTCGAAACGCATACGCTCGTGAAGAACTCCATTAGGAACGTTAGTGTCATATACGAGCATCTTGTCTATAGCGTGGATATATCCGTTGAGTGCGCCCTTGTTGAGGTCACGGTTGATTTTTACACCAGTCTGGCGCATTGGGTGCATTGCTGCAGAACCCGGTGTGCCGACTTCGTCAGTAAGGGTGTTGTTGAGTTTCCAACGGTTGATGTATAACTGACTGGTGCTACCATACTTGCCACCCCAAATCTTCATCAGAGTGTTAGGAAGCATAGTTTCAAAGTAGTCATATACTTCTGCGTAGCAAGTCTCCGGATTATAGTTCCAGTAGTTGTATGCTGTATAACCGCCTGAAGAGTATGCCTCTCTTGAGAAAAGAATCTTGTCGATTGCCATACCTGCGTAGAGGATATGATAAGCAACAAACATGTTCAGTGCATTATTACGCTCTCTAAAATCTTTATCTGTAGTTCCTGTGTTGACAGTCAAACCTTTTTCGTTCAGATAGTGATACCAACTTGCTGCCGGACCATACTTCTCATTTGCATAGGCAACCAGATCGTCGAATGAATTGATGCCATTTGCTTTCATAACCTCGTCGGATTCTGCAAACAGTGTAAATGCTACGCGGCATTCGGTCGGAGAGTAGAGATCCTGTCCGTTAGTGTCTGTTTCGTCTGACAATGTGTATGTAATGCCCTTGTTGTTCTTCTTCAGCGAATCTGCAAGTCCTGTCTTTACTAATGCCTGGTAGAAGATGCTATAGCCGTCAATACTGTGGAGTACATCTGGCAAAGTTCGTGTATCTCGTGATATTACATTGTCCAATTTGTGGAAATAGCCATTAGTAGCCTCGTTGTCGGCATTAATAATGTGTGCTACATTATTAAGAGTAGTACGTCCCTGGTCGTCAATAGATGCAGTAAATGCATAGCCGAGCATAGTATTGATAGATGTTCCGCTACCACTCATGTCTGCAATGGTACGCACGCTTGACAAAAGGTGGAACTTGGCGATGTCGTTGCAGAGACTGTCGTTCAGACCGTTGAGCGACTTCTCAGTCATTCCATTGTGAGGAATAGGAGATTTGTCATCATCGTACAAACTGTCAATATATGCTGTGATTCCTGCGTTTGACGGAGCGAAACAGGTATATTGACCGTATGAAGACAGAGTCTTATCCAGACCAACCTGTCGCAGAATGTAAACGAATGAAGACAAATCAGGGTCTTCCTCCAGGTATTCTGCAATAGTCTTTCCTGTTGCAGTATAGAGGTCTTCTCCGTCCGGTTCGTTTGAACAAGACACCGCGCAAAGGGCAATACCTGCTATGCCTATTGCTCCAATGGAGAATCTCTTTATTTCTTTGAATATACTATTAGCTTTCATAATATTCCTTATACCTTAATGTTAGTAATTCTTTGTGTCAGTCTTGCTGCTATAAACAGGATTCTGCTTAAGGGCTGGATTGACTTTCAGTTCTCCTTCTCTAATAGGCATATAGAGATATGGTTCTGTCGGCATCTTAGAATACAGTGCACTCAGTTCGCTGCTCTTTCTTGCCGCAAGTGTTATCATTGGACGGTAGTTAGCTGGGAAGCTTCCCTGATCTGCAAGGATGGCATTGTAGTTTACACCCTCGGTGTGACGGTAGTTATAACGCAGAAGGTCGTACCAGCGCTTGCCTTCGAAGCAGAGTTCGCGAAGGCGTTCTTCCATAACGAGTTCTTCCATACCGACTTTTGTGTTGATGGCATTGCCTTGAATAGAACTCGTTGATGCCCAGCGAAGTGTATCGCCCATGGTAACTGAACCTTCTTGGTGAGCACGGTCGTTAACTGCCTTGACGATGTTGAACGCTTCCTGCAGTCTTATATCTCCTTCTGTTGCAAGCTGCACCATAGCCTCCGCCTTCATCAGCATTACATCTGTCATACGATATATAATGTAGTTCTGTGCGAAGTTGTTGTAAGTACGGTCTGACTGACGCGTCTGTCCTGCAGCGTTTGGAGTACCATAGGTGAATGTTGCGGCTGTACACATCTTGCGGATAGGGTACTGCTCCATTGCATCACCGTTACAATTAAAGATGAACTTAACCTTACGGCCGTCATATTCCTGGTTGAACACTACATTGCTTGTTCCCTTTATACCGAACATTCCGGCTGCACTGAAATAGCCGTAACCGGAGTTGTTGTTCTGGTACTTGTACAGGAGCTGACAAAGTGCATTGTTTCCGAGAGCGGTACCATTATTGATGTTTTCATATTGTCCGCTGAACTGAATCTCGAAAATGCTTTCCTCGGCATTCTGGGTGATGAAGATGTCATCGAAGTCTGTCTCGTACTTAGCCAATGCAGGATATTTGTTGTTCTCGTCAATGATATCAGACTTCTTATAAACGTGTGCGCCGTTCTTTGAGTCGATGACAAGGTCGCAGTAGTTGATACACTGCTGATAGTCTGCAGCTGAATTGTAGCTTGCATCATTCTGGTGGATAGAAGCCTTCCAGAGATATATGTCCGCGAGAAGTGCATAAACTGCGTCTTTGTTGAGCCATCCCTTGCTCTTCCATCCATCGTAGGCTGTTGGTGCAATGATGTTCTTGGCTGCTTCTTCGAGGTCTGCAATACATCCGTTCAAGACTACTTCAGGTGCTGTCTGAGGAATGCTCATCTCCTGACTGTTCTGCATATAGGCAGTGGTGATGTAGGGAACGTCGCGGAAGTTACGAACCAGGTAGAAGTAACAGAGGGAACGGAGTGTCTTCATCTGAGCTACGTCGTTCAGGTAGTCGCCCTGTGTGTAGTTAGGGTCTTCTGCCATTACACCAGCAGCTTTCTCAATGACTATATTACAATAGTTGATTACAGAATAGAACGATTCCCAATTGGTGTAAGTGTTGGTTACTGCAATATTTCCTGTGAATATCTGCAACAACTGCTGGTAAGTACCACCACCGGTAATACCTGTTGACTGTACAAGTTCGTCACTGCGGAAGTCGCTCCATACGATAAGACGTGAAATGAGGTCGGAACTTGTCATTTTAGAGTAGGCACCGTTAACCATCAGTGCTACATCTGATTTTTTCTTCCAGAAGTCTTCATCTACAGTCTTGTCGTCAGGCAGCAATGCTGTATCAACGCATGATGCAGTAAGAAGACCGGATAGAATTATATATAAATACTTTTTCATGTTCTTAGACTATTTTAGAATCCGATATTAATTGAAGCTGTAAACTGTCTTGTACGTGGAGTCTTGGAATTGTCTTGTGCAACACCCCAACCGCCGATTGATACTTCAGGGTCAACTCCGCTGTACTTGGTCCAGCAACAGATGTTGTTTACAGATAAGTAAAGTGCCAGACTGCTCATACCTAACTTCTTGATGGTTTTCTGTGGGAAAGAGTAGGAGAGCTGAATGTTCTGGAATCGTAAGAATGAACCGTCTTCTATGTATCGGCTTGAACCTTGCCAGTTGTAACCGACGTTATAGAGCGCACGTGGGATAGGTGTTACGTCACCGTCCTTACGCCAACGGTAGTTTACAGTTGTTGCCTGATTGTTTGTAGTGTACATGTTCTCCAGATTCATGCGCGCTGCATTGACAATCTTGTTGCCGTATCGGAAAGAGAAACGTGTGATGAGTTTCCATCTTCCGTACTTGAATGTAAGACTGAAACCGCCATTGAACTTAGGCATTGAGTTGCCAAGATATACGATGTCGTACTTGTCAATCTGACCATCGTGGTTGATATCTTCATAGATGGCATCACCACCATTGAATTCGTATGTTGGCGTACCTTCATTGTAATAGTAAACCATACGCTGTGGAGAACCCTGGTTGTTCATCACTACTTGACCGTTCGCATCTGTAACAACAGGGAAAGTCTTGCCTTCAGACAACTGTGTGTTGATCCAATTGCGATATTCGTCAGCATTCCAGTTGTTTTCCTTCTTCATATTCTCAAGATATGAATACGTATATTGGTAAACACCTTTGTAACGGTAACCGTAGATAGAACCCAGTGGATTGTTCTCCTGAATTCTGTTTAGATATGTACCTCTTGAAGAATAGTCCCATTCTGTGTTGATAGCACTTAATACTCGTTCGTCCATCTCCTTGATGTTGTTTACGTTCTGTGCCATGTTGAAACTTGCGCTGATTGAGAATTTCTTACCGATCTTGATGAAGTCGCGACCAGAGATGTTGAGTTCCCAACCGTTGTTGGTCATCTTACCTACGTTATACCATGAAAGTTGAGAATAACCGGTAGAGCTTGGAATACCGACACCTGTCATAAGAAGGTCGTTTGTATTCTTGCGATAGTAGTCGAAGTCGATAGTCAACTTGTCTTCGAAGAAGTTCAGGTTGGCTCCGATGTTGACGGAAGTAGTCTTTTCCCAACGTAGATCGTCCAGTTTCATGCCATCTACGCTACCAAACTGTACAACAGAACCTCTTCCGTAATAGCCGGCACTTGTGTCATACTTGTTGTAGTACAGGTAGTCTTGTGTCGGAGCACGTCCGTTGATACCCCAGCTGGCACGGATGCCGAACAGCGAGATGACTTCTGGCAGCCAGCTGCGAACAAACTTTTCGTCGCTGATATTATAACGTCCTGAGAAACCTGGGAACACAGCCCATTTGTGTGAAGGACCGAACTTGGAATTGCCGTCCATACGGACAGATACACCTAAGTTGTAAATACTCTTGTATGATGCGTGTGCATTGAACAGAATGTTTTCGTCTGCTGAGCGGCTTGTAGAGTTTGTCATGCCGCTTGTGTTCATACCTGCCTCAACCGTCGGAGAAGTGATGCCTGCCGGGAGAGCGAACAGGGTGTTACCCTGACTGTTGTATTTAGAAGTGTGCATCTGATAACGCAACAATGCTGATGCCGACCAGTCTTCATTGTTGAAGTGAGGAGTAAAGGTAAGCTTACCTTCAGCACCAATCTTGAAACGGTTGCTTTCAGAACTTGAGCTTGAGTTGTAATCAGTTGCAGTCCATCCTGTTGCATTCGCTCCTGTGTTGAGTGATGCAGGATGCCAAGTTGGAGAACTGTTGGCATAGATATCGAAGTCAACGTCAGCAGAAAGGGTCAGACGGTGTTTGTCCGGGTCTTTGCCAAGCAATTCATATTTCAGGAGGAAGTCAGGAGTGATACGATAAGTAGATTCTTTCTTCCATGCCTGATGTGCAATTGCAACAGGGTTGCCCAGTTTACGCATTTCTCGCAGGTTTACAGAAGAGTAGTTGCCATTGGTAGGGTCGCCTTCTGGGTTCATAATGTAGAATTCACCAGTGTCGTTGCCATACTGATCCTGACGATATACTGCCATATTAGGAGACAGTCTCTGTGCTATTCCCAGAAGGTCTGTGTAGTTCTTCTGGTTGTTAGTGTATGTGAGGGCGAAGTTTGTAGAGAAACGGATGCGGTCACTTACATCGTAGTCGAGAGCAAGACGGGTGGTCAGACGGTCGAGTTTCTGCTTGATGATAGAACCTGTCTGGTTGTCGTAACTACCGGAGATACGGAATGTAGCTTTCTCACCACCACCTGTGATGTTGAGGTTGATATTGTGGAGCTTACCGAAGTCTGATACTTCCTTAACCCAGTCTGTGTTGTTGTTCCAGTTCTCGTATTCAGCCCATGACTTGTCATAGTTCAACTCGCGCATGTTTGCTGTGGCTGTGGAACTCTGAGAAGGATTGTAGAATTCCTCTTTCAGCATCATGGTGTAGTCGTCACCGTTGAGCAACTTATATCCCTTTGGCATCCATGTTCCGGTGAACTTATAAGAAGCATTGACTTTTGTCTTACCACGGACACCACGTTTAGTAGTAATCTGGATAACACCGTTTGCACCATAAGCACCCCAGACAGCTGTTGCTGCTGCGTCCTTGAGGACGTCGATCTTTGCGATATCATCAACGTTTACTGAAAGCAAAGCTGCATATTGTTCCTCTGTCGCGTTTGCGAAGTCGAATGTCTCATCCGGGTTGTCGAATATTTTGTCGTCAACAACGATAAGTGGGTTGGCGTCACCGTTGATAGTCGTAACACCACGAAGACGCATCTGGGTACCGGCACCAAGGTTACCTGAATTGGCAACGATATCGAGACCGGCAATTTCACCCTGCAGGGCTTCGTCGGCAGAAGTAAATGCAAGACCTTCCACATCTTCCATGTTGAATGTCTGAGTGGCAACAGTCATTTCCTTTACAGGGATGTTCAGACCGCCCACATCAGTCTTCTTCACTGCCTTTACGACAACTTCCTGAAGTTGTGTCTCTGACTCCATGAATATTTTGAAAACCTTCTGTTTTCCGTTAAGTGGAAGGGTAACAGTCTTGTTACCTACGTAAGAGATGACAAGTTTGTTCTTCGGGCTCTTGATAGCCAGGGCGAAGTTACCGTTAAAGTCGGTAGTTGTTGCGTTGATAATACGGTTGTTACCATCTCGCTCAACAACGTTTGCCATCATGACAGGACCCATCTCGTCGGATACTGTACCCGAGATACGTATGCCCTGTGCCATTGCTGCATGAGAAAGCATGCTTAGCAATACTGTCAGCAGTATGGCCCCAAATCTCTGGCTTTTTATTTTTAATATATTGTTCATAGTTAGTGTATTTTAGGTTATTTTTTTGTTCTCATTGAGACCTTGCTCTTTTTTACATTGCTGCTTCCCCAATTCTTACCGTAGTCGTAGCGTGAATTAGGGTTGCTTGATGTCTTGCTTATATAGTTCAGGGCACTGGAAAGTTCGTGGAGTACACAGAACGAAGAAGTAGCTATTTCTGTAGCTTGGGTACGTTTATCGTTCAGCCAGTAGTCGCGAGCCATCTTGTTTGATACCATCGATTTGTTGTTTGCATTAATGGTATGTGTGTTACCTGCAGCGTCCTTTATTGTCAGCTGGTTGTTACCACCTGAAACATTATATTCCTGTGCTAGACCGTAGTTGTTTGTGTACATACTCTGATAAGCGGCACTTGCAAGGTTGTCAACATCGGCATAAAGTGATATGTTCTGGAAATGGTAGCGGACGAAGTTCTTAAGTACGTCCAGCTTTTCCTTTAATTCAGTAGCCTTAGGTTCCGGACATCCGTCAGGATTGTCTGCAGAGAGTTCTTCAAATGCAGTATAGATATCTTCTACATCTGGAAGTCCAAGGCTGTAGGCTGCTTCCATTGCATTGTTGTTTGGTACATACAATGTATAGTTGTATGTGTTGAAGAGCATAACGTTTCCATCTACGGCGTCGAGTGAGTTGTAATTGCCGTCTTGCTGGCTGAAGATGATGTAACGTTCCTGAGCACTCTTTACTTCACCTTCTGCCTTATCTGCTGATATGCCAATCCATGAGAGGATTTCAGAGTTAGAGAAGATACCGCAAGCGTTGTAGAACTTAGAGAATTGCGGTGTTGTCCTCAGAATCTCAGCTACACTCTTGATAGTAGGCTGGATAACTCGGTCTATACGATAAGCAGTACCATTGGCCTGGCTGAAGTATGATGCCTTGTCTCTATTGCCCGTATAGAGATTAGCTGATGGCAGACCATTGTCGATTGCTGCGCCGCTCTTAATCTCCATACCGTTGCGTGGATTAGACTTGTAATTAATATAAACTTCACCGCCATGCTTAGTCTTGTAATAGTGATTCTGGGTTGTGATACCGATTGTGTCACCATTGTTGAGAACGATAGTGTGGTAGTTCAGTATGTCTGTAAGAGCAGACTTGATGCGACGGTTTGGTGCATTCACTGAACCGATTTCCAGCGAACCGACCAATTCACCTATTGTGTTTGTCTTCAAATCATATCTGTATGATTCAGCCTGGATTCTTGGCTCACTCTTCTTTTCTGCGTCATAGTAGATATGCAGAACCTCAGGATAAGTGTGTCCGAGGGTAGTCGGGTCAAGATAGTAAATGTCTGAAGCAGCAAAAGCATCGTCATCAGGGATGAAGAATGCATAGTTGGATTTCATAGACAGCAGGAAGTACTTGTAGTCTAACGACAGGTAACTTGTAGTTGCGTCAGAATGCCAGTCCTGAACAGCCCAGTTCATTACCTGCATGTCTTTGTATGTAGATGAAGGTGCAAGTACTGCACTGTACTCGTCAGGGGCAATCATCTGGTTGAGTTTATATATCACACCATTGTTTGCGATCTTGATATCATAACCGCCTTCTTTAGTCTGCAGCTTGTCCATGTTCATACCAAGGTTTTCACTTGCATCGTTCATCAATGATGTGAATTTGCTTGGGACAGAACTTGTAAATGATGCATTCTGAAGGTTACGTACAAACGCTGTCAGGATAGAAGGACGTGCCTTGTGCAGGCTGTCAAGGTTTTCATACAGGTTTGCCTTGGTATTTGGTTTCTTACCATATACGTTGATGATGTATTCGCCGGAACCACCAGGAAGGAAGTACTCTTCTACAGCCTCATCCGTCGGAACGAACATTGCAGCGATGTCGGACAACTGATTCTGGTCACCTGTAGTGTTGTATTCTGACGGTGGGTAGTATCCGTTCCATCCCGGGTCGAATCGAAGAATTTCTGTAGTAGATTTGCTGGCTCCGTTTGGATCAACGTTAAGAGCAGAACCCTGTGAACGGGAACTCATATAACGAACCTGAAAGATGGAGTCGTGCTTCTGGTATCCGTTCTGAGCAGCCAGTTCTGAATATTGTTCAACCCAGTCGTTGTAGTTCTGTGTGGTTGCTGCATCATAGTAAGGTGTAGCGTAGTAATCCAGAATGTGGCTCCAGTAAGTAGTGTTAGGCTGTTCTTTGAGAATCTGTGCCATGTTACCTGGCTGTACGAGTACATCCTGTACCTGGTGGATGTATCCGTTCTGACAAGTGATGTCAGACTTGATAATCTTGTTGTTGAATACAAATACGTTTTTTGCATCTGCATCATATTTTTCACCAGTGAGTATTTCGAAGTCGGAATTTTCACCTGTTGTGGTGATATTATTCTTTACCATGTGCTCACGAGTGAAATGTACGATCATTGGGGTCGTGTTGTCATTCACGCTGAAGATGTCTTTGTTGTTCTTGCGCCAATAATCCCAATAAACATTGTTCTGCGGCATTGATGCAACTTTTACCTGAGTAATTGTGTCAATGACGTTGATGTTAGTCGGGTGCTTCATTGCTACACCTTCTGCAATCGTGTTTCCTGCACTTGCATTTGACATCATGCCGATAAGCAGGGCATTGTCAAACATGGATGACTTCATGAGCAAGGTCTTCTGTGAATAGGTTAAGTCTTCATAAGACGATACTCCCCAATTGTTGTTCGCGAAGAAACGCGAGAAAGCTTCATCGTTGGATGGGAAAATCGTTTTACTACCAGTCTTTCCTAAGATTTCGGCATAACCCAAATCGTCAATAAGTCGCAAGTAGGTCGAGAATGTGCCATCCAGATGGTCGCCACTTTGCAGCTCTGAGTAGATACTACCTCCGAGCCATGAAGGTGCTGTATCTTCATTCACGTCACCATAGATATCCTTGAAGGTGTTCTCACAGGAATAACATAGTAACACTCCGAAGAAAGCAACTTTTAATAGTACTTTTTTCATGATTTTAAGTTAGTAAAATATGTTGTAGTATTAGTTTGATTATTAAGTCTATTTGTTATTGTCGGTTGCAGCTGCCTTACATACATATATATATAATATATTGTAATTACACGCAGCCAGTTCCCTACTGTCTGGGTATGATATACCCTACATGGGATTGCAAAATTAGATTTTTTTATGTTATAAGGATTTAACGTACGTATTAAAAAGTGTTAATTTGTACTATTTTGTAATGCAAATGTGCTAAAATGCTAAAATTTCGGTGGCTTCCAGTGCATCTCCTTTTGTGTTGAATTTGCCTAACTTTACATTTGCTATTTTGTTATCCATCTTAAAATCGTTTTGTGTTTCTACTCGAATATAGTTATCTGTGAATCCGTGCATCGGTTTCCCCTTCGGTGCATGTTCGAAGAGGACTGGGCGTATGCTGCCTATTTGTGACTGATAGAATGTTTTCAGTTTCCGCTCTGAAATACTTATAATCTGTTGGCTACGCTCGTGCTTCTCCTGTGGGGTGACAGTATGTGGAATTTCCAGAGCCTTTGTTCCCGGACGCTCAGAGTAGGAGAAAACATGCAATTGGGTAATGGGTAGCGAGTCGATGAACTGGAGTGATTCGTCGAATAGTTCTTGGGTTTCTCCACGTGTACCTACAATTACATCGACACCAATAAATGCGTCAGGCATTACATTCCGGATGTAGTCGATTCGGCTACGGAATAATGTAGTGTCATAGTGGCGGTGCATCAATTGTAGAACCCTGTCAGAACCGGATTGTAGTGGTATGTGGAAATGTGGCATAAAATGCCTGCTTCCTGCGCAGAAGTCTATAATCTCTTCTGTAAGCAGGTTTGGTTCTATGCTTGATATGCGGTATCGTTCAATGCCATCTACTTTGTCTAAGGCTCTTATTAAGTCAAGGAATGTTTCGCCGGTTGATCTTCCGAAATCACCTATGTTTACTCCTGTGATAACAATTTCTTTGCCTCCTTCAGCAGCGACTTCCTGCGCTTGCTCTATAAGTGATGCTATGCTGCCATTGCGCGAACGGCCGCGGGCAAACGGAATGGTGCAGTATGTGCAAAAATAGTTGCAGCCATCTTGTACTTTCAGGAAGTAGCGTGTGCGGTCGCCTCGTGAACAGGAGGGGAAGAATTGTTTTACTGGCTTACTGTCGTTACCAGTTGCAGTGTCAATTGGTTTCCCTGCATGACCGTGACTGGTGAAATTCTCAAGTATCTTATCGATAAGGCTGCCTTTGTCTTTTGTGCCGACCACAAGACTGACACCTGGAGTAGAAGCGATTTCTTGTGGTTTCAGTTCTGCATAGCAACCGGTAACTACAACGTATGCTCCAGGGTTTTGCTTGATTAGACGGTGTATGGATTGCCGGCATTTGTGATCTGCCACTTCGGTTACTGAGCATGTGTTAACAATGCAGATGTCAGCCACTTCGCCTTTATTGGCTTTGCGGACGCCGTATTGTTGTAAACGTTGTGCAATAGATGCGGTTTCGGCAAAATTCAGTTTGCAACCGAGTGTGAAATATGTGGCGGTTTTGCCTTGAAGCAGATTTTGTATGGCCATTGTAGATTATGCAGAATTTAAAAAATCCTTGATTAGGATGCAAAGGTACAAATTTTTCTTATCTTTGCAGGAAAATCTTAAAAGCTATGAAAAAGTTTGTATGTTTTACCTTCTTTGCAATGTCTTTGTATGTGAATGCAAGTGAGGGGAGTTTCAAGGTTAGCGTAAGCAATTCCAAACAGAATAACGTGAAGGATTATCCTGTAGTTGTCGATTTGAAAGACACAAAATTTGTAGTCAAATCGGCTGTGGTAACTCTGAACGGTGTCGAAGTGCCATGTCAGTTAGATGATATGGATGGCGATCTGCGTCCTGATGGACTGGTGTTTCTGGCAGATGTATCAGGTAAGGTGGAAAACATTTATACGGTGTCGCTCAGTTCCGAGGGTGAGCAAAAATCATATCCAGCCAGAGTCTATGCCAATATGGGACTGAATGACAAGTATGGTAAATATCCTGCAATCAACAATATCGAGGCCGCTGGCAGTAGCTACCTTTTTAAGGATGTATTTCCGCATGGAGCAGAATTCGAGAGTGAACTGACAGCTTATCGGGTTTATTTTGATAACAGACAGAATATAGATTTGTATGGAAAGAGAAAACGTGGGCTTGAACTGGAAAAGACACATTTCTATAGTGTGAAAAAAGACCTTGATGAGGGCTTTGGCAATGATGTCCTATGGGCAGGAGGCAGTATGGGATGCGGAACACTTCGCGAATTCAAGGATGGTAGTCCCGTCCCGGTAGAAAATGTAAAACTGAGAGGCGAACGTATTATTGCCTATGGTCCATTGCGTACGGTCATAGAGATGAAAGATATGGGATGGAATGGTCGCAACATCAAAACTCAATACATTCTTTATGCAGGACATCGTGAGGTGGAAGTTCAGGTGGTTAGCGACGGTCCGTTGTCTGGCTGGCAACTATGTACGGGTGTTCAGAAGGTAGGGCAGGAACCATTTGGCTGGGTGAAAAAGAACGGACTTGCACTGTCGTGGGGAAAGGATTTCCCTGACTATGGAAAAAAGGACCTGTATGCTCCTGAGGCAGTCGGGTTGGCAGTCTATGTGCCAGAAGCATATCTGTCAGACACGGCCGAAGATGAATTGCAGTATATATGTGTGATGAAATTAGACAAGAAGCATACTCTGAAATATTATGTGACCTTTTGCGCCGACATGGAACAGGAAGGCGGAATCCACTCGGCCGCTGAATGGATAGAATATATGCAGAGATGGGTCGTGGAGAAAAGAAATGACGGTATAAAAATAAAAAAATCCAAATAATATAATAAATCAGAAACGGCTGCGTTTAAAGAATTATAGAACCAATAAAATGAGTGTGCCTATGGTAAATTCTACTTCTGTATTTCTTGCTCAGCCTTTTCGAACATCAGAGCAGGGAAAATCCCGGGTAATTAAAATGAAATCAGAGAAGTTGCTCTCTCCAAGTAGGGACGCAGTGTTCTTTGTACAACTTTTTGCTCGTGCATATAGACATTCTTCTTAAGCAGATTGCTTCCAGTAGTGAAGCAAAGGCTTTTCAAAAACAATTAAGCAACACAAAAATTAAACGGATGCAGGTTGGCGGACTGAAAGGTTCGTCAACTGCAATGTTGTTTGCCAGTGTACTGAAAAAGCAACTTTGCCTCTTTGTCTTGGATGATCAGGATGAGGCTGGCTATTTCTACAACGACTTGTTACAACTTCTTGGCGATGCCCGGGTGCTTTTCTATCCGTCCTCTTATCGTCGTGCCATAAAATATAATCAGAAAGATGCGGCTAATGAGATTCTGCGTACGGAAGTTCTGACGAGATTGCAGAATATCGATAATCAAGATAGTCTTTACGTTGTTTCCTACCCTGATGCGATATCAGAGAAGGTTGTCTCAGAGAAGGTGTTGACGGATAATACCATACAGATTTCTGTAGGCGATACAGTTGACCTGGGCATTTTGGAAAAGCGTCTCTTCGACTTGGGAATGCAGCATACCGATTATGTATATGAACCTGGTCAGTTTGCAGTGCGTGGCAGTATTGTCGATATCTATTCATATTCATCAGAGATGCCATATCGTATCGATTTCTTCGGAGATGATGTGGATAGCATCCGTACGTTCGATGTTCAGTCACAGTTGTCGAAGGACAAAGTGGAAAGCATGACTGTGGTGCCGGAGATTATAAACGATGGTGCCGGGTATGTCCCTTTCTTTAATTTCCTGCCATCCGATTCGATTGTGGTGTGTCATGATGTGGTGTACGTATGCGATAGAGTGGCGCAGATTTATGATGAAGGTTTTTCCCGTCAGGCACAAAGTGCATCAGGAGAATCGGAAAACCAAAACACCGATATGAATCGCGATCATGTCATGATGCGTGGCGAAGATTTAGTCCGGAAACTGTCGGATTATAGGATAGTAGAGTTGAAACCACAGGGAGACATCCAATTCCATACCTTGCCTCAGCCTCAGTTCCACAAGAACTTCGAATTGATAAAGGAAGAATTCTTGCGCCTGCAAACAGAAGGGTACAAGATAAATATCTTTGCCGATTCTGAAAAGCAGATAGAACGCCTTAGGGATATATTTGATGAGATGTCGAAGACTGAGGCCGATGAGATTTCTTTCTCTGCTGTCAATAAGGCAATTCATGAGGGATACGTAGATGAGACTTTGAAACAGTGCTTCTTTACTGACCATCAGATATTTGACCGTTTCCATAAGTATAGTCTCAAGTCGAGTCTGGCGCGTAAGGGTAAGGTGGCACTGACCCTGAAAGAAATCCAACAGTTTGAGATAGGTGATTACGTGGTGCACATAGACCATGGAATCGGACAGTTCGGCGGACTTGTGCGGGTGCCTGAGAATGGTGTGATGGTTGAGAAAATAAAGATTACTTATCAGGGTGGGGGCACAATATATGTCAGCATTCATGCCCTGCATAAAGTGTCGAAATACAAGGGCAAGGAAGGAGAACCCCCACGTGTAAGCAAACTCGGAAGCGGCGCATGGGAACGTGTCAAGGAACGCGTCAAGACTAAGGTAAAGGATATTGCCCGTGACCTTATAAAATTGTATGCCCAGCGACGAAAAGAGAAAGGATTTGCATATAGTCCCGACGGGTATCTGCAACATGCGCTTGAAGCAAGTTTCGTTTACGAGGATACACCGGATCAGCTGAAGGCTACCAATGATGTGAAATCTGATATGGAAAAACAGCGCCCGATGGACCGCCTTGTGTGTGGAGACGTAGGCTTCGGCAAGACGGAAGTGGCAGTTCGCGCTGCATTCAAGGCTGCTACCGACGGGAAGCAGGTCGCGGTGCTCGTACCTACTACAGTGCTTGCATATCAGCATTTTCAGACTTTCTCGAAACGTTTGAAGGATTTTCCCGTAAAAGTGGAATATCTTAGCCGTGCCCGCACTGCAAAACAGCAGAAGGAGATTCTACAGGGACTTGCAGACGGTAGCATTGACATTATCATCGGAACTCATAAATTGATAGGAAAGACTGTTAAGTTTCATGACTTAGGATTGCTTATCATAGATGAGGAACAGAAATTCGGAGTGGCTGTAAAGGAAAAACTGCGTCAGATGAAGGTAAACGTGGATACGTTGACCATGACTGCGACTCCGATACCGCGAACACTGCAATTCTCTCTCATGGGAGCCAGAGATTTATCGTGCATCCAGACACCGCCGCCTAACCGCTATCCGATACAGACTGAGATACACACTTTCTCGCCGGAAGTGTTTGCTGAAGCCATAAATTTTGAGATGAGCCGTAACGGCCAGGTGTTTATTGTGAATAACAGAATAAATAACCTCGACGAACTGGCTGACATGATACACCGAGAGGTGCCGGATGCACGTATCTGTATCGGTCATGGAAGAATGAACCCCGAGGAACTGGAGAAAATCGTACTTGGCTTCATGAATTACGATTACGATGTGATGCTTTCCACTACTATCGTAGAGAACGGAATAGACGTGCCTAATGCCAACACCATAATCATCAATTCTGCAAATATGTACGGACTAAGCGATTTGCATCAGATGCGGGGACGTGTGGGACGTGGAAACAGGAAGGCGTTCTGTTATCTGATTGCCCCTCCTTTGGCTGCATTGCCCGATGACACTCGCCGCCGTTTGCAGGCAATAGAAAACTTCTCCGACTTGGGCAGCGGAATCCATATCGCCATGCAGGACTTGGATATCCGAGGTGCCGGTAATATGCTTGGTGCAGAACAGTCCGGTTTCATAGCCGACCTTGGCTATGAAACATATCAGAAGATTCTGAACGAGGCAGTGGCTGAATTACGGGAGACGGAGTTTGCAGAGATGTATGCTGAGGATGCAAAGACCGACGACGGAAAACTTGCCGGTGATACATTCGTAGATGAAACAAATATAGAAAGTGACATACCTGCTTTTCTTCCCGAGGAGTATGTTCCGAATAGCGGTGAGCGTATGGCATTGTATCGCGAATTGGACAGTTTTACGGAAGAACGTCAGTTGGATGGGTATCGCGAGCGTCTGCTCGACCGCTTCGGACCGATTCCGGAGGTGGGAGAGGAACTCATCAGGGTAATGTTGCTCAAGTGGAAGGGCAAGAAACTGGGTATAGAGAAAATATCCCTGAAACAAGGGCGTATGGCTCTATTCATGCCAAGTAATTTCAGCAGCCTATATTATCAAAGTGAGGCATTCGGCAAGGTTATTTCATATGCATCTTTCCATCCTCGTCAGTCAAGTCTTCGAGACGGAGAACACCGTTCACTGCTAATCAAAGGTGTTAAAACAATGGGTGAAGCTATTAAAATCATGGATGAAATAGCAAATAATAATTAAATCGTAATGCAGAATGCTTTGAAAAGCATTATATTCGCGTCAAAATTGAAAAGCAAAGATGGGGGTCGAGAAGATAATCGATGAAAAACAATTGTCTGACAACGTCAAATCAACGACGAGTGACAGTATAGTAATCATACCTACATACAACGAAAAAGAAAATGCAGAGAAGATAATCCGTGCAGTGTTTGCACTGGATAAGTGTTTCCATATACTGATAATCGACGACGGCTCGCCCGACGGCACAGCTGCTATCGTGAAGCGGCTGATGCACGACGAGTTTTCGGATCGTCTGTTCCTTATCGAGCGTGAGGGGAAACTTGGACTTGGCACGGCATACATAACTGGTTTCAAGTGGGGACTGGCTCATGGCTATGAATACATTTTCGAGATGGATGCCGACTTCAGTCATGCTCCTTCCGATCTGCCACGTCTATATAGCGCCTGTGCCGACGAGGGATACGATCTGGCAATAGGTTCGCGTTACGTCTCTGGAGTAAACGTGGTGAACTGGCCGATGGGGCGCGTGCTTATGTCGTACTTTGCAAGCAAGTACGTGCGTTTCGTAACCGGATTCAAGGTTCACGACACCACAGCCGGATTCAAGTGCTATCGCCGTCGCGTATTGGAAACTATCGACCTTGATGCCATCCGTTTCAAAGGCTATGCCTTCCAGATAGAGATGAAGTTTACAACCTACAAGTGCGGATTCCGTATAAAAGAGGTTCCCGTCATATTTGTGAATCGTGTTGAGGGAACCAGCAAGATGAGCGGCGGAATCTTCAGCGAAGCGTTGTTTGGAGTTATGAAGCTAAGACTCGACGGATGGTTTAAAAAATATCCTAAAGCCCATGAGAACAATAATTAGAAATGCTACTATCGTCAACGAAGGACGTACATTCGTCGGCTCCGTAGTAATAGAAGATGAAATGATTCAGAGTGTGCTCACTGATGATGATTCCACTCAGACATACGAAAACGAAATTGATGCTACCGGACTGTATCTGTTTCCTGGCGTAATTGACGATCATGTTCATTTCCGCGAGCCTGGACTTACCCATAAAGCGGATATCGCAAGTGAAAGCCGTACGGCAGCAGCAGGCGGTGTCACGTCGTATATGGATATGCCGAATACCATACCCCAGACAACGGATCTCGAGCAGTTGAATCATAAATTCAATATAGCTCGTAATAAGAGTCGTGTGAACTATAGCTTTTATTTCGGAGCAACTAATGACAATGCCGAATTGCTGCCTCGGCTCGATGCACGGCGCATTCCAGGCGTGAAGGTGTTCATGGGCAGCAGTACAGGAAATATGTTGGTAGATAACGAGACAACTCTTCATAAGCTGTTCCGTACATCTCCGCTGCTGATTATGGCACATTGCGAAGACACCAACATCATCAATCAGAACATAAAGCAATTCCAGAAGAAATACAAGGGACAGAACGACTTCCCCGTACGCTACCACTCTCGCATCCGCAGTGCAGAAGCGTGCTATCGCTCCTCCTCGTTGGCTGTTCAGCTGGCAAAGGATACCGGTGCCCGTCTTCACGTAGCCCACGTGTCTTCAGCCATGGAGTTGCCGCTATTCGAAAACAAACCATTAGAGGAAAAACGCATCACGGCCGAGGCCGTAATTGCACATCTTGTGTTCTCGAACGAAGACTATGACCGATTAGGTACTAAGATAAAGTGCAACCCGGCTATTAAGACTCCCGAGGATAGGCAAGCACTCCGCAATGCACTCACAAACGGGATTATCGACGTGGTTGCCACAGATCATGCTCCCCATCTGCTGAATGAGAAAGAAGGAGGTGCACTGAAAGCTGCTTCAGGTATGCCGATGATACAATTCTCGCTGATTTCTATGCTGGAGATGGTAGATGAGGGTGTTATGCCTATCGAACGCGTGCCGCAGCTGATGAGTCATAATCCTGCCACCTTATTCCATATCGAACGTCGTGGATATATCCGTCCCGGATACTATGCTGACCTTGTGCTTGTTGAGCCAAATGCGAATTGGGAAGTTATTTCCGGCAGGTATTTCACCAAATGCGGATGGACTCCTATGGATGAACGCACATTTAAATGGAGAGTTCGTCGTACTATCGTAAATGGAACCACCGCATATTCCGATGGAATAGTTGTTGATGGTGTACGTGGTAAGGAACTTTGTTTTAATCAGTAAGTTTATTATGACATCTAATGGCAAACGTTACTTGAGAATCGGCGGAATGACAGTCCTGCTATTCGTGATTTTTGTTTTGTGCTACGGATATTTCATCGGACGCTTCCGCTATCAGGTACATAATCAGGAAATCTCTTTTTACGACTTGCCTGCAGATTTCGACGGCTATAAGATAGTCCAGTTCTCCGATTTGCATGTCGGTTCCCTCTCTGGCGGTTATGAGATAGAAACACAGAAGATTGTCGATCTTATTAATCAGCAACGTCCCGATCTGATTGTGTTCACCGGCGACCTTGTGAACCGCAGTGCCGACGAACTGGAAAACTATCAGCGTATGCTGTCAGGACTGTCAGCTCCCGATGGAGTACTTTCAGTCCTTGGTAATCATGATTATGCGTTGTACAAACGTTCTTTCACGCCAGCTCAACGTAAGGCCGATAAGCAGAAGATGATCAGATACCAGAGTGGTTTTGGTTGGAACCTCCTGCTCAACGAGAATGTCAAGATTGAACGTGGACACTCATATATTTATATAATAGGAGTTGAGAATCAGGGATACACCAAAGACTACTTCCCGCGCCTCGCACGTATGGACAAAGCCATGAAAGGCATTCAGAAAAGCGACTTTAAGATTCTGCTTTCCCACGACCCTACCCACTGGCGTCATGACATAGTCGGGAAGACTAATATCCAGCTTACCCTTTCCGGTCATACCCATGCCGGACAGTTCGAGGTCTTCGGCTGGTCGCCTGTCAGTTGGGTTTATCCCGAGTGGCTCGGTGTCTATATGGAAGGCGCTCAAGTGTTGAACGTGTCTGGTGGAGTAGGGGGATTGATTCCCGTTCGTGTGGGTGCCAAGCCCGAAATAAATGTCATCACCCTGCGTAGAGTCCAATAATCAACATCAATCCAAGTTATCCCGTAATTGCCGTGAAAAAAGTCCTGTATAAGATATATTCCTATCTGGTAGCGTTGCCCCTGTTCATTATCGTTACCATAGTCGTTGCCTTGATAGTCGTCATTGCATCCTTCCTCGGTGATACCAAATACGTATCGTGGTACGTTCCTCGTCTATGGAGCCGTTTCACCATCCGTACCGGTCTCCATTCCGTAAAGTTGGAAGGTATGGAACTTATCGACCCCAGACAGAGTTATGTGTTCCTTGCCAATCATCAGGGCTATTTCGACATCTTCCTGCTCTACGGCTACCTGCCAAACCGTTTCAAGTGGATGATGAAAGAGTACCTGCGCAAGATTCCCTTCGTAGGACTTGCCTGTGCACGTAGTCAGCAGATATTCGTCGGCGACAGTCGCTCCAGCATTATGCATGCTGTACGCCAGGCAGAGAAAACCCTGCAGCAGGGAACGTCTATGACTATATTCCCGGAGGGAACCCGTACCCATGACGGAAAGATGAACCCCTTTAAGCGTGGAGCCTTTATGCTGGCAAGCGAAATCGGACTGCCGATTGTACCGATAACCATAAACGGTTCGTTCGAGACATTTTCACGCAATGACTACAGTGTCAGCCAGGGAAAACTCCAGATGAAGATCCATCCGCCTATCAGTCCCGAGGAATACAAGAAGATGAACACAAAAGACTTCATGCAGCACGTCTATGAAATCATCAATAGCGGACTTGAAGAAAAATTCAGAGACAAAGAAAAGGAGTTGTGTCAATAATTGCTGATGTGACCTCCTTTCATTTGCTAAAGTCTTCTGAATGCTTAAACTGAATCTTATCACTACATCCTTTTTGCCGGTGTGCTTACGAAATTTTGTTCGTGTGCGTACCGTTTCTTTTTTATCCCATAATTTAAGTTTCGGGAGTTCTTAACTCGCCATTTTACATTGATATAATTCACAGATATGGGCAAGCTCATCAGATTCATTAACCAGAGCATCAAGCACTTCTTCATCATCGATGGAGAATACCTTGGTGATGGCTGCAACGAATTCAAGAATCGCCTGCCAGATTCTTTCACTGATAGTCAGTTCGTGGCTGTCCTGAGCCACTTGTCTGAAGAGTTCGCCTATGGTCTCGTAGTCCATGAAACGCTTCACGGCAGAGAGTATATTGTACTGTAGTGCCACGAGGGACGTGCTTGCAATCTGCGCAGCAAAGTTGGCAGACTGGCACTTGCCAAGGCCGAGCAGTCCCTTACTCTCCTTGAAGATGACCTCCTGAGACCAGCGTCTGGAGTAAATCCTGTATGCCTCGAAGAATCCCAGCGAGAGGTCTGTCTGCGGACAATAACCTTCGTTCAAAGCCGGCTGACAATATGGTACATCAGCTTGCGCCAGTCGGTGCGGCCATCATTGCGGAACTCATAGAACACATCTTTACGACAACCAAGCTTGCCGCCTAAAGGCGAGCCATAGATATTGAAAGGATTACGAATCATGAAACAAGGACATACCAACAAAAGCTGGAACACCTGTAGCAGCGAGTACTTACCTTTGCAGTGTTCTTCCGGTCCGGCTTCTGCTTCAGTATAGCTCAAGTACCGTTCCCGTTCAGTGTTCGTTCAATGCTCGTTCAATGCTCGTTCAATACTTGTTCAGTGTTTGTTCAATCATAA
>DEJQ01000034.1 GCA_002353575.1 Prevotellaceae bacterium UBA2744
CTGAGTCGGAACTGAGTCGGAACTAAGTCACTACTACCTCGGAGGAGAGTCACTTATGAGTAGAAGAGGAGTATGGTTTTTCCGAAGCAGAAATGACTCAGAAGCGACGCATGTGTGAAAGAAAGAAGTGAGAAGTAAGAGGTGAGTGAGATGTGGTCTCAAAAATATTATCTAATTATTGATATTTTTGGTACTTACTGTTTTGCTGCATCCTGGATGAGGAGTCCTGCGAGAGTGAAGCCGTAAATGCCTGTGATGTGGACGAGAGACCCGTTGGCACGAGTTGGCTCGGAGGGATTGTCCTCGCGGTTGCGAAGGAGTTCCTCACTATAGACACATTGGAATTTCTTGGCGGGGAAGGTCTTTGCCGTGCGAAAACGGCGACGAAGGGTAGCAGCAAGCGGACAACCCTTTACTTTCCAGAATTCAGATACACTGATACGGGTGGAATCGAGTTTGAGGGCTGCCCCCATCGCTGAGAAGAGGGTCGCTGACGAAGCGGTGGCAGTGAGGATGAGATGGGCTTTGTCCTTTACAGAGTCGATCGCATCGATGACGTAGTCGTAGTCGGAAAGACGGAATGATTCAGCAGTCTGCTCGTTGTAGAGTCCATAGATGGCCCGGATGTCGGCTGAGGGGTTGATATCGAGCAGTCGTTCGCGCAGCACTTCGACCTTGGGGCGCCCTATGGTGCTGTTGGTAGCCATGAGCTGGCGGTTTATGTTGCTGGCACAGACGGTGTCGCCATCTACGATGGTGAGGTGTCCCACACCTGTGCGTACAAGGGCTTCGGCACACCATGAACCGACGCCGCCTACTCCGAAGAGTATCACTCTGGTATTAAAAAGATGCTCCAAGTTTTCGGTTCCCAAGAGCATCCGTGTTCTGCTGAATTGCATGTCAATTACTTATGTTGCTCTTTCTTCATCTTCTTCCACTGGGCCTTGGCGAGTTCCTGCATATCGACAACTTCGTCTTTCTCGTCAACTATTTCGTAACCAAGCATGGTTTCGATGACGTCTTCCATAGTGACGAGTCCACGGAAACATCCGTATTCGTCGATGACCATGCTGATGTGCTCTTTCTTCTCAAGGAGTTTTTCCCATATCTCTGAGACTTCTTCGTCTTCGTTGAAGGAGAGGATAGGACGCGCCAGTTCGCTCAGGGTGATGTCGAACTTGTCTTCGGCAAGGCGTTCGAGTACGGTCTGGCGAAGGACGTAGCCGGTGATGTAGTCGCTCTCATCATTTTTATATACAGGGATTCGGGAGAATTTCTTGAAGCTTTCGTCTTGGTAGAATTCGCGAAGGGTCATCTCCTCCTCAGCCATAGTGACAACGACGCTCGGAGTCATTATTTCGTGAGCTGTAACGTTATCGAGGTTGAGCAGGTGCTGAATCATTCGGTTTTCTTTCTTTTCAAGCACTCCCTCTTCGGCTCCCACAGTGACCATAGCAGCTACTTCGTCGCGAGTGACTGCTTCCTGTTGGTTATTGTCGGCAATGCGATGGGTGAGTTTTTCGAGCATAATGACGAATATCCACGAGATGCCAACCATGACGCGAATGACACGACAGGCAGGGATGGCAAGCTGACGCCAGTAAGTGGAACCGATGGTCTTGGGGAACACTTCGGCAAAGACGAGGATTAGGAAGGTGAAGAGCGCAGAGATGAAGCCAATGAAAAGACTCATCTGGCTGCTCGTATCGAAGGCTGTAGCAGCATAGTTGGCTGCCTGAGAACCCACGAGGGCTGCGCCCACAGTGTTAGCTACTGTGTTAACGAACAATATGGCAGAGATAGGACGGTCGATGTTGGTCTTATACTGCTTCAGGAGTTCCCACCCCTTCACGTTCTGTGACTCCAAGGTAGTGATGTAAGATATCGGAGTAGAGAGGAGAGTCGCTTCAAGCACAGAACAAAGTGCTGAAATGACGAGCGACAACAGCATATAAGTAATGATGAGTTCCATAGCGATTACTTGTTAGCTTTAATGTTGTCAGAATAAAGGCGGTCACTGCTTTCCGCCGGATAACTATCAGGATCCATGTGTGTAAATAAAATCTGTTTACTTTAAAATCTGCTGCAAAATTAAATAATTTCCTGCACACAGCCAAGAAAATAAAAAAAATGTTGAAAAACTGACGATTTTTTATCATTTTATATACATTGTATAATTTAATTTTTATACCTTTGCAAGGTATTCGTGTCAAATAGACGTAAGATGCTAACAACAATACCGTTAAGTGAAACGGAATAAAGTAATTCATCATACGGAACAAAGCACGGACAGACAAAAATCATTATTTTATAAAAAAAACAGAAAGAGAAGAAGAATGGGATTTTTTGATATTTTCAAACGGCAGCCTAAGGAACAGGTGGGAGGCATGGAGGATTTCATGACGCTCATCAGGGTATATTTCCAAAGTGTGCTGGCTGCGAACCTCGGAATCTCTAATCTGGCTGCCCTACCCGACTTGGCTACGTTTAAACGTACGCTGCATGTGGCTACTTTGAACAACAAACTGGGACTCGGCGAGAAGAAGGCTTGCCAGAAGATGCTGCAGAACCTGTATGGCATCAGCGACAATTTCTTCAAGGAGATTGACCTAAGCATAAAGAAGGGATGCAAGAACCAGGCGCAAGTGCAGAATTATCTGTATGCATTCCAGGGATTCAGCCAAGAACTGATTATGCTGCTGGGCAATCAGCTGAAGTGGAAGTTCCGCATTCCGGGTTTCCTGAAAGGACTGATGAAGAAGGTAATCGAGGGGTCGGTAGATGAAATCATGACTAAGAACATGTGGAGCGATGCCGGTGTGCAGAAGGCTGTATTCCAGGTGCGCCGCTACCAGCAACAGCTGGGATTCTCTACTGAATGGATTAAGGAGTATGCCTACAACGTGATTACTCTTGCCAAGAAGGAACCTGCACCATCGAAGGAGGAGGAAGCCGAGGCAATGAAAAAACTGAAGAGATAGAAAACAACTCTCAATTATAATCCAACCAAAACTATTGCAGCTACAACATGACAGAAGCCGAAAATCTATCATTACTGAAATTCAAAGCGAAGGTCAAAGACTTTATCGCTTCGTATGTTGCACTGCAACAGGAAAATGCAACACTGTACCAGAAGCTGAGCGACAAGGATGAGGAGATTAAGAAAATCCAGTTGCAGGCCGATCAGTACAAGAGTGACTACGACAACTTGAAATTGGCTAAGATGATCGAGATTAGCGATACTGACTTCAAGGAAGCTAAGCAGAAGATCACTTATCTGGTTCGAGAAGTAAATGCTTGTATTAATATGCTGAATGCCCAGTAATGTGGGGAACTTCGCAGATAGATGAATGAACACACATGGATAGGAAACTGAACATATCTGTATCTATTGAAGGTATTCAACTCCCTTTGACCGTGAACAGTCCGGAAGAAGAGAAGATTTATCGTGATGCAGCATCAAGCATACAGGGACGCATCCAATCGCTCAGAGCGATGTACCCTAACCTGAAAAATGACAAATACTACTATGTAATGGCCATGCTGAACACTGCGGTGGAATCGATTCGTTCGAGCCAAAGAAGTGACATGACGCCATATTTCGATATGCTGAACGAACTGGAAGCAGAAATCGACAAGGTGAACAAAAAATAGTGGCATTTGATATTTTTCTTCAGGCTTACTTTCCCGACCCAACAGACTTTTGAACAATCAAAGTACAATTTCAGGTTGCACATCTCACCACACCCGAGCGAGGGATGGCAGATATGCAGACTGAGGTATGTACATACACATTATTTATAACAACTATTAAAACAATTTAAAACAAAATGGATTTGATAATTGCAATAATCATCGCTGTCGGCTGTCTGGCAGTGGGAGTCGCACTGGGCTACGGAATTTTCCGATATGCCATAACTAAAGAGTACGATGCCAAGATGAAAGAAGCTAAGCTGGAGGCAGACACTATCAAGAAAAAGAAAGAGCTGGAAGTGAAGGAGAAGTTTCTGGAAAAGAAAGCTGAACTGGAACGCGAGGCAAACCAGAACAACCAGAAGATGCAGCAGGCTGAGAACAAGCTGAAGCAGAGGGAACTGAACATCAACCAGCGACAGGAAGAATTGCAGCGCAAGCTGTCGGAGAACGACCGTCAGAAGGCAACTCTGGACAAGCAGCAGGAACTGCTCAACATACGCAAGCAGGAAGTGGAGACTATGCGCAATCAGGAGATTAAGCGTCTGGAGGAAATCAGCGGACTGTCAGCCGAAGCTGCAAAGGAGTCGCTGGTGGAAACCCTGAAAGACGAGGCTAAGTCGCAGGCTCAGCAGTATATTAACGAGATTATGGACGAGGCTAAGATGACAGCCAACAAGGAAGCTAAGAAAATTGTCATTCAATCTATTCAGCGCATTGCCACAGAAACTGCAATCGAGAACTCGGTAACTGTATTCCATATTGACTCGGACGAGGTGAAGGGTCGCGTCATAGGTCGTGAAGGCCGCAACATACGTGCGCTGGAGGCTGCCACAGGAGTAGAACTCGTGGTAGATGACACTCCAGAGGCAATCGTGATCAGCGCGTTCGACCCGGTAAGACGCGAGATTGCACGACTCTCACTGCATCAGCTCATCGCCGACGGACGTATCCACCCTGCACGTATCGAAGAAGTAGTGTCTAAGGTGAAGAAGCAGGTGGAAGAGGAAATCATCGAAATAGGAAAGCGTACAGCTATCGACTTGGGTATTCACGGTCTGCATCCTGAACTCATACGAATCGTAGGTAAGATGAAGTATCGTTCGTCATACGGACAGAACCTGCTGCAGCACGCACGCGAGACAGCTAACCTGTGTGCCGTGATGGCTGCAGAACTGGGACTGAACCCGAAGAAGGCTCGCCGCGCCGGACTTCTGCACGATATAGGCAAGGTGCCCGACGAACAGATTGAGACTCCACACGCTTTGTACGGTGCACAGCTGGCAGAACAGTATAAGGAGAAGCCGGACATCGTGAATGCCATCGGTGCCCACCACGACGAGATGGAGATGACTTCCCTACTCGCTCCAATCGTACAGGTGTGCGATGCTATCTCTGGTGCGCGCCCAGGTGCTCGTCGCGAAATCGTAGAAGCATACATAAAGCGTCTGAACGACTTGGAGACTCTGGCTGCAAGTTATCCGGGCGTAACAAAGACATATGCTATCCAGGCAGGTCGCGAACTACGCGTTATCGTAGGTGCCGACAAGATTTCAGATGCTGAGATAGAAACCCTGAGCAACGACATCGCAACGAAGATTCAGAATGAGATGACTTACCCGGGACAGGTTAAGATCACAGTAATTCGTGAAACAAGAGCCGTAAGTTTTGCTAAATAAAATAACAATGGTAAAGGAAAGCTGGAAAGAGAAAGGTTTCGTTGACGAACCTATTCCCGCAGGTACTGACCTGAAAGCGGAAATACGTCAGATGTGCAAGGATAAGAATGCTGTAATCCTGGCACACTACTACACTGACGGGGCTGTACAGGACATCGCCGACTTCGTGGGTGACTCGCTTGCCCTGGCACAGTGGTCGGCAAAGACCGATGCAGACATCATCGTGATGTGTGGCGTGCACTTCATGGGCGAGACGAACAAAATACTCTGCCCTGACAAGAAAGTACTCGTACTGGATCTGAACGCAGGCTGCTCGCTTGCTGACTCATGCAACGCTGCTGACTTGAAGGCTTTCATAGACCAGCACCCCGACCATAAGGTGGTGAGCTATGTGAACACCACTGCTGCCGTGAAGGCTCTGACCGATGTGGTGGTGACTTCGTCGAATGCAAAACTGATAATCGATTCGTTTCCGCAGGACGAAAAGCTCATCTTCGGACCAGACAAGAACCTTGGCGGATATATCAACTCGGTGACGGGACGAAACATGCTGCTATGGAACGGCGGCTGCCATGTGCACGGACAATTCTCGCTGGAGAAGATTCTTGCCATCAAGGCAGAACATCCGAATGCAAAGGTGCTGGTACACCCGGAGTGTCCGGCTCCGATACAGAAGATTGCCGACGTAATCGGTTCGACTGCCGGACTGCTGAAGTACTCGATAGAGAACGACGCAACAGAGTTTATCGTTGCCACAGAAAGCGGAATCCTGCACGAGATGCAGAAGGCATGTCCACAGAAGACATTCATCCCCGCTCCGCCAGAAACTACAGAAACAATGGGCTGCAGCTGCAATGAGTGTGCATATATGAAACTGAACACCCTGCATAAACTCTACAACACCCTGAAGTATGAATGGCCGACAGTAGAGGTGGATGCCGATATACAGAAAAAAGCTCTGCGCCCTATAGACAAGATGCTGGAGATATCGAAGGCACTGAAATCTCCAATGGCAAACAAATAAGGAGGAATACATGTCCGTAGCTGCATTAGTAAGCGGAGGCGTCGATTCAGCCGTTTCAGTACACTTGCTGAAGGAACAAGGTATAGACCCTCACCTGTTTTACATAAAAATCGGTCCCGACAGAGATACAGAATGGAACTGTACCTCGGAAGAGGATGTCGAGGTATGCCAGTGGCTTGCTAAGAAATACGGACTGCCCTTCGACATCATAGACCTGCACAAGGACTACTGGGAACAGGTAGTGGGCTACACGATGGACAAGGCCAGGCAGGGACTGACTCCGAATCCCGACGTGATGTGCAACAAGCTCATCAAGTTCGGTGTGTTTGAACAGAAAGTAGGACACGAATTCGATCACACGGCTACCGGACACTATGCCACCACGACCCTGCTCGACGGAAAGACATGGCTATCCACTTCGCCAGACCCCGTGAAGGACCAGACAGATTTCCTCTGCCAGATAGACAGTCTGCAGGTGAGCAAATTGATGTTCCCAATCGGACATCTGTGGAAACACGAGGTAAGACAGATTGCAGAACAGGCAAAGCTGCTGAATGCAGAACGCAAGGACTCACAGGGAATCTGTTTCCTGGGGGATATAGACTTCCGCGACTATATAAAAGCACACCTTGGAGAGCATCCGGGCGATGTGCGCGAGATTGAAACGGGACACAAGATAGGCGAACACCGCGGACTGTGGTTCTACACTATCGGGCAGCGCAAGGGACTCGGTTTTGGCGGCGGACCGTGGTTCGTAGTGAAGAAAAACATAAAGCGCAACATTCTGTTCGTGTCGCACGGCTACGACCCGGAGAAGGTGTACAAGGATCACCTGAGCATCGAGCAGTTGCATTTCATCACTGCCAATCCGTGGGAAGGCACAGCACAGGACGAGCCGAAGCGAATCACCTTCAAGATAAGACACACCCCGGAGTTCCTGACAGGCAGCATACGGCAGGAGGCAGACGGCACATGGCACCTGCAGGCCGACGAGAAGATACACGGAGTGGCTCCGGGACAGTTCTGCGTAATCTACGACTCAGATCATCACCTATGCTACGGCAGCGGTGAAATAACAATATAATCATACACAAAACCTCTACCATGGACGACCAGCAATTTTCAGAAGAAGCAATCAGAGAGGATCTTCGATATCTGCAACTTCTGGCACAGACATATCCTAACATCGCAGATGCCAGCACCGAGATAATCAATCTCGAGGCCATTCTGAATCTGCCAAAACCAACAGAACACTTCATCAGCGACCTGCATGGAGAAAGCGAGGCTTTCAATCATGTATTGCGCAATGCCTCTGGGTATATCAAACGCAAGGTAAACGAGATTTTCGGTGAAAATCTGACAAAACAGGAGAAGAAGGAACTCTGTACCCTCATTTATTACCCGGAACAAAAGCTACGACTGATAAAGGCCCAGCAGACTGATCTGGATACGTTCTACAGCATTACCCTGATACAACTGATTAAGGTGTGCCGCGAAGTGTCGGCAAAATATACACGTTCGAAGATAAGAAAGGAACTGCCTGCGGAATTTGCATACGTCATCGAGGAACTCCTGCACGAAACTCCATCCATCGGAGACAAGAAATTCCGCTACTATAGCGTTCTCATCAATACAATCATCGAAACACAGCGAGCCGATGATTTCATCATTGCCCTCTGTAACCTGATACAGCGACTTGCCATCGACCGTCTGCACCTGCTGGGCGATATATGGGACAGGGGAGCCGGAGCGCACTTGATAATGGATACCCTGTGCAATTACCACCACTGGGACATCACTTGGGGAAATCACGACATAGACTGGTTCGGCGCCGCTGCCGGCAACCGTGCCTGCATCTGTAATGTGTTGCGTCTGTCGCTCCGCTACGGAAACATGGCAACACTGGAGGACGGATACGGAATAAACCTGCTGCCACTGGCTACCTTCGCGATGGAGACATACAAGGATGACCCCTGTGCACTGTTCGGAGTGCTCGACGTGGAAGGCGAGGACAAGAAAGACGAGAATGTATTCGACGAGAAGACAAAACGGCTTATCGCCCAGATGCACAAAGCCATATCAATCATTCAGTTCAAGGAAGAGGCAAAAATCATCAACCGCCGACCTGAATTTCACATGGATGACCGCAAGCTGCTGGAGGGAATAGACCTGCAACGCGGCACTTGTACCATAGACGGTAAGGAATATGAGATGAGCGACACCTGTCTGCCCACACTGAATGCAAACAACCCGAATGCACTGACCGATGAAGAGGAATTGCTCATGCAGAAACTGGTACATTCGTTTATCACCAGCGAAAAACTGCAGCGTCACGTGGATTGCCTGCTTGCCCACGGTTGTATGTACACAATAGCAAACAGCAACCTGATGTTTCATGCTTCGGTTCCACTGAATGCCGACGGCACACTGCGCGAGGTAGAAATCAGGGGAAAGCGATACAAGGGACTGGAACTGATGAAGAAAACCGGGCACTTGGTACGCGAGGCGTTCAGTCACGATGTACCCAAGGAACGGCGTCAGTTTGCTATCGACTACATCTGGTACCTGTGGTGCGGCAAAGACTCCCCTCTCTTCGACAAGGACAAGATGACCACGTTCGAACGCTATTTCATCAAGGACAAATCGACACACCACGAAGAAAAAGGGTACTATTATAAATACAATAATGACGAGAAGATAATAGATATGATTCTCGATGCCTTCGGAGTGAATGGTGCACACCGACACATAATCAATGGACACGTGCCTGTGCGCACACTCAAGGGCGAAACTCCAATCAAGGCAAACGGAAAACTGCTCGTCATCGACGGCGGATTCTCGAAAGCATACCAACCCAAGACAGGTATCGCCGGATATACACTGACCTACCACTCGCGCGGACTGGAACTTGCAGCACTGCAACCCTTCCGTTCAAGCACAGAAGCCATAGAACAGGGAGCCGACATAAAGGGTGTGACGCAGATTGTGGAGATGTCGAGCAAACGAATGCTCGTGAAAGAAACCGACAAGGGAAGGGAACTGGCAAAGAAGGTGGAAGACCTGAAAAAACTGCTGTACGCATACCGAAACGGTTTCATAAAGGAGATAGCAAAATAGTTACCAAACATATACCATGCAAAAATTATCAAAAAAACTTTTTTATTTTTTTGCATGAATGTTTACGATATTGTACCTTTGTGGCAAATTAATTATTAATACTGATACGAAATGAAAAAGTTTTACCTTATTGCCGCTCTTAGCTGTTGTCTGACAATGGCTCAGGCAGAGAAGACTCTGAACTTAAGTACTTATGGTGGAACTGACCTGACTCCATATGCGGGACAGACATTCAATGTATCAGTTACACGTTATGTAATCACTGGCTGGAATACTATCTCACTGCCATTCGCTGTCAGCGAAAGCACTCTGAATGAGATATTCGGAAATGACTGCAAACTGGAAAAACTGGTGGGAATAGAAAACGACGGCAGTCAAGTGAAACTGAACTTCCAGGACTGCAAAGCTGGTGGTATCGAACCGAATACTCCATACATATTATATTATAGTGGAGAAACCGGCAATAAGAGGATATATGTGAAAGATGCCCTGATACAGGACGGCGAAAGCAGCATCACATTCAATGCTGAGGGCACCGGCGAAACCGTTCAGATGGCTTGCGCACAGAAGAAAACTGACGCTCAGGGTCTGTATGGTGTTTTGGCAAAGGATAACGGCGAAGCTACATTCGTCAATACCGATGCCATCACTTCAGGATTCTTCGCTACCCGCTGTTTCGTGAAGCTTTCAAGCGGTAACATGAAGACTCTCTCTACAAACCATATAGCTCAGGGTGAGGTAACGAGCATCGCCCAGATTGCCAACGATGCAGAGATAGTTGATGTTTACAACATTTCCGGTGCTATCGTAGCTTCTCAGATTCCTGCTTCCGACGTGAAGAACCTGCAGAAAGGAATCTACGTAATCAAGGGTAAGAAGGTAATCGTTAAGTAAAAGGAGAGAAACAAAAGGATATATACTAAAGATGTACTCATACAATAATACATATTGGTGGTGGCAGAGCTTAGGATTCAAAAAATCGTAAGTAGAGCGGCTATGTCATTATGTATGCATAAATAGAAAAAAGAAAGCCTGTCGTACTTACGACAGGCTTTTTTTGTAATACGAAAATTAATAATAACAAAACCATAAAAAAACTGAATAATAAAATGAAAACTTATCAAGTAGATTCAAACGGCTTTTACGGTAAATTCGGCGGTGCTTACATCCCCGAGATACTCTACAAGACCGTAGAAGATCTGAAAAAAGCGTATCTGCCTATCATCGAAAGCGAAGAATTCAAGAAAGAGTATCATGCATTGCTGAAGGACTATGTAGGCCGCCCTTCCCCACTCTATTATGCACAACGAATGAGTGAGAAGTACGGATGCAAGCTCTATCTGAAGCGTGAGGATTTGAACCACACTGGTGCACACAAAATCAATAATGCACTGGGACAGATTCTCATTGCCAAGAAGATGGGTAAGAAACGCATCATCGCAGAAACCGGTGCCGGACAACACGGAGTGGCTACTGCCACAGCCTGCGCCCTGATGGATATGCCTTGCACAGTGTATCAGGGAGCGCTCGATGTGGAGCGGCAGCACGTAAACGTAGAAAGGATGAAAATGCTGGGAGCCACAGTGGTTCCGGTGGAGAGCGGCAACAAGACTCTGAAGGATGCTACTAACGAAGCTATCCGCGACTGGTGTTGTCACCCTGCCGACACATTTTATATTATCGGTTCTACGGTAGGTCCTCACCCCTATCCCGATATGGTAGCCCGACTGCAGAGCGTCATCTCCGAAGAAATAAAATGGCAGTTGCAGGAGAAAATAGGCAGAGACTACCCCGACTACCTCATTGCCTGTGTAGGTGGTGGCAGTAATGCTGCAGGAACCATTTACCATTATATCGACGATGAACGAGTTAAGATTATTCTGGGCGAAGCAGGCGGACTGGGTATAGACAGCGATAAGACAGCTGCCAGTATGCAGGTGGGCACTGTAGGAATACTGCATGGAAGCAAAATAAAACTGATGCAAACCGACGACGGACAGATTATAGAACCATACTCGATAAGTGCGGGTCTCGACTACCCCGGCACAGGTCCTATACACTGCAATCTGTACGAGACAGGACGTGCACAGGTGCTCGCAGCAAACGATGATGAAGCACTGAAGGCTGCCTTCGAACTGACCCGCATGGAAGGTATCATACCAGCCCTGGAGAGTGCTCATGCCCTTGCACTCCTGCCCAAGGTAAAGAATCAGTTCTCGCCAGACAGCGTAGTGGTACTCACAGTCAGCGGACGAGGTGACAAAGACCTCGACACATACCTGAAACATCAGTCTGAAATACAAGAAAATTAAATAACCGATACTTTAAATAATTAATAATAGTTATGTACAACTATCATACAGCAAGCAGGAAGATACTCGGCGACCTGAACACTCCAGTGAGTGTATATATGCGAGTACGTGATGCCTATCCACAGAGTGCTTTGATGGAGAGTTCGGATTATCATGACAACAAAAATTCACGTTCGTTCATCTGTCTGCATCCCATTGCAAGCATAAGCGTGGAACACGGAGTGGGAATAGCAAAATATCCCAACGGAGAAATCGTAAGAAAACCCATCACAAAGGACTATGATGTGGCTGCCTGCATCAACGAATTCCTGCAGCAGTTCCATGTAGAGGGAGACGAGAGTAAATACTGCGGCATATACGGATATACATCATTCAACGCAGTACGATATTTCGAGAATATTGCTGTAAAAGATGAAACACAGGAGAAAAACGACGCTCCCGACCTGCAATATATCCTTTATAAGGACTATATCATCTTTGACCACTTCAAGAATGAACTTACACTCATCGAGATGCTTGAAGAAGGAGAACAGGATGACCTCGACATCCTGGAACGCGACGTAAACCACCGACCGTTCCAACAGTTTAATTTCCGACCAGTAGGTGACTGCACATCCACACTCACCGATGATGAGCATCGCGAGAATATCCGAAAGGGCATCCAGCACTGCCTGCGCGGCGACGTGTTCCAGATTGTGCTCTCGCGAAGATTTGTGCAACACTACGAAGGCGATGACTTTAAACTCTACCGTGCCCTGCGCAGTATCAATCCTTCTCCATATCTCTTCTACATGGACTTCGGCGGATTCCGCATATTCGGTTCCAGTCCTGAAACTCACTGTCGCATCGAGGCAGGAACGGCTTATATCGACCCGATTGCAGGAACCACGAAACGTACAGGTGATGCAGAACAAGACCGTAAGAATGCAGAGTATCTGAGGAACGATCCAAAGGAGAATGCCGAACACGTAATGCTGGTTGACCTGGCACGCAACGACCTGAGCCGTAATTGCAACGGGGTGAAGGTTGACTTCTACAAGGATATGCAATACTACTCTCACGTAATACATCTTGTCAGCCGAGTCAGCGGAAAGCTGAACGACGATGCCGACCCTATCAAGGCATTCATCGACACCTTCCCTGCCGGCACACTAAGTGGCGCACCGAAGGTACGTGCCATGCAACTCATCTCTGAATATGAGCCTCATAACCGAGGTGCATATGGTGGATGTATCGGAAGTATCGGGCTTGACGGAGCTTTAAATCAAGCTATTACTATCCGTACATTCGTCAGCCGCAACAACGAATTATGGTTTCAGGCTGGTGGCGGCATCGTAGCCAAGAGCGATGTAGAGTATGAACTGCAGGAAGTAAACAATAAACTGGGTGCTCTACGCAAGGCAATAGCTATCGCTGCAAACCTGTAATTTTTTCGTTTTAAAACATAAAAAACTGACAACTATGAAAATTGTAATTATAGACAACTACGACTCGTTCACCTATAACCTGAGTCACCTCGTTAAGGAACTGGGTGCAGAAGTTACAGTATATCGCAACGATCAGTTCACGATGCCAATGCTGCAAGAATTCGATAAAATCATATTGTCTCCAGGTCCTGGCATTCCAAGCGAGGCCGGTCTGCTTCTTGATGTCATCAGAGAGTATGCCGGCAAGAAACCTATTCTCGGAGTTTGTCTGGGGCACCAGGCTATCGGAGAGTGTTTCGGTGCGAAACTGACCAACCTGAGTGAGGTATTCCACGGGGTTGCCACCCCATGCCACCTGAGCACACGCGATTATCTGTTCGACGGACTGCCCGACACCTTTGATATCGGGCGTTACCACTCGTGGGTCGTAGATAATGAGAACCTGCCCGACTGTCTTGAAGTGACAGGCATTTCCGACGAGGGATTCATCATG
The DNA here is from genome assembly GCA_002353575.1 of Prevotellaceae bacterium UBA2744. Taxonomy (GTDB): domain Bacteria; phylum Bacteroidota; class Bacteroidia; order Bacteroidales; family Bacteroidaceae; genus Minthosoma. The sequence goes on from DEJQ01000034.1 coordinate 13,746, forward strand.
TCAATGCGACATAAACAGTATGACGTCCGTGGCATTCAATATCATCCGGAATCGGTTCTCACCCCATCAGGCAAACAGATTCTGAACAACTGGATAAATCACTAAGCAATACAAGAATCAGAAAAGTAAAAACAAAATAACAAAGTTATGAAAAAGTATCTATTAAAACTAATAGACGGTGAGACACTTCGTCAGGAAGATACTCACGACATTATGCTCAATATCGTGAAGGAGCAATACACAGTGCAGCAGATAGCGGCTCTGCTGATGGCTATTCAGACCCGAGGAGTCACGGTGGATGAACTGCTTGGATTCCGTCAGGGTCTGCTTGAAACGGGGAAATACATCAATCTGGAAGATTACAACACGCTCGACATCGTAGGTACCGGCGGCGACGGAAAAAACACCTTCAACATATCCACATGTTCTGCATTCGTCATTGCAGGAGCAGGATATAAGGTGACAAAGCACGGAAACGGAGGCAGCACATCGGTCAGCGGAGCCAGCAACGTACTGCTCGGTCACGGAGTGAAGTTCACTGATGATGCAGACCAACTGAAACGCAGTCTTGACGAAACAAATATATGCTATTTCCATGCTCCGCTCTTTGCATACGGAATGAAATTCGTAGGTCCTACCCGTAAGGCTCTTCAGGTACCTACTTGTTTCAACCTGCTCGGTCCATTGGTAAATCCCTGCCATCCGAAGAATTCTCTCCACGGTACAGCTAACCAGTCGCAGCAACGCCTCTATACCAACATACACCAGCGTCTGGGTGACAACTACGGTGTGGTAACGAGCTATGACGGCTATGACGAAATCAGTCTTACAAGCGGATTCAAGATATGTACCAATTACTTTGAAAAGGTATATACGCCGAAGGAGATGGGATTCAACTACGTGAAGCAATCAGACATCTATGGAGGTGAGACGCCGGAAGAGGCTATGCGTATTTTCGATGCTGTACTCGAAGGCACATCTACCGAGAACCAGAAAAACGTAATCCTTGCCAATGCTGCTTGCGGCATAGCCATCATCGAACCGAACCTGAGTATTTCAGAGTCGATAGACATAGCCCGTGAATCGCTGGACAGCGGCAAGGCTCTGCAAAGCTTCAAGAAATTTGTAGAATTAAATTCATAACTCACTAAGAAATGCGAGATATATTAGAAGAAATAGTAGCATACAAGCGCAAGCAGGTGCAATTACAGAAAAAAAGGACTGCACCAGCAGACCTATATGACAAGGTAGAACGCCTGATGACCGAAGGACTATACACCGACTACTCAATGCGCTCAGCCTTGTCAAAGTCTCCATCTGGCATCATTGCGGAATTCAAGCGCAAGAGTCCCTCGAAGGGGTGGATAAATGCAAATGCCCAATCCACTGTAGTACCTGTGGGATATGAGAAAGCCGGTGCTGCAGCTATATCCATCCTGACCGACTCATGGTACTTCGGAGGTCATCCTAATTTCGTACGCAACGCCCGTCGTATGGGAGTTACCTGCCCTATACTACGCAAAGACTTCATCATCGATGAGTATCAGGTATATCAGGCTCGCGAGATGGGTGCCAATGCTATCCTGCTCATCGCAGCCTGCCTGACGAAGGACGAATGCAGGCACTTTGCAAATGTAGCCCACCAGCTACAACTGGAAACCCTGCTCGAAGTGCATTCGGAAGCCGAATTAGAATATGTTGGCAGTAATATCGATATGGTGGGAGTGAACAACCGTAATCTCGGAACTTTCCATACAGATGTGAACAACTCGTTCCGCCTTGCACAGCTACTGCCGAAAAACTACCTGCTCGTAAGCGAATCGGGCATATCCAATCCGAACACAGTACGTCAGTTGCGGCAAATCGGTTTTCGTGGTTTCCTTATCGGCGAGACATTCATGAAGACAGCAGACCCCGCCCAGGCTCTCAGTCAGTTCATCAGTTCCATTACAGCATGATAATAAAAGTATGTGGCATGCGCGATGCCCAAAACATTCGCACACTCGACATCCTCGGCATTGCCCAGTGGATGGGATTCATATTCTACCCAAAGAGCAAACGATATGTGGAGACGGTACCTGATTACCTGCCCCGCCATACCAAGCGTGTCGGCGTATTCGTAAACAGTGATATAGATGACATACGACAGCATGTGGCAGACTACGAGCTGAATCTCGTTCAGCTGCACGGCGATGAAACACCGGAATTCTGCAAGGCTCTCCGCAAACAGTTGGGACTGGACATAGGTATAATAAAGACCATTTCCGTTTCATCATCTGAAGACTTCAAGAAAACACGCGATTATGCCCGCTACGCAGACTACTTCCTTTTTGAAACTGCCTGTGTCGGTTATGGAGGCAGCGGCACTCAATTCGACTGGTCGCTGCTCAACCACTATCATGGCAAACTTCCCTTCCTGCTCAGTGGCGGTATAGGACCCGACGACGCAGAATCGATTGGCAGAATCCGCCATCCCCGTTTCTTCGGTATCGACCTCAACTCTCGCTTCGAAACCGTCCCTGCTGTAAAAAATACCGACATGCTGCTCCGGTTCACTACTAAACTCTAATAATTAAACATTAAACGTTAAACATTAAAATCTAAACGTTACAATGAATCGTATAAATAACCTTTTCGCCACAAAACGCGAAAACATCCTATCCATTTATTTCTGTGCTGGCCATCCGACTCTCAACAGCACAACAGACATCATTCGCACCCTTCAGCAGAAAGGAGTCGATATGATTGAGGTGGGAGTCCCCTTCTCAGACCCGATGGCCGATGGACCTGTCATTCAGGATGCGGCAACAAAAGCCCTGAGGAATGGCATGAGTCTTCGTACCCTTTTCTCGCAGTTGTCCGAAATTCGTACCGACGTAACCATCCCCCTCATCCTGATGGGATACTTGAATCCAATCATGCAGTTCGGATTCGAACAGTTCTGTCAGCAATGCGTAAAAGTCGGCATCGACGGGGTCATCATTCCCGACCTGCCATTCAAGGACTATCTGGAAAACTACAAACCAATTGCCGACCGCTATGATGTGCGCATCATCATGCTCATAACACCCGAAACCAGCGACGAGCGCATCCGATTCATAGACGATAATACCGACGGATTTATTTACATGGTCAGCTCTGCATCGACTACAGGAGCACAGAAGCAGTTCGACGATTCCAAGCAGGCTTACTTCAGCCATATCAACAGCCTTTCTTTGCGCAATCCACGCATGATCGGCTTTGGTATCAGCAACCGTCAGACACTCACTTCTGCCCAGCAGAATGCCTCCGGAGCTATCATAGGCAGTAAGTTTGTAAGTCTGCTCGACCAGACGGGCAATCCTTCTACTGCCATGGACCAACTGCTTCAGGCTCTGCAACAGTAACAGGATTTTTCTGAAAAACAAGTTTTAGCATTAAACCTTTCGTCAGAAAAGATGTCATACAAAATGGTTACTCATATTTCATAATAATATTCTACCATCTTATATGGCATCTTTCCTACGCACATACCTGTCTCTGGCTCTCCGCATATTACCAGTATTACCGGTTATTCTATGGCTACATTTATTGCCTGTCTCAGCTCAGGACAGAAAGCCTGCCCAAGGCTCTCCGCTGACAATCTCCGGTCGCGTGCTTGATTCCGAGGAAGGAGTTCCCCTGCAGAGCTGTTCTGTATTGCTTTGCCAGACTGACTCAACAACGATGATTACGGGAGCCATTTCAAATGCCACCGGCAACTGGACACTGAAGAATGTACGTCCTGGTCGTTACATTATCAAGATTTCATATCTGGGGTATCATACCTTCTATCGCACAATTGACGTAGCAACAGCACGCACAGCTCCTGTGCAGATGGGTACCGTCATGCTTACCCCCTCCAATATCGAACTCAATCAAGCCGTAGTCACTGCACAATTAAAGGAGGTACAGGTAAAGGAAGATACTATCATCTTTAATGCCGACGCATTCAAAGTACCTGAGGGAAGTGTGCTTGAAGAACTCATCCGCAAACTCCCGGGGGCAGAGGTGGGCGATGACGGTACCGTGAAGATAAACGGCAAGACCGTCAAAAAAATACTTGTCGAGGGAAAAGAATTCTTCTCTACAGACAAGAATATGGCAATGAAGAACCTGCCTACAGAGATTATCGACAAAATAAAGACCTATGACAAACAGTCGGATCTCTCCCGTATCACAGGCATAGACGACGGAGAAGAAGAGACTGTTATCGACATAGGTATTAAGAAAGGGATGAAGAAAGGATGGTTCGGTAATGTCGATGTCGGCTACGGCAGTCGCAACCGTTTTGCCAGCCGACTTATGGTAAACCGTTTCACCGACAAGCGTCAGGCGAGTCTTGTGGGTTCATACAACAACACAAACGACCAGACAGGCGGTGGCGGCGGTCGTGGTGGCAATAGCGGTATTACCAACAGTGGAATGAGCGGATTCAACATAGCCTTCGACTTCGATAAGATTGAGGTGGGGGGGAATATGCGATACTCTGGTCGTAAGAACAGGCTGGAGACAAGCTCAGCCAGTCAGAATTTCGTAACCAGTTCGCCTTCCTATTCCAACAGTTTCAACAAGAGCGTAAACACCAACAACAATTTCAACGGCGACTTTAAGATAGAGTGGAAACCAGACTCGCTCACGACCCTACTCGTCCGTCCGTCGTTTTCCATTGGCGACACAGACACCAACAGCAGCGGCCGCTCCGCCTCGTTCAACAACGACCCCTACACCACAGGAATCAACTCTCCGCTTGACCAGCTGGACGCAATCAGTCACGACAAGAAAGTAAACAGCAACAACACCCAATCCTACAGCGACGGCAGCAGCTACAGTGCCAATGCCAATATAATGCTCAACCGCCGTTTGGGTGGAAAACCGTGGTTTGGCGGACTGGCCGAGAGTGGTCGCAGCGGACGAAACGTAAGCCTTCGCGTCACTGGTGCCACATCGGGCAACAAAAACAAGAATACCAACTACTCTCATGTCATCTACTATCAGCGTAATGACTCTACCGACGTAACTTACCGTCATCGCTACACACCGTCATATAACCGTAGTTTCAGCGTAGGTTTCACCTACTCCGAACCTATCCTGCGTAATCTCTTTGCCCAACTTAACTACAACTACAACTACCAGAAACGCCACTCCGACGGTAACACCTACGACTTCGGAAAGATAAACGCTATAGGTCAGCAACTATGGGACGACTACGGACAGTACGGACTCGTTGCCCCCAACTACTATGAGTTTCTATCCGATTCTCTCTCGCGCTATACCGATAATATAAATAAAACTCACCATCTCGAGTTATCATTCCGTTACATCACTTCACTGCTCAATCTCAGTGCAGGTGTACGTTTCGACGGTCAGCAGCAGCATATGTCGTACCAGTATCAGGGACTTGACACCCTTGCCAGACGTACTATCATTCACGTTAGCCCTACACTCAATGCACGATTCCGTTTCTCTAAGCAGCACACCCTGCGCATCAGATATCGTGGTAATACCCAACAGCCAGAGATGACAGATCTCTTCAATCTTACCGACAACTCAAATCCTCTCAACATACGTCAGGGTAATCCGGATTTGAAACCATCATTCACTAATAATATAACTGTGAACTACAACAACTACCTGCAGGAAACCTCACAGAGCATATTTGGCCGACTTACCTTCTCAAACACACTCAATGCCATAACCAATCGCACAGAGTACAACACACAGACAGGTGGACAGAAGACACGTCCCGAAAATATCTCAGGCAACTGGAACATGAACGCAAATGCAGGTTTCAACACGCCACTTTTCTGGGAAAAGCTCATGCTCAACACCTCCACTACCTTCGGTTATCAGAATCATGTCAGCTACATATATCAGAACAAACAGACACTTACCAACACAGTGCATCAGACCTCTGTAGGCGAAAACCTCAGTCTCACCCTCCGCATGGGCTACTGGGACATACGCGCCAATGGACGCTTCAACTACTCCCGGTCTGCAAGCGATGTTGTGCAAGCAACAAATCAAAACACCTTCAACTTCTCCTATGGCCTTTCATCTACAGGCAACTTTAACAATGGTTTCGGATTCTCAACCGACATACAGATTAACAGCCGACGAGGTTACTCGTCGTCAGAGATGAACACCAACGAGGTCATATGGAATGCACAACTCAGCTATCGTTTCCTCTCCCAACGTCAGGCAACCGTGAGCCTTCAACTCTTCGACATACTACATCAGCGCAGCAATATCAGCCGAGTCATTTCAGCATACTCACGTCGCGATACCGAGACAAACAGCATCAACTCCTACTTCATGGTGCACTTTATCTATCGACTCAATATGTTTGGCAATAAAGAAGCACGCCAAAACCTACGCAATCAGCGTCAGATGCGTGATGCCTACGAGCGTGAAGACTTCAATGGCGAGGGTGAAGGCCGTGGCAGGGGCGAAGGCAGAGGCGAACGAGGCGGCGGTAATGGCGGCGGCAGAGGTGGTTTTGGAGGTGGCGGAAGCCGATTTTAACGGCAATAGTCCCCCAAAAACACAATAAATTCATTTTTTTCGAAAAAATATCCTTTAAAAGTTTGCAGGTAATAAAAAAAGCCCTACCTTTGCACTCGCAAAACGGAACGGTGCGTTAGTTCAGTAGGTTAGAATACATGCCTGTCACGCATGGGGTCACGAGTTCGAGTCTCGTACGCACCGCAACAAAAACGGATAACAATAGTTACCCGTTTTTTAATTTTTTATATTAGCCGTACACTATAAAAAACATAAATACTATGAAAAAAATCTTACTTCTCACATCATCCCTACTGTTTTTTACATCAGTCCTATTCGCTCAGGAAAAAGAAATATACATTCCGAAAGAGTTACGCCAGAATAAATTCGAGAGCGACACAGCCCGCTGGAACTATCAGCGTATGGCACTCACCCCAAACTTCGTGGTCTTTTGGGAACGCGGATTCGGCAAAGACCTTAGTAAAGCCCCACAACTTGAGGGTACCGACATGACTGTCGATTTGCAGAACCTTACTACAAAGCTCGAGAGTTTCTACTCATTCTATAAAGACTCGCTCCGGTTTATCCTGCCTGGCAGCAAGGCAGACCGCTATCGTATGATGGCAATGCTCAACTACTCGCTCGATGGCACAGCCTATGGCGGCGACTACGACGAAACCATCGGAGCCCTTTGGATAGCCCCAAACCGAGTAAAAGACCGTAACCTCAATGCCATTGCACATGAGATAGGTCACTCCTTCCAAAGTCAGATTATAAGCGACGGACAAGGCGAATGCTGGGGCGGAGGCGGCATCTTCGAAATGTGCAGTCAGTGGATGCTTTGGCAGGTAAACCCACACTGGATTGACGACGAATACTTCCATTGGCAGGCATTCATCAAACAGGCAAACCTACCTTTCCTTGCTCCTGAAAACATATACCACTCCCCCTACGTCTTGGAGCATTGGAGCTACTTGCATGGTCGCACGGTCATAGCTGACCTCTTCCGCGCCGGTAAACGAAGTGAAGACCCAGCTCAGACCTATATGCGTATGTTCAATCTCGATGAGCGCCAATTTGCCATCGAACTATGCGATGCATATAGTCGTCTTATAACTTTTGACTATCCCCGTGTACACGAAGCATGCAGCCGTTACTCCAACCAGTTGCTCAACGACTCTCCGCTGATGGCCTATGGTGTCAACGTCCGACCAGTGGCAATCAAAGGCAAAAAAGCAACTCTCAAGGTCAATGCCGAATCGCCCTCCGACGGCTTTGCCTACCGCCTTGTTGCAGTAGATGACGACAACCGCGCCACCTACTCCGACATCATTACGAAAGGCAAGACCACCCTTCGCATACCTAAGAATACGAAACACATCTATAGTGTAGTAGTAGCCTACCCTGCCGACGGATACAAGCCGGAACAGCTCCATTTTCACGACACTACGGATACTCCTCGTCGCATCTATACCTACACAATAGAATAATAAAAGAAGCAAGGCGTTTTGCCTTGCTTCTTTATCTGTAAAAACTATGCATCGGCAAAAACCGAGCCGTCCTCAAGAGTAACCTGCAACTTATTATACTCGCAGTGGAAATCATTCTTCAGGCGGTCAAGGTATCGTGCACACTCCCACTTACACATAGGCAAATCGTGCAGCAGATAATTACCGCAAGTCTCCGGAGTTGTGGCTGGCACCTCCGTCTGAGTCAGAATCCACTCCAGACACTCGATGGTCAGCTGCCTCATATCCTCTACTGAATAAGAGCCAGTCATAATTATATACATACCCGTCAGGCATCCCATCGGACCGACATACACCACATCTTCCTTCGCCCTTGAATTGCGGAACCATGTAGCCATCAGGTGTTCAATGCTATGTATAGCAGCAGGAGCCACAGCAGGTTCCTTATTCGGTTCGGTAATGCGCAGGTCAAAAGTAGTGAACCCCCTATCCACACGCGAAACATAAATACCCGGTTTCAAACAGGTATGATCAATCGTAAAACTTTGTATGACTTCCATAATCGTTTATTTCATTATTTCTTTAGCTTACCTTGTTTTATAAGAGCACGAAAATAGCGAAGAGCATCGTCATAGCTCATGAAGCGAGAAGCATCGGCAGCACCCAACTACAGATAAATACAACAGAAAAAATAAAACATGTGTATCTCTTCATTTCATGCCTCCTTGCATTTACAGATGCGCGAAGATACAAGTAAGCGAGTAAAATACAAAATAAATCATTGAAAAACTAGCTGGAACATTGGAACATCGGAGTTTGTACAAAAAAAGCTGACCAGGCATTTGCCCGGTCAGCTTAACTATTAACTATTATCTATTAACTGTCAACTCCTCACTTCCTCTTACTTCCAACATTATCATAGTGTGCAATTTTAAAGTACTATGTGACGCAATGACAGATG